>CAZCZE010000027.1:0-123423 GCA_964503125.1 uncultured Gammaproteobacteria bacterium
AGCCGTTCGCGATCGCATGCGAGCGCTGCATCGTCTCCCAGGCGGCATGCTGGTCCGCACCCACCGCAGCCTTCTCTTCCGGATGCCAGCCGATCGCGGTCGGATAGAACAAAATTTCCGCACCCTGCAAAGCCGTGAGCCGCGCCGCCTCCGGATACCACTGGTCCCAGCAGATCAGTACGCCGAGTTGCGCCTGCTGCGTGTCGAAGGTCCGGAAGCCGAGGTCGCCGGGGGTGAAATAATATTTCTCGTAGTAGCGCGGATCGTCCGGGATGTGCATCTTGCGGTACTTGCCGAGGTAACCTCGCTGCCGGTCCACGACCGCCGTCGTGTTGTGGTAAAGGCCCGGTGCCCGTTGCTCGAACAGGCTGACGATGATCGATACATCGAGCTCTGCGGCCAGCGCCGCGAAGATTTCCGTCGTCGGGCCGGGCACGGGTTCGGCCAGGTCGAAGCAGCCGTCGTCCTCGGACTGGCAGAAGTAGCGCGAACGGAACAGCTCGGGGAGGCAGATGACCTGCGCGCCCTGCGCGGCCGCCTCCCGCGTCATCGACACCGCCTTGTCCGTGTTTGCCGCCGGATCTTCCGAACACTGCATCTGCACCAGGCCGATGCGTACGATCTTTGCCGCTTCGCTCATCGTTCGACCGTTCCGTCGCGCGGATCGTAATACGTGCCGTCAGTGAAGAAGCGCGTGTACTGCTCGAGTATTTCCATGCCGCGTTTCGGACGAATGCTGCCCGCCTCGATTTTCTCCTTCACGATGTTTTCCATGCGCCGCCGCAGGTCGTTCGGGAAATACTGCACCTGCGCGAGGATTTCCTGCACCTCGATGCCGGGAATGACCTTCTCGATCCAGAAATTGCCTTCTTCCTCGCCGTCGCCATAGACGTGCGCCTCGGAGACGCGGCCGAAAAGGTTGTGCGCATCGCCCATGATATCCTGGTACGCGCCCATCAGGAAAAAGCCCAGGTAATAAGGTTTCCCTGGTTCCAGCGAATGCAGTTCCAGGAAAGACCGGTCCTCCCGCGATGAAACGTAGTGACTGACCTTCCCGTCCGAATCGCAGGTGAGGTCGACGAGTAAGGCGCGCCGTCCTGGCCGTTCATCCAGGCGGTGCAGCGGCATGATGGGAAACGGCTGGTCGATCGCCCAGTGATCCAGCATGGACTGGAACACCGAAAAATCGCAGAGGTACTGGTCGGTAAGCGCATCCTCGAGCTCGATGATCTCGGGCCGCGCGTTGTCCGAGCGCCGCATGGCGCGCAACAGATTGGTGCACAAGCGCCAGTAGAGGCTCTCGGCGAGCGCCCGCTGCTCGATCGGCAAGTAACCGAGCGTGAAGAGCTGCCGAACCTCCTCGAGCCGCTCGTTGGCGTCGTGGTAAGCCTCGAGCAACTCCGACTGCTTGCGCGTCTTCGGCACCGCGCCGAGGATCGCGTTCAAGGCCCGCACGGGCTCGGCGGCGCTTTCTTCTACGTTAAGCACCTGGTTCGGGTCGTCTTTCGAGTGCGCGCTGAGCACGGGCACGACGAGCACCGAGTGGTGCGCCGTGAGCGCGCGGCCGCTCTCGGTGACGAGCACGGGCGTCGGCACCTCGTTGGCGTCGCAGACCTCCTTGATCGTGAAGATCACCGCGTTCGCGTACTCCTGGAGGCTGTAGTTGATGCCCGCGTCCTCCTCGAGATGGCCTTTGTCGTAGTTGACGCCGAGGCCGCCGCCGACGTCGAGGTACTTGAGCCCGATGCCGCGCTTGACGAGCTCGGCGTAGATCTGCGCGACCTCCTTGGTCGCCTGCTTGACCACCTGGATGTCCGCGATCTGGCTGCCGATGTGGCAGTGCAACAGCACGAGCTTGGCCTTCTGGCCGCCGGCCTCGAGCTCGTTGACCATGCGCATGAGCTCGGCGACGTTCAAGCCGAACTTCGAGTTCGTGCCCGACGACTCGGCCCAACGGCCGGCGCCGCGCGTCGCGAGCCGCACGCGCACGCCGAGCTGCGACATGTAGCCCGTCGAGAACGCGAGGCCCTTGAGATCCGTGAACTCGGAGTATTTCTCGATGACGGGCACGATGTTCTGGCCGAGCTTCTGCCCCGCAATCATGAGCGACAGCATCGTCCGGTCCTTGACACCGTTGCAGACGAGCAGCGTTTCGCCGTCGATCTGCGGCAAGCAGGCGATGAGCTCGGCTTTCGAGCCGCACTCGAGCCCCATGCCGTAGGGCCGGCCCGCGTCGAGCAGCTCGTCGACGACCTCGTGGAGCTGGTTGACCTTGATCGGATAGATGCCGCGGTAGACGTTGCCGTAGTTCGACTCCGCGATGGCGTTGCGGAACGCCTCGTTGATGCGCCGCACTTGCGCCCGGAGCACGTCCTGGAACCGAACGAGCATCGGGAACTGCACGCCGCGGCGGCGCAGCTCGTTGACGATCTTGACGAGATCCATCGTCGTGCCGTGCTCGTCGAGCGCACGCACGCCGATGTGGCCCTGCTCGTTGACGAAGTAGAACGGCTCGCCCCAGCTCGCGATGCGGTAGAGCTCGCTGGCATCGGCGACGGTCCACTCGGCCGGGACGGGTTGCTTCTTCGGTTGCGACGACATCTCGTTACTCTCCCAGCACGTGAGCGAAGATCAGCGGCGCCACGATCGTGGCGTCGGACTCGATGATGAACTTGGGCGTCGAGGCGGACAGCTTGCCCCAGGTGATCTTCTCGTTCGGCACTGCGCCCGAATATCCGCCGTAGCTCGTCGTGGAGTCGCTGATCTGACAGAAATAGCCCCAACGCGGCGTGTCCTTGAGCTCCAAGTCCTGCTGGAGCATCGGCACGACGCAGATCGGGAAATCGCCGGCGATGCCGCCGCCGATCTGGAAGAAGCCGATCGAGCCCTTGCGGCAAGTCGCCTGATACCAGTCGGCGAGCACCATCATGTACTCGATGCCGTTGCGCACGGTGTGCACGTTGGCGATGTCGTCGGCGATGCAGTGCGCGGCGTAGATGTTGCCGAGCGTCGAGTCCTCCCAGCCCGGCACGAACATCGGCAGGTCGCGCTCGGCCGCGGCCAGCAACCAGCTGTCCTTGGGGTCGATCTCAAAGTGCTGCTCGAGCACGCCCGAGCGCAGGATCTTGTACATGAACTCGTGCGGGAAATACCGGTGGCCGGCCTTGTCGGCGCGCTGCCACTCGTCGAGCACGGCGCCCTCGATGCGGCGAATCGCCTCGTGCTCCGGGATGCAGGTGTCCGTCACGCGGTTCAGGTGCTGGTCGAGCAGATCTTCTTCCTGCTCGGGCGTGAGATAGCGGTAGTTCGGGATGCGGACGTAGTGCTCGTGCGCCACGAGGTTGAAGACGTCCTCTTCGAGGTTCGCGCCCGTGCAGCAGATCGCATGCACCTTGCCCTGGCGAATCATCTCGGCCAGAGACAGTCCGAGCTCGGCCGTGCTCATCGCCCCCGCGAGCGTCATGAGCATCTGGCCGCCGGAGTTGACGTGCTCGACGTAAGCGTCGGCGGCGTCGACGAGCGCGGCACCGTTGAAGTGGCGGTAATGGTGGCGGATGAAATCGGAGATCGCACCCATCGCGTTAAGGAACCTCAGGCGCCCGGCGCCCGTTGAAAGCGTGAAGATTAGGAGCTAGCGGCGCGCGCCACAAGCACGTCGTCGCCTTGGTCTCGCTCACGACGTCGCCGGCACCGCCGGCACCTGCTGCGTGAGGCAGTGGAGCGCCCCGAGACCCGCGATGAGGACGCGGCAGTCGACGGGAACGACGCGCCGGCCCGGGAAGCAGTCGCGCAAGGTCCCGCACGCGGCATCGTCGGCGGCGCAGCCGAACGTCGGCACGAGCACGGCGCCGTTGGCGACGTAGAAGTTCGCGTAGCTCGCGGGCAAGCGCTGCTCGCCGAGGTACTGCGGCGTAGGCATCGGCAGCTCGACGACGGTCAGCGGCCGGCCGCCGACGCGCAGCGTGTCGAGCAGGCGGCGGTTGGCCGCGAGCGGCGCGTGGTTCGGATCGGCGCGGTTAGGCTCGACGACGGTGACGACGGCGTCCGGCGCCACGAAGCGCGTGAGGTCGTCGATGTGGCCGTCGGTGTCGTCGCCCTCGATACCTATCCCAAGCCAGAGGATCTCGCGGACGGCGAAGGCGTCGCGCAGCAGCCGTTCGATGTCGGCGCGATCGAGGGTGGGGTTGCGGTTCGGATTGAGCAGGCACTGCTCGGTCGTGAGCAACGCACCCTCGCCGTTGACTTCGATCGAGCCGCCCTCGAGCACGATGCCGGGCTGCGCGTAGCGCGGCACCCCGAGCGCCTCGGCCATCTGCCGGCCGATCTGCCGGTCGAGGTCGAACGGGGGGTATTTGCCGCCCCAGGCGTTGTAGTCGAAATCGACGGCGAGCCGCGGCTCGGCGGCCGTGGCGCGCATGACGAAGATCGCGCCGTGATCCCGCGCCCAAGCGTCGTTGGTCGCGAAGCGGTAGAGCCTCAAGCGCTCGGACGGCACGGTCGCCGCGAGCAACCGGCGGACATGGCGCTCGTGCTCGGCATGCAGCACGTTGACGTAGACGGGCTCGCACGCAGCGAGCGCACGCACGAACTCGACCATGGCGGGCTCGACGCCCGCGAACACGCCGGGCCAACTGTCCCGGTTGTGCGGCCACGACAGCCACGTAGCCTCGTGGGGTGCCCATTCGGCCGGCAGGCGGTAGCCGCGCGCGGCGGGTGTAGCGGCAAGATCGGCGGTCAACGTCCAAAATCCTCTCGGCCCGGCGTGGCCGCGGCCACAGCGGCCGCGGACCGGACGAAGGGCGCGCATCATACGCGGGATGGACGCGCTGCGGTACACCTCGCGTAACTTAAGCGCGGTTATCATGACGCCATGACCGAGCCTAACTCGCAACCGCTAGGGGGCCGTTCGCCACGGACCATCGTGCTCTCGCTGCTGGCCGTCGTGGCCGCCGCCTGGACGACGCCCATCGCGGCCCAGAGCGTCGCGAACGGCACGCTGCTCGTCGCCTCGCCGAGCCTCACCGACCCGAACTTCGCGCGCACGGTCGTGCTCGTGTTACGCAACGACAACAACGGCGCGCTCGGTGTCGTGCTCAACCGGCCGACGAACCTCGAGCCGGGCACGGTGTTCCCCGAGCTCGCGGCCGGCGTCGGCGCCTACCCGGGCCGGCTGTTCCGCGGCGGCCCGATCGCGCCGACCCAGCTCTTGCTGCTCGTGCGCGGCCTGGCGGCCGCAACGATCTCGACGCCCGAGATCCTCGACAAGGTGTTTCTCTCGATCGACACGGACTCGTTGCCCGAGATGGCCCGGCTCGCCGACGGCACGAACGAGCTGCGGCTCTATGCCGGCCACGCCGCCTGGGTGCCGGGACAGCTCGACGCCGAGCTCCGCGGCGGCGGGTGGCAGGTCGTGCCGGGCACGGCGGATCTCGTCTTCCACACGGATCCCGGCAAGCTCTGGACCGAGCTCGAAGGGCGCGGCACGACGCGCTCGGACCTCGTGGCCGGCGCTAGGCGCTGAGGATGTTGCGCGGCTTCGGGATGCGTGAGAAATCGGCGTTGAGATAGAGCACGGAGGCGTCACCACGCTTGGCGATGGCGACGGCCTTGTCGAGGGCGGCCTGCGCGTCGAGCTCCATGTCGGGGATGAGCTCCTTGACGATGTAGTCGCCGACGCCGGGCCGCACGAGGAACAGCGAAGCGCGCGTGCGCTCTTGCTTATCTTCCTTGACGCGCCAGAGGCGCAGGAACAGCGTGGGTCCGGTGAGCGGCCCCAAGGGCGTGCCCTGGATCACCTGAACACCGTCCTTGACCGCTTTCGAACCCGCTTGCGACATAACGCCGAGGGCATCGACCTTCCGTGGTGACGGTAGTGTCGGCGGCGCTAGCGCGCACGGCTGTGACCCAGGTAACGAAAGCGCGGTCGCGGGGCCGCGACAACCCTGCGCTCAGTGCACCGAGCGGACGCGGAAGTTGCCCTTCTCCTCGTCGCGCTCGACCGTGATGAGGCCTTCCTTGGCCGCGTGCTCGAGCAGCTCCGAGAAGCTGCGGTAGCCGTAGTAGCTCTCATCGAAGCCCGGATAGACGCGCTTGACGGTCTGCTTGACGGCCGAGCCCCAGACGGTCGGGTAATCGGCCTCGAGCGAGGTAACCGTCGCGAGCAGGCGGTCGAACGCCTCCTGCTGCTTCTTGTCCTCGGTCTTCTTCGGCCTCGGCCGGCGGCGCTCCGAGACGCGGATGAGATCGTCGTAGAAGATGAACTCGTCGCAATTGCTGGCCAGGAGGTCCGACGTCGAGCTGCGAACGCCGCAGCCGATGACGCGCTTGTCGTTCTCCTTGAGCTTCGACACGAGCGGCGAGAAGTCGCTGTCGCCCGTGACCAGGACGAACGTGTCGATGTGGGATTTCGAGTAGCAGAGGTCGATCGCGTCGACGACCATGCGGATGTCGGCGCTGTTCTTGCCCGAGACCTTCGAGCCCGGGATGTCGACCATCTCGAAGCCGTGCATGTGGAACTCGCGCATGAAGTTCTGGAACCGCGACCAGTCGCAGTAGGCGCGCTTGAAGACGATGCGGCCGCGCTCGAGGAGGCGCTTGAGCACGAGCTCGATCTCGAACCGGCCCTTCTTGTCCTGCTCGGCTCCGAGTGCCAAGTTCTCGAAGTCGACGAACACGGCCGTCGTGATCACGGTGCGTAAGGCGGACGGATCTGCAGACATCGTGATTCCTAGCGTCGTGAGTTGCCGCGCATAGTGGCCCCCGAGGCTCAGCGTGGCAAGCCGAAGAGCGTTGGTGGAAAGCTCGTCATGAGCGGCGGCCTGCTCTCGAAGGTTGCGCTGCTACTGCGGTCACGAGCGACGCCGTCAGCTGCGCGACGAGCGCGCGCCAGCGCGCGCTGCCGACGTGCGTCTGGTTGACCTCGAGCTCGATGCCGGTGTAGCCGCGCGCGCCGTAGCGCCGGCGCAGGTGCGTCATGAGCCCGTCGGAGACGCCGCTGTAGGGGTAGTTGCGCCGCAGCACGAGCGTTGGCGCCGAGGCGGCGAGCGCCGCGCGCCAGCGCTCGACGAAGCGCACCTCGGCCGCACGGCGGGGGTCGTAGAGAAAGCCGACGTCGCAGTCGCGAACCTCGCCGCGCAACACGGGCGTGAAGCTGTGCGCGGACACGTGGAGCACGGTCTCGCCGGCCGCGACCAGACGCGCGACGGCATCTTCGACGGCGCGCCGATAGGGCCAGTAGTGCTTTGCCATCGCGTCCGCGCGCTGCTCGGCCGTCAGCGCGCGCGTGTATGGTGAGAACACGTTGCGGTTGTCAGGCGAGCGGTTGAGGTCCACGACGAGGCGCGTGACGGTGGCCGTAAGGGGCTCGACGTCGAGCGCGCGGCCGAAGGCGCGCGCGACCGCGGCTGCGCCCAGGTCGAAGCCGCGGTGCGACGCGAGCACGTCGTCCGCGCCAGCGAACAACGGTGCGTACTCGGCCGGCACGCGGTTGCCGCCGTGCTCGCAGCTAACGAGCAGGTGGAGCGGCCGGCGGCGCGAACGGCGTGTCGGCGGCGAGCGCTTCGCAGAGCTCCTCATAGACCCTCATGAGTTTGGCGCGCGATGGTAGCAAGCCGACGGCCTTGCCGATGCGCGTCGCGAGCGAGCCAAAGCGCAAATAGTGCTCGAGCAGGCGGCCCGTCGCCGCGTCGAGGCTGCCGCGCGCCGACACGACTTCGATGAGGTGCTCCCATAGCCCCATGAGCTCCGTGCCGCCGCCGCGGAAGCCGAACGCCGCGAGATAGCGCTTGTCGCCGATGCCGGTTCCCTCGGCGTGGCGCTCGCTTAAGTGCAGGAGCTTGCCGAGCTCGCTCGTGGGCCACGCGTCCATGCGCGCGCGGTCGAGCCACTGCTCGGCGCAGAGCAGCTTGAGCACCTCGACGATGAGCGCGGCGTAGGCGACGTCCATGAGCGGCGTCTCCTGCACGTCGAGCACGCGGATCTCGATCGCGTTGCGGTCGAAGCGCGCGATCGCGCCGCGCGCGTTGACCCATTCGTTGCGCAGCACGCCCTCTGGGTCGTGCGCCGCGAGGTCGCGATAGATCGGTTCGAGCACGCGCTCGTAGTACTCGCCGACCGAGCCCACGGGCTCGGGCACGACCTCGCCCGTCAGCGACGGAATCTTCGCGCACTTGTGGCGGGTTGCGACGAGCCGGTTGTCGAGGATGCCGTTGCGCTCGCCGTCGATGATCGGCGAGCTGGCCGCGAGCCCGGGCAGGATCGGCAACAGGAACCGAATCGCGGCGTGCAGGCGCGCGAACTCCTCGTCGCCGGCGAACGGCAGGTTGATCTGCAGGCTTTGCAGGTTCGCCCAGCCGTGGCCCTTGCACGAGAAGATCCGGTGGAACGTGTCGTAGACGAGACGCGTGCCGTGCGGCCAAAGCTCGACGCGGTTCGGGTCCATCCAGGGGTGCATGGCCGTCGGCATGAGCCGCAAGCCCTCGCGGCCGAGCTTGTCGTTGGCGAGCTTCACGTTGGCGGCGAAGTCGGCGCCTAAGCCCGCGAGCGAAGCGCGCGGCCCATTGCACTTGAGCTCGATGACGTGCAGCGCGAGCTCGTTGTTCCACGCCACCGGGCCGTTGTGCCACTCGTCGGTGAGCTCCCCGGCCGCGGCCTCGAGCAATAGATCGGCCTTCGGCGCCACGTCGAGGCTGTCGCCGTCGACGAGCATGTACTCCACTTCGAGCCCGTACGCCGCGAACAGTCCGAGCGCGGCGGGCGCTGCGGCGGGACCTTGGTGCTTACGCTTGGCGCTCGGCAGGTGCGTGGCTACAGCTTGGTGTCGAAGTCGTCTTGGCCGTAGTCGTCCCAGTCGGACAACTGCCGCCGCAGCGACTGCTGCTCGTTGCGGAGCTCGACGCGCTGCCGGGCGGGCTTCTTGGGCTTGCGCAGCTCTCGTACGCCCGCAGCGTCGTCCGAATCGCCGGAGTCGTCCGATGCGAGCTCCTCGAAGAAGTGGGTTTCGCTGCCCTCCTCTTCGGCCTGCTCTTTGGGCTTACGCACCGTAAACCTCCTCGACTGTACAACCGGTCCGGATCTTTTCGTCCGTTCTTGGCGGCCAGTGTTCCCGCCGCTCCGGCCGCAGGGGCCGGGCTGCGCAACTATAGGCTGTTGCCGAAAGCTGTCAAGCCGCGAAATGACTAGAGAAATCCGGCAGTTATAAGATTTCTTTAGGGTTGGTTCGGCCGCCGGACGCTGCCACGCCGGGCCAGGGCGGCACGGCCTAACGCCTGCCCGGGATGACCTTACCAAACATAACCTTATCGTCGCGCGGCCCGTAAAAGGCCCTGAACCTCGCAACCTGCCGATAACCGGCCAGCCGATAGAAGCGGCGGGTCCGATCGTAGACCCGGCGCGACGAGGTCTCGACGTAAAACCCGCCGCCGCCGCGCCGCGCCACGGCGCACTCCGCCAGCGCCATGAGCGCGCGGCCGATGCCGAGCCGCCGGGCCGACGGCGCCACGGCGATCCAATAGAGGTCGTAGCTGCGCTGGGTCAGTGGGACGGGACCATAAGCGCAAAACCCGACGAGCTCGCGGTCGCGCTCGGCAAAAAAGAACGCGTAGCCGCTCTTGCGCCCGAGCCGCAACCCCTCGTCGAGGACCTGGAGCGCGATCGCGCGCTCCTCGCGGTTGAACAAGCGCGTGGAGGCGATGAGGACACGCAGCGCACGAAGGTCGCTGTCGCGGGGCCGGGACCGATAGCGGATTGGCGACGCGGCGCGGCGCGCGACGCTCACGGTAGCTCCGTCACGCGCCGGCGCGCGTCGGCGACGAGCCAGGCGATCGCGTCGACATACGCGATGCCCGCTTGCGCGAGCGCAGCCGCGAAACCGGCGTCCGGCGACAGGCAGGGATTGGCGTTGACCTCGAGGACCCAGGGCGTGCCCGCGGCGTCGACGCGAAAGTCGACGCGCGCGTAGCCCCCGAGCGCGAACAGCCGCCAGCAGTCGCGAGCGATGCCGCCGAGGCGCGCCGCGAGCTCGGGTGCCACGCCGAAACGCCGCACCGTGTTGCGGTACTCGAAGCTCTGCGCATGCCACTTCGCGGCGTAGCCGACGATCGCGGGCTTGGTCGCAGGGAAACCCTCGAAGCGAATCTCGGCGACGGGCAGCACGCACAAGCCGTCAGGCGCGGCGATCAGAGCCACGGCAAGCTCGCGTCCCGGCACGAACCGCTCGGCGAACCAGCGGCCGCCGAACTCGGCGCGGCGCGCCTCGATGACGCCCGCGACGGCGCCGGCCGCGACGACCGACGAGTCGTCTAGCCCAAGCGAGGCGTGCTCGAAGACCGACTTCACGATCCACGGGCCGTCGCCGGCCGCCGCACCGCCGACCGGCACGCCGGCGACCGGCGCGCCGGCGAACACGTCGGGCGTCGGCACTCCGGCGCGCTGCATGAGCTCTTTCGCGAACGGCTTCACGGACGTCACGCCGAGCGCGTGCGCCGAGCAACCCGTGAACGGCACGCCGAGCGCCTCGAGCAAGGCCGGCACCACGTGGACGAGCTGGCCGCGGCCTTCGAGCGATTCCACGAGATTGACGACGGCATACGGCTCGAGCTTCTCGAGCGCGCGTTGCAGAGCGCCGACGTCGAGGCCGACGGGCAGCGTCACCGTGGCGTACCCGAGGTGGGCGAGCGCAACGGCGATCGCCTGCGCCTCGACCAGCGTATCGCTCGAGTCGATGCGCCCTTCGGCGGCATGCGCGTCGTGCAGCAAAACGACTTTATGCGGCATCGAGGCGCGCCAACGCGCAGCGGACGATCTCGCCGATGAGCGCGCCGTAGGTCATGCCCGACAGCTCCGCCATGATCGGCAGGTCGGAGTAGCCGGGCGCCAACCCCGCGAGAGGATTGACCTCGAGCAGCTGCGCGCGGCCCGCGCCGTCGAGCCGCACGTCGACGCGCCCCGCGTCGCGGCAACCGAGACAGCGCCACGTCGCGAGCGCCACACCCTCGACCTCGGTACGCAACGGGCCGGGCTCTAGCAGCCGGTAGTCGACGAGCCCCTGCCATTGCGTTTTGTTGCGGTACGAATAGACGCCGGGGTCGGCCTCGCGCCCGAGCATGACCTCGAGCGTCGCGAGGGCGCGCGCGGACCCGCCCGTGCCGAGAACGCCGACCGTGAACTCGCGACCCGGCAAGAACTCCTCGACGAGCACGGGCTGACGATAGCGCGCGAGCAGCTCGGTGCAGACCTCGACGAGCGCCGCGCGCGACCTCACGAGCGACTTCGCCGTGACGCCCTTGCTGCTGCCCTCGGCGACGGGCTTCGCGAACAGCGGCAGCGGCAGCGCGACCGCCGCGGCCTCCGCGGCCGTGGTCACGAGGGCAAAGCTCGGCGTCGGCACGCCGCAGCCGCGCGCGACGTGCTTCGCCATGCCCTTGTGCAGCGTCAAGGCACAGACGAGCGGATCGGAAAACGTATAGGGAATCTCGTAAGCCTCGAGCAGCGCGGGCACCTGCGACTCGCGCCCGAAGCCCGCAACGCCTTCGGCGATGTTGAAGACGAGGTCGCAGCGCCACCCGGCCACGAGCCGCGCGGCGAGCGCCTTGACGTGGCCCACGCGCTCGACCTCGTGACCGAGAGCCGTAAGGGCACCCTCGACCGCGACGATCGTCGCTGCGGAGTCGAACTCGGCGACCTCGTGCTCGGCGGCGAGCCCGAGCGCTAAATGGTCGTCCTTGAGATCGTAGGTGAGCCCGACCCGCACGTCCGTCCCTTGTGCGCCCTCATAGGGCGCCTGCCTCAAGGCTTGCCGAGTGTACCGTCGGGATCGGGGTACCGGCACTCTTCGCCGGCGAAGTTGCGCAACAGCAGGTCGTTGCCGTCGCGGCCCATGACGGGGTCCGGCAGCATGGCGATCTTGCCGCCGCCGCCGGGCGCGTCGACGACGAAGTTCGGCACTGCGTAACCCGTCGTGTAGCCGCGCAGCTGACTGATGAGCTCGAGGCCTTTGTCCACGGTGGTCCGGAAGTGGCTCGAGCCGCTGATCGGATCGCACTGGTAGAGGTAGTAGGGCCGAACGCGAATCTTGAGCAACGCGTGGAATAGGTTCTTGAGCGTCGCGACGTCGTCGTTGACGCCCCTGAGCAGCACGGTCTGGCTGCCGAGCGGGATGCCGGCATCGGCGAGCCGTCCGCAGGCCTCGGCGACCTCGGGCGTCACCTCGTCGGGGTGAGTGAAGTGCAGGCTCATCCAGAGCGGGTGGTAACGGCGCAGCATCTTCGTCAGCGCCGGCGTGACGCGCATCGGCTGCACGACGGGCTGCTTGCTGCCGATACGGATGAACTCGAGGTGCGGGATCGAGCGCAGGCGCGACAGCACGTAGTCGAGCCGCTCCTCGTCGAGCGACAACGGGTCGCCGCCCGAGATCAGGCAGTCCCGGACCGTCGGCGTGGCCGCTATGTACTCGATGGCGCGGTCGATGTCGGCTTTTCGTAGCGCGCGCTCGCCGCTCGCGCCGACGAGCCGGGCCCGCGTGCAGTAGCGGCAGTAGACGGAGCAAAAATTGGTGACAAGCAGCAGCACGCGATCGGGATAGCGATGCACGAGGCCCGGCACGGGGCTGTGGCCGTCCTCGCCGAGCGGATCGTCCTGCTCGCCCGGGGTTCGGTCGAACTCGGCCAGCGTCGGGATGGTCGTCCGGCGCAGGCCCTGCAGTGGGTTTGCCGGATCGATGAGGCTCATGTAGTAAGGGGTCACGCCGATCGGCAGCGGTCCCTTGTGCCGCTCGATCGCGGCGCGCTCGTCGTCGGTGACCCCGATGATGCGCGTGAGCTGCTCGAGCGAGCGGATGCGGTTACGGTTCTGCCACCGCCAATCGTTCCATTCGGCCGTTTTGACGCCCGGGAAGTGCCGTTTGCGGAATTCGTTGCTCGCCGGGCTGACGACGAAGCGGGCGCGCGCGGCGCGGGCAAGCTGCACGGGCGCCGTTGCGCCGCTGGCGATGAGTTCGCGGAGACTTAAGCGAGGTTTGCGGAGGGGCTGTTCGGCTCGCACCGAACTCGGAGGTTCCTCCTCCAGCGACAGCAGCTTGCTCACCGATCGTCCAGGGGCCCTTTGCCCTTTGGTCTATTCGCTACCCGGCAACTTCCGTCGTTACCTGGGTGGGCAGACCATCTGCCCGCAACGAAAACGGGCGTAAATATAAAACGCGGGTCAGAGATTGCAAGCATTTTCTGCTCACGAGCTCGGTCGACTCCGAGAGCCACTTCACACCGCCGCACCTTTATCGCCGCGCTCACACTTCGAAAGCGGTCGGAGCGTAGAATACTCCTTCGAGTCGGAGGCTCCCCATGACGAAGAACGCAACCCTCACTTTCGACGGCAAGAGCCTTGAGCTGCCCACCGTCACCGGCACCGAGAACGAGACGGCGGTCGACATCTCGCAGCTGCGCGCCAAGTCGGGGTTGATCACGCTCGATAGCGGCTTCGCCAACACCGGTGCGTGCCAGAGCAACATCACGTTCATCGACGGCGAGCTCGGCATCCTGCGCTATCGAGGCTACCCCGTCGAGGAGCTCGCCGAGCGCTCGACGTTCGTCGAGACCGCCTACCTCCTGATCTTCGGTGAGCTGCCGAGCGCCACGCAGCTCGCGGAGTTCCGCCGGCTGCTGGGCCGGCACGAGTACATCCACGAGGACATGTTGCACCACTTCGACGGCTTTCCGGCGAACGCGCCGCCGATGGCGATTCTCTCGGCCATGATCAACGCGCTCGGCTGTTTCCAGCCGGAAATCATGCAGCCCGAGGACAATGACCACTTCATGGAGCCCGCGGCGCGCATCATGAGCAAGGTGCGCACGATCGCGGCGGCGAGCTATCGCAAGTCGATCGGCCGCCCCGTGAACTATCCGCGCACCGAGCTGCGCTATACGGCCAATTTCCTGCACATGATGTTCTCGTTCCCGCACAAGCTGTATCAGCCCGACGAGGTCGTCGTCCGGGCGCTCGACCAGCTCCTGCTGCTGCACGCCGACCACGAGCAGAACTGCTCGACGTCGACCGTACGCATGGTCGGCTCGTCGCAGGCGAACCTCTACGCCTCGGTCGCGGCCGGCGTCTGCGCGCTCTGGGGGCCACTGCACGGCGGCGCCAACGTGGCCGTCATCGAGATGCTCACGGAGCTCGAGAACAGCGACGAGAAGCTCGAGACGTTCATCGCGCGGGTCAAGGACAAGGACGCCCACGCGCGGCTCATGGGCTTCGGCCACCGCGTCTACAAGAACTTCGACCCGCGCGCCAGGATCATCAAGGAGTCCTGCCACGCGCTGCTCAAGAAGCTCGAGGTCAACGATCCGCTGCTCGAGCTCGCCATGCGCCTCGAGGAAATCGCGCTCAGAGACGAGTACTTCGTGAAGCGCAAGCTCTACCCGAACGTCGATTACTACAGCGGCATCATCATGCGCGCGCTCGGCATTCCGACGAGCATGTTCACGGTGATGTTCGCGATCGGCCGCTTGCCGGGCTGGATCGCCCACTGGCGCGAGGTCCGCATCGGCGGCTCGCAGCGCATCGATCGGCCGCGACAGGTCTACACGGGCGCGGCGAAGCGCGCCTACGTGCCGATGGAGCAGCGTAGGTAGCCTCGGGAGTGGCGCGCTGACGACCGGCAACCTAGAGCTTGTAGAAGAAAGTCAGCGTCTTCTCGTCGACGTCGATGTCGTCGTTGAAGAGGCCCGCGCTGAAGTCGTATTTCTCGTAGGCGAGGCGTATCGCGAACCGGTCCCAGTCGTACTGCACGCCGGCAAAGTACGTCGGCTCGCCGATGTCCACGTCGTCCGACTGCGGCGCGAACCCCTGGGGCGCGATCTCGAAGTCCTGATTCATTTCGGCATAACCGATGCCGCCGAGCACTGTGATACCGCTGTCGAGGTTCAGGACGCCCAGCAGGCGGATGGTCAGGATCGAGAACTCGGTACTGAGCTCGAACGGGGAGGGAATGAACGGGTGGTTCACCGTGTCCCGGATCGTGCCTGTCTTGGCGTAACCACCTTCGACGGCCAGGTGCTCCATAAACTGGTAGCCGACCATGAGCCGCCAGGTGTCGGCGTCGCTACTGACGCCGGAAAACACCGGCGCGACCTCGTCCTCCTGGTAATCGAACGACCCGAGCGCGAGGCCGTAGTACGCCGACTCGGGCTGGGCCGTGGCCGTCGACGCGAAGCCGAGAACGAGTGCCGCCGCGACGAGCCGTCTCATACGATTACTCCAGCCCAAGGAACCACTTCAGGGACAATATCACGAAAGCCGCCTGGCGCCAGAACGCGCCGTCACACGGGCTGGCGATGGAGCCAGCCCCACCACAACGTCGCACAGGCACAACCGGCTACGCTTATCGTGAGTGCGAGCGGCAACGGCGAAGGTTCTGCGAACAAACTCAATCCGGCCGCGACGAGCGCGCCGACGAGGAACTGATTGACGCCGAACACGGCCGACGCCGCGCCCATGCTGTCCGGGAAGCGGCTCATCGTGCGCGCCATCGAGTTCGCGAACGTGAAGCCCACGCCGAACATGTACAGCACGCCGGGCAGCAGGATGCCGAGCACGCCGCCGCCGGCCAGCGTCGCGACGAGCGCGGCGGTCCCGCCGGCGGCCATCGACGTCGTGCCGAGCCCGATGAGCTTGCTGATCCCGAATCGCGCGACGACGCGGCTGTTCGTATAGGCGCCGACGCTGCCGCCGAGCATGATCAACGAGAAGCAGAGCCCGTACTCGAACGGCGTGAGCCCGTAGTAGTCCTGAAACACGAACGACGAGTTCGTGATGAGCGGCACCACGCCGACGAAGCCGAGCGCCGTGCAGCCCATGTAGCCGACGGCGCGGGTGTCGCGCACGATCGTGCCGTACGCCGCGATGCGCCGGAGCAGATGGCTCGTGGCATTGCGCGGCGTGCCTTCGACGGCCCCGAGCGCCGCGAGACACACGGCGCCGGCGGCGGCGTGCACCCAGAAGATCGTCTGCCAGCGCCCGAGCGAGGCGATCTGCCCGCCGACGAGCGGTGCGAGCACGGGCGACAGGAACGTCACGATCGCCATCCACGACAGCACCCGCGACGCCTGCTCGCCGCGCCAGCGATCGAGGATGATCGCGCGCGCCAGCACCATGCCCGACGACGCGCCGAGCCCCTGGAGGAAGCGCCACGCGACGAGCAGCGCGAGGCTGTCGGCCAGCGCCGCCATGACGCCCGCCGCGACGTAGACCGCGAGCCCGGCGGCCAGGACGGGCTTGCGCCCGTACTGATCCGACAGCGGCCCGTAGACGAGCGCCCCGAGCGCGAGGCCGAGCAGCAGCGTGCTCAGCGTGAGCTGCACGGCGCCGCCGCTCGCGTCGAGCCCCGCCGCCACGAGCGGCAGCGACGGCACGAAGAGATCGTTCGACAGCGGCCCGAGCGCCGACAGCACCCCAAGAAACGGAATGAGCCAGCTGAACTTCGCTTCGGCGCCGGTCACTCGACGCGCATGGTGGCGACCGTGCAGCCGACGGCGAAGATGGGGATCGGCGCGTAGAACAGGAGCTCGCCCGTGGCGCCCTCGGTCGCGCCCGCGACGGCGAGGAACGTGCGGATCTCGAAGCCGCCCTGCCCCGCGTCGCGCAGCGTCTCCTCGTCGCTGTACGAGGTGAGCACCGCGCGATCGTTGGCGAGGAAGCGCTCGAGAAACTTGCGGTCCCAGGCCTCGTTGATGACGCCGGAGTCCGGCGTGGCGGGCCAGTGCGAGATGCCGCCCGTGCCGATGAGCGCGATGCGCTCGGGCTGCGCGTCGCACGCGCGGCGCAGCGCGCGGCCGAACTCGTAGGCGCGCTTGAGCGGCGTCAGCGGCGGCCCCTGACAATTGACGTTGACGGGAATGACGGGCAAGTCGTAGCGCGGCGTCAAGAAATGCAGCGGCACCATGATGCCGTGATCGAACTTCCACTCCTCGGCGTACGCGACGTCGATGTCGCCGAGCATGGCTTCGATCACGCGCCGCGACAGCGCCGCGTTGCCCGGCACGCGGTGCCGCTCGATCGCGAGCCAGGCCTCGTCCTCGATCGGCCCTTCGTAATGCTCGGCCATGCCGACGCAATAGGCCGGCATGTTGTTCATGAAGAAGTTCGCGAAGTGCTCGGCCGCGACGACGACGAGCGCGTCGGGCCGCGCGGCTTCGAGGCGCGCGCGCAGCTCGCCGAGCTTGGCGTAGAACGCGTCACGCACTCTGGGCTCGGCGCGCGCGGCGCGACCCGTGATACCGGGCGCGTGGCTGCAAACGCCGGCGAACACGAGGCTCATCGCTGCCGGTCTTTGAGCATGGTGTAGAGGCCGCCGCGCACGGGGCCGTGCTGGCGCACGCCATCGCGCATCGCATTGATATAGACGTCCCACGGCTGCCCGAGCAGCGCGGCGTAGTGCATGAGGATCTGGCCATTGACGCCTAAGACGTACAGCAAGCCGATGTCGCCGTCCACGATCGCCGTGCGCTCCTCGGCCGTCAGCTCGTACTCGTCTAGCAACGCAGAACGGTCGACGTCGAAGCGCTTGCGCACCGCGGAATCGCGGTTGAGCTGATACATGAGCTTCTGCACGTAATAGAGGCTCATGGCAGGCTCAGCGCCCCAGCGTCGGCACGCGATGCGAGCCCAACGCGACGCAGACGTTCTTCGTTTCCATGTAGAAGTCGAAGCTGTAGTCGCCGCCGTCGCGGCCGATGCCGCTCGCTTTCATGCCGCCGAACGGCGTCGGCAAGTGGCGATTGTTCTCGGAGTTCACCCAGACCATGCCGGCCTCGAGCGAGCGTGCGAAGCGGTGCGCGCGGCCGACGTCGCTGGTCCAGAGATACGCAGCCAAGCCGTAGCGCACGTCGTTCGCGAGTGCGAGCGCTTCCTTCTCGTCGGCGAACGGGATCACCGTGAGCACGGGCCCGAAGATCTCTTCCTGCGCCACACGCATGCCATTCTGCGCGCCCGCGAACACGGTCGGCTGTACGTAGTTGCCGCGCTGCGCGGCCGCTGCCCCGCCGACGGGAATCGCGACGCGCTCGCTGCGCGCGACGTCGAAGTAGCCGAGCACCTTCTCGACGTGCTTCCTGTGAATCAAGGGCCCGACTTCGGTTGCGGGATCGAGCGGATGGCCGACCTTGATCGTGCGCACGCGCGCGACCAGCTGCTCGGTGAACTCGCGCTCGATCGATTTCTGCACGAGCAGCCGGCTCGACGACGTGCAGCGCTCGCCGTTCAAGCTGTAGATCATGAACACGACGGCGTCGAGCGCGCGCGTCAAAACGGCATCATCGAACACGACGACGGGATTCTTGCCGCCGAGCTCGAAGTGCAGCCGTTTCAGCGTCGGCGCGGCCTGCGCCATGATCGCGCTGCCCGTTGCCGATTCGCCGACGAACGCGACGGCGCGGATCGCGGGATGCTGTGTCGCGGCCTTGCCGGCCGTCTCGCCGAGGCCGTGCACGGTGTTGAGCACGCCGGGTGGCAATCCGGCCGCGCTGCAGATTTCGGCGAGCAGCGTCGCCGTGATCGGGCTCCACTCGGCGGGCTTGTGCACGACGGTGCAGCCCGCAGCGAGCGCCGGCGCAATCTTCCATGTCGACAGCATGAACGGCGTGTTCCACGGCGTGATCGCGGCGACGGGCCCAATCGGCTGCCGCAGCGTGTAGTTGACGTGCTGGCGCGCCGGCAGCGACAGACCGCGCTCGGCCTCGGGCGCTTTATCGGCGAAGAAGCGGAAGTTCTCGGCCCCGCGCTTCGCGGCCGCCGACATGAAGCGGATCGGCTGGCCCGTGTCGAGCGACTCGAGCAAGGCGACCTCCTCGGCGCGCGCCTCGATCGCGTCGGCGATCTCGTGCAGCAGGTTGCGCCGGTCGGTGCCGGGTAGGTCGCGCCAAGCGGGGAACGCGCGCTGCGCCGCGCTCGCGGCCGCATCGACGTCGGCCGCATCGCCCGCGGCAACGGCCGCGAGCACGCGGTCGTCGATCGGCGTGCACGTCTCGAACGTCTGGCCCGATGCCGCGGGCCGCGCCGTGCCGTCGATGAAATGCCGCACGCCTTGCGCGCGAAACCGCGCGAGGTACTGCTCGGCCTTCGCGACGTTGCCGTCGAGCGTCGAGGCGCTGCTCATGGTTTGCCGCCGCGGCGCTTGACGTACTCGTGCAGATTGTTCTTCTTGAAGTTGAGCACGGGATGAGACTCTTGGATGTTCAGCGAGATCGCGAGCGGGCTGCGCTCGTAGAGCGCCGCGAGGTGCTCCGTGAGCGTGGCGAGCAGCTCTTCGCCGGCGCGCTGCTGCACGTCGAGCGGCCGCCCGTGGCCGATGAGCGCCGTGACGTGCACGAAGCCGTTGTCGGGTGACAAATCGGCGATGCGGTAGGCGTCGGCGCGATGCGCGCGGACCCGCAGGCCGCCGATCGGGAACACGCCGGTGCGCAGTGCAGAAGCGTGGAGCTTGTCGAGCAGCGCGTCGAGCGCAATCTGATCCTCGATGTTGGCGGAATACTCGACGATCAGGTGCGGCAAGGTGAATCCCGATGCGGCTTAACGTACACTCGAGGCGCCGGTGTGCGCCAATCTGACACGGTAATTGACGGCCGCAACGCCTGTCAATTTCGTGCGCTCGAGAAAAAGATGCCGCAACTTGCGAAAGCTCTCGCCGCACTGCGCGGCTCGATTCCGCCGCTGATCACGCCGTTCGCGCGCGGCGCCGTCGACTACGAGCGCTACGCCGCGCTCGTCGAGTTTCAGATCGAGCAAGGCTCGCACGGCATTCTCGTCAACGGCACGACGGCCGAGCCGTCGACGTTGACGACCGACGAGCGCAACCGCCTCGTGACGCTCGCCGTCGACATCACGAAAGGCCGCGTGCCCGTCGTCGCTGCAACGGGCTCGCAGTCGCTCGCCGAGAGCCGCGCGCTCACCGAGCACGCGCTCGCGGCCGGCGCCGACGCGCTCTTGATCGTCACGCCCTATTACGTTCGCCCGCCGCAGCGCGGCCTCGTGGCGTATTACCTCGAGCTCGCGGCGGGACACGACGTGCCGTGGATGGTCTATCACATCCCGGGCCGCACGGCCGTCGGCGTCACGCTCGAGACTCTCAAGGCGATCAAGGACAAGTCGCCGCACTTCGTCGGCATCAAGCAAGCTGTCAACGACTTAGGCTTCGTCTCGGAGTGCCTGCACGAGTTCGGCCACGACTTCAAAGTGTTCGTCGGGATCGAGGAGCTGAGCTTCCCGATGATGACGATCGGCGCCTGCGGCCTCATGAACGCCGTCGGCAACCTGAAGCCCAAGGTGCTCGCACAGATGTGCGAGGCCGTGTTCAAAGGCGATCTCGCGACGGGTCGGCGCCTGCACGAGCAACTGCTCGAGATCAACAAGGCCGTGTTCTTCGACACGAACCCTATTCCCATGAAGTACATGATGAAGAAGCTCGGGCTGCTCGCCGACAACGAGCACCGCCTGCCGATGGTGAGCGCGACGCCCGAGCTCGCAGCCAAGCTCGACGGCGTGCTCGAACGCGCGGGGCTCTAGCGCGCCATGCGCTTGCTGAGCTTCGCAGTCGGCGACTACGCAAGCTTCGGCGCCGTGAACGGCGACGGCGGCGTCATCGAAGGTGACAGCGTCACCGAAGGTGGCAGCGTCACCGAAGGTGGCATCGTCGACCTCGGACGCCTGCTCGGCGAGCAGTATCCGACACTGGGCGCCGTGTTGCGCGCGGGCGAGCTGCACCGCGCCATGGCGCTCGGCGCGTCGAGCAAAGCCACGATCGCGCTCGACGAGATCCGCTATCTGCCGACGGTGCCCGACCCCGAGAAGATCATCTGCATCGGCATCAACTACGGCAACCGCAACGAAGAGTACAAGGACGGCGAGCAGGCGCCGCAGTACCCGAGCGTGTTCATGCGCACCCCTGGCAGCCTCGTCGGCCACCTCGAGCCCATCTTGAATCCGCCGGAATCCGACCAGCTCGACTACGAAGGCGAGATCGTGCTCGTCATCGGCAAGGCCGGCCGCCGCATCGCGGCCGCGGACGCCTGGCAGCACGTGGCCGGTTTGTCACTCATGAACGAAGGCTCGGTTCGCGACTGGCTCCGCCATTCGAAGTTCAACGTGACGCCAGGCAAGAATTTCGAGCAGTCCGGCAGCTTGGGTCCCTGGCTCGTGACCGCCGACGAGATTGCCGAGGGCGCCGAGCTCCATCTCACGACGCACGTCAACGGCGAGCTGCGCCAGGACGACACGACGGCGAACCTGATTTTTCCGTTCGCGCGGCTCATCGAATATCTGTCGAGCTTCATGCGCCTGACTCCCGGCGACCTCATCGCGACGGGGACGCCGACGGGCGCGGGCGCGCGGTTCACTCCACCGAAGTATCTGCGCGGCGGCGATACCGTCGAGGTGCACGTGCCTGAGATTGGCACCTTGCGCAACACGGTCGTCGACGAGCACCGGGAGTAGCGCCGATGCCTTGGCTAGTGATCGTGCTCGTGCTGCTCGTGCTGACGGTCGGGCCCGGGCTCTGGGTGAAGGCCGTCATGAGCCGCTACCGCGAGCCGGCCCATCGCTACGCGCGCACGGGCGGACAAACCGCACGCCACCTGCTCGATGCGCTCGGGCTGCGTAACGTCGTCACCGAGATCACGGAGCACGGCGATCACTACGATCCGCTCGCCAAAGTCGTGCGACTCTCGGTCGACAACTTCAACGGCCGCTCGCTGACCGCGATCACGATTGCCGCGCACGAAGTGGGCCACGCGCTCCAGGACGCGCGTGCGTTCGCCCCGCTGCGTTGGCGCACGCAACTCGTGCGCTGGGTCGCGCCGATCGAGAAAATCGGTGCCGGCATGCTCATGCTGGCGCCGGTCGCGCTCGCGCTGACGCGCTCGCCGCCATTGGCTCTGCTCGGCTTCGCGGGCGGGATGCTGACGCTCGGCACGGGCGTCGTCGTGCACTTCCTGACGCTGCCGACGGAGCTCGATGCGAGCTTCAACCGCGCGCTGCCGTTGCTCAAGCAGCGCGGCATCGTGTTCCGCGAGGACTTGCCGCGCGCACGGCAGCTGCTCACGGCCGCGGCGTTCACCTACGTCGCCGTGGCGCTCCAGAGCCTGCTCAACATCGCGCGCTGGTGGGCAATTCTGCGCCGCTGACGGGCTCTAGGCTCCATCGCCCCCGCGCATCCAGTCGGCGCGCAACAGGCCGTAGAGCGCTTCGTTGACGAGCCCTTCTCGAGACAACCGGCACTGCCGCAGCACGCCCTCTCGCTTCATTCCGATCTTCTCCATGACCCGAAGTGAGGCCAGGTTGCGCGTGTCTGCCGTGGCGCTGATGCGGGCGAGCCGCGGGTGCGTACGGAACGCGCTCTCGATGACGGCGCGAACCGCCTCGGTCACCACGCCCTGGCCCCAGAGCCTTCGGTTGAGCGACCAGCCCATCTCGACCACGAGGTAATCGAGCTTGAAACGAAGATTGATGCTACCGACCAGCGATCCGTCGATGACCACTGCCCACGACGGATGCACGGCCCGATCGAGCAGCACCTGCCGCGCGACGAACTGCACGGCGTCCGAGCGCTGATACGGATGCGGCACGGCAATCAGGTACTTGCTCCACTCCTCGTCGTCGGCGTACGCCAGCACTTCGTCGACGTCCTCGAAGCGGAACGGCCGCAGCGTCAGGCGCGGTGTGGCGATCGTTTCGGGCAGCAGCGGTGCGGTCATGCAGGCACCCTTTTCAACTTACGCCGAGATCGGTTCGCCGAAGACAAGGCGATTCCCCCAGGGGTCGACGACGAGGAAATCTCGCATGCCATAGTCGCGATCCGCAAGGGCGCCGACTTTCACGCCCCTGCTTTCGAGCTCCGTGAAATAGCCGTCGACACCCGACATCTGAACGTAGATGTCGCCGACAGTCCTCTCCGAGGGTTTCGCAGAGAGACTGATGCTGATTCTGTCGCGACAAACGTTGGCGAGGGTCGGCGGCCCGCCCCATTTCCAGCCCAGGTCGAAGCCCAGCGATTGGGTGTAGAACTCGACCGCCGCTGTCATGTCGGCGACGCCGAAGAAAGGGCTGATGGACTCGAGCACGGGCTTCATAGGTAGAAGCCTACACCTACCGACGGAGTAGCTGCCGGAATGTTCCGCTCACCGTTCACTCTTCGTTCGGAGGATCGCCCGCATTGCCTTCGTCGCGCTTCTTGCCTTGCTTGGCTTCGTAGACGGCAGCGCCCTGTGTAACCTCGGTAAGGACCGCGATCGCTGAGTAGGAAAAGAGCGATCCCCACCATGATGGCTACATCGGCAAAATTGAAGATGCCAGTACGCAACCAACCGACACCAACGTTCATGAAGTCGAGAACCGCGCCGGTCACGACAGTGAAGAGAAACGTCCGCACAACTGGTGGTAGCCCGGCACCGAGGCTAAGAAAGCCGCCGGTGTTCTCCGCGTATACGAGACGCACCGAATTCACCGAGGAACGACTGCGTGGGCCTGTCGGCTAGCAGTGCCGTGGCCATGTGCTTCGTAACCCTGTCGCAGCCGATCGTCGATGCCATGACCAGCGTAAGAAACGCAAGGCGCAGACTGGTTCTCATGGAAGCGGGCCAGCGAAACCCCTACTAGTGGCTGACCTCGGTACGCATCGTCGCGAGCTTGTGCGCGACCGCGTTCGGCGAGCCCGTGCCGCGCGCCATGAGGTTGTAGACGGCGGGCACGATGAACAGCGTGAAGAACGTCGCGAAGCTCACGCCCGCGAAGATCACGACGCCGAGCGCCGAGCGGCTCGCCGAGCCGGGCCCTTCGGCGAAGATCAACGGCACGGACCCCATGGTGGCCGCGAACGCCGTCATGATCACGGGCCGCAAACGGATCCGCGAGCCTTCGACGATCGCGTCTTTGAACGCCATGCCCTGATCGCGCATTTGATTGATGAAGTCCACGATCAGCACACCGTTCTTGGCCGCGATGCCCACGAGCATGATGAGCCCGATCTGGCTGTAGATGTTGAGCGTCTTGCCTGCGACGGCCAACCCCAGCAGCCCGCCCGCCACGGCGAGCGGCACGGTCACCATGATGACGAGCGGATGCACGAAGCTCTCGAACTGCGCCGCGAGCACGAGGAACACGACGAACAGCGCAACACCGAACGTGAAGTACAGCGCGCCCGAGGCTTCCTTGTACTCGAGCGACTCTCCGCGATAGTCGATCTGCGCCGTCGCGGGCAGCTCGGTGCGAATGAGGTTCTCGAGGTACGCGAGCGCCTCGCCGAGCGAGTAGCCCGGTGCCAAGTTCGCGGAGATCGTGATCGCCCGCATGCGATTGTGCCGCTGGAGTTGGCTCGGTCCCGCCATGTCCTCGAGCGTCATGAGGTTCGATAACGGGATGAGCCCGCCGCCGCGGTCGGCGCGCACGAAGATGTTGGACAGATCGGCGTAGCTCGCGCGCTGCTCGGGCTTCGCTTGGAGCACGACGTCGTATTCCTCACCGTCGACGACGTAGGTCGTGACCTGGCGCTCGCTCATGAGCGTCTGGAGCGTCGTGCCGATGCTGCGCGCCGTCACACCAAGGCTCGCGGCGCGATCGGTGTCGACGCGCACCTGCACCTGCGGTTGCGTCTCGCGCAAGTCCGAATCGAGCCGTACGAGGCCCGGGTTCTCCTCGGACGCGCGCGCGATGATGAGGTCGCGCCAACGCGCGAGCTCCTCGTAGTTCGGGCCGCCGAGCACGATCTGCACGGGCGATCCGCCACCACCACCGCCGCCGCCGCGGTTGCCGCTGCTCAAGAAAGCGTTGACGCGGATGTCGGGGATCTCTTCCCACTGTCTGTTGAGATCGTTGAGCATGTCCTGCGTGCCGATCTGGCGTTCGCCCCACGGCTTGAGCGTGACGTTCACGATGCCCGATTGATTGTTGCCCCAACCCGGCACGCTGACGATGCCGCGCTGGATGCTGCCGTCGTCGAAATACGGCTGTAGCGCGGCCTCGACCTTCATGGCGGACCCGAGCAGGCGCTCGTAGCTCGTGCCCTCGGGCGCCTGGATCTGGCCGTTGAACTGGCCGCGGTCTTCGACCGGTGCGTACTCCTGCGGGATGGCTTGCAGCAACAGGTAGGCACCGAAGCCGATCGCGGCGCACGCCGCGACCGACAGCCACGGCGCGCGCAGCGTGACGCGCAGTGCGGCCTGGTAGCGGTCCGACAACTTCCCGAAGGCCCTGTCGAGCGCGTGCGTGAGCCGGCTCTCCTTGACGCTCGAACGCAGCAGCTTCGAGCACATCATCGGCGTCAGCGACAAGGCGAGCACGGAGGAGAAGATCACGGCGGCCGCGATCGTCACGGCGAGCTCGGCGAACACGCGGCCGATGCTGTCGCGCAAGAACGCCACGGGCGCGAACACCGATACGAGCACGACCGTGGTTGCGATGACGGCGAACGCCACCTGCCGCGTGCCGTTGAACGCCGCAAGCAGCGGCGCCTCCCCGGTCTCGATGCGCCGATGCGCGTTCTCGAGCACGACGATCGCGTCGTCGACGACGAGACCGATCGACAGCGCGAGCGCTAGCAGCGTGACGAGGTTGATCGAGAAGCCGAACGCCGCGAGCACCGAGAACGTCGCCATCAAGCAGATCGGAATCGTGACGAGCGGAATGAGCGTCGCGCGCAGCGAGCCTAAGAACACGAAGATCACGAAGCCGACGAGCACGGTCGTGATGCCGATCGTCCAGTAGATCTCCTCGATCGCAGCGCGAATGTAGAGCGACTCGTCGCCGCTCGTGATGAGCTCCATGCCCTCGGGCAGGTCGGCGTTGACCTGGGCGACCTCGCCTTTGACGGCGTCGAGCACCTCGACGGTGTTCGCCGTCGATTGCTTGATGATGCCGAAGCCCGTCGTGAGCGCGCCGTTGGTGCGGAAGATGCGATTCCGCTCGCGCGAGGCGATCTCGACCGTCGCGACTTCGCCGAGCCGAACGAGATGGCCGTCGGCGCCCTGTGCGATGACGAGGTTGCGGAACTGGTCGGCCGTTTGATAGTTGCGCGCGATGCGCACCTGATAGTCGAGATCTTTCGACTCGATGCGGCCCGCGGGCAGCTCGATGTTCTCGCGCTGGAGCGCCGTCTCGATGTCGGTGACCGTGAGGTTGCGCGCGGAGAGCGCCTGGCGGTCGATCCAAACGCGCATCGACGGCCCGCCCGAGCCGAATAGATTGATCTGCGAAACGCCCGGAATCGTGGCGAAGCGGTCGAGCAAGTACCGCTGCATGTAGTCCGTGAGCTCCATGAGCGAGAGGTCGTTGCTCGCGAGCGTGAGCCACATGATCGGCTGCGTGTCGGCGTCGGCCTTCTGCACGCTGACCTGGTTGGCGTCCTCGGGTAACCGGCGGCTCACGCGCGACACGCGGTCGCGCACGTCGTTGGCCGCCTCGTCGAGATTGCGGTCGAGGTAGAACTCGACGGTCAGCGACGACTGGCCGTCGCGGCTCTGCGAGCGGATGCTTTTGACGCCCTCGATTCCCGACAGCTCCGCCTCGAGCACCTGGGTGATGCGCGTCTCGATGACCTCGGCCGAGGCGCCGGGGTAGCCGACCTGCACTTGGACCGTCGGCGTGACGGTATCGGGCTGCTCGCGGACCGTGAGATCACGGAACGACAACGCCCCGAGCGCCACGAGCAGCATGCTGAGCACGGTCGCGAAGACCGGGCGCTTGACGGAAGTGTCGGACAACCACATGGCGCCGCCCTCGTCAGCTACGCGTCGCCGGCGGCCGTCACGGGGGGCTCGGCCGGCGAGCGCTCGCTGACGGCCGTGTCCTTGGCGTCGTACCGCATGGGCCCGCCGTCGCGCAGCTTCACGATGCCCTCGACGACGATGAGATCGCCTTCGACTAGACCGCCGAGCACTTCGACGACGCCGAAGCGGCGGCCGCCGACCTCGATCTGCTGCTGGCGCGCGACATTGCCGTCGGCGCGATAGACGTAAGCGCGGTTCTGCACCTGGAAGACGGCGCCCTCGGGAACGACGAGCGCCATGCGCTCGGCCGTCACGATCTCGACCGTGAGCAACATGCCGGGGCGCAACGAGCGATCGGCGTTCTCGACGTGCGCGCGCACCGTGATCGCGCGCGTCACGGGGTCGACGCGCGAGCCGACCGTGCGCACGACGCCTTCGAAGTCGCGGTCGGGGAAGCTCACGCTCTTGGCGACGACCTTGGCGCCCGGCGTCATCGAGCCCATCGCCGACTCGGGGACCGTGAAGTCGAGCTTGATGACCGCGATGTCGTCGATCGAGGTGATCGGCGTGTTCGGGCTCAACATGGTGCCCGGGCTCACCTGACGGAAACCGAGCAAACCGCTGAACGGCGCTTGGATGAGCCGGTCGCGCAGTCGTGCGACGATGCTGTTGAGCCGCGCGCGCATCGCCGCCGCGCGCGAGCGCGCGACGTCGAGCTCGGATTCGGCCGAAAGACCGCGGCTGCTCAAGTCCTCGAAACGCCGCAGCTGGCTCTCGGCGTCGTCGAGATTGGCGCGCGCCTCGGCGAGCAGGGCTTCCTCTTCCTGATTCGTGAGCTCGATGAGCACGGCGCCGGCCTCGACGTAGTCGCCGTCCTCGAAGTTCACGCGCCGCACGGTGTCCGTCACCTTGGCCGTGAGCGTCACCGATTCGTTGGCCTGCGCAGTGCCGAGCGCTTCGACGACGTCGTAGATTCGATCGCGGCGCGCACGCCCGACCGTCACGAGCGGCGGTTGCGCTTGCGGCCGGCCGCCGGGCGCGAAGCCGCCGGCCGCGGGGCCTGGGGCGCCACCGACGGTTTCACGGCTGTTCGTGAAGTACCACATGGCGCCCCCGCCGAGAGCGAAGGCGAGCACGATGAGCAACGCATTCTTCATGACATTCGTCCGAGTTCCCTAGGGGGTCGTTGCTCCGCTTCCGTGCCGAGCATCGGGAGAGTGGCGCCGACGTGCGCGTGTGTCGGAAAAGTATGCCACCCGCGGCCGTGCGGCATCGGAAGACGTTCCTGCGTTTTGTCTCATTTTTTCTAAAGGTTCTGGGATGCGACGCGCTCGCGGCCAGCGGGGCGCGACGCTACCATTAGCACATGGCCACAGCCGCTTTAGTGAAGCCGCCCAGCGATGCCGTCGTGTCGATCACGGCGCACGTCCCCGAGGACGCGATGAGCGCGGGATTGCTCGGCACGGAGCGCGTCGGTCACGGCGTCCGCATTCGTCCGGATGGCTTGATCGCGACGATCGGCTACGTGGTCCACGAGGCAGAGAACCTCTGGATAGGCACGCGCGAGACCGTCGTGCCGGGATTCGTCATGGGCTACGACTTCGACAGCGGGCTCGCGCTCGTCAAGCCGTCGTTGCCGCTGTACGGCCCCACGATGAAGCTCGGCCGCGCCGATGCGCTCGTGGTCGGCGACGCGGTCACCGTCGTGAGCAGCGGCGGCAAGGAACCCGCCATCGAGGCGCGCGTGGTCGCGAAGCAGGAGTTCGCGGGCCGCTGGGAATACGTGCTCGACGAGGCGGTGTTCACGACGCCACCGCACGACAGCTGGTCGGGCGCGGCGCTCGTCGATCGCGCCGGGCAGCTCTGCGGTTTGGGCTCGCTCGTGATCCAAGGCTTCGAGGTTCACGGCAGCATGGCGACGGTCAACATGTTCGTGCCGATCGAGCTGCTCGAGCCCATCATCGACGAGATCTGTGAGCACGGCCGGCGCTCGGCACCGCCGCGGCCGTGGCTCGGCATGCTCGTGCACGACGACCAAAACGACCTCACGGTCGTCGGCGTCTACCGCAACTGCCCCGCGGACAAGGCGGGCCTGCGCCCCGGCGACGTCATCGTCGGCATCGACGACGAGCCCGTCGAGGGGCTCGCCAACATGTTCCGGCGCGTCTGGAGTCTCGGCAGCGCGGGCGTCGACGTGCCGATCAACGTGCTGCGCAACACCGAAAAGATGCAGCTGCGCGTGCGTTCCGGCGATCGCGCCGGTTTTCAGCGCAAGGGCACTCTGCAGTAACGGTGCGTCGCGCTACTCTTGCCGGCGTCGATACGGGCGGTGGCAACCGGCGCAGCCCTGACTCACGGCTTGCACCATGCCCTTCGAGGCCTCGAAACCGTTCGCCGCAGCGGCGTCGGCGAGCGCCTGCGAGGCGTTTTGCAAGTCGGCGGCTTTCTGTTGGAAGTCGGCATTGTTGGTCCAGACGTCCGGTAACGCGGCGCTGCCTTCCACGGCGCTGTTCGGAATGAAGCCCTCGGTGATCATGCCCGCGAGCGTGGCGATGTCGCGCGAATGCTTCACGGCGATCGCTTCGTCGACGGGGATCTCGCCCTGCTCCATGCCGCGCACCTGCGCCACCTTGTAGGCGATGGTCTGCATGAGGCCGGTGCGATATGTGAATGCCCTCTGTTCGGGCGTATCCGGTGGGGCTTCAGCGGTCGTGCTACCACCCGTGCCGCCGCACGAAATGACGAGGAACGAAACAGCAGAAAGACCGAGCAATGTGGCAATTGTTTTCTTCATGGCTGAATCCTCGATGGCCTGCGACGCAGAACCCTGAGGCAGCATAAACAAATCGCTCGCGCGGTCGCAAGTCGCGGCGCGCGCGGCGTTTGCGTCAGGGCCGCTTCTTCGGCGGCTTGAGCGCCTCGTCGACGACGAAGAGATCGGTGAGCAGCGCGCGCAGATGGATCGACGCATTGAGGTTGTCGACGAGCTGCGAGCTGATGTCGTCGCGCGCGAGCACGAGGCGAATGGCCGCGAGCGCGATGAGCGCGTCGGCCTCGACGGCCGCGAAGAACGCGGCGCTCGACGTCGGCAGCTTGGGATCGAGCGCGCGGGCGCGCGCCTCGATCACGGGCGCGAGGCCATCAAGTGCCGTCACCATCTTGTCGAGATACTCCCGGACGTTGCGGCCCGCGGCCGCGCCTTTGTCGGTCTCGCGACCTTGCGCAGCATAGGCGAGCATGAACTCGTAGCCGGTTTCGATGGCCTCTACGCGTTGCTCGAAGTCGTCGGTCGTCGTCATCGGTCTACCTGCCAGCGCTTGGGGTCATGGTGCTCGGCGAATTCTTGGCGCGTGATCCAGCCGCGGATCATAGCGCGCGTGAACTTGAGCTTTTCGGGGCGCAATGCGAAGTAGACGTGCATCATCACCATCGTGATGAGCAGCAGCGCCGCGAGCCCGTGCAGCACGTAGATGATGCCCCAGGCCTCGTCGCCGATGATATACGGATTGCGCTGCCACCAAGGCGTGTCGATGCGCGCGAGCATGAGGCCGCCCGTCACGAGCGTGGTTAGGACCGCGACGGCGAACGCGTGGTGAATGAGCTTCTGCGCCACCGAGTATTTGCCGGGCCGGCGCGCCGGCAGCCGGTGCGCAACCGTCGCACGCACGACGTCGAGAGCGTCGGCGACGTCGGCGCGGCCGAGCCACATTTGACCGAAGCTCCGGCGCGCCACCACGCGCACGACGTGGAAAATGACCGCGGCCGCGAGCACGAGGCCCGTGACCCAGTGCACGGTGACCCAACCGAACTGCAGGCCGAGGATCGGCAGAAACGCCGTGCCGAGCAGAATCACGACGCAGACGGCGCTGAGCCAATGAAACAAGCGATCCGGAAGCGCGTGGCGGACGACGGCGCTAGCCGTGCCGGCGCTAGCCGTGCCGGCGATAACCGTGCCGCCGGACTCGGGGCGTGAAGCCATGGTGACGACTGGACTAGTGTTGTTTCGGAGCGAGTAGCCAACGATAGAGGGCGTGGCCCGCTATAGCTAAGCACCCTAAACCGAAGAACACCCACAGGAGATCCCACGACATGCCTTGCAGCACTTCGCGGCCGTAGATGTCGCGACTGACTCGGAATAGCTCCACTCGCAGCTCGTTCGGCGCCTCGCGGCGCCGTTGCGCGTCGCCCTAAGCGTCTCTAATGGCGCGCGTGACGAGGTTTTGCAGCAGCGGGATCTTGAAGTGGTTGAAGTTCAACGGCGTGGCGCCCCGGACCGCGCTCTGGCCCGCGAGCGACGCCGTCTCCGCCGTCTTCGCCTGACCCCGCACGACCTCCTCTACCACCGTGAGCCGCCGCGGCACGCATTGCACCGCCCCGGCCACGATCCGGATCGCGTCCACGGTCTCCGAGCCCGCAGCTCCGCTCACCTTCATCGCCGCCGCGATGTTCACGAGCGGAAAGTCCCAGGTGTTGCGGTCCGCGACCTTCTCGAAATAGAAGCGCGCGCCGCTCCACTCGGCCGGCAGCCGAATCGACGTCAGCACGTCGCCGGCCTCGAGCACCGTCATGCGCTCGATGTCGATGTTCGGGCCGATGAAGAACTCTTCTGCCTTGACCTCGCGTTGCCCTCCTGGACCGACGATGACCATCGTCGCATCGAGGGCCACGAGCGCCGGAGCCGTATCCGAAGGGCTCACGGCCACGCAGCGGTCGGCGCCCCAGAGGCAGTGCTCGCGGTTCTGGCCTTCGGGCGTATCGGCATAGCAGGTGTTGCCGCCGGCCCGGTAACAATCCGTACCGTAGCGGTAGTACCAGCAGCGCGCGTCCTGGCAGACGTTGCCGCCAATCGTCCCGGAGTTCCGGATCTGCGGGCTCGCGACGCGACGCGCCGCATCGGCCAGAACCTTGTAGCGGCCCTGAATGACCGAGCTGCGCTCGATCTCCGTGAGCGAGGTCAGCGCGCCGATTTCGACACCGCCGTCGGCCGTCTCGCGAATGCCCTTGAGCGCGGCGATGCCGCCCAAGTCCACGACGTACTTCGGCCGCTTCACCCGGTCCTTGAACCAGTCGAAACTGTCGTTGCCGCCCGCGAGCGCCCAACCTTCAGCCCCGAACCGCCCTAGGAGCTCCACCGCGCCTTCCACCGTGTCCGGCTGGTAGAGCTCGAATGCGCTCATCATGTCTCTGGACATCGCCAAAGCTCCTTCGTGTTAGTGGTCTCGCGCTCAGGCCTGGCTCAGACGCTCGCCGCCGGCCGCGCGCATCACCGCGTTCAAGTAGTGGTCGTAGGCGCCGCAGCGGCAGAGGTTGCCCGCCAACGCGTGGCGCACCTCGTCGCGCGTCGGCGTCGGATTCTCATTGAGCAGCGCCACGGCCGCCATGATCTGCCCCGGCGTGCAGAAGCCGCACTGCGGGCCGAGCTCGTCGATCATGGCCTGCTGCACCTTGTGCAGCTCGCCGTTGGGGCCCTCGAGACCTTCGATCGTCGTAATCGGCCGGCCGCGCACGGCGTGAGTCAGCGTCGAGCACGAGTAGCTGGACACGCCGTCGATGAGCACGGTGCAGGCGCCGCACTCGCCGCGATCGCAGCCGAGCTTCGTGCCCGTGAGGCCGAGCCTGTAGCGCAGCGTCATCGCGAGCGTTTCGTTCGGTGCCGCATCGACGGGCCGCATCTGGCCGTTGACGTTGAGCGTCAGCAACCGCTCGACGCCCGCCGCCGAACCTGACCCGCGCGAGCACCCGAGGGTGAAGAGGGAAGCAGCGGCCGACGCAGCGGCGCCCGAGAAAATCACACCCTTTATGAAATTGCGCCGGGAAGTGGCCTTGGAAACGAATTGATCGAAGCGCGGTTCCGGATGACCGCGGCCGCTGGTGTTGTCAGCCATGAGGCACTCTCCCCTCCGAAGCGCCGAAGACGCGGGAAATCGAGTTGATGCTAGGTGAAAAGCCGGCCCCGCTCAACAGGGCGACAGTCAGCAGCGCGTGGCCGTGATTCGTGCTCATGCCGTGTTGACCTGCAGGGGTTTGTGCGACTGCGCGCGGCCGCTGGCCGCATTGACGATCATGTCGGGCACGACGGGCGTGCGGTTGAAATAGTGGCCGCCGAGCGCGTCGGAGATGGCGCAGAGCAGCGCGGCCGCCGCGCACCCTTGCACCGGCTCGCCGATGCCCTTCGCGCCGACGGGATTCTGCGGATCGGCGATGTCGACGGCGGCCGTCTGCATCGTGGCCGGCACGTCGAGGTACGACGGCAGCTTCGCTTGCAGCAGGCCGACGTTGCCCGGCAACCCGCTCTGCGGGTCGTAGATGTGCCGCTCGGAAACCGCGAGCCCGAAGCCCATGACGGCGCCGCTCTTGATCTGATGCGCGAGCCCCAGCGGGTGGAGCACGGTGCCGCAGTCCGCGACGCCCACGTAGTCGATGACGTCGAACTTGCCGGTCTCGACGTCGAGCTCGATCTCGATGAAGCCCGCGGCCAGTGCCGGCACCGTCCCGGTCCTCGGCAGATTGTCCTTCGCGACGCCCACGAGGCCCGTGCCGGCCAGGCCGGCCGCCGACGCCTTCGTCAGCGGGTTCAAGTCCGCCGCCACCTCGTGGCCGTCGAACTTGCCGCCGAGCTCGATGGCGCGCTGCGCAGCCTGCGCGTAGGTGAGGCCTTTCGCCGGATCGGCTTTCGCAAACACGCGCTCGCCGCCGATGTCGTAATCGGCGGCCGTGCCGCCCAGGTCCATCGCGGCGATCTCCTTGAGCTTCTCGACGGCATCCAGCGCGGCCACGTAATTCGTCCGCGTCATCGTGAACGACGTGTTGCTGCCGAACTGGCTCAAATTCCACGGCAGGTGATGGCGGCTGTCGCCGCGCACGACGACGCAGTTCTCCCAATTGGCCTTGAGCACCTCGGCCGCGACGCGCGACGTCGCGGTGTGCGAGTACGTGCCGAGATTGCCGACACCCGTGTGGATGTGGATCTTGCCGTCGGGCAGGATGCGCACGAGGCCGTCGAAACCGTTCGCGCCCGCCGAGTGGTAGGCCGTGCCGACGCCGAGGCCGCGCACCTTCGAGCCGCGGCGCTCGCGAGCGCGGGCTTGGCGTTCGCTCCAGCCGAAGAGCTCGGCGCCGCGGTCGAGCGCATCCTTTAGGTAGGCGCTCGTGACCGTGCCCTGCATCGAGCCGATCTTGGCCGCGTTGTCGGGGGCGTTGATGCGCCGGATCGCGACGCGGTCCAAGCCGAGCTCAACCGCGGCCTTGTCGACGAGCGGCTCGAACGCCGCCGCGATCTGGTTCTGCCCGGGCCCGCGCTGCGGGCCGCGCGGCGGGGTATTCGTCTGCACGGGCACGCCGCGGAAGCGCATAGCCAGCGGCTGGTAGACGAGCGATACGGCCTCGGCCGCCGACTGCCAGTCGTTGAAGCCTTGGTTTGGCCCGTTCTCCTGCACTATATAAAGGTCAACCGCCGTGACCCGGCCGTCGGCCTTAAAGCCGATCTTGACGCGCCCTTGGAACCCAGGCCGCGCGGAGCCGAGGTAATACTCCTCGTGGCGTGACACGCGCATCATTACGGGGCGGTTGATCTTCTTGGCCATGTGCGCCGGCAGGGCCATGATCGGATACCCGCCGCCCTTCGAGCCGAAGCCACCGCCGCAGAACTCGGACACGTAGACCAAGTTCTCGACCTCGGCGCCGACCAGGCGCGCGATGCCCGGCACCGGGAAGCTCTGGCCCTGCGTCGAGCCGTACAGGAAGCACTTGCCGTTCTCCCAGTAGGCCAGCGCGCTGCGCGACTCCATCGAGTGATGCGCGAGGCCGGCGGTGACGAACGTCTCGTCGAGCACGACCTTGGCGGCCGCGAAACCCGCATCGACGTCGCCGTAGGACCACTCGGTCAGCGGCGCGCCCATCGGCAGCTGGGATTCGGTGACGGCCGCAAAATCCTGGGCCGTCCACTTGACGTCCCTGAGCGCGCCGGCACTGGCGACGTTGCCACCCGTGAGCGCGTTCGGGCCGCCCGGGAACAGGCTCTGCAGCGGATCGACGGTGAACGGCAGCTCCTCGTAGGTCACTTTGATCTGCTCGAGCGCGTCGCTCGCGAGCTCCTCGGTGTCGGCCGCGACGGCGAGAATCGGCTGGCCGACGAACAAGGGCTCGTTGGTGAGAATGGTCTCTTGCGGAGCAGGGAAGCTCGGCACTTCGTCGGCCGTGAGCACGCCGTGCACGCCGGGCATCGCGAGCGCCGCGCTCGCGTCGATGTTCGTGACGCGCGCGTGCGGCATCGGGCTCGTGAGCACTTTCATGAAGACCATGCCGTCGACGCGGAAGTCTTCCGAGTACTTGGCCCTACCCGTCACCTTCGCCTGGACGTCGGGAGGCGTGAAATTCTTGCCGAGCAAGTCGAACGCCATGAGATTCCCCCAAAAAGATTGGTCAGCGGATTCGCACCCCCGGCATGATACTCCGACGCCGGTGCGGAGGCGGAGTGGCCGCGAAGCGGCGGTTACAAGCTCGCGACTCCATTGAGGTTTCCGCCGCGTAGACTGAGAGGAGCGATGCGATGGACACGGCCACCTGGGAGCTACTGAGCTACATCGTCACGACGATCGGCTTGCCCGCCGCAATCCTCGTGTTCCTCTACGAGCAGAAGAAGGAGCGCGACAACGAAGACGAGGAGGTCTACCAGCTGCTCTCGGACAACTACCAGGATTTCCTGAAGATAGCGCTCGACCATCCGGATCTGCACCTGTTCGCGGCCGAGCCGACACCCGCGCTCAGCGAGGAACAACGCGAGCAAATGCTCATCATCTTCAACATGCTGGTGTCGCTGTTCGAGCGCGCCTACCTGCTGCTGTACTCGCCGAAGATGTCGGCGCAGCAGACGCGGCGCTGGCTATCCTGGGAGGACTACATGCGCGAGTGGTGCAGGCGCGAAGATTTCCGCGCCTTGCTGCCGGCATTGCTCGAGGGCGAGGACCCCGAGTTCGTGACCTATCTGCGCCAGTTGGCGACGAAGCCAGGCCGCTGACGTCGCGCGCTAGCCTTAGCGAGATTCGTCCTCACGGCGACCGGCCCCACCACTCTATTTCACGCTCGCGGCTTGCTCGCGCACACGGCCGGCACGCAAGGCGTTCGGCAGTGCGAGATTACCTTCGTGGCACGAATACTCGAACATCAGGTAACTCGGGTCGCGGTTGAGCGGCAGGGCGACGGTCCAGGGCGCCGAGTAGACCTTGGGATCGGTGATCGTCACCGAGTAATCGATGACGTCCTCGCTGACGCGGGTGAAGCGCTCGACGACGTGCAGCTCCTCGCTGTGCGGGATGCCGCGGATGCGCCCCGTCGCCGCGCTCGTTGCGATCGACCCCAAGGCGTTAAAATTCGTCGTTTCGACGACGAGGGTGTTGCCTTCCCACCGCCCGCGTGGGTCCCCGTCCCACATCCGTATGTTCGCGCCGACATGCGGCCGCCCGTCGAGCGGGATGATGCGCGTGGCGTGAATCATTTCGTAGACGATGACCACGTAGCCCGGGATCTGAACGATCTCGTAGCCGTTGTTGTAACCCGCGGGAAACATGCCGCCCGGCACGCCGCGCGTGATGCAGCGCACCCACGCCGTCTCGTGCCGATAGTGATCCTCGAGATGCGCGAGGTCGTAGTCGCGTTTGTCCTCGGCCCACTTCTGCACGGGCACGCGGCCGCTCGGCGGGTCGACGACCATCGAACGCCGCTGCGGGCTCATGGGGCTGTCGTGATCCGCCCAGTGTGCCGGCGGGTTCACGCCGGTCTGCTGGCGCGGCGCCGCGTCGGCCTCGAACGGCGTGCTGTCGAAGTTGACCCAGGTGCCTTGCAGATCGGGCTGGCCGTCGGGTGTGTAGCGCGGAGTCCAAGGCGAGTGCGCGGCGGGCGCGGGCGCCTGGCCCTGCGCCGGCGCGGCAAGCAACAGTGTGGCGGCGGCGGCAACGACGGCGGAACGACACTCGTTCATGGCGAGCCCTCCCCTTTGCCGTTCCATCCTACTGCTTTTCGGCGCGGTCGCGTATCGTGCGGGGGCATCGCTCGAGAGGGATTCCACGCCATGAACGACGACAACCACGCCGACCGGTCATTCAAGCTCAAGCGCCGCGAGTTCCTGTCCTCGGCGGCGTTGCCCGTGGCCGCGGCGCTCGCGCCGGCAGCGCTGCTCGCTCAACAGGATCGCACCGAGCGTCCCATCCGCGTCGGCATCATCGGCGCGGGCGGCATCGTGAGCTCTACACATGTGCCGGGGCTCAAGCTCCAGCCGGGCGTCGAGCTCGTATCCGTCGCGAACCGCTCGCTCGAGTCGAGCCAACGCGCCGCGGCCGAGCTCGGCATCGCGCGCGCGCACGCCGACTGGGAGGACCTGCTCGACGCCGGCGGGCTCGACGCCGTGCTCATCGGCACGTGGCCCTACATGCACCGCACGATCACGCTCGCGGCGCTCGAACGGGGCTTGCACGTGCTCTGCCAGGCGCGCATGGCGAACGACGCGGCCGAAGCGCGCGACATGCTGGCGGCCTCGCGCCGAAACCCTGAGCTCGTCTGCCAGCTCGTACCGAGCTCGGGCACCTACCGCATCGATCGCGCGCTGCAGCGCTTGCTCGGCGAGAACCACATAGGCGAAGTGTTGTCGGTCGATGTCGCGATGCTGCAACGCGGCTTCGCCGCCTTCGACGGCGAGCTCGACTGGCGCCACGACCCCGAGTTCAGCGGCTTGAACGTGCTCAACGTCGGCGGCACGTACGAATCCGCGATGCGTTGGCTCGGCCCGGGCAATCGCGTGAGCGCGATGACGCGCGTGCACGTGCCGCAACGCCGCGACGGCGAAGGACGGCTGCGTGCAGCCACGATCCCCGACCACGTCGAGGTGCTGCACGAGCTTGCCAACGGCGCGCCGGTGCACCTGAAGTTCAGCGAGACCACGGGGCTCTCGCCGGGCAATCAAATCTGGATTTACGGCAGCGAAGGCACGATCCACATCGACGCCGAGCAGCGAATCTTCGTCGGCCGGCGCGGCGACCGCGAGCTCGCCGAGCTGCCGAACCCGCGCGAGCAGCAGGCGTTCCATCGCGTCGAAGAGGAGTTCATCAACGCGATCCGCGGCCGCGAGCGCGTGACGATGAACACGTTCGAGATCGGCGTCCGCTACATGGAGTGGACCGAGGCCGTGCACCGGAGCGCGGCGTCCGGTGCCGCCGTGAGCCTGCCGCTCGCGATCTGAGCCGACGCGAGGTCGGATGGCAACCACCGTGAGCGGCCAACGGCGGCACGGCGAGGTCGTGGCGCTGCGCTACATCACCACCGACGGGGGCACAGAAATATGCTGGCCCTGTCGAGTCGTCGCGGACCGCGAGGACCTGCTGGCACTGTTCATCGCCGCAGGCAGCCCCTACAAGGCGGGGCCCAAGAAGTCCGCCGCAGAAAAACGCCGCCAACCGCGCACGGCTCTGCCGCCCGACGAGTACCTTTGGCGCAACGACACGCTGCGTCTCATGCTGCCAGGCAGCGCGCACTCCGTCTCGTTGTCCTGGGAGCTCGACGCCAGCGAACGCCGGCTGCTCAAGTACTTCGTCAACCTAGAAGAGCCGTTCCGGCGTACGGCCGTGGGCTTCGACACCCAGGACCACACGCTCGACATCGAGGTCACTCCGGAGCTCGCCTGCCGTTGGCGCGACGAACACGAGCTCGCCAACCACGTGAGCGAGGGCTTCTACACGCCCGCTTTGGCGAACGCGATCCGATCCGAGGGCGAACGAGTCATCGCCGCCATCGAACGACGCGACCACGAATGTCTGCGGGGGTGGCTGGACTGGGCGCCGCCGCCGGAGTGGCACATCCCCGGTTTCATAGATGGTTGGAACACGACGCCAGCCACGTATTGGGATAGAGGAGACTGGGCCTACCCGGGCTTCGAACGATCGAACGGACCGGGATCTGCGCGGAGCTAGGCCCCCGCGTTGCGGGCCGCAAGACTCGCGACCTGTAGCTCGAGCCGTTTGATCTCGCGCAGAACTGCGTTCTTCTGTAGCTCGAGCCAGAACCAAATCTTCACGAGCGCGAGACCCAGGAAGCACATGGCTGCCGGAGCAAGCCAGAGCAGCATGTGCCGAAGCTCCTCGGCGTGCACGAAGCGCCACCAGAAGTAGGCGCCGGCTGCGAGCAACGTGAGACCTGCGACCCAGCCGGCGGCGCTGATCCACCGCAGGTTGCCGCTGAACAAGTCGAGCACTTGCCTGACCAGGCCTGGATCGGCCTCGAATCGTGCGAGAAGTTTGGCGTCCTCGTCGGAAAGCGTGCGGCGGATTTCTTCGTCGATGTCTTTCATGATGTCTTCCTCTGGGGCTCGTGGACCAAACAGCGCTTTAGAACTTCGCGGGCGTGGTGCAAGCGCGACTTCACCGTGCCGGGCGGCACGCCAAGCACGGCCGCAACTTCTGCAATACCGAGATCCTCACCGTAGAACAGGTGCACCACGCTGCGCTCCGTCTCGGGCAGCTGTGCAATGGCGTCGGCGAGGTCGCGGCTGCGGCCCCAGGCGTCGGCATCATCGACGCGAGGCTCCTGCTCGCTCGCCGCGGTGCTCGCGTTGGAGCGGCGCCGGCGAACGGCGGCACGGATCGAATCGGCACACTTGCGAGCTGCGATTGCGTAGATCCAAGCCGGGAACGCTGCCGGATCCTTCAGCCGCCGCAGGCCCCGAACGACGGCAACCCAGGTCTCTTGCACGATTTCGCGCACGGCCTCGGGCGACTCTGCGTTCCGACCGAGCGCGCGCGCGGTGTAACGGACGAGCCGCGGCATCCAACGTCGCGCCAGCTCCTCGAAGGCCGCGCGCGAGCCGGCCTGGCTCGACACCACGAGATACTCGTCGTGGATGCGTGCGACGTCGTTCTGCATGCCCATATAGTCGCGCGGGAGCGCGCCGCGGTTCGAGCCGGGCGAGGCGCCTCCAGGGCTTCGGGTCGGGCGATCGGCAACCGTCAGCCGGCATGGAGATAGGGAAAGCCGGCTTCTTTGACGTAGAGCACGCATCCTTCGTCGGTCGACGGTGCATGCGACGAGCCCCGCGGCAACCGTAACCAAGCGTGCCGTCCGAACCGGCCGCTCTCGTCGGCGAACCCGCCCGAGACGACGAACAGCTCGACACCATTCGGATACTCCACGCGGCCGGGTCGCGCGTCCGCCGCCCAGCGCTCGAGCCGCATCGTGTCGCTGAACCCCTGCTGGGCATACAGCGGCCGCACGCTGACGTCGGCGCGCGCCGTCGTCTGCCACGGCAGCTCGGCGGTGCGCAGCGCGACGTGCGCGCGCGTGCGCCCCGGAAACTGGCGTAGCTTGACCAACAGCACGCACCCCTCGCGCGAGAACGGCGCGTGGCGAAAGCCCTCGGGGTTCAGCAGGTAGGTGCCGGCCGGCCAGTCACCGTGCTCGTCGGAGAACACGCCCTCGAGCACGAGGATCTCCTCGCCGTCGGGGTGGGCGTGCGTGTGGAACGTCGAGCCCGGCTCGTAGCGCACGACCGAGGTCACTTGCCCCGCTTCGACGGGACCGACGAGGTGCACGCGCTTGCGCCACACGGTGCCGCTCGGGCTCGGCGTCCACTGCATCGCGGCCGTGTCGACGGCGACGCGTACGGCGAGATCGCCGTTGATGGCGTGCGGCTGGCTCACGGCGGCCAGCCTAGCCCGGCTTTCTCACTGCACGCAAAGCCCGTGGGCGGCGGCTACTCCTCCGCACCGACGAGCCTGAAATCCGAGACGAACCGATTGACGGGCACGACCTGCGGCTCGATGCGCCCGTAGTCGCCGAGCCATTGGAATTTGACCTGGGCGTTGTTGACGGTCAGGACGCGGCATTGCCGCCCGGGATAGAGGTGGCACTCGTAGACGTCGGTCGGTTGGGGGTACTTCGCCATCGACGCCGCACGCGGGAGGACGCCAGATTATCGGCCGCCCAAGCCGCGGCTTGACGGACGCAGCGCACGAAATCGGGCTCGCGTTGACACTCCGAGCGGGTGCGCCTACGTTCTTGGTGGTTAAAGCCGTGGGGAGTCTCCGACATGCCAACGCCTCTGAAGCTAGTTTTCGTCGCGGTCGTGCTGAGCGGTGCGGCGCTTCCGGCGCCGGCGCATCACAGCAACTCCGCGTATCAGGTCGACCAAATCATCACGCTCACGGGCACCGTCAAGGAGTGGCGGTGGATGAACCCGCACACCTGGCTCTACCTCACGGTCGAAGGGGCCGACGGCAAGGTGCAAGAGTGGGCCGTCGAAGGACGCCCGCCCGGCATCTTGGGCCGCGCGGGCTGGAGCAACACGATCCTCGTGCCCGGCGAAAAGGTCACGGTGCACGCGAGCCCGGCGAAGAACGGCGACCCCGAAGGCATCATCGCGCGCGTCACGAAGGCCGACGGCACTGTGCTCGGCAATGCGCCGAACTACAATCGCGCCGCGGCGGCCGACGCGGCACCCACGGTCGAGGCGAGAGCGGCCGCCGGCGCGCGGCCGAATTTTGCGGGCGTCTACTATCCGGCTCAAGCCGGAGGCGGCGCAGCGCCGCCACCGCGCCGCCCTGGCGAGCCGCTGCCGCCGCCGACGCGCTCGTCGCCGACCTCGGACGGCTCGCAAGGCCGCGGCCCCGACGCGCCGAAGCTCACGCCCGAGTACCTCGCGAAGTGGAACGTCATCGCCGCGTCGCGCACCAGCGGCTCGTACGAGTTCGACAACATCCACAACTGCCTGCCGCCCGGCATGCCCGCGATGATGAGCATGGGCTACGGCATGGAGATCATGCAGGACGAGCAAAGAATCACGTTCTTCAGCGAGCACCAGGACGCGCTGCGGCGCGTCTATCTGGACGGCCGCAAGCCGTCGGCGACCGTGCTCGCCGATCCGACTTACGCGGGCTACTCGACGGGCCGCTTCGAAGGCGACGCGCTCGTCGTCGACACCGTGGCGCTCTCGGACAAGTCGTTCATCGACGGCTCGTCACCGCACAGCGACAAGATGACGGTGCATGAGCGGATGCGGTTCGTCGAGCCGGGCGTGCTCGAGAATCAGATCACGGTGAACGATCCCGAGGCGCTGACCGAGCCGTGGCGCGTTACGCGGCGGTATCGCAAGGCCGCGTATCCCAACGACGAGCTGCGGGAGTTCGCGTGCGCGGAGGGGTTGCGGAACGAGCATCGCTAATGCGCTCGACATCTATCGTCCTGCTAGCCATCGCGGGGTTCGGGTTCGCGGCCACGAGCTACGCGCAGCCGGACCCCGAATTCATTCGCCAATGGTCGATGCCCGTGGAGGGCGCGCCGCTCGCAGAGCGGGGACTCTATGAAGTGGAATCTGGGCCCGCGTTCGCTTCGGCCCGTCACTTAGTCTTTCACCCGGCCGACCTGAATGCGTTCCCAACGCGGGACTCCATGCCCGTCTTGGTATGGGGTAACGGCGGATGTGCGTTACCGAGCTATCAGTACGAAGGCTTCGCCACGACGATCGCTTCGCACGGCTTCCTCGTCCTCACGACGGCCAGCGTTGAAGGCGACGCTCCTCGGCTGCGGGCTACGGCTGACGACTTGCGCGCCGCGCTCGACTGGGCCGACGCGGAGAACGAGCGCGAAGGCTCGCCGCTGCGCGGCAAGATCGCCACCGAGCAGGTGGCCGCAATGGGCACGTCCTGCGGCGGCGGGCTTGCGATCACAATTGGTGCCGATCCGCGCGTTGACACCATCGGTGCCTTCAATGCGGGCGCCGTGCCGGACGTTCCCGGTGGTCCGCCACCTTCGGTCTCGGGTCTCCATGGGCCCGTGCTGATCCTGAACGGGCACGAGCGCGACCCTGTGATGGCTGCCTCCGCTGCCCTCTTCGAGGCGATCGACCACGTCCCGGCCTTCTACGGCGCCCGCCACGACGCAAGCCACCTCGCGACGTTCTTCCATCCTGGTGGTGGCGAGTTCGCGAACGTCGCGTCGAACTGGCTCCGCTTCGTCCTGAAGGGGGATGCGGAGGCGGGCAAGATGTTCGTCGGCGAAAACTGCGGGCTCTGCACCAGCGAGAATTGGGAGACGCGAGCGAAGGCGCTGCAGTAGGGCGACCGTGCGGTCTCCACGCAGAGTCAGGAGATTTTTTGCGCCGGTAGCCAAGTCTGGACACGCTGTAAATAGCTGATTGTTATTGGCAATTTGTCCACTACTGGACATACAATCAGCTATCCAACAACGCTCACAGGGAGGCCCGCCATGAGTGCCGTCATGTCCAGTCTTGCCCCCGATTTCTACACCTCGACCGAGACTCGCAGCGTCGACGAGCTCGATGCCGCGATCGGCCGCCTCGTGCGGCAGATGAACGCCGACTCGTATCGCATGCTCGTACTGGTGCGCGAGTTCGACGATCGCTTCGGCTGGAAGAAGTGGTCGTTCAAGACCTGTGCCGAGTGGCTCGTCTGGCGCGCGGGCATCTCGCTGTCGGCGGCGCGCGAGAAGGTGCGCACGGCGCACGCGCTGCGGGCGCTGCCGGCGATCTCGGCAGCGTTCGAGCAAGGGCGACTCTCATATACCAAGGTCAGAGCGCTGACGCGCGTCGCGCACGAGCATGACGAAGATTTACTCCTCGCGTATGCGCTCACTGCGACGGCTCCGCGGGTCGAGGAGCGCTGCCGGCAGCTTCGCAACGTCGCGCCGGAGTCGGCTCATCACGCGCGGCGCGCGTGGGAGAACCGGTCCTTGACCATGTGGCGAGATGAAGCGCGCGGGATGCTGCGGCTGACCGTCGAAGTGCCGATCGAGGAGGGCGAGCTCATTGCGCGCGCGCTCGACTGCGCCGTGGCCGGAGGTGAGGTGACGACGGGTGTCGATCCCGATGCGGTCGCCGAGTCAAAAGGCACAGCGTGGTGCGCGCAGCAAGCCGATGCGCTCGTCGCGGTGGCGAAGTCGTATCTCGACGGCGGCCACGGGGGCGAAGGCGGGTCGACGGCGGATCACCATCAAGTCGTCGTGCACGCCGATGCCACAGCCCTCCGCGGAGGTGTGGGAGGTGCAGACTTGCCGATCGATACGGTGAAGCGGCTGCTCTGCGATTGCAGCTTGGTCACCGTGGTCGAGGATGACAAGGGCAACCCACTCGACGTCGGCCGCAAGCAGCGCACGGTCTCGACGCCGCTGCGCCGGGCGCTCTACGCGCGCGATCGCGGCTGCACGTTCCCGGGTTGCCACCGCAAGCGGTATCTCGACGGCCATCATCTGAAGCATTGGATCAACGGTGGTGAGACGAACCCCGACAACATGACTCTGCTGTGCACTTCTCACCACCGGATGCTGCACGAAGGCGGGTTCCGCATCGTGACGGAAGCCGACAACTCGCTGCGCTTCATCACCGCGGATGGCCGAACGATTCCGCGGGGCGGCTATCGGCTCGAGGACTTCGTCGATGACGACATCGGCGGCGAGGCGGACGGCGAGCCCTCCGCGGAGGGATTTTGCACCACGCCAGTGCAGCGAGAGTGGGAACGAGCCGAAGTACGCGAACCCGCCGCCGTTTATCGCCTGCGGCGGGTCGCGAGCCCTCGCGCCACCGCCTAGACCGTCACCGCGAGCGGCTCCTCATCGAGCGCCGCGCACTGCTCGAGCAGCGCTTGCACGTGCTCCTCCCAGTAGCGCGCGTCGCCGAGCCAGGGGAACGCGCGCGGAAACGCCGGGTCGTCCCAGCGGCGCGTGATCCACGCCGTGTAGTGGATGAGCCGCAGCGCACGTAGCGCTTCGATGAGGCGCAGCTCGTGGTAGTCGAAGTCGGCGAACTTGCCGTAGCCCTCGAGCAGGTCGCCGAGCTGCGCGGCCATCTCGTCGCGCGAGCCGGCGAGGAACAGCCACAAGTCCTGCACGGCCGGGCCGTTCATGCAGTCGTCGAGATCGACGAAGTGCGGACCGTCGTCGGTCCAGAGCACGTTGTTGCGATGGCAGTCGCCGTGGATGCGGAGCTCGCGGTAGTCGCCGACTTCGTCGAAACACTGCTCGACGGCATCGACGAGCTGCTCCGTGACGCGCTCGTAGCTCGTGACGAGATGATCCGGCAGCCAGTCGCCGTCGAGCACTTGCTCGGCCGCGCGCTCGCCCATCTCCTCGCGATCGAGCGAGTGCCGGGCCGTGAAACGCCGCCGCGCGCCGACGGCGTGAATCCTCCCCAAGAACCGGCCGAGCCACTCGCGGTCCTCGCTCGTGCCGAGCTCGGGCCAGCGGCCGCCGCGCCGCGGATAAACGGCGAAGCGGTAGCCGTCGCGCTCGTGCAGCGACTTTCCTTCGTGGACGAGCGGCGCGACGACGGGGATCTCTTCGGCCGCGAGCTCGAGCGCGAACTCGTGCTCCTCGAGGATCGCGTCCGTCGACCAGCGCCCCGGCCGATAGAACTTGACGACCACGAACCCGTCGGCCACACCGATCTGATAGACACGATTCTCGTAGCTCGCGAGCCCCAGGATGCTGCCCGTGCATTCGAAGCCGCAGTCTTCGACCGACGTGAGGATGACGTCGGGCGTCAGGTGCTCGTAAGGGACGGCGTCGCTCACGCGCGCGCCTTCAAGGCCGCGGTGAACGCGGCGAGCGTTTCGTCTAGAGAACGCTCGCGCGGCTGCGTCGCGCGCGTCTCGGCCGCGAACGGCGTCGTCGCGACGAGCGCGTAGAGCCACTCGGCGCCGCGGTGAAACTGCGGCGTGATGCCCACGCTCTCGTAGGTGTCCGCGATCTCGGCCATCTCGGGCGCGAAGCGCTTGGCCGTGGCGCCCATGAACGGCAGGCGCGCGCGCATGCGCTTGAGCAACTCGGCCTGGCTCGATTCGAGCTCGCGCAGGAGCGGTGCGCGCACGCCGAGGCGCTCAGCCGCGAGCAGCGCGGTCGCGAGCAACGCGTCGGTGCCTTTGTTGAGCGCCGAGTACGCCATCTTGATCGCCGAGGCCGTGCCGATCTCGTCACCGAGGTCGACGAGCGTGAGCTCCGGCACGGCCAGCTCGAGCACGGCGGCGCGCGCCGCACCCGAGACATAAAAGCGCGTGCGCTCCCCGCCGGGGCTCGGGCCGCGGCCGACGATGCCGACGTCGACGAACGCCGCGCCCGCAGGCGCAAGCTCGCGCGCGATCGCGCGCACCGTGGCCGGCGCCACGGCATTGCAGTCGGCGAACACGGGCCGTGCGCTCGTCGCGCACATCGCGCGCGCCGCGCTCTGCGCAAACGTGCCGGCCGCGGCCGGCGGCACGATCGAGAGCAGGAGGTCGGCGCTGCGCACGACGGCCTCGAGCGAGCCCAAGTCCTCGATGCCCTGCGCGGCCGCGAGGCGGTGCGACTCGGCGCCGCGCCCCTCGCCCGCCGTCACCACGCGATAGCCCGCGCGCAACAGGGCCCCACCGACGGCGCTGCCCATGTCGCCCGTGCCGATCACTCCGATCGTTGCTTTGCGCGTCGTCATCGCCGTCTACCTGTCATGTGGTCGAGCGTACAGTCCGCAGGGATCATAACAATCGCCGTGGTCACGGCGTGGCCCGCTGTGCTGTAATCTCGGCGATGGCTACGAACCCACGAACCCTAGGCGCGCCGGGGGCCGCGAGCGCGGCCGCGTTGCTCGCTGCCTGCCTGCTCGCGGCACCGCTAGCCGCACAAGAGAGCTCCGCCGTGACACCGATCCTTCCGTTTCCGACCGAGACCCGCACGCTCGCGAACGGCCTTAACGTAGTCGTCGTACCGATGCCGAGCGACGGGCTCGTGGCCTACTGGTCTATCGTGCGCACGGGCTCGCGCGACGAGTACGAGCCCGGCCGCTCCGGCTTCGCGCACTTCTTCGAGCACATGATGTTCCGCGGCACGGAGCGCTACCCGCCCGACGAGTACAACCGCATCATGACGACGATCGGCGCCAACTTTAACGCCTACACGACCGACGACCACACGGCGTACCACGCCGCGCTGGCCGCCGAGGACCTCGAGCAGATCATGGAGATCGAGGCCGATCGCTTTCAGAACCTGTCGTACGCCGAGGGCGCGTTCCAAACCGAGGCCGGCGCCGTCTACGGCGAGTACCGCAAGAGCCGCACCGAGCCCGATTTCGCGCTCTACGAGGACGTCATGGGCGCCGCGTTCGAGCGCCATCCCTACGGCCACACGACGCTCGGGTTCGAGCGCGACATCGCGGCCATGCCGACGCTCTACGACTACTCGCACGAGTTCTTCAGCCGCTACTACCGGCCCGACAACACCGTGATCCTCGTCGCCGGCGACGTGACGCCGGCGAACGTCTGGCCGCTCGTCGAGAAGCACTACGGCGGCTGGCAGCGCGGCTACGTGACGCCCGCGATCCCCGTCGAGCCCGAGCAAACGGCCGAGCGGCGCATCGCCGTGGCCTACGACGGCCAGACGCTGCCGCTGCTGGCCGTCGCCTATAAGCTGCCCGCCTACGACCCGAGCGATCGCGTGCGCGTCGCCGCGGACCTGTTCGCCGACCTCGCGTTCGGCGAGACGAGCGAGGTGTACGAGCGGCTCGTGCTCGACGAGCAGGTCGTCGAGAGCCTCGACGCCGGCGCCTCGTACAACCGCGACCCCGGCCTGCTCGAGATCTACGTGCGCATCAAGGATCCCGACAAAGTCGACTACGTGCTCGGCGCCATCGACGAGACCGTCGCGCAGTTCCGCGGCGCGCCGCCCGACGCCGCGCGGCTCGCCGACTTGAAGCGCCGCCTGCGCTACGGCTTTCTCATGGGCTTACAGACGCCCGAAGCCGTCGCCGGGCGCGTAGCGCAGTTCGTGGCGTTGAGCGGCGACTTGACCGGGCTCGACCGCCTCTACGCGACCTACGCCGCGATCACGCCGGAGGACGTGCACGCGGCGGCCGAGCAATACCTCCGCACCGAGCGGCGCACCGTGGGCGTGCTGCGGCCGCGGCCGTGACGGGTACCGCGCGCACCGGCTTCGCGGCGCTCGCCGTGCTCGCCGTGCTCGCCGCGGGCTGCGCACGCGAGCCCGCGCCGTCTACCACTCCCGAGGACTCCACCGTGGTGCTCATGAACGTCGCCGCCGACCCCACGATTTCGTTCTCGGTGCAATTTGCCGTCGGCTCGCAGAACGACCCGCCGGGCAAGGAAGGCCTCGCCTTCCTCGCGGGCGAGATGCTCGCCGATGCCGCGACCGAGGCGCGCTCGCTCGACGAGATCCTGACGGCCCTCTACCCGCTCGCCGCGAGCTACGGCATGCGCGTCGACGTCGAGCGCAGCACACTCACGGGGCGCGTCCACCGCGACAACCTCGACGCCTATCTCGGGCTGTTCACCGACGCGTTCCTGCACCCGCGGTTCGATCCCGAAGACTTCGAGCGCGTGCGCAGCGACGCCGTCAACGCCATCGAGAACACGCTGCGCTTCTCCTCCGACGAGGAGCTCGGCAAGGCCGCGCTGCGCGAGCTCGTGTTCCGCGGCACGCCGTACGCGCACCCGAGCGAAGGCACCGTCGCGGGCTTGCGCGCCGTCACGCTCGACGACGTGCGCGAGTTCTATCGGCGCCACTACACGCGCGGCAACGTGCTGCTCGGCCTCGGCGGCGGTTTCGACGCTGCGCTCGTTGCGCGGCTGACCGCCGCGCTCGCCGAGCTGCCCGCGGGTGAAACCGCTGCGCCGCCCGCGATCGCGCCGGCCGCCGTCACGGGTCGCTCGGCGTTGCTCGTCGACAAGCCCGGCGCCGACGCCTCGATCAGCTTCGGCGTGCCCATCGACGTGCACCGCGGCGAGCGCGACTTCTACGCGCTCTGGATCGCGAACTCGTGGCTCGGCGAACACCGCAACCAGGCGAGCCATCTGTTCAACGTGATCCGCGAAGCGCGGGGCTTGAATTACGGCGACTACTCGTACATCGAGGCGTTCCCCGAGGGCGGCCAGCGCGACATGCCGCCCGTCAACGTGCCGCGGCGCACCCAGCTCTTCGAGGTCTGGATTCGCACGCTGCCGAACGCGCAAGCGCCGTTCGCGCTGCGGGCCGCGCTGCGCGAGCTGCAATTGCTCGTCGACGACGGCATGACGGCCGAGCAGTTCGAGCTCACGCGCACGTTCCTCAAGAAATACTCGCTGCACTTCGCCGAGACGACGAGCGCGCGGCTCGGCTACGCGATCGACGACGAGTTCTACGGCATCGACGGCGAGGGGCACCTCGCGCGCTTTCGCCGCCTGATGGACGAGCTCACGCTCGAGGAGGTCAACGCGGCGATCAAAAAGCACCTCACGTATCGCGACCTTAAAGTAGCGATGGTGACGGGCGACGCCGCGAATCTGCGCACGCTGCTCGCAAGCGACGCGCCGACGCCGATTACCTACGCCACTCCGAAGCCCAACGAGATCGTGGCCGAGGACGTCGAGATCGCCGCTTGGCCGCTTTCGCTCGCGGTTGAGCGCATCGAGATCGTGCCGGTCGCGGACGCGTTCGAACGCTGAGCCGCATTGGCGGCCCCGGCGGCTATTTCAGGCCGAGCTTTTCGCCGCGGGCGAGGCGCTGGACGGCTTCGCGGAGGCGGCGCGCTTTGGTCTCCGCGTGCTTGGCGGAGTCGACCCAGCCCACGTACTTGCGGCGATAGGACGGCGCGAGCTGCTCGAAGTGGCGCCAGGCGCGCGGATCGGCTTTGAGCGCGCGCTTCATGTACGCGGGCAACACCCACTCGCGGCGCGGCGGCGCGACGGCGATGCGGCCCGTGGGCGGCCGCGCACGCCCCGCCGCCGTGAGCAAGCCGCGCGCCTCGACCGAGGCATAGCGACGGAGATTCGACGCCGACCAGCGGCTATCTTCCGTGCGCGGCGTGAACTTGCGAGCGTATCGGTCGTCGTCGAGGCGGCGCACGAGGCTGTCGATCCAGCCGAAGCAGAGCGCCTCCTCGACCGCGGCCTCGTAGTCGACGCTCGGCCTGCCCGTGTGCTGCTTGTGGAAGACGAGCCAGATCTCGGCGGCCTTGCGGTGATGCTTGCGCAGCCATGCGCGCCAAGCCGCGCGTGTGCGGATGTCGAGAGTCGCGACGGGCGTGGTTACGACAGCCACCACCAGAGCAATGAGCCGAGCATGCCGAGGGCCGCAAGCGCGATGAGCCATCTAGGAAACCGCTCCGGCAAACGGTCGCGGATGAACTCGGCTTCCGTGGCGCGCGTGGTCTCGGCGGAGAACACGGGCTGCCGCGCCTCGAGCTCGTTGCCGAGCCGCCGCCAGCACGAGTTTTTGTCGCGCATCGCCAAGATCAGGAACACGATGACCAGCAAGAGCAACAGCTGCCAAAACAAGATCTGCCCCATGCTCGGTTACTCCTCGGAGTGCTTCTCGTCCCACACCCGCAGGGCCTTCTTCGACGCCGACATGCGCCAACCGCGCTCGAGGACCTCGACGAGCGCGCTGTCGTCGATGGCCGCGACGTCGACGAGGATCATCGGGTAGTTGCGGTAGTGGTCGGTCAAGTGAAACACGTGCGGTGCGGCTTGCAGCAGGATCTCGCGATCGACGAAGTCGCAGCGGATCGCGAGCCAACCTTCGGCTTCGGTGCGCAGCCGCGCCATGAACTTGCCCTTGACCTTGAGCGCGGGCGTCCCGTACGAGGTTTCGCTCTCGATACCCGGGAACCGCTTCGCGAGCTTGAGCGCCCGGGCGAACTGCGCCTTCAGCGTCTTCGGCGGCATCGCGATCGCAACTCCCCCACCCGTACGGGAGCCTACCGCTTTGCACTGCCCGTTTGCCAGCGACCTGGCGCGTCACCCTCCTCCATGAGGACGTAGACGAATCAGCGCGCCCGATATTGTCGGCACGCCGACTTCAGCCATAATCCTCGCGGCCCGCAGCCCGCGGGCCGTCGAGGGGAAACGCATGGGTGCGCTCAAGTGGTGGCTGAGAATCGTAGGGGCTCTCTACGTGCTCGAAGGGGGCGGAGTGACGGCCCTCGCGCTCGCCGACCGCGCCGAGTTCGGTGCGATGTGGGCGTCGACGGAGGCCGGCGCGCTCGATGAGCTCGCGATCCGCGGAATTCAGGTCGCGGGGCTGCCCGGCGTTCTGACGTGGGTGCTGCTCGGCGTCCTCATGCTCGTGTACTCGCGCATGCCGGAGAAGGCGCGCGTGCTCGTCATCACCGTGGCGCTCTGGGAGCTGCTCGTCTGGATACCGTCGGACATCGTGGGCTCGTTCAACGGCTTCACGATGCCGAGGACCGTGGCCCTCGTGGCGGTCCACGCCGTGATCGGCATCTCGGGGTTACTATTGCTGCGGCGCGCGACGAAGGGATGAGCGAGGAGAACGACGATGGCCATCACGCCGTATCTGCTCTACGAGGACGCAAGCGCCGCGCTCGCGTGGCTCGCGCAGGCGTTCGGCCTGCGTCCATCGGGTCCCGCGATGGCGGGGCCCGACGGCAAGGTCAACCATGCTTCGATGCGGCTCGGCAGCGCCTACATCATGCTCGGCTGCCCGGGCGGCGACTACAGGAACCCGGAGCACCTCGGGCACGTGACGCAAAACCTGTACGTCGACGTCGCGAACGCGGACAAGCACTACGCGCACGCCGTCGCGGCCGGCGCCACCATCATCGAAGAGCCGACGGACACGCCCTACGGGCATCGCCGCTACGGGGCCGTGGATCTCGAAGGCCATCGCTGGTACTTCGCGCACGAGATCAAAGTACCGAAGCGCGCGAAGCGCAAGCCGCGCAAGAAGAAGGCTGTGAAGCGCCGGAGCAAGCGCCGCTGATGAAACCTCAGCGCGGCACGCGCGCCAACGCCGTGTACGTCCGCCCCGCGCCCGTCGTGTAGACGAAGCGATCGCTGGTCGGCGCAAACGCCAGCGCACTGACCTCCTCCACGTCGTACATCGCCACCGTGCCGCCGTCGCTCATGCGGCGGAACACCAGCGTGCCGGGCGCGGCACCGCTCGCCGGCGATTCGTAGCTCAACACGAGATCGCCGCGCGGCGCGAACACCACGAGCTCGAGCGTCATCGGCGCGGCATCGTCGGCCGCGTCGAGCGCGGGCGGAGCGAGGGGCGCGGCCCAGACGAGCGCGCCCGTCGCGAGCTCGCGAATCTCGATCCGGCCGGCCAGCGAGTACGCGGCTACGCGCTCCGTGAACGCGAACGGACCGATCGAGCCGCGCGGCACGGAGGCGCCCGGCAGGTCGCGCGTGCGCCGCCAGTCCGCGCTGCCGCTAAAGGCGCGCAACCCGAACGTGCCGCTATCGTCGATGCGCGTGACGTTGGCGGCGACCAACGTGCGCCCGTCGGCGGCGAACGAGACGCCGGTGCGCGTCGTCGAAGCCTCGAGCTCGGCGACGCGCGCCCGGGCACGCAAATCGACGACGTTGACGAGCCCTGGCCACGGGTCGCGTGCGCCGTGCGCCGCCTGATACGCGAGCCACGCGCCGTTCGGCGAGAACGCGAGCGCGGACACGGGCCCGCATAAACCCAAGCAGTGGTACTTGGCGGGCTCCGCGCGGCCGTCGAGCGCGTGAACCTCGAGCCCGCCGACGCGCCCGAGCGCCATCAAGCCCGTCGACGAGATCGCAAGCGAGTACGCGAACTGCCCCATCGCGAGCGGCGCCGGAAACATGTGCGCCAAGCGGCCGTCGCTCGCGCGATAGATGCGCGTGCCGCTGTCGTTGCTGACGCCGACGAGCGTGCCGTCGGTCGAGAACGCCGCGATCGACCAAGCGGCCGCGTGCGCGTCGAGCTTGCGTCCGTCGACGCGCCAGACGCCCGCGAGCCCGGGCGGCAACGGCGGGGCCGCGTGCGACGGAGCCCACTGAGCGACACAAGGCAGCGCGGCCGTCGCCGCGAGCACGGCCAGCGAGGCGATCCGGCGCCGTCGTGCGGCGAAGCATAAGCCCGCCATGTTGCTCACACCGCGATGGGCGCCTTGATCGAGCCGTGCGCGTAGTAGTCGAGCAGCTCGAAATCTTCGAAACGGTAGTCGAATAAGCTCGACGGTTTGCGCCTGATGACGAGGCGCGGCAGCGGCAACGGCTCGCGCGTGAGCTGGAGCTCCGCTTGCGGCAGGTGGTTGAGATAGAGATGACAATCGCCGCCCGTCCAGACGAGCTCGCCGGGCCTAAGGTTCGTCTGCTGCGCGATCATGTGGACCAGCAGCGCGTACGACGCGATGTTGAACGGCACGCCGAGAAAGACGTCGGCGCTGCGCTGATAGAGCTGGCACGAGAGCCGCGCCTGCGCCACGTGAAACTGAAACAGCGTGTGACACGGCGCGAGCGCCATCTGGTCGAGCTCGCCGACGTTCCAGGCGCTCACGATGATGCGGCGCGAGCTCGGGTCGGTGCGGATGAGATCGAGCGCGCGCTGGATCTGATCGACGTGCCCGCCGTCGGCCGTGCGCCACGTGCGCCACTGGGCGCCGTAGACGGGCCCCAAGTCGCCGTTCTCGTCGGCCCACTCGTCCCAGATCGACACGTCGTTGTCGTGCAGGTATTTGACGTTGGTGTCGCCCGTCAGGAACCACAGGAGCTCGTGGATGATCGAGCGCATGTGCAGCTTCTTCGTCGTGAGCGCGGGAAAGCCCGCGTCGAGGTCGAAGCGCATCTGGTGACCGAACAGCGAGAGCGTGCCCGTTCCCGTGCGGTCGCTCTTGCGCACGCCGCGCTCGCGAATGGCCCGCAGCAGATCGAGGTACTGACGCATGCTCAAGTCTCGGCCCGGCGGCGGTACGCGAGCACGACGAGAATCGCACCGGCAATGGCCATGGGCGCCGAGAGCACCTGGCCCATCGTGATCCAGCCGAGTGCCAAGTAGCCGATCTGCGGGTCGGGCTCGCGCACGAACTCGATAGCCACGCGCGAGACGCCGTAGATCACGAGGAACAGGCCCGAGGTGGCCATCACGGGCCGCGGCTTCCTGGTGTAGAGCCAGAGCACGAAAAACAACACGATGCCCTCGAGAAACAGCTCGTAGAGCTGGCTCGCGTGCCGCGCTTGGCCGTCGACGATCACGGCCCACGGCGCGTCGGGGCTCGTCGGCTTGCCCCAGAGCTCGCCGTTGATGAAGTTGCCGACGCGGCCGGCGCCGAGGCCGATCGCCGCCCACGGCGCGGCAAAATCCGTGACGACGAAGAACGGCTGCTTGATCGCGCGGCCGAAGAGCCACATCGCGACGAGCACGCCGAGTAGCCCGCCGTGAAACGACATGCCTCCCTGCCACACCTTGAGGATGCTCAGCGGATCGGCGACGAGCTCGCTCAAGCCGTAGACGAGCATGTAGCCCACGCGCCCGCCGACGATGGCGCCGACAAAGCAGTAGAACACGATGTCGTCGACGTGCTCGGGCTTGATGCGGCTCCACGGCTTCTTGGCGTGCAGACGCCCGCCGAGCCAGCCGCCCGCGAACCCGACGAGGTACATGAGCCCGTACCAGCGCACCTCGAGCGGCCCGTACCCAAACAGCGGCCCGATACTGAGCGCCACCTCGTTGAAGTCGGGATAAGTAAACAGGGGACGTCACCGAGCGGTGTCAAACGACGCGCTAGTGTAGCCGCGCGCGCGTCAACGCCACCAGCCGTGCGATAGTGGAGCCCATGCGCAATCGCCTGGCCGAAGAGACGAGCCCGTACTTGAAGCAGCACGCGGACAACCCCGTCCAGTGGCACGCCTGGAACGACGAAGCGCTCGCGGCCGCGCGCACGAGCGGCAAACCGATCCTGCTCTCGGTGGGCTACTCCGCGTGCCACTGGTGCCACGTCATGGCGCACGAGTCGTTCGAGGACGACGAGACCGCGCGCCTCATGAACGAGCTCTACGTCAACATCAAGGTCGATCGCGAAGAGCGCCCCGACCTCGACAAGATCTACCAGACGAGCCATCAACTGTTCACGGCCCAGGCCGGCGGCTGGCCGCTGACCGTCTTCCTCACGCCCGACGACCATCTGCCGATTTTCACGGGCACGTACTTCCCCAAGGAGCGCCGCTTGGGGCTGCCGGCGTTCCGCGAGGTGCTGACGGCCGTCGAAGACTACTACCGCAAGCACGGCAACGAGATCCGCCAGCGCGGCGCGAGTCTCGTCGAGGCGCTCGAGGGCATCGAGGCCGCGGGCGCCGACGACTTCGCCGCGCTCACGCGCGCGCCGTTCGAGCAGGCGCGGCAACGGCTCGAGCAGAGCTTCGACGAGCAATACGGCGGCTTCGGCCAGGCGCCGAAGTTCCCGCACCCGACGACGCTCGATCTGCTGCTCGCGCACTGGCAGCGCAGCCGCAGCCGCGAAGAAGACGCGCGCGCACTCGCGATGATCACGCACACGCTCGACCGTATGGCGCAAGGCGGACTGTACGACCAGCTCGGCGGCGGCTTCTTTCGCTACAGCGTCGATCGCTCCTGGTCGATTCCGCACTTCGAGAAGATGCTCTACGACAACGCGCAGCTGCTCGCGGTCTATGCCGACGCCTACGCGGCGACGCGCGCACCGCTTTACGCGCGCGTGGCGAGCGAGACCGCCGAGTGGGTCATGCGCGACATGCAGGACGCGCGCGGCGGGTTCTATTCGACGCTCGATGCCGACTCCGAGCACGAGGAAGGCAAGTTCTACGTCTTCACGCCGGCCGAGGTCGACCGCCTGCTCGGCGCGGACGACGGCCGGCTCGCGAAGCGCGTGCTCGGGCTCGACGGCCCCGCGAACTTCGAAGGCAGTCACTGGCACTTGTACCGCGCCGAGGCCCCCGAAGCCGCGGCCGCCGCGCTGGGTCTCGACGCCGCACGCGCCGAAGAGCTCGTCGACGGCGCGCGGCGCAAGCTGCTCGCGGCGCGCGGGCGGCGAGTCTGGCCGGGGCGTGACGAGAAGCTCCTCGTCTCGTGGAACGGGCTCATGATCCGCGGGCTCGCGCGAGCCGCGCGCGTGCTCGACCGGCCCGAGCTCGCCGAGGCGGCCACGCGCGCCGTCGACTTCATCCGCGCAGAGCTCTGGTCGGACGGCCGCTTGAAGGCGACGTACAAGGACGGGCGCGCGCGCTTCGCGGGGTACCTCGACGACTACGCCAATCTCGCGCGCGGATTGCTCGAGCTCTTGCAGTGCCGCTGGCGCGACGCCGATCTTGAGCTCGCGCGCGAGCTCGTCGAGGTGCTGCTCGCGCGCTTCGAAGATCCGCGCGGCGGCTTCTTCTTCACGGCCGACGATCACGAGCGGCTCATCCACCGGCCGAAGCCGTTCGCCGACGAGGCCGTGCCGGCGGGCAACGGTGTCGCCGCCGTGACGCTCGTGGCGCTCGGCCATCTGCTCGGCGAGCAGCGCTATCTCGACGCCGCGGAGCGCACGGTGCGCGCGGCGCTCGATGGCGCGGAGCGGCACCCCGAGGCCTACGCGACGCTGCTGGCCGCGCTCGATGCGCTGCTCACGCCGCCTATGCTCGTCGTCGTGCGCGGCACGCTCGCCGAGCTTAAGCGCTGGCGACCGAAGCTCGAGGCGGCGAATCGCCCGAGGCGGCTGGCGTTCGCGATCCCGAACGACGCGGTGCTGCCCGGCCTGCTCGCGCAACGCGCGCCGCGCGCGACGGCCGTCGCGTACGTCTGCGAAGGGATGACCTGCCGCGCGCCGCTCGAGCTCGCCGACGGCGTCGAGCTCTAGTAGGCCGTATAACTCTGGCCGCTCGCGAGCGTGACCGGCCCGCTCGGGCCCGCGAACTCGAGCGGCACCGACACGAGCGCGCCGTCGCGGTTGCGCTGCACGACGAAGTGCAGGTGCGGCCCCGTGCTGAAGCCCGTGTTGCCCGAGTCCGCGAGGTACTCGCCGCGGCGCACGCGCTGGCCCGGCACGACGCGGATCGTGTTCCAGTTCAAGTGCACGTAGAGCGCCATCGTGCCGTCGTCGTGCAACACGCGCACGATGTTGGCGCGCGGCCCGTCCACGGCGAGGTTCGTGCCGCTCTCGAAGAAGTCGCTCGCGACCTCGATGACGACGCCCTCACGTGCCGCGAACACGTCGGTGCCCACGTCCATGACGAAATCGACGGCGTGCTGGCTCGCGGGGTCGGTGTGCGTACGCAGGTCGGGAAACGTCTGCGACACGCGGATCGCACTCGCGAGCGCATACGGCAAGCGATAAGGCTGCGTCGGGCGGTGCAGGGCGCCGGGCTCGCCGGGCAGGAACTCGAACTCCGTGTCGAAGCGCAGCGTGACCTGCTCGACGGCCTTGCCGACGACGATCAGCTCCCTCTCGCTGCGCGGCGGCAATACCTCGACGCCGCGGCGCGGCGTGCTCTCGGCCACGTTCTCGATCGCGTTGATGCGGAACGCGAGCTGCACGGGGCCGAAGTACGTGTTCTGCGCGACGATCGTCACGCCGTCGGCGTTCGAGCGCTGATAGAGCCGCACCTCGGGCTGCACGAAGCGTCGCTCGACCTGCTGCTCCTCGTAGCGTTGCTCGCTGCCGGGCTGCCGATCGGTGTACACCCAGACGCCGTTCGCATCCTGGTACCGATACAACTTTTGCGCGTTGGCGACGGACGCAACGAGCAAACCTAGCGACACCGCGCAGGCAGCGGCTGTGACGAAAGACGGAGTCGCAAAGCCCATGATCCCACTGTGCAGCAAGCCTGCAAGGCGGCCAAGGACCGTATTCACACTGTCTTAATTGTCGTCGATGTCGTCGACGGTCGCCTGGCCCGACCACCGCGTGCGGAGATGCGCCCACGACATCCCGACGGCCAGGATCGCGCTGAACAGGATGAGGACGATCCAGGAGAGCAGCGTCGTGCTCTCGCGCTGCACGAGGCCGTATTGGAACAGCGCCCAGAGCACCGTCGCCGCGACCGCGACACAGAGGGCTAGCCCAAGCACGCCGAGCGAGCGCGCCGTCGTGCGCAGGAAGAAAAACCAGCCCGCGAGCATGATGAGCCCGCTGAACGCGACGAGCGGCGCCAGGTTTTCCTGCCACTGCACGAGCGCCCACTCGACGTAGTTGTAGCGCGTCGGGTTCCAGGTGAGACACACGAGTGCGAACGCAAACACGAACCGCGTGCCGATGCCGCTCAAACTGATCGTAGGTCCCGCCACGACCCCCCCGGGTCAGCTCAGTTCAACGTCTGCCGCCGCCACTCGTAGCCGTCGCGGACGAGCTCGTAGCTCGGCCAGTATTGCGGGTCGAGCTTCATCGTGATGACTTCCGGCACGTCGTTGAACGTCACGGTGTTGAGCCGCACGGACTCCTTGTCGCCGAGCGTCGTCGCGACACGGACGAAGGTTTCGATGTCGGGCGTCGGCTGGCCGTCGACGGCGACGATGCGCCGCCCGGCGAAAAGCCCGGAGCGGCTCGCGGGCGAGCCGAAGTTGAAGAAGCTCACGTAGACGCCGCCCGTGCCGACGCCCCGCTGCACGGCGAGCTCGCGATGCGGCGCTTGCAGCAGCGCGCCGGCCCACGAGACGACGCGCTCGATGCCGAGGCCGTCGAGCGTCGCCGTCGCGACGCTTCCTAAGACCTCCTGGCCGTTGCGCAGCACGGTGACCTCGACGGTCGGCTGCTGCGTGGCGCTCTCGACCTGGCGGAACGTGTTGACGAGCGCGCCGTCGATGCCGAGCAAGATGTCGCCGGGGCGGAAGAACCGGGATGCCGACGTGCCGGCCACGGTCGTCGCGACCGTGAGCACCTCGCGCCGCGCCGGATTGTGCGCCTCGTAGCGCTGCACCCACTCCTCGGGCAGATCGACCCTGCGCGCCGTCGCGAGCGGCATCTGCGCCCACTCGACTTCGAGCGAGCGCAGCGTCTCGCCGCTGCGCAGCTTGTCGAGCATGTCGACGATGACGTCGGCCTGGATGCCGAGATTGATCTGCGTGAGATCGCGCCCGCTCTGATAGGCGAAGCTCGCCCACATGCCGAGCACGCGGCCCTGGAAGTCGACGACCGTGCCGTCGAACTCCGACGGGCCGTTGACGAGCGTCACGACGTCCAAGTTCGTATCGCGGAACCGCAGCGTGCGCGACAGCGGGAACGCCGCGGCGGCGACGTTGGCCACCGCGCTCGACTGCGCCAGCATCTTGAAGTCGGGGCCCAAGCCTACGACGGCCACGTCGTCGCCGGGCCGGATGACCTTCGATAAGAACGTCGCGGCCTTCACCGGCGTCGCGCCGATCAGGTTTGGATCATACGAGACGACGGCCAAGTTGTGCAGCGGATGGATGTATTCGACGCGCCCCGGGATCTCGAGCGACCCCGCGAACGTCAGGCGCACGTCGCCCATGGCGACGGGCACGGTATTGCGATCGACGACGACCCAGCCGCGCTCGGCGTCGGCGATGAGCCCCGTGCCGTAGTAGTAACGGTCGGCCACGCCCGAGACCGTGTACGGCATGTCGAAGTTGACGAGCACGAGCGACGGCGTGACGGCCTGCACGTGCCGCTCGCCCTGGCGCGGGAAGGTCGTGCCCTCGCTCGCCTCGAGCGGCTCGCGCGGCGGGCTTGGCGCGAGCGCCTGGCACGGCCACACGCCGAGCGCGTCGTCGCGGCGGCAGCGCTGCGCCGGGAACCAGCTGCGATCGTTGGTGATGAGCCGCTGCCGCTCGGTGGTCGGCTCGTCGAACGTCACGAAGCGCACGGGCGCCGGTTTGTCGTCGGGCAACGACTCGAGCACGCGCTGAAAATCGTCGAGGTCCTCGAGCGACTCGGCGCCGATACCCGTGACGATGCTGCCGCGCGGGATCGCGGCCTTGCCGAACACGTAGCCCGGGTTCGCCACGTAGACGCCGGCGACGGGCCGGTAGAAATGCCGCGCCTGTTGATACGAGAGCGTGTGGAACACGCCGTCGCCGTACTCGATGTACTCGGCGGGCGTGATCACGTGCAGGTCGTCGACTTCGAGCCGATGCTCGCGACGCACGCCGCCGCGCTCGATGACGGCCGCGATCTCGCCACCCACGGCGCCGTCGAGCACGGCCGCGAGCGGCACGAACGCGGCGACGAGCGTGCCGTCGACCTCGACGAGGATGTCGCCAGGCTCGAGCTTGCTCGACGCGGCCGACTCCGGGATCACCTGCTCGACCACGAGCATGCCGGTCTGCTGCGGAAAGGTTTCGCGGACGCGCGCCTCGGTGTCACGCGTGAGCCCCAACCGGCGGAGCTCGGCAAAAGGCTTGTGCACGAACTCGGTCTGCAGCGTGCCGCGCGGCACGGCGTCGCCGTCCTGAATCATCGCGAGCGCGACTTCGACGCGGTCGAGCGGCAGGAAAAAGCTCGAGGCGGCCTGCGAGTTCGCGCCGGCGTTGAGCGCAACGACGCGCCCCTCGATGTCGACGACCGGCGAGCCCGACGAGCCGCCCGACGTGCCCGACGCGGCCTGCAAATAGAACGTGTTGAAATCGTTGTAATTGCCGCGGCCGTAGTTCGGCGCTTGGCGGTCGAGCCGCGCGATCGTGCCCGCGAGAATCGAGAGCTGCTCGCCGGCATCGTTGCCGACGACGCGGATGTCGCGGCCGATCTGCGCGGCCTCGGGCACGAGCTTGAGCTCGGTCGGCTTCATGAACTTAAGCTCGCTCGGGTCATAGCGGAAGAAGCCGAAGTCGTGGATGGGGTCGCGATAGACCGGCACGAGCTCGACCTCTTCTTGATTGAGGAACACGGCCTGCGCACGCACGGGGCCCGGCGTCACGACGTGGCGGTTCGTCAAGATGAGCCCGCGCTCGGCGTCGACGACGAAGCCCGTCGCTTGGCTCGATTGGTTGCGGTCGGTGTCGAACGATCGCGTGCTGTCGATCTGAATCGACACGACGCCCGACGCGATGCGCTCGAGGGTCCGGTTCCAGGTCTGCTCCTGCGCCGCGAGCGGATTTGCCGCAATCCACGCGCCGAGCAGCACCCCGAGAGTCAATGGCCTAATTTGGGTCATAGCGGTCGATTCTATGCTTGCGCCTCAGTCTGTGACCAGCGTAGCCGGTACCGGTGCCCGGCCCTGAGCCCCAAGGCCTCGCGCATGAGCACGCGCTTGACGGGGCCCGCGGCAGCGACGGCCGCGAGGCCGAGCGCGCGCAGGGGTGCGGCCCACGGGGACAGTCGAAACAGGCGGTTCAACCCGTCGAACGCGGCCAGGCTCTTCAAGTTGTCGCCCTTGCGCTCGCGCTCGTAGCGGCGCAGCACCTTAAGGTCGCCGGCGTCCTCGCCGGCGAGCAGCGCGTCTTCGACGACGGCCGCGATGCACGCGGCGTCGAGCAACCCTAAGTTCATGCCCTGCCCCGCGAGCGGGTGCACGGTGTGCGCCGCATCGCCGAGCAGCGCGACGCGCTGCGCCGTGTAGCGCGGCGCGTGCAGCGCCTTGAGCGGGAAACCCGCGCGCGCGGAGCACGCCGTGAGCTCGCCGAGCACGCCGGCGCTCGCGGCGTCGAGCGCCGCGAGGAACTCCGCGTCGCCGGCCGCGAGCAAGCGCTCAGCATCGGCCGTCGGCAACGACCAGACCACCGAGCTGCGGCCGTCCGTAAGCGGCAGGAACGCGAGCGGGCCGCCCGGCAGGAACCGCTGCCAGGCCGTGTCGCCGTGCGCCGCGCTGCTCGTCACGTGCGTGACGACCGCGGTCTGCTCGTAGCGATGCTCGGCCACCGGCAGATCGAGCAGGCGCCGCACCGTCGAGTCGCTGCCGTCGGCCGCGAGCAGCAGAGAGCCGCGGACGCTGCCACCTTTGCCGATCTCGGCGACTACGCCACCGGGCTCGACGGCGACCGCGGCGATCTCGGCGCCGATGGCGAGCGTGGCGTTCGGCGCGGCCGCGATCGCGTCGGCAAGCACTGTGCGCAGCAGGCTGTCCTCGACGATGTGGCCGAGGTCGGGCTCACCGATCTCGGCGCTGTCGAAATCGAGCGCGCCGAGCCCGAAGGCGTCCGTGCCCTGAAAGACGTGCATGCGCCGATAGGCCGCGGCGCGCGCTTGGGTCACGCGTTCCCAGAGGCCGAGATGCTCGAAGAGCTGCTGCGAGGCGCGCGACAAGGCATAAACGCGCAGGTCCATCGCTTCGGCGCGCCAGCGCGGCGGCGGCCGTGCGTCGAGCACGTGCACGCGCAGGCGGTCCGCGCAACGGCCCGTCGCGAGCAACGCGGCGGCGGCGAGCCCGACGACGCCTGCGCCGGCAACAAGAACACTCGTCGGCGTGCCGTTCATGGCTCGCCAGAGAGCAGAGGCAGACCACGTGCGAGCCGCGGCAGGCGGCCCGCCTTGCCCATCGTCTGGCGCGCGAGCAGGGCCTTCGCGCCGGGCAAGAGATCGAACGCCATGAGCCCGAGGCCGCGCCCCAAACCTAAGCCCGGCGCGGACTCGCCGAACAGCTCGATGAGCCCGTGCGTGAACGCCGACACGCGTCGCCGATCCGCCGCGCGCCAGGCGGCGTAACGCTCGAGCACGTCGGCGGCGCCCGCGTCGGCCGCGGCGCCGGCGGCGCGCCCTTCGAGCAGCGCGTCGGCGATGACCTCGGCGAGCGTCGCGACGTCGCGCAGCGCGAGGTTGAAGCCCTGGCCGGCTACGGGATGCAGGCGCAACGCCGCGTCGCCGATGAGCACGACGCGCTCGCCGTGAATCGTGCCGCTCGCGACTCGCGCGAGCGGATAGAGGTGGCGCTCGCCGATGCGCGTGAAGCGCCCGAGCCGCGAGCCGAACGCGCTGACGAGCTCGGCCGCGAACTCCGCGGCGGGCAATGCCGCGATGCGCCGCGCGTCGGCAGCCGGCAGCGTCCAGATCACGGCGGCACGCCCGCCCGTGAGCGGCAGCAGCGCGATCGGGCCGCGCTCGGTGAAGCGCTCGAACGCGCGCGCCGCGAGCGGCGCCTCCGTGGCGCAGTTGAAGATCACGGCGCACTGCTCGTAGTCGTGCTCGTCGACGGCCACGCCGAGCGCGGCGCGTACGGCCGAGCGCGCCCCGTCCGCCGCGACGACGAGCTTGGCGCGCACGGTTCGCTTCGCGCCGTCCTCCTCGACCGTCACGACCGCACCGTCCGGCTCGCGAACGAGCTCGGTGACGCGCGCCGGCGCGAGCACCGTGAGGCGCGGCGCACGCTGCAGGCGCTCCCAGAGGACGCGGCCCAACGCCTGATTCTCCACCGTGTAGCCGAGCGCCGGCACGCCCTCCTCGGCCGCCGCGATGCGCGCGACGCCGAATCGACCGCGCTCGGAGATGTGAATGAAGCGAATCGGCTGGGTTTTGCCCTCGAGATCAGGCCAGAGGCCGAGCGCCGCGAGGATCTGCTGGGAGCCGTTGGCGAGCGCCGTGACGCGCGCGTCGAAGCCCGGCTGTGCCAGCTGCCGCGCCTGTTGTGCCTCGACGAGCACGGTGTCGAGCGGCAGCTCGGCGAGCGCGCAGGCCAGCGCCGAGCCGACGGCGCCGCCGCCGACGACGAGCACGTCGCAGGCGCGGCTTACGGCGGTCGTCACGCGCGGCCGTCCATCTCGAGCTCGATCTCGGCGACGGTGCGCGGCAACCCCTGCGTCAGCACGTCGGGACCCGCGCGGGTCACCTGCACGTCGTCCTCGATGCGGATGCCGATGCCGCGCCAGCGCTTGGCGACGCTCTTGTCGTCGGGCGACACGTAGATGCCGGGCTCGATCGTCATGACCATGCCGGGCTCGAGCAGCCGCCACTGGTCGGCAACTTTGTAGTCGCCGACGTCGTGCACGTCCATGCCGAGCCAGTGCCCGGTCTTGTGCATGAAGAAGCGCTTGTAGGCGAGCGACTTGACGAGCTGCGGCACCCGCCCCTCGAGCAGCCCGAGACCCTTGAGGCCTTTCGTCACGACGTCGACGGCCGCGTCGTGCGGATCGTTCCAGTGGTTGCCGGCCATGGCCTTGGCCGTGGCCGCTTGGTTCGCTTCGAGCACGACCTCGTAGAGCTCGCGCTGCGCCGCGTTGAACGCGCCGTTCACGGGGAACGTGCGCGTGACGTCGGACGCGTACATCGACACCTCGCAGCCCGCGTCGATGAGCACGAGCTCGCCGTCGCGTAAGGACGCGTCGTTGGCGCGGTAGTGCAGCACGCAGGCATTGGCCCCGGCCGCCACGATCGGCGGATAAGAGCACTCGGCGCCGTTGCGGCGGAATTCGTGGACGAACTCGGCCTCGAGCTCGTATTCCTTCATGCCGGGCCGGCACGCACGCATGGCGCGGCTGTGGGCCGCGACGGCGATGCGCGCCGCCTGGCGCATCGCGCTCGTCTCGGCGCGGCTCTTGAAGAGCCGCATCTCATGGAGCAGGTGATCGAGCGCAACGAGATCGCTCGGGGCATGGCCGCTCTGGCGCTTGCCGTTCAGCGTCTTCATGAAGGCCAGCAACCGTTGGTCGAACTCGTTGCCGCCCATGGAGTAGTAGACGCGATCGCTGCGCTCGAGCAGCCCCGGCAGGATGTCGTCGAGGTCGGCGATCGGGAACGCGTCGTCGGCGCCGTAGGTCGCGACGGCGCCTTCGGGGCCGGCGCGCGGGCCATCCCATTGCTCGCGCTCGGGATTGCGCTCGCGGCAGAACAGCAGGAACTCGCCCTGCGGCCGGCCGGGCACGAGCACGGCCACGGCCTCGGGCTCGGCGAACCCCGTGAGGTAGTAGAAGTCGCTGTCGGGGCGGTACGTGAACAGCGTGTCGCGGCTGCGCACGCGCTCGGGCGCGGCCGCGAGGACGGCGATGCCGTTCTGCCCGATGAGCTCCATCAGGTGCTTGCGGCGGCGCGCGAACTCTTTGCTATTCACGGTCGGGAACCCCTCGGAGAATCAGTTTAACTCGCGCGCGCCTTGGGCCCGGTACCAGGCGAGGTGCTCGTAGACGAGCTGCACGCCGATGCGGACGTACTCGTGGACCTCGGCGAACGCGAAATCGGCCTCGTCCGGGCCTGCAGCCTCTTCCTCGGTGACGCCCGCGCGGCTGATCTCGCCGAAGTCGCGCAGGATCTCGTGAATCTGCTCCGTATCTCCGCCGCGCCCGGCACCCAAGCCCGGCGCCGTGGCGCCCAAGCCCGCGAGAAAACCATGGCACCAGAGCGCGAGTGCCTGGACTCGCTCCTCGAGCGGCGCATCGTCGCTCGGCAAGAGCGGCTCGAATCCGAGCTCCTCGTCGCCGAGCTGCGCCAAGCTCGCGTCGACGAGCTCGCGCGCGACCTCGGCCGTCGGCGCCGCGAGGCGGTGATCGTCGAGACAATCGCGCAGCCAGCCCTCCGCGCCGCGGGAATCGCTCGTGCAGAGCGCCCCGCACACGCCGCCGTGCAGCTCGGCGACGGCGACTACCGCGCCCGCGTTGGCCAACGAATCGCGCAGCCGATCGTAGTCGAGCATCGAAATGGCGGAAGCCTCTGGCACGTCGCGCTAGAGCGCTCGCGCGAGCGCGTAAGCATGCTATCACCGCCGCGCGTTGTTGACCCTCACTCGACGCGGTTCTATATTCACCGCCCATGAGTGCCGAACCAGCCAATCACCGCTTCGACCACGAGCTCAAGCGTCTAGAAAAACGGCTCGAAGAGCTCGTCGTCGTTTGTCGGCAGCTACAAGACGAAAACAAATCGTTGCGGCACCGGCAGGACTCGCTGACGTCGGAACGCGCCACGCTGTTGCACAAGAACGAGCAAGTGCGGGGGCGCGTCGAGGCCATGATCGGCCGGCTCAAGGGGATGGAGCAGGTTTCGTGAGCCAGTTTTCGCAGGTCACGATTCGCATTCTGGAGAAGGAATACAACGTGGCGTGCCCGGCCGAAGAGAAGCCGGCGCTGCTCGCATCGGCCGAGCTCTTGAACCACAAGATGCGCGAGATCCGCGACAGCGGCAAAGTCGTAGGTCTCGACCGTGTGGCCGTCATGGCGGCCTTGAATCTCGCCAACGAGCTCTTGAAGGCCCAGGGCCAGGACGAGGAGCTCAAGAACATCGTCGGGCTACGCATCAGGGCCATGCGTGAGCACCTCGACTCGGCGCTCGGTCCCGCGAAGCAGCTCAGCCTATAATCGACCTTGGTGCTCCCTGCGGTGTACGACGCGGACGAAGGTCTCTCGGACCCTAAATCATGCCTTGGGGGTTAAGTTCTGTCGGCGATGGTGTGCATATCCGGCGTAGCCGGAAAGCCTTAAGTCCCGACGACATACCCCACCTGTTGCTCCGGTTCGAGAGCAGCGGTCCGTGACGGCACAGGCGGGGAGCACCACCTCGCCGCCCGACGCAGCGGCGCGCCGCCAGCTACGACGGGAGCTGCGCGCGCAACGCCGCACACTACCGGCCGCGGCGCGCGCGCTGGCCGATCGCGCCATCCATGCCAACATTCGCGGCCTGCCCGAGCTTCACAGCGCGCGTCGCGTTGGGGTCTTCCTCGCCTTCGACGGCGAGCCCTCGCTGGCGCCGCTCATCGCCGGGGCGCGGCGGCGCGGCAAACGCCTCTATGCCCCGACGCTCGACGGCATGACGATGACGTTCCGCGAGCTCAAGTCGAGCGGCACGTTCGCGACCAACTTCTTCGGCATCCTCGAGCCGGAGCTTGGGGTGGCGATCGACGCGCGCGAGCTCGACCTCGTGCTGACGCCGCTCGTCGCGTTCGACGACCGCGGCGTGCGCATCGGCGTCGGCCGCGGCTACTACGACCGCTGCTTCCGGTTCTTGCGCGACCGCACGCACTGGCGCCGCCCGAAGCTCTTCGGTGTGGCGTACGAGCTACAACGCGTCGCCGAGCTTCCTGCCCACGCCTGGGATGTGCCGCTCTATGGCGCGGTCACCGAGACCGGCGTGCGGCGGTTCTAGCGCAGCGGAGTGAGCCATGGGCCATTGGCTGATGAAGTCCGAGCCCGACGTCTTCGGCATCGACGATCTCGCCAAGGCGAAGCATATGACCACGCATTGGGACGGCGTCAGGAACTATCAGGCGCGCACCTACCTCCGCGACGGCATGCGCGTCGGCGACCTCGCGTTCTTCTATCACAGCAACTGCGACGAGCCCGGAATCGTCGGCGTCGTCGAGGTCGTGCGCGCAGGCTATCCCGATCACACGGCGTTCGACGCCAAAGACGCGCACTTCGACCCGGACAGCGATCCCGAGCGACCGCGGTGGTTCATGGTCGACGTGCGGCTCACACGTAAGCCCGCACGACCGATCACGCTCGCTGCGTTGCGCGAGCATTCGGGCGGCGCGCTCAAGGGTCTGGCGCTGCTGCGCCGCGGCAATCGTTTGTCGGTCATGCCCGTGAGCGCCGCACATTGGAAGTTCATTCTCGGTCTCGTGTGATGCGCGGTGACCACGCGACTCACATCGCGTGCAAACTCGCGAGAGTGTGCAATCAATCACACTCTGCTTTCGTCCGCGTGCGATGCGCACGTGCACCAACTCATGACGCGCTGGTAATCCGGATCGATTTATATATACTCAACGCCGTCTATCCCGACAACGGAGACTACCCATGGCTTCTAGAAAGAAAGCGTCACGTAAGAAAAAGCGTAGGGCTGCGAAGAGACCGGCAAAGCGCCGCGCCAAGAAGAAGAGCAAGCGCAAGACCCGACGCAAACGACGTTAGGAGCTCATAGCTCAAACAAGTGTAGTGCCCGCCAAGTTGCGGGCACTCTCTTTTTGGGGGAAGGTATTTCGATGTCGCAAGACGCGAACAAACGACGAGCGGCCGCAGCGGCGATGTCGTATCTCAAGGACGGCATCGCGCTCGGCGTCGGCACGGGCAGCACCGTGGACCTTTTCATCGAGCTCTTGCAGCCGCTGGCCGCAAAGCTCGGGCCCGTAGTTTCCAGCTCCGAGCGCTCGACGCGGAAGCTCGCGGAATACGGCATCCGCACGGTCGAGCTCGGCTCGGCCGGCGACCTGGACGCCTACATCGACGGCGCCGACGAGGCCACGAAGCACCGGCATCTCATCAAGGGCGGTGGCGGAGCGTTGACGCGCGAGAAGATCGTGGCCGCGGCGTCGCGGCGCTTCGTTTGCATCATCGACGAGACGAAGCTGGTCCCGACGCTCGGCAGATTCCCGGTGCCCGTCGAGGTCATTCCGATGGCGCAGTCGTACGTCGCGCGGCAAATGGTTAAAGCGGGCGGGCAACCGATCTGGCGCGAAGGGTTCGTCACCGACAACGGCAACCACATCATCGACGTGCACAACCTGAAGATCGCGAACCCACTCGAGCTCGAGACGCGCTTCAATCAGATCGCCGGGGTCGTGACGGTCGGAATCTTCGCCAACCGCCCGGCCGACGTGCTGCTCATCGGCAGCACGAGCGGCGTCAAAGTCATCCAGTGAGAGCGGCGCGTGCGCGCCGCGGTGAGATGGCTGGGGGACTAGGATTCGAACCTAGGTTCTCGGAGTCAGAGTCCGATGTCCTACCGCTGGACGATCCCCCATCCCAAGAGGCATCTACCACGCTAGCACAACGTCGGCGCGGTCTGCGCCCCGCGATCAGCGCTTCGAGTACTGCGGGCGTTTGCGCGCCTTGCGAAGGCCGACTTTTTTCCGCTCGACCTCGCGTGCGTCGCGCGTCACGAACCCGGCTTTGCGCAGCGTCTTGCGCAGGCTCTCATCGTAATTCATGAGCGCGCGCGTGATGCCGTGCCGAATGGCGCCGGCTTGGCCCGTGGTGCCGCCGCCGCGAACCGTGACGTGCACGTCGAAGCGCCCTTCGGCCTCGGCGACGACGAGCGGCTGGCGCACGATCATGCGCGCCGTCTCGCGGCCGAAAAACACGTCGAGCGGACGGCCGTTGACGACGATGTCGCCGGTGCCGGGCTTCAAGTAAACGCGGGCCGCGGAAGTCTTGCGGCGGCCCGTGCCGTAGTTGATTTCGATGGCCATCGGCTCAGAGCTCCAGCGGTTTCGGCTGCTGCGCGGCGTGCGGATGCGTGGCGCCGCGTACGACCTTGAGTTTCTTGAACATTTGCCGGCCGAGCGGGTTCTTCGGCAGCATCCCTTTGACGGCGATCTCGATGGCGCGCTCGGGGTGCGTCGCGAGCAGCTTCTCGAGCGGCTCGGCTTTCAAGTTGCCGATCGTGCCCGTGTGCCGGTAATAGATCTTGTCCTTGAGCTTGCGGCCGGTGACGCGGATTTTTTCCGCGTTGATGACGACGATGAAGTCGCCGGTGTCGACGTGCGGCGTGTAGATCGGCTTGTGCTTGCCGCGGAGACGGTGCGCGAGCGCCGTTGCGAGCCGCCCGAGCGTCTTGCCTTCGGCGTCGACGAGATACCAATCGCGACGAACGTCCGGCTTGGCAGAGTAGGTTTTCATGCTTCGTAGGTTCTAGAGGGGCCGGGGCCCGCCGGCCAAAGAGGCGGAATCTTACTGGCCGACCCCACCGGGCGCAAGCCAAGTAGGGACCGCCAAACGCTCTATATAATGCGCCCATGCCCGCTGCCCTTACCTGGCCGGACCGCCTGATCGCCGAATTGGACGAGGGGCTCCGGGCCCTCGCCCTGCCCGCGGCCGCGACCCGGCCTTCGCCCGCCGCCGCCGTCGCCGAGGGTGACCTCACGGCCGCGGAGCGCGGCCAAAGCGCGGCGCTCATGCGCGTCAATCACGCGGGCGAGATCGCCGCACAGGCGCTCTATCACGGCCAATCCCTCGTCGCACGGTCCGAGGCCGCGCGCGACCTGTTCGTCACCGCCGCGCGCGAAGAACGCGACCACCTCGCCTGGTGCGCGGAGCGCATCGACGAGCTCGGCGGCCGCGTGAGCTGGCTCACGCCGTTCTGGTACGCGGGCAGCTTCTGCATCGGCGTGCTCGCGGGCGCGGCCGACGATGCGCGCAGTCTCGGCTTCGTGAGCGAGACCGAGCGACAGGTTGAGGCGCACTTGCGCGATCACCTGCGCCGGCTGCCGCCGCAAGACGCGAAAAGCGCCGCGATCCTCGCGCGCATGACCGAGGAGGAAGCCCATCACGGGACGACGGCGGCCCTCGCCGGCGGCACCGAGCTGCCCGGCGCGATTCGCCGCGGAATGGCATTCGGGGGCGAAATCTTGCGCCGCGTCGCACTCGTCGTGTGACCGATCTCACAGCTTGGTATAACTGTTGCTTGCGTGCCGCTGCCGAATTGATTAAATACAGCGTTAAGTCAAACCGGAGTTCCGACGTATGGAAGAAGCCCTTAGGCCGCTGAGCGATGTTCCGGCGATCAACCGCTTCCTGAGCTACTGCAGGGTGCGCACGATCCCCGGCAAGACCGTGATGATTCACGCCGGGGATTTACCCGACGTTCTCTACTACATCGTCGACGGCTCCGTCGAAGTGATGATCGAGGACGAGGACGGCAACGAGATGGTCCTCGCCTATCTCAACAAAGGTCAGTTCTTCGGCGAGATGGGTTTGTTCTACGAGCAACCGCAGCGCAGCGCTTGGGTGCGCACTCGCTCCGAGAGCGAAATCGCGGAGATGACATATCCGCGCTTCCGCCAGATCGCGTCCGAGAGCCCGGGCTTGATCTTCGAGCTCGCGACGCAGCTCGCGACGCGCCTCGACCGCACCAACCGCAAGCTCGGCGACCTCGCGTTCGTCGACGTCACGGGCCGGGTGGCGCACGCCATCATGGATCTGTGCCGCGAGCCCGATGCCATGACGCATCCCGAAGGCATGCAGATCAAGGTATCGCGGCAGGAGCTGTCGCGGCTCGTGGGCTGCTCACGCGAAATGGCGGGCCGCGTGCTCAAGGTCCTCGAGGATCAGGGTCTCGTCCGCGCCAGCGGCAAGACCATCGTGGTCTTCAACGCACGACGCGAATTGCCGCGCGCGCGCGCGGCCGCCGAAGCGCTGCGGCGCGCGTAGCGCTGGACGACCTTCCCTATTTGAATCCGCGCTGCGTCTTTATTCGTTCGTAGGCCGTGCGCACTTCGTGGGTCTTCTGCTCGGCGACGCCGATCATCGATTCCGGCAGGCCGCGCGCCACGAGCTTGTCGGGGTGATGCTGGCTCATGAGCCGGCGATAAGCCGTCTTGACCTCGTCATCGCTGGCTTGCTCGCTCACGCCGAGGACTCGATAGGCCGCCTCGAGCGTCTCGGCCGGCGTGGGCTGGCCCGCGCCGCCACCGAACCCGCGCACGACGGCTTCGAGCTGTGCGAGCTCGGCGCGCGTGACGCCGAGCCCGTCGGCGACGCGCCACAGTAGCTGCCGCTTGTCGGTGCCCACCTGGCCCGCGCCGATTGCCGCCTGCAGCTGAATCTGCACGAACGCGCGCGCCAAATCGGCGCGCCCGCCGAGCAGCTCGGCGAGCGCGCGCAGGCGCGATTCGAACGGATAAGCGGCGGCCTTGCCGCGCGTGAAGCGCTCGATCGCGCTCCGCACTTGCGCGTCGGTCAGGCGCATGCCGTGCATGATGCGCCGCGCCACGCGCACTTCGTCCTCGGAAACGCGGCCGTCGACTTTCGCGACGTGGCCCATGATTTCGAACGTGACCTCGAAGAACAGTTGGCTAATCGCTCTGGTCGAGCCGCCGCCGCTCGAATGCCGATCCCATTGATGGCCGATGAGCGCGCCGAGCAACGAGCCGAATGGTCCCGCGAAGGCGCCGATGAGTCCGCCGATCGCCTTACCGAACCACTGCATGCTCTCTCCAAAAAAATGCGGGCGGCGCATCCCGCGTGAAGTTGCCGGGGAGCGTGCCTTAAGCTCATTATCGTGGCTTTGAATCGCCGCGCAACGAGATCGCACCTTGGCCGAGCCCTTGTTCGAATCCAATCTCGCGAGCCTCCCGCTCGTGGCTCGCGGCAAGGTGCGCGACATCTACCGCGTCGACGAGCAACGACTGCTCATCGTAGCGACGGATCGCATGTCTGCGTTCGACGTCATTCTGCCCGATCCGATTCCCGGCAAAGGCGTCGTGCTCACGGCGATCGCGAATTTCTGGTTCAAGAAGCTCGAAGGCGTGATCCCGAATCACCTCACGGGCGTCGCGCCCGAGAGCGTGCTGACGGATCCGCGCGATCACGAGGTCGTCCGGGATCGCGCTGTCGTCGTGCAGGCGCTTACGCCGGTGCCGCTCGAGGCCGTCGTGCGCGGTTATCTCACCGGCTCGGGCTGGAAGGACTACTGCAAGACGGGCCGCGTCTCGGGCGTCGAGCTGCCCGCGGGACTCGAGCTCGCGCAGCGCCTCCGGGAGCCCATCTTCACGCCGAGCACGAAGGCTGCGGCCGGCCAGCACGACGAGAACATAACGCTCGAGCAGGCCGCGAACGCCATCGGCGCCGATCTGGTGCATAAAGTGAGCGCAGCGTCGCTCGCGCTCTACACGCGAGCCACGGAGTACGCGCGCGCGCGCGGCATCATCATCGCCGACACGAAATTCGAGTTCGGTCTCGACGAGACCGGGGTACTACGCGTCATGGACGAGGTGCTGACGCCCGACTCGTCGCGCTTTTGGCCGGCGGATACCTATCGGCCGGGCGCCTCACCACCGAGCTTCGACAAGCAGTACATCCGCGACTACCTCGAAACGCTCGACTGGGGCAAACGCGCGCCGGGCCCGAAGCTGCCGCGCGTCGTCATCGAACGCACGAGCGCCAAGTACCGCGAGGCGCTGCAGCGACTCACGAGCGACACACCGTCATGACCACGAGCGCGTCGGCTAGCCGCACGCGCATGCCGGATCGCTGATGGAATTCCTCACTCGTCCCATCGAGCGCTGGTTGTGGCCGGGCCGTGGGCAGCGCCCCGCGAGCGTTTCGCGCCAGCGCATGCTCGCGCGCTATGCCTACGCGCTGCTACGCGATCTCGGCCACGGCGATCTCAGCCTGCGTGCCATGAGCCTGGTCTACACGACGATGGTCGCCGTCGTGCCGCTGCTCGCATTCGCGTTCGCGGTGATCAAAGGCCTAGGCTTGCACCGCGACCTCGAGCCGTTGCTGCTGCGTTTCCTGGCGCCGCTCGGCCCGCGCGCCGCGGACCTCACGGAGCGCATCGTGGGCTTCGTCGACAACGTGAGCGGCTTGGCGCTCGGATTGTTGGGTATAGCGATCCTGCTGTACTCGGCGCTGTCGATGGCGCAAAAAGTCGAGGGCAGCTTCAACTTCGTCTGGCGCGTCGATCGCCCGCGGAGCCTTGCGCGGCGCTTCAGCGAGTACTTGAGCTTCATGATCGTGGGACCGCTCGTGATGAGCCTGGTCATGGGCTTCACTGCCGTGCTCGGTAGCACGGCGGCCGTAGAATACCTGACCGGCATCCCGTACGTCGGCACTTGGCTCCTGGGGTTGAGCTCGCTCCTGCCCTACGCGCTCATCATCGCGAGCTTCAGCATCCTCTACGTGATCGTGCCGAACACGCGTGTGCGTTTCGTGCCGGCGCTCATCGGCGGCGTGTTCGCGGGCATCCTCTGGGCCGGCGGCGGCAGCCTGTTCACGACGTTCGTGGTCTCGGTGAGCCGCGCCGAGGCCATCTACTCGGGCTTCGCGATCGTGTTCGTCGCCATGGCCTGGCTGTATTTGTCGTGGCTCATCCTGCTGCTCGGCGCGCAGCTCGCTTTCTACGTGCAGAACCCCGATTACCTGCCGCTCGGCCAACGCGCGCCGAGCGCGTCGAACGCCGTCCGCGAGCGCCTGGCGCTGTCGGCGATGCTGCTCGTCGGCCGCGACTTCGAGAAGCCCGGTCACGGCTGGCGCATCGAGAGCCTCGCCGCACGCATCCGCGTGCCGCGCCACCTGCTCGAGCCCGTCGCGACGGCGCTCATGAGCGCGGGGTTGTTGTCGCGCACGAACGAGAACCGGCTCATTCCGGGGCGCGATCTGCTCCGTATCGAGCTCGCGGACATTCTCGCGGCCGTGCGCAGCAGCGAGCACGACTTGCACCACGAGACCGATGACATCTGGAGCTCGACCGTGGACGCCGTCGCCGGCAGCGTCGAGGATGCGATTCGCAAGTCGCTCGACGGACGCACGCTCGCCGACCTCGTCGACGCGGACTCTCGCGTCGAGTCATTGCCTCAGTAGATGGGATTTCTCACCGCGCGCGCCGCGAGAGGCCCCTGCCGCGCGTGAAAGGCGGCGGTCGTACCTCGAAGGCCCCTCGCGAGACCGTCTGCGCACAGGGAAGTGCGCAGACGAGCCGCAGGGATGCACTTCCGGCGTGTCTCGCGAGGGGCCTTCGAGGTGCGGCCGCCGCCCTGCGTTGCGGGTTAGCCGCCACCCGCGAGGGTGAGGCCGTCGACGCGCACGGCTCCGCAGCGCACGGCGCCGCGCGTGTCGATGTCCGAGCCGACGGCTTGGATCTCGCTGAATAGGTCCTTGAGGTTGCCCGCGATCGTCACCTCGTGCACAGCGTGCACGATCTCGCCGCGCTCGACCCAGAACCCCGCGGCGCCGCGCGAGTAGTCGCCCGTCACCGTGTTGACGCCCTGCCCGAGCAGCTCTCCGACGACGAATGCCTCGTCACAATCGGCGATGAGATCCGCCAGCGTTCCGGCCGTAGGCTTCACGAGCAGGTTATGAATGCCGCCGGCGTTGCCCGTCGTCGTGAGCCCGAGGCGCCGCGCCGAATAGCTCGAGAGCACGTAACCTTGCAGGACACCTTTGTCCACGAGCCGGCGCGGTCGCGTGGCAACGCCCTCGGCGTCGAACGGCGCGCTCGCGAGCGCGCGCGGAATCGCGGGGTCCTCGTCGATGACGACGAACGACGGCATGACTTGCTTGCCCACGGCCTCGAGCAGGAACGAAGCCCGCCGATACTGCGCCGTGCCGCGCACCGCGGCGATCAAGTGACCGAATAGACTCTTGGCGTGCTCGGCCGGGTAGATCACGGGCACGCGGCGCGTCGACAGCGTGCGCGCGTTGAGGCGCTGCACGGCGCGCCGCGCGGCCTCCTCGCCGACGCCCTCGGGCGATTCGAGATCGCCGGGATGACGGCTCAGCGTGTACCAGTAGTCGCGCTCGAGCGACTCGCCGTCTTTGGCTACGACGCTCACGCTCGTCGAATGCGTGCTCGTGGGGTACGCGCCGACGAACCCGTGCGAGTTCGCGTAGACGCGCTGGCCGACACTGCTCGACACCGCGGCGCCTTCGGAGTTCGCGATGCGGCCGTCGAAAGCGCGCGCCGCATTCTCGCTGCGCAACGCGAGCTCCGTCGCTTCGTCGACGTCGACGTCCCAGGGGAAGTAGAGATCGAGGTCGGCGGGATTGCGCGCCATGAGCTCGGCGTCGGCGAGTCCCGCGTACTCGTCGGCCGTCGTGAAGCTGCCGATCGACAGCGCCTTGCGCACCGTGTCCTCGACGCTCACCGCGGAGAAATCCGTCGTGCTCGCGCTGCCCTTGCGGCGCTCGCGGTAGACCGTGACGGCGAGGCCGCGGTCGCGCTGCCGCTCGACGGACTCGAGCTCGCCCATGCGCGCGGACACGGACAGTCCTTCCTCGTAGCTAACGCCAACCTCTGCTTGGTCGGCGCCGTGGTGACGCGCGATCTCGACGGCCTGCGCGGCGACGGTCATGAGCGATTCTGCGACAGCCTTCTGATCCATGACCGCATTCTAACTGCTGTACAATGCGCCGATGAAACCACTCGTCGGCGTGATCATGGGCTCCAAATCGGATTGGGCCACGATGAGTCACGCCACGGAAACACTTACGGCGCTCGGCGTCTCGTTCGAGGTCCGTGTCGTCTCCGCGCATCGCACGCCCGATCTCCTGTTCGAATACGCGGCCGCCGCTGTCGGCCGTGGCATCGAAGTCCTCATCGCCGGCGCCGGCGGGGCCGCACACCTGCCCGGCATGACGGCCGCCAAAACCCGCCTGCCCGTGATCGGCGTCCCCGTGCGCTCGCGGTCGCTGCAAGGCCTCGATTCGCTGCTGTCGATCGTGCAGATGCCACGCGGCATCCCTGTCGCCACGGTCGCAATCGGTAAGTCGGGCGCCGTCAACGCCGCGCTGCTCGCGGCCGCGATCCTCGCCAACAAGCATCCCGCGATCGCCACGGCGCTCGAGCAGTTTCGCGCCAACCAAACGGCACAGGTGCTCGAGCAGCCCGATCCGCGCGACGCGCCTTGAGCGCGCGCGCACGACGCACGTCCGCCTCATGACGCGACCACGAGTGGGTATCGTCGGCGCCGGCCAGTTGGGCCGCATGCTCGCGCTCGCGGGCTATCCGCTCGGCGTCGACTGCACCTTGCTCGACACGAGCAGGGATGCACCGGGCGCGCAAGTCGCGCCGCTCGTCCAGGGCGAGCTTGGCGACCGCGCCGCGCTCGCGACGCTCGCCGAGCGCGTCGACGTCGTGACGCTCGAGATCGAGAACGTCGCCGTCGGCGCGCTCGAGTCGTTGCAAGGACGACGCGAGGTCTTTCCGCCGCCGGCCGCTGTCGCAGCCGCACAAGATCGCCTCGCCGAGAAGACCTTGTTTCGCTCGCTCGGCATCCCGACGGCCGAGTTCGTGCGCATCGACTCGGAGGCCGACGCCGACGCGGCGCACGCGCTAGGTTGGCCCGCGGTCGTGAAGACGCGCCGCATGGGCTACGACGGCCGCGGCCAACGGGTCGTTTCGTCGCGCGCGGAGCTCGTCGCGGCCTGGCGCGAGCTCGGCGCCGTGCCCTCGCTCGCCGAAGCGTTCGTGAAGTTCGAGCGTGAGGTCTCGCTCATCGCGGTGCGGGGCGCGAACGACGAGCGCGCGTTCTACCCGCTCGCGGAGAACGTGCATCGCGATGGGGTCCTCGCGAGCACCATCGCACCGTTCCCGGACGCCGGGCTCCAGCAGCAAGCCGAGCAATGGCTCGGCGCGATCATGACGAAGCTGCACTACCGCGGCGTGCTCACCGTCGAGTTCTTTCATACCGAGGCCGGGCTCGTGGCCAACGAGATGGCGCCGCGCGTCCACAACTCGGGGCACTGGACCATAGAGGGCGCCGAGACGAGCCAGTTCGAGAACCATTTGCGCGCGGTGCTCGGCTGGCCGCTCGGCAGCACGCGCGCGCGCGGCCACGCGGCCATGCTCAACCTCTTAGGAAGGCTGCCGCCGCGCGACGCGCTGCTCGCGATGGCGGGTGTCCACGTGCACGACTACGGCAAGAGCCCGCGCCCGGCACGCAAGGTCGGCCACTGCACGCTCGTCGACTCCGACCGCGAGCGCCTGCTCGAGCGTCTTACGGCCGTGCGGGCCGTGATTTCCCGCTCGAATCAGTGATCCCGTGCCTCGAAACAGGGCAGTCTTTGGGTTAGGCTGCGACATTCCATAAACGGGGGTGCGGAGCCGCCGCCATCCTGGATGTACTGCGAGCTTTTCCAACTGACCGAGCCGCCGTTCCGGCTCACGCCCGATCCGCAGTTCCTGTTCGCCAGCAAACAGCACGCGCGCGCGAAGGCGTACATGGAGTCCACGATTTGGCTCGCAGACGGCTTCGTCGTCATCACGGGCGATATCGGCTCGGGTAAAACCACGCTCATCGAGAGCTTTCTGGCGGAGATCCCGAACGACATCGTGCTCGCGCACATCAGCCAAACGCAGCTCACGCCCGTCGAGTTCCTGCAGACGTTGCTCGTCGAGTTCGGCTTCAAGCCGTTTCGTAAGCCCAAGGTCGAGCTGCTTGCCATGATCAAGGACTTCATGGTCGAGCAATACGCGGCCGGCAAAAAAATCCTGCTCGTCATCGACGAAGCGCAGAATTTGTCGCGCAAGGTGCTCGAAGAGTTGCGCCTGCTCTCGGGGCTGGAAACGCAAAAAGAGAAGTTGCTGCGCATCGTCCTCGCGGGACAGCCCGAGCTCGCGGTGAAGCTCGACTCACCGCGGCTCGAGCAGCTCCTGCAGCGCGTTCGCCTGCGGTTTCATTTGGGCGCGCTCTCGAAGCGCGAGACGCACGAGTACATCACGCATCGCCTGAAGGTCGCGGGCGCCGGTTCGCGCACGATCTTCGAGCCCGCGGCCTGCGACATCGTGTTCCGCTACACGGGCGGTGTGCCGCGCCTCATCAACGTGCTCTGCGACACCACGATGCTGTGCGCGTTCGCCGAGGAGCGCACGACCGTCGACGAAGGTCTCGTCAAGGCCGCCGTCGAGGAGCTCCAGTGGGTCGAGTTTTCGGAGCGCCTGCGAGCACACGACCGCGACGACACGGGCAAATTCGTCGCGAGCTCCGAGCTGCAGCTCGCGCGGCTCGAGGTGCTGCACCGCGATCAGCTCGTCGGCGAGTACCAGCTGAGCCGAGGCCGCGCGATCATCGGCCGCACGCCCGACAACGACGTGCAGATCAACAGCCGCTTCGTCTCGCGTCACCACGCGCAGATCGTCTCCGACCAGACCCAGTCGGTGCTCGAGGATCTGAACAGCACGAACGGCGTCTTCATCCGCTCGCACCGCGTCAAGCAACAGGCGCTCGTCGACGGCGACATCGTGCAGATCGGCGAGCACAAGCTGCTCTATCGCGACATGCGGGGCGCGGCAGCGCCCGCGAAGCTCAGGGTCGTCGACGACGAAGACGAGGACGAAGACGAGGACGAGGACGAGGACGAGGACGAAGACGCCATCGACCAGGACGAGCTCGACGAGGTCGTCGGCGAGAACGAGCGCTGAAAGGGCGCTAACGCGTGCGGTGGTCGCGCCGCTTGATGAAGACGAAGGCCCCGGCGGCGAGGCTAGCGAGGCCGACGACCGTGCAGATCACCGGCCAATACCAGTAGTCCACATAGAGCGGGGCCAAGAGCGCGATCACACCGATCGCGCCGTAGTAGTACGGCAGAGCCTCGTAGACCGGCTTCGACAACCACATGGCTGCCAGTCTACCCCCTAACTCGCGCGGCCGCCCCCACCCACGAACAGACCCACGAAACGGCTCAACAACGAATCGCGCAAGCCCTCGACGGCAAGGTCGGTCTCGCCACGCACCTCGCGGGCGAGCCGCTCTTCGGCTGCATCGAGCAGCGGCCGCGTGAAATCGGCCTCTGTTATCGTGGCTTCGAAATTGATGCTCATAGCGCCGCGAGTGATTGGAGTGTTCGCATAGCCTACCGCGCTGCCGCGGTGAGCGCAGTGAAGCCATTCACGACCGTGGTTTGACTTAACTTACGCCTGCGTGCCGCCCACGGTCAGCGCGTCGATGCGGATCGTCGGCTGGCCGACGCCGACGGGCACGGATTGGCCGTCTTTGCCGCAGGTTCCGAGCCCGGCGTCGAGCTTCAAGTCGTTGCCGACCATCGAGACGCGCGTGAGCACCTCGGGCCCATTGCCGATGAACATGGCGCCCTTGATCGGCACGGTCTTCTTGCCGTTCTCGACGAGGTAAGCCTCGCTCGCCGAGAACACGAACTTGCCGCTCGTGATATCGACCTGGCCGCCGCCGAAATTCGGCGCGTAGATGCCCTTGTCGATCGACGCGATGATCTCCTCGGGGTCGTACTTGCCGGCCAGCATGTAGGTGTTCGTCATGCGCGGCATCGTCATGTGCGCGAACGATTCGCGCCGACCGTTGCCCGTCGAGGTCTTGCCCATGAGGCGCGCGTTCTGCTTGTCGAGCATGTAGCCCTTCAAGACGCCGCGCTCGATGAGCGTGTTGCAGCGCGTCGGCGTCCCTTCGTCGTCGATCGTCAGCGAGCCGCGCCGGCCGACGAGCGTGCCGTCGTCGACGACCGTGCATTGCTCGGTCGCCACGCGCTCGCCGACGCGTCCCGTGAACGCCGACGTGCCCTTGCGGTTGAAATCGCCCTCGAGCCCGTGGCCGATGGCCTCGTGCAGCAGGATGCCGGGCCAACCCGAGCCGAGCACGACGGGCATCGTGCCGGCCGGCGACGGCACGGCGCTCATGTTCACGGCGGCCGTGCGCACGGCTTCCGCGGCGATCTCGAGCGGCCGGCCGCCGCCCGTGATGACACTGTAGTCGCCGCGCCCGCCGCCGCCGGCATAGCCCTGCTCGCGGCGGCCGTCGTGCTCCATGATGACCGAGACGTTGAGGCGCACCAGCGGCCGCACGTCGGCCGCGAGCGTGCCGTCGCTGGCCTGCACGAGCACGACCTCGTAGACACCCGCGAGGCTGCCGATGACCTGCGCCACGCGCTTGTCCATCGCTCGCACGCGGCGATCGAGATCGGCGAGCAGCTCGACCTTGTCGCCGTCGCTCATGCTGCGCAGCGGGTCGATGCCGGGATAGAGGGCCGCAGGCCCCTTCCCCCCCGCAGGTCGCGCGACTTTGAGCGAGCCCGAACCTTGCGTGCGCGCGATGCCGCGCGCCGCCACGACGGCGTCGATGAGCGCCGCCTCGTCGAGCTGATCGGAGTAGGCGAACCCCGTACGCTCGCCCGAGATGGCGCGGACACCGATGCCTTGATCGATGCTGTAGGCGCCTTCCTTGACGATGCCGTCCTCGACGGTCCAGGTCTCGAACCGTGTGAGCTGCAGATACAGGTCCACGTAGTCGAGCTGGCGCGTCATGGCCGCCGCGAGCGCGCGATCGAGCGCGCCGAGCGTAAGCCCGGTGCTCTCGAGCAGCAGCTCGCGCGCTAGCGCGAACGAATCGGCGACAGCCGCTACGGACTGTGACGGTGTGGCCATGGTTGCATCTCTCCTAGAGCTCGCGCCGGTGGCGCACCGTCGGGAAGCGTTGGCGAAGCTCCGCCAGCCGGATCATATCGAGATCGGCTAAGACAACACCAGGTCCGGCGGGCAATTCTGCTAGCAGCTCACCCCAAGGCCCGAGAATCAACGAGTGCCCGTAGGTCTTGCGGCCGCCGTCGTGCTCGCCCCACTGCCCCGCCGCGACGACGTACGCGAGCGACTCGACCGCGCGCGCCGTCAGAAGCGGCCGCCAGTGAACCTCGCCCGTCGGCACGGTGAACGCGGCGGGCACCACGAGCACGTCGGTGCCGAGCACGCTCAAGCGGTGAAACAGCGCCGGGAAGCGGATGTCGTAGCAGACCGTCATGCCGATGCGCGCATGCGGCGTCGCGGCCGCGACGACGCGCGTGCCCGCCAGCGTCGTGGCCGACTCGCTGTAGCGCTCGGGCCGCAAATCGCTCCCTGCATTTGCGGCACTCCCGCCATCCCTGGCGGTCGGCCGCAAATCGCTCCCGGCAACTGCTCCCTGCGTTGCTCTACCTCGGGCATCCATGCCCTCGCCTGCATTTGCGGCACTCCCGCCATCCCTGGCGGTCGTCGCGCGGCCCGGGATGTCGACGTCGAACAGGTGGATCTTGTCGTAGTACGCCGCGACCTTGCCGTCGGGCCCGACCAGCAGCGAGCGTGACGACGCGCGCGGGCCGCCGTCGGCATCCCTCGGCAACTGCTCCCTGCGTTGCTCTACCGCGGGCATCCCTGCCCGCGTGCCGGCGTCGCGGATCGGAATCGTGCCGCCGACGATGAAGAGCCCGTACCGCTTCGCCGTCTCGGCCAAGAAATGCTGCGCCGGCCCGTCTCCGGCGGGCTCGATCGCGGCCACGCGATCGGCATCGGTCGCGCCGAGGAACGAAAAATTCTCGGGCAGGACGACGAGCTCGGCGCCTTGGCTCGCAGCCTCGGCCACGAGCCGGCCGGCTTCGCGCAAGTTGGCCGCGATGTCGCGCGTGCTCGTCATCTGCACGGCCGCTGCTTTCACTCGGGGTTGCCCTCGGTAACCCGCAGCGGGACGTTCGGCGGCAGCTCGGCGCAGATCGCTCCTTCCTCGAGCTGCTCGTCGGTCAGACGCTCGACGTTGGGTTCGCTCCAACTGCCGGTCACGCAATACGAAGCGCGGCCGATGCCGAGCAACGGTTTCTTGAAGATGCGCGTGAAGATCAGGAGCGCCGCGGCCACTTGCGGCCCGCCGAGCAGCGCGCCCACGGTCGGCAGCACCTTGCCGGGCTCGGCCGTGACGACGGCTTGCTGCCGGTAGTCGCGGTCGCGCAAGCCCGTGCGGCCGATGATGCCGACCTCGGCCACGGGGCCCGTGAGCTTCAAGTTGTCGGTGTAGGCGTTGCCGTCGACGATGACGAAGTCGGCGTTGAGGTCGTCGAACACGAGACCCCGGTTGAACACGTCGCGGAAATCGAGCGCGAGCCGGCGCGGCAGCGCGGTGATGCTGAGCAGTCCCCCGAAACGCCCCGCTCCGCCGGGCTCGACGTCGACCAGGCTGCCCTTCGCAGCGCGCAGCGCGAGATCGCCGTTGATGTGGTCGAGCCACGCACCCGAGGGCGGACCGGGCCAGAAGACGCTCGCCGTGATCTCGGCCGTCTCGGCTTCGACGAACGGCATGACGCCGAGCTGCGTGAGCATTTGGCCGACGTTCGTCGAGTTGATGCCCACGGCGAAGCGCGTCGTGTCGCCGTCGGCGCCCATGAACCAGCCGCCGCTGCCTTGCGCCGCGAAGCTGTCGGTCGCGCTCTCGAACGAGACGAGCCGCAGCCCCAGCGGATCCGATAGGATCTCGGCGTCGAGCCGACCGATCTGCCGCTGGCCGACCCCGAACTCGTCGGCGTGGAGCTGCAAGCCCGGCAGCTCGCGCGGGTCGACGCCGCGCATGCCGGCGCCGGTGCCGTCGCCGGCGCTCAAGTACAAGCGCCGCATGACAGCGACGACCTGGGGATCGGCTTCGAGGTCGACAGGCACGAGCACCGTGCCCGCGATCGCGTTGCTGTCGATCTCGAACTGCCAGTCGTCGGTGCGCCGGCGCGCCGTGAGCTGTGTGCTGCCGAGCCGCTGCCCGAAGATCGAGAACTCGGCCACGTCGAGATCCGCGCCGGCCAGCACGCCGCTCCAGTTCGCGCGGCCCGCGGTGGCAGCGCCCGAGCGCGAGAGCGCGAGCCAATCGTCGACGCGCAAGAGCGGCAGCGTGCCGCCCATCGTCACGCCGCGCTCGGCGCGCAGCTCCGCGAGCTCGCCGCCGAACTGGAGCGCTGCGCGCCGGAAACGGAACGACCGTTCGCCGCCGGGCGTCGCATCGAAGGCGATCGCGAAGCGGCGCGTGGCGCCGAGGTAGCCCTCCATGGCGAGGCTGCCTGCGCGGAACTCGATGTCGAGCTCGAGATTGGTGGGCTCGCCGGGCGGCTTCAAGAACGGCTCGGGGAACCGCAGCGCCACGCCCGAGAGGTTCGAGCTCACGGTGATCTTGGCCGGCGGCCGCTCCTCACCCGAGCTCGTCGGCAACGACAGGCTGCCCTGCCAACCCGTCTGTCCGGCCAGCAGCTCGCCGTACGGCAAATTGAATGCATCGACGACGGCGTCGATCGTGACCTCGCCTTCGACGTCGATGCGCGTGCGGTAGCCGGGCTCGGCGGCCGCACGGACAGTCGCGAGGATCGGGCCGTCGAGGAAGATGCCTTGCACTCCGTCGCCGCGGAGCTCGTGGTCGGCAAACGTGAGCTCGCCGAAGATCTCCGCGACGTGCGGCGCGAACCCGCGGTACGCGAGCTCGCCCCCCGCAATTGCGAGCCCCGCCGTGAGCCGGTACTGCTGCCTGGCGCGCAGCGGCAACTTAAGATCGAGCGTGACGTCGGCCGAGCCGGCCAACGCCTCGAGGCGCGAGAAGTCCTCGCCCAAATGACGCGCGATGAGCGGCGCACCGTTGAGGAACGCGAGCACTTGATCGAGCCCCCCCGTGGTGGCGGCCTGAAGCGTGACCTCACCGGTGCGCAGGTCGGCGATGCCGACGCGCACGTCCTCGGTGCTTTGCCCAAGCACGCGCCCGCTGGCGCTCGCCGCGAAGCTCGCATTGATGAACTCGACGGTGCCGTCGAGATCCTCGGCCGCGGGCCAGTCGCGGACGAAGCCGAGTTGCACGTCCGCGATACGCACGGTCGCGCGGAACTCGCCTTCGCCGGCATCGAACGGAAACGCGCGCACGGGCCCGACGAACACGACCTCGGCGCCCGTCGCGCGGCCGCCGCGCAACGCATCGTCGAGCCAGGCGACGACTCTCGGCGGCATCTTGCGCGCCGGCAGATAGGGCGGCGCCGCGGCGAGGTCGAAGCCCGACACCGACGTCCGCAGATCGAGCTCCGGCGAGCCGTCATCCATCGGCAGCGTGAGCTCGAGATTCGTGCGCAACGATGCCGCGGGCGTGACGACGAGCAGGTCGTCGCTGACGACGCGCACGGCGTCTTGCCCCGCGCGCCACACGACGGTGCCGCGCAGCTCGGGCACGTCGAGCACGCCGCGGAACAGGGCCTGCCAGTCGAGCGTGGCGCCCGTGCTCGCGAGCTCGAGGCGCCCCGTTCGCGAATCGGCGCGCACTTGCCCCGTGAGGCCCGTGACGCCGGGCACCTCCTCGAATGTTTCCATGCCGAGCCCGGCGAACTCGGCCGTCACGGCGTAGTCGATGCGGGCGTCGGCGTTGCGCTCGAGCAGCAGGTCGAGCGCGCGTAGGTCGCCGCGCGGCTCGAGCGCGAACCACGACCTGAGCAGCCGCGACTCCGGCAACGGCGCGAAGAACGGCGACAAATCCTCGAGCCTCACGAAGCTGCTGCGCAAAGCGAAGCGCGCGACGCCGTCGGCATCGCGCGCCACGTCGATATCGACGCTCGCAGGCTCGGGCCAGGCCCGCCCGCCGCGCGTGACGGCGACGTCGCGCAGCCCGAACCGCCAGGCGTCGCTCGTGAGCTCCCAGTCGCCCGACAGCGCGACGCGCTCGAAACGCGAATCGGGGCCGAGCGGGCTTTGCAGCACGACATCGGCGAGCTCGAGCTCGGCCGTGCCGTTCGCGAGGATACCGCCGCGCCACTCGAGCCAGACCGCGACGTCACCGCGGCCCGCCTTCGGCACGACGGCCGACGGCGGTAACAGGCGCGCGATCAGGCCCAAGTCGACGGTGTCGACGTCGGCGTGCAGCCGCCAGTCGCCCGTGAACCGGTCGCCGGGCTCGCCATCGTCGGCGACCGAGGCTTGCGCCGTGACCGCAATGCGCTCGGCGAGCTCGGGCGGCGGTCGCGCGCTCGCCTCGAGCGTCAAGAGCTGTGCATCGCGGCGCAAACTGCCCGCGACGTCCTGGAAGTCCCAGGCGATGCTGCGCGAGGCGTCGAGATAGAGCACGCGGCTGTTGCGCACGAGCACGTCGATGTCGGGTGGCACCTCGACGGTCCGGCTGTCGCGCCCCGCGGCGGCCGGCGCGCCCTGCATGCGATAGCCGCCGGATTCGGTGCGCACCAGGGTGAGCTCCGTGCCATCGAACGTGAGCCGATCGACGCTCGGCGCGCGGCGCGCGGCCAGCGACCGAAGCAAGGCGAACGTCGTGAAGCCGACGCTGGCCTCGCGCGCTCGCAGGAACGGCGTCTCGTCGCCGACGGTGCGCACGTTCGCATCGCGGAACGCGAGCTCGGGTCCGCGCCAACCCCAGGCCGCGTCGAGGCGCGCGTACTCGAGCTCGAGATTGAGCTCGCTCGCGACCCAGGCGTGGAGCTCGTCCTCGTAGTTCGGCGACTGGCGCACGGCGAGCCGGACGAGGCCGAAGCCGACCGCGACGAGCACCGCGGCCACGCCAAGCGTGACGAGCGAGAATTTCACGAGTTTGCGCCGTACGCCCATGATTGCTACATCAACACCACGTCGAACTGATCGGGCGCATAGAGCCCTTCGCTCTGCAACCTGATCGGTTTACCCGTCACTTCCTCGAGCTCCGCGATGCCGGCCGAATCCTCGTCGAGCAGCCGCTCGATGACCTGCGGGCGGGCGAGCACGAGCACCTCCTGGAAGTCGAACTGGCGGTGCTGGCGCAGGATCTCGCGAAAGATCTCGTGGCACACCGTCTCGGCCGTCTTCACGAAACCACGCCCTTCACAGCTAGGACAGGGCTGACACAGCACGTGTTCCAGGCTCTCACGATTGCGCTTGCGCGTCATCTCGACCAGGCCCAGCGGCGAGACGTTCATGACGTGGCTCTTGGAATGGTCGCCCGCGAGCCGGTCCGTGAGCGTCTGGAGCACCTGGCGGCGGTGCTCATCCTCGGTCATGTCGATGAAGTCGATGATGATGATGCCGCCCAGGTTCCGCAGCCGAAGCTGGCGCGCGATCGTGGCCGCGGCCTCGAGGTTGGTCCTGAAGATAGTCTCCTCGAGGTTGCGGTGGCCCACGTAGGCGCCCGTGTTGACGTCGATCGTCGTCATCGCCTCGGTCTGGTCGAACACGACGTGACCGCCGGACTTGAGCGGCACCTTGCGATTGAGCGCGCGATCGATCTCGTCGTCGACGCCGTAGAGGTCGAAGATGGGTCGGCTCTCGGTGTAGAGCTCGATGAGCGGCGCGAGCCGCGGCACGAAAAACTCGGCGAACTCTTTGAGCCTTCGATACATCGCCTCGGAATCGACGCGCACGCGCGCGATGTCGGGGCTCGACGAGTCGCGCAGCACGCGCAGCGGCAGCGGCAGGTCCTCGTAGACGCGGCTGCCGGCCGCCGCCCGCGCGGCTTGCTCCTCGACCGACTTCCAGAGCTTGTGGAGGAACGCGAGGTCGGCTTGCAGCGCCTCGCGCGTCGCGCCTTCGGCGGCCGTGCGGATGATGTAGCCCGCCTCGGGCGCCGCGGCCCGCGTCTCCTCGAGCACGGCGCGCAAGCGCTCGCGCTCCGTCTCGTCGTCGATGCGCGAGGACACGCCAATCCCTAACGTATTCGGCGTGAGCACGAGATAGCGCGACGGAATCGCAATGTAGGTCGTGAGCCGCGCGCCCTTCGTGCCGAGCGGCTCCTTGAGCACCTGCACGAGCAGCTCCTGACCTTCGTGCACGAACTCGCGGATATCGGCGTCGGAAGTGTCCGCGTCGTTTTCGGTGTGCGGGTTCACCGCGATGTCCGACGCGTGCAGGAACGCCGTGCGCTCGAGCCCGAGCTCGACGAACGCCGCCTGCATGCCGGGCAGCACGCGCGAGACCTTGCCCTTGTAGATGTTGCTGATGAGGCCGACGCGGCTCGTGCGCTCGATCTGCACCTCTTGCAGCATGCCGCTCTCGACGAGCGCGGCGCGCACCTCGCTCGGCGTGGCGTTGATGAGTATCTCCTCGCGCTTCATCACGCCGCTCGTGCCGTGAGCCAGAAGCGGATGCCCGCGCGCGCGAGCAGCGCCGCCGTCTCGAACAACGGCAAGCCCACGACGCCCGAATAGCTACCCTGCAAGCTTTCGACGAACACGGCCGCACGCCCTTGAATGCCGTAGCCGCCCGCCTTGTCGAACGGCTCACCCGTCGCACAGTACGCGTGCCGCTCATCCACGGTCGTGGCGCGGAATCTCACTTCGCTGTCGCTGCGCAGCGACTCGACGCCGGTCCCGTAATCGAGGGCCACGGCCGTGAGCACCCGGTGCGAGCGGCCCGAGAGCCGCTCGAGCATGGCCGCCGCCTCGGCGCGATCGGCCGGCTTCCCGAGCAGCTCGCCGTCGAGCACGACGGCCGTGTCGGCCGCGAGCACGGGCGCCTGCTCGTCGGGGCGCAGCGCCGCCGCCACGGCGCGGGCCTTGGCCTTGGCGAGCCGCAGCACGTAATCCTCGGGCGCCTCGCCCGCGAGCGGCTCCTCGGGGATGGCCGCCGGGCGCGCCTGGAAACTCACGCCGATTTGGCGCAGCAACTCGCTGCGCCGCGGCGAGGCCGAGGCGAGGTACACGAAATCCTTTCTCATTCAAAGCACTATACGAGGTGATGGAGGTTGCGCCTAGCCTTGGGTCTCCCGAGGGGCGCGTCGAACAGGCCTCCCGAGACACGCCGGAAGTCCGTCCCTGGGGCTCGTCGGCGCACCTCCCTGTGCGCCGACGGTCTCGGGAGGCCTGTTCGACGCGCCCCTCGGGAGACCCCGTACTGCTAGGCGCGCTGGGGGGAGAGAGCGGGATCAGGCGGGCTAGGTTTTGCGGCGGGCGATGCGGAAGGCGAGCACGAACGCGCCGATCATCAGCAGGATGGCCGCCAGCGAGGCGCCGGGGGCGTCGTCGTATTCTCCTAAGAAGACGCCGCCGACGGCAATGGCGATGCCGAGGACGACGACGCCAAGGGCCATAGTTAAGTTCTTGGCAGAGTATTTCATAAGGTACCCTTTTCTGCGGTTGAGCTCCACGCTGCAAGAGACGTCACTGCGCCATCTTAAAGAGGTTTGCGATACAAAGCGAGACGAGCGACGGGGCGATTCGTCGTCGGGCCGGGTGCTATCCGCGGTGATACGGGTGGTTCTCGAGCAGCGACCACGCGCGGTAGAGCGCTTCGGCGACGACGATACGCACGAGGCCGTGCGGCAACGTGAGGCTCGACAGCGACCAGCGCTCGTTGGCGCGCGCGACGCACGCCGGGCTTAAGCCCTCGGGTCCGCCGACGAGCAGGCAGACGGGCGCGCCGCGCAGCATCCACGCCTCGAGCTTGGCGGCGAGGTCTTTCGTGCTCCACGGCTTGCCGTTCTCGGTGAGCGCGACGACGTGCGCGTCGGACGGCACCAGTGCGAGTAGACGCTCGCCCTCATCGGCGACGGCGCGCTCGACCGCCGTCGTGGCCGTGCGCCGCGCGAGCGGCACCGTTTTGATCTCGAGCGAGCAGCGGCCGCGCAGCCGCTCTGCGTAGTCGTCGGCGCCCGCGTCCACCCAGTCCGGCTGGCGGTTGCTCGCCGCGATCAACGTCAAGCGCAACATCGGCGAGCCGTGCGCTAAGAGACGGCCTCGGCTTCTTCGACGCGCAGCGGCATGTCCCAGAGCTTCTCGAGGTTATAGAACTCGCGCACGCGCGGCAGCATCACGTGGACGACGACGTCTGCGAGGTCGACGAGCACCCACTCGCCCGAGCGCTCGCCTTCGACGCCGAGCGGCCGGTGGCCCGCTCTCTTGCACTGCTCGACGACGGCCGCGGCGATCGCACGCACATGCCGGTCCGAGCGCCCGCTCGCAATGACCATCGTGTCCGTGACGGTCGTAAGGTGCCGCACGTCGAGCACCTGGACGTCGGCGGCCTTGAGCCCGTCGAGCGCGCTCGCGACGATCTCAAACAGGCTCTTCGGCCCCTTCTTCGGCTTGGCGCGCTTCGCACTCTTGCTCGCAGGGGTTGCGGGATTGGCCGGCGGCTTCGGACGAGTCGGTCTTTTCTTAAAGGGATTCGGCATAACACTCCGTGTCGAGAATGATCTCCCGAACGCTGTCGGGCACGAGGAATTTCGGGTCGCGGCGCGCGCGCAGCGAATCGCGCAGGTCGGTCGACGAGATTTCGAGCTGCGTCACGGGCTGAACGTGGATGCGGCCCGCGGGCAGCGCGGCCAGCTCGGCCACGTTCCGTGCGCCGCGCTCCTTGCGCAGCGCGCCGAGCGATCCCGTCGTCGGCACCCGCCAACCGGGGCGGTGCGCGACGACGATGTGAGCGAGCGTCGTGAGCTCTTGCCAGCGGTGCCACTCGGGCAAGCCGAGAAACGCGTCCATGCCGAGCAGCAGGCACAGCGATCGCCCGGCGAACTCCGCCCGGAAGCTCTGCAACGTATCGATCGTGTACGACACGCCGGCGCGCGTAAGCTCGCGGTCGTCGGCGACGAAGCCGGCCTCGTCACGAATCGCGGCCTCGACCATGCGCAGGCGCAGCCGGCCGTCGGTCATCGGCATGGTGCGGTGCGGCGGATTGGCGCACGGCACGAAGTGCACCGAGCTCAAGTCGAGCAGCACTTTGAGCTCGAGCGCCGTGCGCAGGTGGCCGTAGTGGATGGGATCGAACGTGCCGCCGAAGATGCCGATCGGTCGCATGCGGTCAGCGCACCCTCGCGCCCTCTGGAGGGCGCAGCAGAGCGACGAGCAGATCCGTGAGGGTGGTCCAGGGCTCGGCGGGGAACACGCCCTTGAGCGCGGCGTCGACGCGCGCGGCCTCGGCGAGCAGCGCGCGCAAGCGCGGCGCCTTGAACTTGTTCAGCGCCTGCTTCACGAGCGGCTGGCGCCGCCGCCAAACGCCGTTCTTCATGAGCACGCCGTCGAGGTTGTCGCCGTGGCGCACGGCGTACTCGAGCCGCGCGAGCAGGCTGATGTCGCGATTCAGCACCCAGCTGATCTGCACGGGGTGCACGCCCTCGGCGCGCAGGCCCGAGAGAATCTTGAAGGCGCGGCCCGTCTCGCCCGCGAGCACGGCATCGGCGAGACCGAAGATGTCGAACCGGCTGTTGTTGGCGACGAACTCGAGCACCTCGGCCTCGTCGACCTCGCGGCCCACAGCCGTGAGCGCGAGCCGTTTGATCTCCTGATCGGCCGCGAGCAGGTTGCCCTCGACGCGCTCGGCGAGCGACTGCGCGGCCGCGCCCGTGAGCTTGAGCTTCGCCGACGCGGCGCGCTGTTGGATCCAACGCGGCAGCTCGCGGCGCTCGATGGGCCAGACCTCGACGACCACGCCATGCTCCTCGACGCTCTTGACCCAGAGCGAGCGGCTCGCGGTCGAGTCGAGCTTGGCGCCGACGGCGACGATGAGCAGCGTGTCGGGATCGTCGCGCTCGCAAAGCGCGGCGATCGTGCTCGAGCCTTCGTCGCCGGGTTTCGGGACGCTAAGACGGATCTCGACGATCTTGCGCGTCGCGAACAGCGACAAGTTGTCGGCTCCGGCCAAGAGGTCGGTCCAGCGGTAGTTGCGCTCGGCCGTGTGCAGCTCGCGGCTCGTGAAGCCCGCGCGCATCGCCGCTGCGCGCAGCTGCTCGAGCGCCTCGTCGACGAGCAGCGGCTCGTCGCCTGCAACGATGTAGGCCTTGGCCAAACGGTCGGCGAGGTGGCGCTCGAGCTGGCGGAACGGGATCTTCAAATCGGGTTACGGTCCCTCGAGCTGTTGCAGCGCCATGGCTTGCTCCTCGAGCAGCAGCGGCACGCCGTCGCGGATGGGATAAATGAGCTTGCCGCTGCGGGTGACGAGCGCCTCGGTGAGCGGCGCGTCGACGAGCGTGTCCTCGCGATTGCGGATGCGTTTCGCGGCGATGAGGTCGTTGAGCTGCGCGAGCTCCCGCTCGGGCAACAGCTCGAGCGACGAGCGCGTGACCGGGCAGCAGATGAAGTCGAGCAACTTGCGATCCAAACCTAAGAGCCCCTCGCCGTCCCGATTTCGGCGGCCGGTACGGGATCGTAACCCGAGCGCCCCCACGGGTGGCAGCGGCCGAGCCGTTTCATGGCAAGCCAGACGCCGCGGCGCACGCCGAAACGCTCGATGGCCTCGGTGGCGTAATGGGAACAGGTGGGCTCATAGCGGCACTGCCGCCCGAGCCAGGGCGACAGCGTGAGCTGGTAGAGGCGGATCAGGCCGAGCAACAGCATGCGGACGGCGCTTCTCACAGCTATCGCGCCCGCCTCCAGCGGCCTTTTCCGTCGACGTCTTCGATCGCGATGCCCCTCTCGGTCAGTTCCTTACGAATGCGGTCGGCCTCCGCGAAATTGCGTTTGCGCCTGAAAGCGTCGCGCTGCTTGACCAAGCTGTCAATCTCCGCGTCGTCGCCGCCCGCCGTGAGCTCAGCCGAGCCCGTGATCTCGAGAGATCCGTGCGCTGACATCGACCCTTTGAACCACGCGACCGGGTCCCGATTCAGCAGGCCTAGCAGCCAAGCGCCCGCGCGCAACGACTCGGCGAGCGCGCGTTTCTCGGCGGCGTCGGTGGCGCGGTTCGCGGCACGCACGAGGCCGAAGAGCTCGGCGACGGCGTCGGGCGTATTGAGATCGTCCTCGAGCGCGGCGAGCACGGCTGCGGGCGGCGCCGCGCTCGGCGCCGCCGTGAGCGCACCCGTGACGCCCGCGTCGCGCAACGCGACATACATGCGATCGAGCTTCTGCTTCGTCTCGGCGACGAGCTGGTCGGTCCAATCGAGCGGCTGGCGGTAGTGGGCGTTCAAGAGCGCGAGCCGCACGGTCTCGCCGTCGTGCGCCGCGAGCAGGTCGCGCACGAGTTTCACGTTGCCGAGCGACTTCGACATCTTTTCGCCGTTCACCTGCACGAGGCCGTTGTGTAGCCAATAGCGTGCGTAGCGCGCGCCGCCGTGCGCGCAGGTGCTCTGCGCCACCTCGTTCTCGTGGTGCGGGAACACGAGGTCCACGCCGCCACCGTGAATGTCGATCGTCGCGCCGAGATGCGCCTCGGCCATCGCCGAGCACTCGATGTGCCAACCGGGACGGCCGCGGCCCCACGGGCTCGGCCAGCCAACGGTGTCCTCGTCGCTCGGCTTCCACAACACGAAGTCACCGGGGTCGCGCTTGTACGGCGCCACCTCGACGCGCGCGCCGGCCAGCATGTCCTCGGGATCGCGGCCCGAGAGCGCTCCGTACGACGCGAAGCTCGCGACCGCGAACAGCACGTGGCCGTCGGCCGCATACGCATGCCCGCTCGCGATAAGCCGCTCGATGAACGCGACGATCGCCGGAAGGTGGCCCGTGACGCGCGGCTCGACGTCGGGCTCGGCGACGCCGAGCGCGCGCAGTTCCGCGTGGAACGAATCGAGGTAGCGACGGGTGAGGTCGCCGATGGGGATTCCCTCGACCTTGGCCGCCTCATTGATTTTGTCGTCGATGTCGGTCACGTTGCGGGCGTAGGTCAACTGGTAGGAGCGGCGCAGCAGGCGCGCGAGCACGTCGAACACCACGGGCGGCCGGGCGTTGCCGATGTGCGCGTAGCTGTAGACCGTCGGCCCGCAGACGTACATCGTCACGCGTTGGGGGTCGCGCGGCTCGAAGCGCTCGCGGGTCCTGGTGAGCGTGTTATGGAGGACGAGGGCCATGGATGTGGCCGCCATGATACCAAGCCGGCCGCGGCGGCCGCGTGGCCACTTGCGAAAGCGCCTATAATTTCGGCCGATTACACGGACGGACGCTGTCATGGCCAACGAATTCGCGACGCGCACGAGCGTCGAGCAGGTCGAGGAAGGTAAAGAGCTCGCGCCGAAATTCGACGCCGACGGGCTCATCCCCGCCGTCACGACCGACGCCGCCACGGGCGAGCTGCTCATGGTCGGCTACATGAACGCCGAGGCGCTGCGCAAGACGATCGAGACGGGCGAGGCGCACTACTGGAGCCGCAGCCGGCAAGTGCTCTGGCACAAAGGCGCGACGAGCGGGCTCGTGCAGCGAGTCACGGAGCTCATGATCGACGACGATCAGGACTGCGTCTGGCTCAAGGTCGCGGTCGTGGGCGGGGCGAGCTGCCACGTCGGCTACCGCACCTGCTTCTATCGGCGAATTCCTTTGGGCAAGGGTGCGAAGCCGCTCGAGTTCACCGAGAAAGACAAGGTGTTCGATCCCCAGGTCATCTACGGCGACGCCCCGAACCCCACGAAGCTCTAGCCCGACCGGTCGTCGAAGTCGGCCTCTGGGGCGGAGCCGTCGACGGCCAAGAGGTAGCCCGCGTTCGGCATCGTCTTGATGAGCTTCGGATCCGCCGGGTCGCGCTCGATCTTCTGCCGCAGCCGGTGCACGAGCTGCTTCAAGAGCTGCCGATTCCCGCCGGCGCGGTTGCCCCAGACGTGCACGAGCAGCCGCTCCGCGTTCACGGTGCGGCCCGCGTGCGCGAACAATAGCTGCAAGAAGCGCGACTCGAGCGGCGTGAGCCGCATGGGGCCGCTCGCCAAGCCGTGCAGCGCGAGCTCGTTGACGTCGAGCGACAGGGCGCCGACGGTGACGGGCTCCGGCGTCTCGTTGCCCGCACGGCGCAGCAACGCCTGCAAGCGCGCGAGCAGGATCTTCGGGCTGAACGGCTTCGTGAGGTAGTCGTCGGCGCCGAGTCCCAGCGCGCGCACGACGTCCGCTTCCTCGCCGCGCGCCGTGAGCATGACGAGCGGAATGCGGCTCTGCTCGCGAAGCTTCTCTGCGAGCTCGAAGCCCGTCATGCGCGGCATGTTGATGTCGAGCACCGCGAGATCCGGCTGCTCGCGGCGGAAGACCTCGAGCGCCGCGTGCCCGTCGGTCGCCGTCACGACGAGGAACCCGGCTTGCTGCAGCGCGAAGCCCGTGACCGCCAAAAGATCGGGATCGTCGTCGACGAGCAGAACCTTCACTGCGGCGGCTCCGGCGGCTCCGGCGGCAAACGCACTTCGGCGCGCGTGCGATTCTCAAGCGTGCGCACGAGCCTCACGCTGCCGCCGTGGCGCTCGACGATCGAGCGCACGATGAACAAGCCGACGCCGAGGCCGCTCTCGTCGGGATCCTTCTCGCCGCCCGAGCGATGGAACTGCTCGAACAACGCGCCATCGTCGGGGTTGCTCGGCCCCGCGCCTTCGTCCTCGACCCAGAGCTCGAGCCCCGCCCCGTCCGCGCGCGAGCCGATGCGGATCGTGCTGTCGGCCGGGCCGAACTTGCTCGCGTTCGCGAGCAGGTTGACGAGCACCTGCGTGAGCCGCTGCTGGTCGCCGCGGATCACGGGCGTGTTGGCGTCGAGCTCCGCGACGATGCGCTGCCCGCGCTGCTCGATGAGCGGCTCGATGAGCTCGCGCGCGGCGACGACGACGTCGTCGAAGGTCACGTCCTGGTGGCGGATGCCGAGCTGGCCCGCGTCGATGCGGACGCTCTCGAGCAAATTGTCGATGAGCCATGTGAGCCGCTGTGTACCGCGCTGCAACGACCCCACGAGCTGGCGCTGCGCGTCGGGCTGCATCGTGCCGACGCCGTCCCGGAGCAGCTCGATCGAGGCGAGCTGCGCCGCGAGCGGCGTCCGGAACTCGTGCGAGATGTTGGCGAGCACGCTGTCGCGCGTCCGGCGCACGGCCTCGAGCTCGGTCTCGTCGCGCAGCACCTGCACCTGGAGGCCGTCGGCGTCGGCGGGAGCGGCGCTCGCGATGACGACGCGCCGCACGTCGTCGTCGGCCACGGGCACGATGCGCTCGACCGCGCGCGCGGAGCCCTCGCGCCGCGCCTCGAGTATCGGGCACGCGTGCTCGCACGGCCGCCGGCCGTCGCGGTCGCGCAGCGGCTTGAGCACGTCGCCGCAGAACGCGCCGATCGCGTTGGCCGCGTCGACCTTGAGCAGCCGCTCGGCCTGCGGGTTCAAGAAGCGGATGCGGCGTTGCGCGTCGACGGCGTAGACGCCCTCGATGATGCCCCCGAGCACTGCCTGCGCCTCGGCTTCGCGGCGCCGCAGCTCGCCCGTGAGCTCGACCAGGTTGCGGCGCATCTGCTCCATGGTGTTGCCGAGCGTCGTGAGCTCCCTACCGCCGCCGGCGCGAAACGACGTGGTGAGATCGCCCGAGCCCAAGCGCTGCGCGGCCTCGGTGAGGCGCTCGATGGCGCTGATCCAGTAACGGCCGAGAAATACCGCGCCCGCGGCCGCGAGCGCCGCGATCGTCACGGCCCAGAGCAACATGCGCCAGGCGATCGCGTCGACGGGAGCCGCGATATCCGCGGCGGGCAGCGTGGCTTGCAGCAACGCCACGGTCTCGCCCGTCGCGGCCGCGACCGACAAACTCGAGACGTACGCGTCGAGCTCGTCGACATAGACCGAGATCGGCTCGTCGCGCAGCAACGCATCGGAGTGGACGACCGCGAGCGGGCCTTCGCCGTGCTGGAACGACTCGTAGTCGATGATGCCTATCGCAAGCCCCGTGCGCTCGCTGAGGCGCTGCGCGAACGTGCTATCGAGGCGGCGTACGGTGACGACTGCAAACCCGTCGGAGTCGACGACGGGGGCCGTCGCGCCGCCCACCGTCGTGGCCTCGGTGGCGCCCGTCACGAGGAAACGCTCGCCCTGCTCCGCGGCCGCGTCGAGCACGCGCTGCCAATCGAGATCGCTCGTCGTGGCCGTCACGATCTCACCGTGCTGCACGACCGCACAGGCGTCGACTTCGGCGCCTTCGCAATTGCGACTCAAATAAACCGACACGGCTTCGCCGCTCGAGTCGCGCAGCAACCGTTGCAACGTGGGCCGCTCGCCGAGAATACGTGCCGCCGTGAGCGACTCCTCGGTGCCTTGGCGCATGCCCTCGCGCGCCGCGGCGACCGCGAGCTCGACGCGCGTGAGCGCCTCGGCTTGGGCCAGGCCGCGCAGCGCGTTGACGCCCGACCCGTACATCGAGCCGACGGCGAGCGCTACGAGCAATCCCGTGGCGATCGCGAGCCGCCCGGCGAGACCGGGCGTCTGGAATCTCAGCCCCGCGAGACCGGGAATCTGATTCTTGAGCCAGGCAAGATCACGCATGACGAGCTCAGGCGCGCCGGCGCCGCACGCCGAACGCCTCGACGACGGTCTTGACCAGGAGCGTCAACAACGCGAGGGACATGAGCAACGAAGCCACCCCAAAGGCACCGACGAGATCATACTCATCGTAGAGCACCTGAGCCTGGAGCGGCATCGTCGTCGTAAGCCCCCTGATGTGCCCCGATACGACGGCAACTGCGCCGAACTCACCCATGGCGCGGGCGTTGCAGAGGATCACGCCGTACAACAGGCCCCAGCGGATGCTCGGCAGCGTCACGCGGAAGAAGATGGTCCAACCGCCGGCCCCGAGACCCACGGCCGCCTCCTCGGCTTCGCGGCCTTGGAGCTGCATGATCGGCACCAGCTCGCGAGCCACGTACGGGAACGTGACGAACAACGTCGCGAGGACGATGCCCGGCAGCGCGAACACGATCTGGATGTCGTTGTCGCGCAGCGTCGGTCCGAACCAGCCCTGCGCGCCGAACAACAGCACGAACATGAGGCCCGCGATCACGGGCGACACCGAGAACGGCAGGTCGATGAGCGTGATGAGCGCCTGCTTGCCGCGGAAGTCGAACTTCGCGATCGCCCACGCGGCCGCGACGCCGAATATCGTATTGAGCGGCACGACGATCGCGGCCGTGAGCAGCGTGAGGCGGATCGCCGCGAGCGTGTCCGGAGCGGTGAGCGCCGCGAAGTAGACGTCGGCACCGCGCGACAGCGCGTAGCCGAGCACCGAGACCACGGGCACGACGAGGACGAGCGCGAGGAACGCGAGCGACAACGCGATGAGCACGGCGCGCGCCGCCTTGCTGCTCGGACGTCTCAATGCGCCCCGGCGCATCAGCGCGCCCCCGCGACGCGGCGGATGCGCCACGCATTGATGCCGTTGATCGTGAACAGCATGACGAACGAGACGCAGAGCATGACGAGACCGAGGGCCGCCGCGCCGACATAGTCGTACTGCTCGAGCTTGATGACGATGAGCAACGGCGTGATCTCCGTGCGCAGCGGCAGGTTGCCCGCGATGAAGATCACCGAGCCGTACTCGCCGACGGCGCGCGCGAGCGCCAACGTGAAGCCCGTCGCGAGCGACGGCAAGACCGTCGGCAGAATGACGCGCCGAAACACGAGCCAGCGGCTCGCGCCGAGCGATTCGGCGGCTTCCTCGAGGGCGACGTCGACCTCCTCGAGCGCGGGTTGCACCGAGCGCACGACGAACGGCACGCCGATCAACGTCAACGCCACGACCACGCCGAGCCACGTGTAGGCCACCTGGATGCCGAGCGGCTCGAGCCATTGGCCGATCCAGCCGCCCGGTGCGAACACCGTGGCCAGCGCGATGCCCGACACGGCCGTCGGCATCGCGAACGGCAAGTCGATGATCGCGTCGACGATGCGGCTTCCTAAAAAGTCGTAGCGCACGAGCGTCCAGGCGATGATGAAGCCGAACACGGCGTTGAGCGAAGCGGCGATGAGCGAAGCGCCGAACGTGAGCCGATACGACGCGAGCGCGCGCGGCTCGGTCGCGATGCGCCAGAACTCCTCGAACGGCAGGCTCGCGCCCTTGATGACGAGCGCGGCCATCGGGATCAGCACGATCGCCGTGAGGAAGAGGCCGGCGAAGCCGAGCGTCATGCCGAAGCCCGGCAGAACGCTCGGACTGACCCAACCCTTAAGTCTGGCCATGGCCTAGGGCCGGGGCCCCGCAGCCGCGGCCTCGAACAGGCGGTCGTAAATGCCGCCGTCGGCGAAGTGCTCCCTCTGGGCGCGCTCCCAGCCGCCGAAGACCTCGTCGACGGTAAAGAGGCGTAGCGTGGGGAACTGCGCCGCGTAGCGTGCCGAGACCTCCGCGTCGAAGGGCCTGAAGAAATTGCGCGCCGCGATGTCTTGGCCCGCGGGTGTATAGAGGTACTCGAGATAGGCCTCGGCCACGGCGCGCGTGCCGCGGCGGTCGACGACCGCGTCGACGAGCGTGACGGGCGGCTCGGCCAGCACGCTGACCGACGGGTGCACGATGTCGAACGAATCGGGGCCCATCTGCTGCAACGCGAGCAGGGCCTCGTTCTCCCACGCGAGCAGCACGTCGCCGATGCGGCGCTGCACGAACGTGTTCGTGGCCGCACGCGCGCCCGTGTCCTGCACGGGCACTTGGCCGTAAAGCTCGCCGACGAAGCGCTCGGCCTGCGCGCGTGCCTGCGCGAGCTCCTCGGGCGACGCGGACTTTAGACGCGCCAAGTCGCCGCCGAGCGCGCGCTCGAGCTCGAACCCCCACGCCGCGAGGTAGTTCCAGCGCGCGCCGCCGGAGGTCTTGGGATTCGGCGTCACGACCTGCAAGCCGTCCTGCGTGAGGTCGGGCCAGTCGCGCACGTTCTTCGGATTGCCCTTGCGCACCAAGAACACGATCGTCGACGTGTACGGCGAGCTGTTGTTCGGCAGGCGTTGCTGCCACGACGCGGGCAGGCGCCGGCTCTGAATCTGGATATTGTCGATGTCCCACGCGAGCGCGAGCGTCACGACGTCGGCGGCGAGCCCGTCGATGACGGCGCGCGCCTGACTGCCCGAGCCGCCGTGCGACATCCGCACCGTGACGACTTCGCCCGTGTCGGCGAGCCACTTAGCCGCGAATTGCTCGTTGAGCTCGCGATAGAGCGCGCGCGTCGGGTCGTACGAGACGTTGAGCAGCCGGATCTCGTCCGTAGCGCCGTCCGAGCCGCCGCAAGCGGCGAGCAGCGCGAGCGCGAGCCACGAGAGTCGTTTGATCATGATGACGGTGCTCGGCGAAAGAACGCTCGGTCAGAGCGCGAAGGCGTAGACGGGCGCCACGGGCACGCGCGCATCGCGCTCCTCGCGCCCGCTGACGAACAGCACGGCTGCGGGCGGAGCCGTGCGCAAGAGCTCGCGGAGCTCGTCGATGAGCGTGCTGCAACGCTCGGGCGACGTGAGGCCGATGAGCAGCAGCGTGGGCTCCGTCGAAGCCGTGAGCCGCTCGCGGAGGGCGTCGACGACGACGCCGCGGAACGTCTCGGTGCGAACGTCGAGGCCGTGCCGGCGCAGCGACGCGTTGCGCAAGTCGAGCAATTCGCGGTAACGCGGGGCTCCGACGGAGCCCTCCTCTTCGCGCACCAGAATCGCAACGTCGATCGTGAGGTGGCGGGCCAGGCTCGCGGCCACTGCGAGCGCCGCGTCGCGCCCGCCCGACGACGGCTCGACGTGAATCAGCATGCGCTCGATCTTGGGCTCGGCCGCGACGACGGCGAGCACTTGCCGCGCACCCTGCTCCATGAGCGCGAACGGCTCGGTCAAGTCGGCGTCCGCACCGAGCGCGACGACGGGCAAACCGCGCACGCGCTCCGGCAGCGCTGAAGCTCGTTCGTGGTGCAACGGCTCGATGTGCATGCGCTCGGCGAGCTCGCGCACGAGCAGGCTGCGGGCGAGCCGGGCGGCATCGCCGCCCTCGTCGCCGATGAGCCGCAAGCTGCTGATCGGCGTCGGCAGCGCGTGCATGCGCTTGAAGCCGACGGCGACCTCCTGGCCCAGGGTTATGGGCAGGGTCTCGGAGTCGCGCGCGGCGCGCGACGCGTCGATCGAGAACGCCGCCGCGCCGGGCCGCGGCGCGCTGGCTATGGTGGCGCTGGCTTCGACCTCGAGGCGCAGCCGCTCGACCGAGCCGACGAACTGGAGCTCGACGACCTTGGCCGTGCCGACGGCGGGCACGGGCAGATCCTCGCGGCTCGCCGCGAGCACCACGTCCTCGGGGCGCACGACGATCGCGGCCTCGTCGCCAGCGCGCAACGATGTCGACCAGCGGTCGACCTCGAAGTACGACTCGCCGAGCTGGAGGTCGCGGTAGCCGTACGGGCCGAGCAGCAGATTGGCCGCGCCCAGGAACGTCGCGACGAAGCGTGTGCCGGGCTGCTCGTAGAGCGCGCGCGGCTCGCCGACTTCCTGCAAGCGGCCGCGGTCCATGACGCCGATACGATCGGCCATGCTGAACGCTTCCTCCTGGTCGTGCGTCACGAGCATCGTCGTGATGCCGACGGCGCGCTGGATCTCGCGAATCCCGCGCCGCAGCTCCTCGCGGATCTTGGCGTCGAGCGCTCCGAACGGCTCGTCGAGCAGCAGCACGCGCGGTTGGTGCGCGAGCGCCCGCGCGAGCGCGACGCGCTGCTGCTGGCCGCCCGAGAGCTCGCTCGGCAGCCGCGCCTCGTAGCCTTGCAGCGCGACGAGCTCGAGCAGCTCGTTGCGGCGCTTCCGGCGCGCGGCCGCGCGCACGCGCCGTGCCCGTAGGGCAAACTCAATGTTGTCCGCGACCGTCATGTGGCGGAACAAGGCGTAGTTCTGGAAGACGAACCCGACCTCACGGTCGCGCGCGCCGACGTCGGTGACGTCGCGGCCGTGCAGGACGACGCGTCCGTGGTCGATCGTCGTGAGGCCCGCGATCGCGCGAAGCAGCGTGCTCTTGCCGCTGCCTGACGGGCCGAGCAGGACGAACAGCTCGCCCTCGGCGATCTCCGCCGTCACGTCGTTGACGACGATCGCGTCGTCGTACTCCTTCGACACCTGCTCGAGAGTGATGGACATGCGTTCCCCGGCCCCGCAGGCGGGTCGACGCCGCCATGCTACGCACGGGCCCGCGACCTGTCGGTCGCGAGCCGGTTACGCCGCGGTGACATTTCGGTCTCGACGCGCTCGGAGGCGCGCCGGAAACCGCGCTACGCTCGCCGCATCACTTCGGGTCGTCGACGCGCAGCTTGCCGATCGCGTCGAGGCGTTCTTGGAGCTTCAAACGGTCGAGCGAGCGGATCGGCAAGCTCGTGAAGACCTTGATGCGGTTCTCGAGCTCGCGAAACGTTTGCCGGAACGCGAGCCAGCGTTTCGTCTCGGGGCCCCGAACGGCTGCGGGGTCGGCCACGCCCCAATGCGCCGTCATGGGCTGCCCGGGCCACACGGGGCACACCTCGGCCGCGGCGTTGTCGCACACGGTGAACACGAAATCGAGCCGCGGCGCGCTTAGGCCCGCGAACTCGTCCCAGCTCTTGCTGCGCAGCTCCGCGGTCGGCAGCTTCATGTGCTCGAGCAGCGCGAGCGCGATCGGATGGACCTGGCCCTTCGGGTGGCTGCCGGCGCTCAAGCCCAGGAACCGGCCCTTGCCCCAATGGTTGACGAGCTGCTCGGCGAGAATGCTGCGCGCGGAATTGGCCGTGCAGAGGAACAGAACGTTGTACGGCACTGTTTGGCTGGTCATTCCGCCAGAGTGTCAGAGAAACCAGCCTGGCACTATCTCCGCCGCAAATGACAGCAACGTTACGGCGCGGTGGCCGCGAGGCTCTGCGACGCGCGCGCCGGCACGAGGTACGACAGGAACTGCGCGCTCGCCCGCTCCCAGGTCCAGCCCTCGGCCTCGCGCCGGCAGCGGTCGCGGTCGAGCGCGAGGGCCGCGAGCGCCGCGAGCGCGAGATCCTCGTCGAGCACGCCCGTGACCCCCGGTTTCACGACGTCGATCGGCCCCGTCACGGGATAGGCGGCGACCGGCGTGCCGCACGCCATGGCTTCGAGCAGCACGAGCCCGAACGTGTCGGTGCGGCTCGGGAACACGAACGCGTCGGCCGACGACAAGCAGCGCGCGAGCTCGGCGCCGAAGCGGTAGCCCAAGAATCGCGCCGTCGGAAAGCGGCGCTCGAGCAGCGCGCGATCCGGCCCGTCGCCGATGACGACCTTGGTGCCGGGCAAGTCGAGCGCGAGAAACGCGTCGAGGTTCTTCTCGACCGCGACGCGGCCCAGGTAGGCGAAGATCGGCCGCGGGAAGTCGAGGCAGTCGCGGCCCGCCGGCCGAAACAGCTCGGTGTCGACGCCGCGCGACCAGAGCGCCACGTTCGCGAAACCGCGTGTCGCAAGATCGCGGCGTTGCTGCTCCGTCGCGACGAGTGTGCGCCGCGCGCGGCCGTGATGACGCCGCAGCCACGCGTACGTCCAGCTTTCGGGGATCGGGACGCGCTTGCGCACGTACTGCGGGAATTGCGTGTGATACGAGGTCGTGAACTCGAGCGACCGCGCGCCGCAGTAGCGCACGGCGGCCATGCCGAGCGGGCCCTCGGTGGCGACGTGAATCGCGTCGGGCGCGAGCGCGTCGAGCGCGGCCGCGAGCTTGCGCTGCGGCCAGAGCGCGAGGCGGATCTCGGGATAAGTGGGGCACGGGATCGTGCGGTGTTGCTCGGGCGACAGCAGGGTGACGCGGTGCCCGAGCGCCTCGAGGCATTCGCTCGTGTGGGTCAGCGTCGTGACCACGCCGTTGACCTGCGGCCGCCAAGCGTCGGTCACGATCGCGAGATTCATGGGGCCCGGCTCCGCAATCCCTAACGGAAGCCTATTGTTGGCGCCGATTCTTGTGATTTCGTGACAAAACCATCGTTAACTAAATGAGCCTGAAAGAAAAAGTTCATAGAACCGCCATCGATCGGTCACGCGCCATGCCCATCCTGGCGCCGTCACACGGAGCAAGAGGTAACGACAGTGGACCGGCGAGCAGCATTGGCATTCGCGCGCTTCGACGCGGCGGAGCTCAGGCTGTGCCGGTATCTCAACCGTTCGAGCCGCTTTTCGCTGGTGCGCGACGGCTTCCGCGCCGTGAGCTGGCTCGGCGACGGCTGGGTCTGGTACGCCGTGCTGCTCGCGCTGCCCGTCGCCTACGGCGTGGAAGGTGCGCAGGCGGCGCTGCACATGGCGCTCACGGGCGCTGCCGGTCTCTGGGTCTACAAGCTCATCAAGAATCGCGCCGTGCGCGAGCGGCCGTACATCACGCATTCGGCGATCGAGTGCGCGAGCGCGCCGCTCGACCGCTACAGCTTCCCGTCGGGCCATACGCTGCACGCCGTCTCGTTCACGGTGCTGCTCGCGAGTTACTTCCCCGAGTGGACGGCCCCGCTGGCCGCGCTCGCGTTGCTGATCGCGCTGTCGCGCGTGATTCTCGGCCTGCACTATCCCACCGACGTAGCCGCGGGCGCCGCGCTCGGCATCACTCTCGGCATGGGGAGCTCGGCACTCGCGCAGCAGCTCCTCGTTTAAGCACTTAAGTCGAGACCATGAAATCCTCAACGACGCGCTTTGGCGCGGACGCGCCGCGCCGCAGCCGCTGGTGGACCACGCCGATGCGTTTCACCACGACGATGATCGTCAAGCCGCGTCTCGCAGCGGCTGCGCGATGGCGGCAACGGAGACTCGCGGGCGCCACGTGACGAGCGCGAGGTCGCCGCTCGGCTGCTCGACGAGCGCCGTGCAGCTCTCGACCCAGTCGCCGTCGTTGCAGTACGTGAGCCCGTCGCGCGTGACGAGATCGGCTTTGTGAATGTGCCCGCAGACGATGCCGTCGACGCCGGCCGCGGCAGCGGCCTTGAGCGACGCCAGTTGAAACGACTCGATGTAGCGCTGCGCCTTGCCGACTCGGCTCTTCACGTGCTGCGCGAGCGACCAGTACGGCCGCCTTGTGAGCTCGTGCAGCCAGTGCACGAAGCGGTTGAGCCACAGCAAGGCGCGGTACGCGGCGGCGCCGGCGACGGCCCCGAGCGCGCCGTGCTTGATGACCGCGTCGAATTCGTCGCCGTGCAGCACGAGCAACCGCTTACCTTGAGATGTGGTGTGGACGGCGCGGCCGAGCACCTCGATGCTTCCGAAGCGCACGCCGATGAGGGCGCGCAGGTCGTCGTCGTGGTTGCCGGGAATGTAGACGACGCGCGTGCCCTCCTGGCTCTTCCTGAGCAGCACGCGCAGGACTTCCGTGTGCGTCGTCGGCCAGAAGAAGCTGCGCCGCAGGCTCTTAAGATCGACGATGTCGCCGACGAGATAGAGCGTCTCGCAGCGCGTGCGGTGCAGGAAGTCGAGCAGCATCGCGACGCGGCACGCGCGCGAGCCCAAGTGCACGTCGGAGAGCCAGATCGTCTTGAAGACCGTGCTATCCATGTCGTGCTACAGCTTAGCCGCGGTACTTGACGTTATTGTTGCAGCGCGGCCGTCAACGCGTTGTACATAAATGGTTTTAGCGAAACTCTAACCGCGCAGTCACCGTGCCGTAACACGAGCGCGCGACACTGGCGCGGCTCCAACGAGGTGTGGCGCATGCGCGTGCTGATGATCTCCGACGTGTACTTCCCGCGCGTCAACGGCGTCTCCACGTCGATCCAGACGTTTCGCCGCGATCTCGCCGCGCGCGGCTGCGAGACCTGGCTCGTCGCACCGAAGTATCCGCAGCCGTGGCCCGACGACGAGCGCGTGCTGCGCCAGCCCGCGCGCTACCTCGTCTTCGATCCCGAGGACCGCATGCTGAAGCCGCGCCTGGCGCTCGCGGCCTGTCGCTCGCTCGCGCAGGACATCGACGTCGTGCACATCCACACGCCGTTCGTCGCGCATTGGCTCGGCCTCAAAGTGGCGCGCGAGCGCGGCGTGACCGTGGTCGAGACGTATCACACGTTCTTCGAGGAATACCTGCACCACTACGTGCCCTTGCTGCCGGGCGTAGCGGCGCGCGCCTTCGCGCGGACCGTGTCGCGCGCGCAGTGCAACGCCGTCGACGCCGTGGTCGCGCCGTCGCGGCAGCTCGCCGACGTGCTCGCGGCTTACGGCGTCACGCGCCCCATCCGTACGATTCCGACGGGCCTCGACCTCGACGAGCTCAGCGGCGGCGACGGCGCCGCGTTTCGCGCTCGTCACGCCATCGCCGCCGACCGGCCCGTCATGCTGCTCGTGGGCCGCGTCGCCCACGAGAAGAACATCGGCTTCTTGCTCGCAGTGGCCGCCGCGGTGCGCCGCGACGTGCCGAACGTGCTGTTCGTGATCGCGGGCGAGGGCCCGGCGCTTAAGGGCCTGCGGCGCGACATCGCAGCCGCGGGACTCACAAGCCACGTGCTGCTCGTGGGCTACCTCGACCGGCACGGCGCGCTGCTCGACTGTTACCGCGCTGCCGACGTGTTCGTGTTCGCGTCGCGCACGGAAACGCAGGGGCTCGTCCTGCTCGAAAGCCTGGCGCTCGGCGTGCCCGTCGTATCGACGGCCGTGCTCGGCACGAAAGAGGTGCTGCACGAAGCCGACGGCGCGCTCGTCGTCGCGGAAGACGTCGCGGCGTTCGCCGCGGCCGTGACTCGCGTGCTGCGCGAGCCCGAGCTGCGCGCGCAGCTGCGCCGCGCGGGCCGCGACTTCGTCGCGCAGCGCTGGTCGAGCGCGGAAATGGCGGGACGGCTACTCGGCCTCTACGAAGACTTGGTGCGAACGAGATGACTCGCTTCGATGGTGCGCCGATACGCGGGGCGGCGATCGAGTGCACGCCTGAATGCGCGCCGCCGCAATCGATCGATGACGTCGGTCAGCGACTCGTCATCGAGCACGTTGGCGTGCGGAGCTTGCGGCGTGGGATTCGTCGATTCGGTTTCGGCGCGCATCGGTCGGCCTTGTTGTTCTAGTCCGGATTATAGGCAGGCGAATCGTCGTGCGACTAGCCGCGCTGGCACGCACGACCGTCATACTCTCGTAATGTCGCTCAGATCGACTCGCTCGTGGCCGCGAACTCGCCCCGTCGGCGTTCCCCCGGCGTCGACGAGCGAGTGCGCGGCGAGCCACGCGCGTGCGTGCACGCCGTCGCCGTCGAACCAGGCGCGCGCCGAGCCTTCGCGAAAACTGTAGCCCCAGGCGTCCATGTCGGCGAGGCAACGCGCCGCGCCGAAGCCCGTGAGGCGCTCGGCGAGCAGCACTTGCAGATAGCAGACGCCGGATTCCTCGTCGTCGCTGCCGCCGGCGTCCTTCGCGAGCCGCGCGCGCCGCGCGGCGTCCATGCAGACGTAGTGGCAGAGCTCGTGCAGGAACGAATGCGCCGGCGTGTCGGCGCGAACGTAGACCGTGTGGCCGACGAGCCCGGCCTCGGCCTGGCCCCAATACGACCCCGGGATCGGCTCGCCGCTCGCGACCTCGGCGAGCGCGGCGCCGTACGTGACGAGCAGCGCCATCACCTCGCGGCGGTCGAGCGCCGCGAGCGCAATCACATTCGCTGCGGCCGCGGCCGTCGCGTTCGCGGCGAGCATGGGCGCGACCTCAAGTCCCGGGCGCGACGGCCGCGGTGGTGCCCAGCGCCTGGATGCGCTGCATGACGCGGCGCGCGAGATCCTCGGCGAGCGCGCGGCGCAAAATCTGCTCCTCGGCGGCCTTGGCGAGCACCTGGGTCTCGTCGTAGGTGTAGGCGCGCGTCACGACGAGCGTCTCGTTGACGATGAGGCTCTCGGCGCCGAGCCGCAGCGAGAACGTCACGGCGTAGTAGACCTCGTACTCGCGCGGGATGTTGCGCGCCGAGACCGAGAGCACGCGCTGGCCCGTGTCGTCGGACGTGATGTCGAGCACGGCCGCGCCTTCGGCGGGCGCCGCGAGCAGCTCGGCGCCGCGCTGCCGCAGCGTGTCCGTCAAGCTCAGCAGGAACTCCGAGTGCGGCCGCTGCGTCTCGACGTAGGTCCTGGCCATCGCGCTCGGCAGCGTGCCGGCGCCCTGCAAATGGAAGCCGCACCCTAAGGCCGCGAGCAGCCAGGCGACTGCAAGCGACGCGCGAACGGCACACGGGACGATGAAAACGAACTGGAGCATACGGTACACGTGCAATGTGCTCGCAGCAGAATAGCACCGCCAGTGAACAGCTTACATGCGCCCACGTGCGTGGTATCCGATCTATTTACAATTCCGTGCCTATTTCCGCGAGCGCCTTCGACGTAGCCTTGTCGTCACGTCGCGCCCGCGCGTCCCAGTGACAAGGAGGCAACATGTCCATTCGCTCCCACAGTCTCGGCGGCTCGGCCGCGTTAATCGTCGCGCTCGGTCTCGCAGCACCCGTCGCCGCGCAGGACGACGTCGGCGCGACCTCGCTCACGATCTACTCGACGACGCGGCCGGGCTCGGTCCCCGCGGATCTGTATCGGCCCGTGCCCGGCCAGGGCAACGTCTACCCGGGGCAAGCGGTGCCGGGCTACGCGATGATCCGCCAGGAGCGCGCGCTCGACCTCACGCGCGGCGTCAACCGGCTGAACTTCCGCGACGTTGCGGCCTACATCGACCCGACGACCGTCACGTTCGAGTCGCGCACGGCGCCCGATGCGACGCGCGTGATCGAGCAGAGCTTCCAGTTCGACCTGGTCAGCACCGAGAAGCTCATGGAGCGCTACCTCGATCAGGTCATCACCGTCGATCAGCTCGCGGGCACCCGAACCGTTCAGGTCAGCGGTCGTTTGCTGAGCACGCAGGGCGGGCTCGTGCTCGCGGCCGAGAACGGCGAGATCCATGCGCTCAACAGCTATGTGGGCGTGCACTTCCCGGATCTTCCGGGCGGCTTGATGACGCGCCCGACGCTGATCTGGGACGTGGCGACCGAGCAAGCGGGGCGCCACGACACCCGGGTCACCTATCAGACGGCCGGCATCACCTGGTGGGCCGACTACAACCTGACGTTCGCCCCGGGCGCGGACGCGAACAACGGCTTCCTCGACGTCGGCGCCTGGGTCAGCATCCTGAACCGCTCGGGGGCGACCTATGCCGACGCGCGCCTGAAGCTCATCGCGGGCGACGTCAACCGGGCGCAGCCGGAGGTTTTGCAGGCGCGCGCACGCGAGGTGTTTCTGGACAGCGTGGCCGCGCCCGAAGGTTTCGCCGAGCAGAGCTTCTTCGAGTTTCACCTCTACACGCTCGGTCGCAACACCACGATCGCCGACAACTCGACCAAGCAGATCGAGCTCATTCCGACCGTGCGCCGCGTGCCGGCGAAGAAGCTGCTCGTCTACTACGGCGTGCTGCCGGCGTATGCCAATTTCGGGGGCGGCCGCTACACGGAGCGCGAGCTCGGGCTGCCGATGAACACCAAGGTCGACGTGTATCTCGAGTTCGAGAACCGCGAGGCCGCGGGACTCGGCATTCCGCTGCCGGCCGGGCGCATGCGCGTGTCGCAGCTCGACGCCGCCGACGATTCGCTCGAGTTCATCGGCGAGGACGTCATCGACCACACGCCGAAGGACGAGACCGTCCGCGTCGCGCTCGGCTCGGCGTTCGACGTCGTCGGGGAGCGGCGCCAGGTCGCGTTCAACATCGACACGAACGCCGAGCGCATGGAGGAGACCATCGAGGTCAAGGTGCGCAACCACAAGACCGAGCCCGTCGAGGTGCTCGTGCGCGAGACACTGTACCGTTGGACCACGAACACCATCGTCGAGACGACCCACGAATATGAGCGGGAGGATGCGCGCACCGTGCACTTCCCGGTGACGATTCCGCCCGACGGCGAAACCGTCGTGCGCTATCGCGTGCGCTACACCTGGTAGAGCGCGAACGATGCGCTGAAACCACTACGAACGGCCGGCAAACAAGACGTCTGTTGTTTGCGACACACCGTGCGCGCGGCGCTCGTGGCAGAATAGCGCCGCGCACGCTCAACGTTCTGTCGCTCGCAACGTCATGGCCGCTTACCCGTTCAAGGACATCGAGGCGAAATGGCAATCCCATTGGGAGCGCCAGGCCACGTTTCGCGTGCCGGCTGCGGTCGACATGTCGAAACCGAAGTACTACGTGCTCGACATGTTCCCCTACCCCTCCGGCGACGGGCTCCACGTCGGTCACCCCGAGGGCTACACGGCCTCCGACATCGTCGCGCGCTACAAGCGCATGCGCGGCTTCAACGTGCTGCACCCCATGGGCTGGGACGCGTTCGGCCTGCCCGCCGAGCAGTACGCGGTGCGCACGGGCACGCACCCGCGTATCACGACCGAGCGCAACATCAAACGGTTCCGCGAGCAGCTGAAATCGCTGGGCTTCTCGTACGACTGGCAGCGCGAGGTCGACACGACCGATCCCGGCTACTACCGGTGGACGCAGTGGATCGTGAAGCAGCTCTTCGACCGCGGCCTCGCCTATCAAGAGGAGCTGCCCGTCTGGTGGTGCCCCGAGCTCGGCACCACGCTCGCGAACGAGGAAGTCATCGACGGTAAATCGGAAGTCGGCGGCTACCCCTGCGTGCGCCGGCCGCTGCGGCAATGGGTGCTCAAGATCACCGCGTACGCCGACGAGCTGCTAAAGGGCCTCGACGACCTCGACTGGCCGAGCAGCACGAAGGAGATGCAGCGCAACTGGATCGGCCGCAGCGAAGGCGCCGAGATCGACTTCGCGGTCGATGGCCACGCGGGCGTCGCGCTGCGCGTGTTCACGACGCGACCCGACACGCTGTTCGGCGCCACCTACATGGTGCTCGCGCCAGAGCACGAGCTCGTGACGACGCTCGCGAGACCCGAGCACGGTGCCGCGATCGATGCGTACCGCGAAGCCGCCTCGCGCAAGAGCGAGCTCGAGCGCACCGAGCTCCAGAAAGACAAGACGGGCGTAGCGACGGGCGCACATGCGATCAACCCCGCGACGGGCAAGAAGATTCCGATCTGGATCGCCGACTACGTGCTCGCGGGCTACGGCACGGGTGCGATCATGGCCGTGCCCGCGCAGGATCAGCGCGACTTCGAGTTCGCGCAGAAGTTCGGGCTGCCCGTGATTCGCACCGTGCAGCCGCCGGCCGGCTTCGACGATAAGAGCGCCTGGCTCGGCGACGGCGTCGCGATCAACAGCGGCTTCTTGAACGGCAAGAACGTCGTTGAAGCCAAGGCCGCGATGATCGAGTGGCTCGAGCGCGAGCGCAAAGGCGCGCGGCGCGTCAACTACAAGCTTCGCGACTGGCTGTTCTCGCGTCAGCGCTACTGGGGCGAGCCGTTCCCGATCGTGTTCGTCGACGGCAAGGCGCAGACCGTGGCCGACGCCGAGCTGCCGGTGCTCTTGCCCGAGCTCGAGGACTTCAAGCCGAGCGGCACGCCCGAAGGGCCGCTCGCCAAAGCCGGCGCGTGGCTCGAAACCGTCGATGCGAAGACGGGCAAGAAAGCGCGCCGCGAGACCAACACGATGCCGCAGTGGGCGGGCTCGTGCTGGTACTACCTGCGCTTCATCGACCCGACGAACCCCTTTGAGCTCGTCGATCCCAAGCTCGAAAAATACTGGCTGCCCGTCGATCTCTACATCGGCGGCTCCGAGCACGCCGTGCTGCACCTGCTCTATGCGCGCTTCTGGCACAAGGTGCTCTACGACGCCGGCGTCGTCTCGACGCCCGAGCCGTTCATCAAGCTCGTGCACCAGGGCACGATCCTGGGCGAGCTCGAGTTCACCGTGAACGGCGAGCGCGTGAGCGAGGAGCAAGTCGAGAAGCACGGCGACCGCTTCGTGCTGCGCGACAAGCCCGACGTCGTCGTCGACGCGCGCGCCTACAAGATGAGCAAGAGCCGCGGCAACGTCGTGAATCCGGACGAGATCGTCGCGCGCTACGGCGCCGACGCGTTCCGGCTCTACGAGATGTTCTTGGGGCCGCTCGAGCAGGTGAAGCCGTGGAACACGCGCGGCGTCGAGGGCACGCATCGATTCTTGAATCGCGCCTGGCGCCTCGTCGCGGGCAGCGGCGCCGACGAAGCCGGCAACGCACCGGCGCAGGGCGGCGCGCAGCCCACGCGTGAACAGGCGCGGCTGCTGCATCGGACGATCGCCAAGGTGACCGAGGACATCGAGGCGCTGCGCTTCAACACGGCGATCTCGGCGCTCATGGAGCTCACGAATGCCGCGTACAAGTGGCCGAGCGTGCCGCGCTCCGTGGCCGAGTCGTTCGTGCTGCTGCTCGCGCCGCTCGCGCCGCACCTGGCCGAGGAGCTCTGGGAGCGGCTCGGGCACCAAGAGTCGTTGGCCTATCACGCGTGGCCCGTCGCCGACCCCGCGTTGCTCAAGGCCGACGTGCTCGAGATCCCCGTGCAGGTCAACGGCAAAGTGCGCGCGAAGATCACGGTGCCCGCCGAGGCGCAGGAGAGCGAGGTCATCGAGATCGCGAAGGCCGACGCCAACGTCGGCAAGCACCTCGCGGGCTTGAGCTTGAAGCGCGCCATCTACGTGCGCGGCCGCATCGTGAACTTCGTCGTCGGCCGCTGACGGCGTCCGCGCCCGGCCCGCGGCTCGTGACGAAACGCATCGTCCTCACGTGCTGGGGCTCGCACGGCGACCTGTTCCCCTACATCGGGCTCGGGCTCGCGCTCAAGGCGCGCGGCCACGCGCCCGTCGTCGCGACGCTGTCGCTCTATCGGCAGAACGTCGAGAGCGAAGGCCTCGAGTTCGCGGCCGTCGGCCCCCTCGTGGACCCACACGATACGGGTCTCATCGCGCGCCTCATGGATCCCGTCAGGGGCAGCGAAATGCTCGTTCGCGAGCTCTTGATGTCGCAGCTCGAGCGAACCTACGAAGAGCTCGCGCGTGCCGTCGCGGGCGCCGACCTGCTCGTCTCGCACCCGGTCACCTACGCGGGCCCGATCGTCGCCGAGCGTGAGCGCCTACCGTGGCTCTCGACCGTGCTCGCGCCGATGCTGTTCTTCTCGCGGCACGATCCGCCCGTGCTGCCGGCGCTGCCGCGCGTCAACGATCTGCCGTTCATCGGCGAGTGGCTGGCCGCGCGGCTCGTGCCGTTCGCGCGCCGCGCGACGCGCGGCTGGGCGGAGCCCGCGTACCGGCTGCGCGCGCGGCTCGGCCTGCCGCGCGGCGCCGACCCGGTGTTCGAAGGCCAGTTCTCCCCGCACGGCACGCTCGCGCTCTTCTCGCGCGTGCTCGCCTCGCCGCAGGCCGACTGGCCGCCGCACGTCACGACAACGGGCAGCGTGCTCTACAACGAGCCCGATCCCCTGGAAGCGCGGTTGGAAGAATTCCTCGCCGCCGGCGAGCCTCCGGTCGTCTACACGCTCGGCACCTCGGCCGTCGGCGCGGCCGGCAGCTTCTACCACGAGAGCGTCAAGGCCGTCGCCAAGCTCGGCGTGCGCGCCGTGCTCTTGACGGGCGGCTTCGCGCAGAACCAGCCCGACGACCTGCCGCCCGGCGTGCTGCTCGTCGACCGCGCTCCGCATCGGCTGTTGTTCCCGCGCGCGAGCGTCATCGTCCATCAAGTCGGGGCCGGCACTACGGCGCAAGCACTGCGCAGCGGGCGCCCGATGCTGCTCGTACCGCACGGCCACGACCAGTTCGACAACGCGCGGCGCGTGCGCAAGCTCGGCGTCGCGCGCACGGTGTTACCGCACGAGTACCGCGCCGAGCGCGTCGCGCGGGACTTAGGCGCGCTGCTCGGGGAGCCGAGCTACCGCGAGCGCGCGGCCGCGACGGCCGCGATCGTGCGCGAGGAAGGCGGCGCGGCGGCCGCGGCAGACGTCATCGAGCGGCTGCTTGTTTAGTCGCGCCGGCGCCGCGGCGCGCGCCGGCGTAAGCCGCGACGAGCGCAGCGACGCAGAGCACGACGATCAAGTAGTTGCCCACGCGAGCATACGGCGTCGCGCCCGTATAGCCGCGCACCGTGGCCCGCAGCACGCCGGCGCGAAACGGCTCGATCGTCTCGACGACACGGCCGTGCGGGTCGATGACGGCCGTGATGCCGCGATTAGCCGCGCGCAGCAAATAGCGTCCCGCTTCCGCGGCCCGCACGCGCGCGATCTGTAGATGTTGCGGAATCGCGATCGACTCCCCGAACCAGCCGTCGTTGCTGACGTTCACGAGCAGCGTGGTGTCGGACAAATAGCGGAGCTGCTCCGCGCCGAACACGTCCTCGTAGCAGATCGTGATGCCGAGCCGTTCGCCGGCCACCTCTAGCGGCGGCTGGTCGGCGGCGCCGACGCCGAGGTCGATGTACGGCAGGTTCATGAGCCGCATCCAATCGCGGATGAAGTCGGGCACCGGGAACTGCTCGCCGAACGGCACGAGGTGCCGCTTCACGTAGACCTGCGGCTCGTCGGTCAGCGCGAGCAAGACGTTCTCGTACGTCTCGGTCTCGGTCTCGGCCTGAGCCGGAACGGTGCGCAGAGCCCCGAGCAGCAGCGTGCTGCCCTGCTCCGCGGCCCGCCGCCGCATGGTCTCGATAAAGCCCTCGACGAGCTCGATCGGAATCGGAATCGCGGCCTCGGGCCAGACGATGAGGTCGGCGCCCGCACCCTGGCGCGTGAGCTCGGCATAGAGCGAGAGCGTCGGCTGCAACTGCGCGGGGTCGTATTTCGTGTCTTGCGGAACCGCGGCCGTCGCGAGCGCGACGTCGAGCGTGCCGTCCTTCGCCTGCGTGAGCTCGCGGTCGCGCAGCGCGAGGCCGCCGAGCCAGACGGCCGCGACGACCACCGCGGCCACGGCGCGCTCGCGGCGGCAGCCCTGCCAGAGCGTCAGCAGCGCGCCGGCCGTCACGAGCACGGCCAAGCTCATCGCGTGCACGCCGGCGACCGGCGCGTAGCCCATGAGCCACGAGTCGGTCTGGCTGTAGCCGGCCGCGAGCCAGCCGAAGCCCGTGAACAGCCAGCCGCGCAGCCACTCGGTGAGCGTGAACAGCGCCGGCAGCGTCACGAGCCAGGCGACGGCGCCGCTCGTGCGGAACGCGCGCGCGGCAGCCCAGCCCGCGACCGCGATGAACGCCGCGAGCACGAAGATGAGCCCGACGGTGAGCGTGACGCCGACCAACACCGGCGCCTGACCGATGATGCGCACGGCGATGTAGGTCCAGTAGGTGCCTAGCCCGAAGCTCGCGCAGCCGTAGGCCAGCCCTAACGCGAGCGCGCGCTTCGGCGTCGCGTCGCGCCAGCAGTACAGCAGCACGGCGTAGGACAGCGGCGCGAGCCAGAACTGCGCGTAGGGCGCGAACGCAAGCGGCAACGCTGCGCCCGCAACGATGCACAGCAGGTACTGGACCAGCGGGCGATTCAAGACGCTACTCGGGCGTCGGCAAACGCATGACTTCGAGCGTGTGCAGGCGCCGACGGTCGCCGCGCAGCACCTTGAAGCGCAGGCCGGCGAAATCGAGCGTCTCGCCGCGGCGCGGCAAGCGGCCGAGCTCCTGCATCAGGAGCCCGCCGACGGTGTCGTAGTCGGCATCCGAAAGCTCGGTGCTGAAGAAATCGTTGAACTCGTCGATGCGCGTGAGCGCCATGACGACGAACTTGCCGCCGTCCTGCGGCTGGATCGACGACACGGCCTCGGTATCGAGCTCGTCGTCGATCTCGCCGACGATCTGCTCGAGTACGTCCTCGATGGTCGCGAGGCCCGAGACGCCGCCGTACTCGTCGACGACGATGGCCATGTGGTTGCGGCCCTCGCGGAACTCCTCGAGCAGCGTGTTCAAGCGCTTGCTCTCGGGAATGAACACGGCCGGGCGCAGGAAGCGCTGCAAGTCGAACGTCTCGCGCGCGGCAACGAAATGCTTGAGCAAGTCCTTCGCGAGCACGATGCCGACGACCTCGTCGCGATCGTCGCCGATGACGGGGAAGCGCGAGTGGTTCGACTCGGTGATGACCTTGAGCACCTCGTCGGCCGTCTGGTCCTTTTCGACCACGACCATTTGGCTGCGCGGCACCATGATGTCGCGGACCTGCGTGTCCGAGACCTTGAGCACGCCTTGCAGCATCTGGAGCTCGTCGGGAGCGAGGATGCCGCGCTCGATGAATCCCGCCAGGAACTCGGCGATGTCTTCGCGCGTCCTGACGTCGCGGCCTTGAACGAGACGTTGCCACCACCCGGATACGCCGGTGTCGCTGCTAGGGTGAGTATCGTCCGACATTGGAACTAGTTTATCGAATAGGGATCGGGAAAGCCCAGAGTGGCCAGCAGCGCGCGCTCGCGCGCCTCCATGACCGCCGCGTCGCGCGCGTTCTCGTGATCGTAGCCCTGAAGGTGCAGCGTGCCATGAATCACCATGTGCGCCCAATGCGCCGCCAATGTCTTGCCCTGCTCGCGCGCCTCGCGCGCCACGACGCTCGCGCAAATCACCACGTCACCGAGCGGTAACAGCTCGCGCCCCTTCGCCGCCGCCGGATCGCTTAGGAAAGACAACACGTTCGTCGGCCCGCGCTTGCCGCGATAGCGGGCATTCAGCGCCGCGCTCTCGCCGCGGCCCACGATGCGCACCGTGAGCTCGCCGCGCGCTGTGCGTTCGAGCGCCGTCAACGCCCAGCGCGTAAGGCGCGCGGCCGGCGGCACACCGGCCGCACGCGTTGCTCTCTGCACGGCGACGGCCACGGCGCGCGCTCGCCGCGTCATTCCGTTTCGCGGCCGCCGCTCTGCGCATCTTCTTCGCGTGCATAGGCCGAGACGATCTTCTGCACGAGCGGATGGCGCACGACGTCCTCGGCGCCGAAATGGACGAACGCGATGCCGGGCACGCCGCGCAGGATGCGCCCGACCTGCTTGAGCCCCGGCTCCTTGCCGCGCGGCAAGTCGGTCTGCGTGATGTCGCCCGTGACCACTGCCCGCGAGCCGAAGCCGATGCGCGTCAAGAACATCTTCATCTGCTCGGGCGTCGTGTTCTGCGCCTCGTCGAGGATGACGAACGATTCGTTGAGCGTGCGGCCGCGCATGAACGCGAGCGGCGCGATCTCGATGACGTGGCGCTCGATGAGCCGGCCGACCTTGTCGAAGCCCATCATCTCGTAGAGCGCGTCGTACATCGGGCGTAGATAAGGATCGACTTTCTGGGTGAGGTCGCCGGGCAGGAACCCGAGCCGCTCGCCGGCCTCGACGGCCGGGCGCACGAGCACGATGCGGCGCACGGCGTCGCTCGCGAGCGCCTCGACGGCCGCGGCCACCGCGAGGTAGGTCTTGCCCGTGCCCGCCGGGCCGATGCCGAACGTGAGGTCGCACTCGCGCATCGCCTTCGTGTACGCGATCTGGTGCGCGCCGCGCGCGCGCACCGCGCGCCGCCGCGTGTTGATGACGCTGCCGTCGGCGGGCGCACCGTCGGCTCGCGCATCGGCGCGCAGGTGCTCGGCGAGCGCCAGGTGCACGCGCTCGGCGTCGAGCTCCTCGGTCTCGGCGAGATCGAACAGGTCCTCGAGCACGCGCCGGCCCCGCTCGGCGGCCGAGTCGGGACCCGCGAGATCGAAACGATTGCCGCGGCTGTTGATGCGGATGCCCAGCTGGCGCTCGATCTGCCGCAGGTGCTCGTCGAACTGGCCGCCGACGCGCGCGAGGCGGCGCGGGTCGTCGGGGTTCAGCACCACGGTGAGCGACGGCGCGATCTTCGGTGCGTCAGGCAACGGATTCTCGTGTCGCGTCCGCCACGAGGCGACCCCTCAGGCTGTTGCGCATGGGCTCGGTGATGACGACGTCGGCGAACCGGCCGACGAGCCACGGCGGGCCGATGAAATTGACCCAGCGATTGTTCTCCGTGCGGCCCGCGAGCTCGCGCGCGCTCTTCTTCGACGCGCGCTCGACGAGGATGCGCTGCACGGTGCCGACCATGGCGCGGCTGATGGCCGCGGCCTGCTCGTTGACGAGGCCCTGGAGCCGCTCGAGCCGTTGCTGCTTGATCTCGTACGGCAGGTCCTCGAGATCCGCGGCCGGCGTGCCGGGCCGCGGGCTGTAGATGAAGCTGAACGATTGATCGAAACCGACCGTGCGGATGAGGCTCAAAGTTTGCTCGAAGTCCTCTTCGGTCTCGCCGGGGTAGCCCACGATGAAATCCGTCGAGATCGAGATGCCGGGCCGCGCTACTTTGAGCTTCTCGATCTTGGCCGCGTACTTCGCAGCCGTGTAGCCGCGCTTCATGAGCTTCAAGATCCGATCCGAGCCGCTCTGCACCGGCAAGTGCAGGAAGCTCACGAGCTTTTCGACGCCGGCGTAGGCGTCGATGAGCGCGTCGTTGAACTGCGCCGGGTGCGACGTGGTGAAGCGGATGCGCTCGATGCCGTCGATCTCGGCCACGCGGCGGATCAACGTGGCGAGATCCGCTTTCGCGTTCTTGCCGCCGTCCGCCATCGGGCCGCGATAAGCGTTGACGTTCTGGCCGAGCAGCGTGAGCTCGCGCGCGCCGAGAGAGGCGAGCCGCCGCGCCTCGTCGAGCACGCTCTCGAGCGGCCGGCTGATCTCCGCGCCGCGCGTGAGCGGCACGATGCAGTACGAGCACGCCTTGCTACAGCCTTCCATGACCGACAGGAACGCCGTGCACTCCGAGGTCTTGACCTCTGGGATGCGATCGAACTTCTCGATGGCCGGGAACGACACGTCGACGACGCGCGGCCGGCCGGCACGCACGCTGCCGATGAGCTCGGGCAAGCGGTGCAGCGTCTGCGGCCCGAACACCACGTCGACGAACGGCGCACGCTTCAGGAGCTCTTCGCCCTCTTGGCTCGCGACGCAGCCGCCGACGCCGATGATGAGATCCGGATTCTGCTCTTTGAGCTCGCGCCAGCGGCCGAGCAGCGAGAACACCTTCTCGTGCGCCTTCTCGCGCACCGAGCAGGTGTTGACGAGCACGATGTCGGCTTGCACCGCGTCGTTGGTGGCCTCTGCGTTGAACGCGGCGGCGAGCACGTCCGCCATCTTGGCGGAGTCGTACTCGTTCATCTGGCAGCCGTGGGTCTCGATGAAAAAGCGTTCGGCCATTTAGAACGGAATGTCGTCGTCGAAATCGCCGGGCGGGCCGCCGTTGTCGTTAACGGCCGCGCGCCCGCTGCCGCCAGCGGCTCCCGCGGCCGCGCCACCACCGGCCGCCGCGCCGGCTGCTGCGCCGGCCGCCGCGCCCGCCGAGGCGCCGCCGCCCTTACTGCCGAGCATCTGCATCTCGTCGGCCACGATCTCGGTCGTGTAGCGGTCCTTGCCTTCCTTGTCCTGCCACTTGCGCGTGCGCAGCTTGCCTTCGACGTAGACCTGCGAGCCCTTGCGCAGGTACTCGGCCGCGATCTCGGCGAGCCGGCCGAACATCGCAACTTTGTGCCACTCGGTGCGCTCCTGCTGCTCGCCCGACTGCTTGTCCTTCCACGCTTCGGTGGTGGCGATGCTCAGGTTCGTGACCGCGCTGCCGCTCGGCATGTAGCGGGTCTCGGGGTCCTTGCCGAGGTTACCGACGATGATGACCTTGTTGACGCCTCGTGCCATGCAAGCTCCTGTTTTTGCGGGCCTCTTTGGGCCTTAAGCGAGTAGTTGAGCGGCTCTTTGCCGGGCGGGTCATTGTACGCTGGGCGGTCGGCGTTGGCACCGGGATATCTGGGGAAAGCGACAGGAAACGGCGCGCGATCAGGGGCCGGGATGGATCCGCCGACACCGCTTCGAATAGCGGCCGCGGCGACACGAGCCCGCCGCGGCCGCGACCCGCCCCCCTCAAAACGTCTGGCGCGCTCCGACCACCATCGTCCGGCAGAGTCGCCGTGGGTTGTGAACGAGACGTTAGGTCGGCACAGCAATGGCTGTCAAATCGCGCGCAGAAGTATGTTGCGGTTTCGCCACTGGCAGCTCCATGAGAAAGCTGTTTGCCTGGCCGAACGTACCGGGACTAAGATGAAATGTACGAATTGGGCCACGTACCCGGGAACAAGGAAGGGCGTTTCGTTTTTTTAGCGACTATGGGGGGAAAGCCATGAACGAGCGAAAGAAAAACCTACGTTTGCGTTACCACGGAGTTGCCAAGGCGGTAACCCTGGCCTGCCTCGGAATGGCAGGGCAACAGGCTATCGCGCAACAACCGGTCGAGGAGGAGATCACGATCACCGGCTCGCGGCTCATCTCGTCGGGAGTCAACACACCCACGCCCGTGACGGCGGTCAGCGCCGCCGAGCTACAAACCATGGCGCCGAGCACGCTCATCGAGTCGCTGAGCCAGCTGCCGGTGTTCGATAACAACCTGTCGAGTCAACAAGCGGTCGGCGGCTCCGTCGCGCCCGGGGGCAGCAACCTCAATCTGCGGGGCGTCGGCGGCGAACGAACGTTGGTGCTACTGGACGGGCACCGTCTCGGGCCCAGCAACAAGTTCGGCACCGTCGACATCAGCGTCATTCCGGAAATGCTCGTTTCGAGCGTCGAAGCGGTCACGGGTGGCGCTTCGGCCGCGTACGGGGCCGACGCCGTCGCGGGGGTCGTGAACTTTCGCCTCGACCGGAATTTCACTGGGACCAAGTATTCATTCCAAGGGGGTACCACGACGTATGGCGACGGCGGCACCTACAAAGCCGGCTTTGCGTACGGCGGCGGCGTCGGCGAACGCGGGCACCTCATTGCGTCAGCGGAAACCTGGAAGAAGAACGGCATTCGTTCGTTCGAGTCCCTGAATGACCGCAGCGACTACTTGAATCTCAAAACCCAGGTCACGAATCCGGATCCGAATGGGCCGAATCTCCTGGCGCGCTCCTTGGTAAACCCGACGAATTACACGGCAGGGGGCGTTCTGTTGCAGCCGGGCTCGGCGGTCGATCACATCGAGTTTCTCCCGGACGGCAGCGGCCGCTACCAGCCCCTCCCCTTCAGCGGCATCGGCCAACTGACGGGCGGCTGCAATTGCCAGGTAAGGCCGAGCCTCGAGTACGGCGTCGACGCGGACTACGAAGTCGATACGCCGGCCGACCGCAGCACCCTGTTTGCGCATTTCGACTACGACATTAACGAGAGCAACAGCTTCTACGTCGAAACCCTGCTCGCGGATGCCCAGCAATCCAACGTCTGGCAAACGGCCGCGCTGCTCGGACCGTGGGTAGGCCGAATCTACGCCGACAATCCTTTCCTGCCGGCGGCGCTTGCCCAGACCCTGCAGAACGAAGGGCGCCAGTTCGCAGGCTTCGGCATCTTTACACCGAATGTTTCCGGCAACCCCTTCGAAGGGGCCGACCTGGTCGCCAAGAACCGTTACGGCCAACTCGTGGGCGGCTTCAGTCACGATATGGCGGACGGTTTCCTCGCGGGCGGTTGGGTGCTCGACACCTACGTGCAGTACGCGCAGAACCGGCAAGAGACCGTGGCGCCCACCGGCATGCGCGTGGACCGCCTGTTTCTCGCAATGGATGCCGTGACCGGCCCGAACGGCCAACCCGTGTGCCGCGTGTCGCTGTTCAACGTGGGAATTTTCGACGACTGCGTGCCCATCAACCTGGTGGGCGGCACTGCCGCGGTCACGCCGGCGGCGGCCGCCTACGTGCTCGACGACGGCAAGATCGCCCGTGGGCGAACGACCGAGCACGACGCCGAGGTCACGCTGCGCGGCGACCTCACCAGGGGCTCGGGCGTGCTGGGCCCGATCACGGCCGCGTTCGGCGTCTCGTGGCGACAGCAGGACATGTATGTGGCCACGGTGGATCCCTGCGACGAGTTTCCGTGCACGGTCGACGGCGTGCGGTTCAGCGATCTCGGGTTGATGTCGCCGGATCTACGCGGAATCCTCCCGGAGTTCAATGCGGCGGGCCAACCCGATCCGAACGGCATCCCCGGTCTCAGGTACGTGCCTCCCGGCTTCGCCGGCGACGCGAACTCGAGCACCGTGCTGTTCACGAGCCAGCGCGCCGTCGAGGGCGCGTACACCGTGCGCGAGGGGTTCTTCGAGCTCGGCATTCCGTTGCTCGAGAACGGCAAGTTGAACTTGAACGAGGCGTACCGGTGGGCTGATTACAGCGGCAGCGGCAACGTGCAGGCCTGGAAGACCGGCGTCTCCTATCAGGCCACGCCCAGGTTCAGGGTCCGCGCCACGCGTTCGCAGGACGTGCGCGCCCCGACGTTGCGCGAACGTTTCGAGCAACAGCGCGGCGGCGTCAACGTGCGCGATCCGCAGAACAACAACCAGGTCATCAGCACGGCGTCGTTCACGGGCGGCAACCCCAATGTCGGCCTCGAAACGGCGAAAACCAACGTGCTTGGCTTCGTCTACGAGCCGCTCGACCGGTTCTCGGTGACGATCGACGGCTACGAGATCGACCTGGACGGCGCGATTGGCCAACTGGGCTCCCAGACCATCGTGGACACCTGCTTCGCCTCGGGCGGCGCGTCGTCGCTGTGTCAGTACGTCGTCCGCGACTCCGCGGGGCAGATCACTCGCGTCGAGGCCCTCTTCATCAATTTGTCCAATCAACGCGTCAGAGGCGTCGACTTGGAGTTCAACTACCGCGGAATCGAAGTGGGAGGCGGGACGCTGAGCTGGCGCTTCATCGGCTCACGGCTCAGCGAGAACTCCGTTCTGACGCCCGGCTCGGCGCGCGACGAGCGCGTCGGCGACGTCGGAGTGGCGGGCTTGCCCGAGAGCAAGGTGACGACGAGCTTGAGATACGCGCGCGGCCCGTGGTCGATCTTCTTGCAGGAGCGCTACATCGGCGGCGGCGCGAACGACCGGCGCCTCGTCGAAAGTAATACGCGCATTCCGGGGCGCACCACGATCGACAACAACACCGTCGACTCGGTCCTCTACACCGACCTGACGGTCAACTTCAGCGGTGGCGGGGACGGCGGCATGCCGTGGGAGACGTTCTTGACCGTGAACAACCTCACGAACGAAGCGCCCCCTGACATGTACGGCGTCCTCGGTCGGGCGGGTGTGCCGGGACCGAACACGTTCCTGTACGACACCATCGGCCGGCGATTCGTCGCTGGAGTGCGCCTGAACTTCTAGAGCGGCACGGGACGCCGCGTCGCTGCGAGACGGGCCTGCCGGCTGGCCGGCCAGGCCCGGCCGCGCGGCACGTGTGCGTATGACGGGTCCTCGTGCGCGACTGACAAGGCGCTTGTCAAAACGACCTCGATGGTTAATCGCCTTGTCGATTCGCGCGCGCGGTGCATCGCACACAGAGCTCGCCTTTCGATACATGACAGTTCCTGACAAGGCCCAGTGCCACACTGGCGCCGCGCCCTACTTTGGCTAACCGCACGGCCGCGGGCCGGGGCGGGCACACCGTCCCGGTCCAGCGGCATTTTGCGCCGAAGTTTGGCCGGGGCTTATAGTCATCGATTGGCCAAAAAAGCGGGCCCGCGAGGCGCCCTTCGCAACTATGAAAAGCATCCAGATCCGCGGCGCCCGCACCCACAACCTCAAGAACATCGACCTCGATTTGCCGCGCGACAAGCTCGTGGTCCTCACCGGCTTGAGCGGCAGCGGCAAGTCGAGCCTCGCGTTCGACACGCTCTACGCCGAAGGCCAGCGCCGCTACGTCGAATCGCTGTCCGCCTACGCGCGGCAGTTCCTGTCGATGATGGAGAAACCCGACGTCGACCACATCGAAGGCTTGAGCCCCGCCATCTCGATCGAGCAGAAGTCGACTTCGCACAACCCGCGCAGCACGGTCGGCACCGTCACCGAGATCTACGATTACCTGCGCCTGCTGTACGCGCGCGCCGGCATTCCGCGCTGCCCCGATCACGGCACCGTGCTCGAGGCGCAGAACGTGAGCCAGATGGTCGATACCGTCATGGCGCTGCCCGCGGGCACGAAGGCGATGCTGCTCGCACCCGTCGTGCAGGCGCGCAAGGGCGAGTACAAGGAGAAGCTCGACGAGCTGAAGTCGCAGGGCTTCCTGCGCGCGCGCATCGACGGCGCGGTCGTCGAGCTCGACGATCCGCCGAAGCTCGACAAGCGCAAGAAGCACGACATCGAGATCGTCATCGACCGCTTCGCCGTGAAGCCCGACATGCAGCTGCGGCTCGCCGAATCGTTCGAGACCGCTTTGAACATGGCCGACGGCGTGGCGCTCATCGCCTTCATCGATCAGCCCAAAAAAGCGCCGCTCGCGTTCTCGAACAAGTTCGCGTGCCCGATCTGCGGCTACAGCATCGCCGAGCTCGAGCCACGGCTGTTCTCGTTCAATAACCCGCAGGGCGCGTGCGCCGACTGCGACGGGCTCGGCGTGCGCATGTTCTTCGACACCGGGCGCGTCGTGACGAACCCCACGCTGTCGCTCGCGGGCGGCGCGATCCGCGGCTGGGACCATCACAACGCGTTCTACTTCACGATGATCCAGTCGCTCGCGAGGCACTACAAGTTCGACGTGCAGAAGCCGTGGAACCAGCTGCCCGAGAAGATCCGCCAGATCGTGCTGCACGGCAACGACGGCGAGAAGATCCAGTTCAACTACGAGAACAAGAAGAAAGGCAACAAGTGGGCGTGGCAGCACTCGTTCGAGGGCATTTTGCCGAACATGCAGCGGCGCTACACCGAGACCGAGAGCCCGATGGTCCGCGAGGAGCTCGCGAAGTACCAGAGCACGCAGGCGTGCGCGACGTGCAAGGGCACGCGCTTGAACGCCGCGGCGCGCAACGTGTTCGTGCAGGAGCGCGCGCTGCACGAGCTCACGGGCTTGAGCGTGACGAGCGCGCTCGAATTTTTCAGCAATCTGTCGCTGGCCGGTTGGCGCGGCGAGATCGCCGACAAGATCGTCAAGGAGATCGCGAATCGCCTGCAGTTCCTCGCGAACGTGGGGCTCGGGTATTTGTCGCTCGACCGCTCGGCGGACACGTTGAGCGGCGGCGAAGCGCAGCGCATTCGGCTCGCGAGCCAGATCGGCTCGGGGTTAGTCGGCGTCATGTACATCTTGGACGAGCCGTCGATCGGCCTGCACCAGCGCGACAACCACAAGCTGCTGGACATGCTCGCGCGGCTGCGTGACCTCGGCAACACCGTGATCGTGGTGGAGCACGACGAGGGCACGATGCGCGCGGCCGACCACATCGTCGACCTCGGGCCAGGCGCGGGCGAGCACGGCGGCCGGGTCGTGGCCGAGGGCCCGCCCGCGAAGGTGAAGCGCGTGTCGCAGTCGCTCACCGGCCAGTACCTGGCCGGCAAGCGCCAGATCCCGGTGCCGGCGGAGCGCCGCGCGGCCAAGGGCGGAATCGAGGTGCTGGGCGCCGAGCAGCACAATCTGAAGCGGATCGACGTGGAGTTCCCGCTGGGGGTGTTCTGCTGCGTGACGGGGGTGAGCGGGTCGGGCAAGAGCACGCTGGTGAACCAGATCCTGCTGCGGGCACTGAAGCGGCGGCTGTCGGGCGGGCATGAGCGGCCGGGGG
>CAZCZE010000028.1:0-10754 GCA_964503125.1 uncultured Gammaproteobacteria bacterium
GGCGAGCGCCGCCACGCCGAACGAGGCGACGCGCACACGAGCGGCCGATGAGTCGGGCGATGTCATGCGGCTAGCTTGCCAAAACCGCCGCGCGGCGGCCATGGGCGGCAGCGGCACAGTACAATGTGCGCATGGACGTCACCACCGCCACCTTCGAGCGCGAGGTCATCGAGGCTTCGAAATCCCTGCCCGTCGTCGTCGACTTCTGGGCGCCCTGGTGCGGCCCGTGTCGCACGCTCGGGCCCGTGCTCGACGACGTCGCGGCTTCGCTGGGCGGCCGCGTCAAGCTCGTCAAGGTCAACTCCGACGAGAACCCCGAGCTCTCGGGCGCTTTCAACATCCGTTCGATCCCGAACGTCATCGCGTTCCAGGGCGGGCGCGCCGTCGCACAGTTCATGGGCGCGATCCCAGAACCGCAAGTCCGCACGTTCTTCGCGAAGCTCTTGCCTTCGCCCGGCGAGGAGGCGCTGCGCGCCGCCGAAGCGGCGTTCGCCGCGAACCAGGTCGACGAGGCCGCCGGGCTGCTGGCTCAAGTGCCGCGCGACTTGGCGCTTGCGGAGCGCATCGAGGTGCTCGAGACCGGCATCGAGCTCGCACGCGGCGGCGGTGCCAACGAGGCCGAGCTCCACGAGAAAGTCGGCATCGATCCGCTCGATCACGACTCGCGCCTGGCGCTCGCCAACTTGCTCGCGGGCCAACGCCGCTATCGCGAGGCCATGGACGAGCTGCTCGAGATCATCCGCCTCGCGCGCCATTGGCAAGACGGCGCCGCACGCACGCGGCTGCTCGCACTGCTCACGCTCGCGGGCGGCGACACGGCCCTCGTCGCCGAGTATCGCCGCAAGCTTGCGAACGCCCTCCACTAGCATGCAGCGCACGCTCATCACGATCGGGATCGCCGTGCTGATCACGGGTCTCTTGTGGCCGTGGCTCACGAAGCTCGGGCTCGGCCGGCTGCCCGGCGACTTTCGCATCCAAAGCGGCGGCAGCGTGTTCTATTTCCCGCTCGCGACCTGCTTGCTGGTCTCGGTCGTGTTGTCACTGCTGCTCTGGCTGCTGCGCCGCTGAACGCCCGAAACCAGGGCGCTCAGGGCCGCAGGATACCGTGACGAATCGCGAGGCGCGCGAACTCCGCGACGCTGCCGACGTCGAGCTTGCTCTTGAGCTGCGTGCTGTAGTTCGCGACGGTCTTCGGGCTCAGCGACAGGCGCCGCGCGATCTCGGCCGAGCTCGCGCCCTCGGCGAGCAGACAGAAGATCTCGAACTCGCGCGTCGACAGCTCCATGAGCGGCGAGTCGTGGCCGCGCACGCGGTCGAACGCGAGCCGCCGCTCGAGCGCGCGATCGAGATAGCGCCCGCCCGCGGCGACCTGCCGCACGGCCGCGACGAGCGCCTCGGGCGCGCCGCTCTTCGGCACGTAGCCCGACGCGCCGGCCGCCAGCGCGCGCTCCACGAACATCGGCTCCTCGTGCATGCTGAACACGAGGATGCGCGCGCGGTCGTCGCGCATGCGGATGCGCTTGATCGCCTCGAGCCCGCCCATGCCGGGCAGCGCGAGATCCATGACGACGACGTCGGGGCTTACATCCGCGTACAGGCGGCACGCGAGCTCGCCGGTATCCGCCTCGGCGACGACGTCGACGTCGGGCTCGTGTTGGAGCAGCAGCCGGTAGCCCGCGCGCACGACGGCGTGATCGTCGACGAGCAGCACGCGGACTCGATTCATCGCGGACCCTCGCGCCGCGGCACGATCGGCAGCTCGACCCTGATCGTGGCGCCCTGCCCCAGCGACGTTTCGATCGCGAGCGAGCCTTTGAGCGATTCAATGCGCTCGCGCATGCCGAGCAGGCCCAAGCCGAGCGGCGCGCCCGCGGGCGCGAAGCCCTTGCCGTTGTCGGCGACCGTGAGCCGTACCCGATCGGGAGCGACGCGCTCGAGCCTGACGGCCACCTCGGTCGCGGCCGCGTGCTTCGCCACGTTCGTGAGGCATTCCTGCACGACGCGGTAGAGCGCGATGTTGACGGCGTCGTCGAGGTCGTCCAAGACGCCATTCGCGCTCAACCGGCAGAACACGTCGGCGTGCCGCTCGTTCCAACCGTCGACGAGGTTCTCGAGCGCGCGCACGAGGCCGAACTCGTCGAGCAGCACGGGCCGCAGGCGGCGCAGCATGCCGCGGACGACGGCGTACATCTGATTCGCGATCTGCGTGATCGTCGCGGCGCCTTGGCTCACGGCGCCCGCGGGCTGCGCCTGGCCCAGCGACGCGGCCACGGCCTTGACGGCGGTGATCGATTGACCGAGCTCGTCGTGGAGCTCGTGCGCGAGCGCGCGCCGCTCGTCCTCTTGGATGGCGATCGTCTGTTGCGCGAGGTAGCGGTTCTGCTCGCGGCTGCGCTCGAGCACCTCGGCCATGCCGTTGAATTTGGCCGCGACCATCGCGAGCTCGGGCAGCTCGAACGCCGGCAACCGCGCGCGGTAGTCGCCCTGCTCGATGCCGTCCATGGCCGCGACGATGCGGTCGACGGGCTTGAGCCAGCGACCCACGACGACGTAGAACACGCCGTTCGCGAGCAGCGTCACGACGAACACGAGCACGAGCAGCGGCCACGCGTCGCGCCACGACTCGGCGAGCTCGTCGTCGGGATTGGCGCGCACGACGACCTCGGTGCCCGTGCGCACGTTGCCCATGAGCGGCCGGCGCAGCTCCATGGCCGCCGGTGCCACGAGGCGCGCGAACCATAGCGGCGCGCCGTCCGTCGCGGCACGCGGGCTCGCAAGCGCCACCTCGCGCCCGTCGGCGACGAGCAGGACTTCCAAATGGCGTGCGCCCGCAAGACCGCCGAGTCGCTCGCGCAAGAGCTCGAGCCGCGCCGTCGTGCCGTCGAGCCCGGTATCGGCGTAGGCCACTTCGATGAGCTGGAGCGCGAGCCGCGCCGTGGACTCGGTCTCCTGGAGCACGGCGCGGCGCGCGTTGAGGATGACGAGCACCGTGCCGAGCACGAGGATCGTCACGAACATCGCGCTGATCAGGAGATTCAGGCGAACGCGCAGGCTCATCGCCGCTATTCTGGCGACTTGCGTGCGGCTTGCCTATCCGCGCCGGCCGCGGCGCGGCGCTTCTTCGGCCGGGCCGGGAATTCTTCCCGAGTTTCGCCACGGATCGCCGGGGCGGGCCGCCGAGCCGCTAGAATCCGGCGCGCACTAGGCTCGCCGAGCCCACCCCCAGACGAGACGTCATGAACAAATACTCCGCAGTCGTTGCCGCAGTTCTCGCGACATTTTTCACCGCCCACGTCGATGCGCAGGCTGAGTCGCCGATCGAGGTCATCGAGATCATCGGCACTACGCCCCTGGGCTCGGCGCTCGACGCCGACTCGATCGCAGCGAACGTCCAGACGGCGTCGGCCGAGGAGCTGCGCGAGCAGGGCGCGCTCGACCTCGCGGATTTCATGCGCCGCAGCTTGGGCAGCGTGTTCGTCAACGAAGCGCAGAGCAACCCGCTGCAACCCGACGTGCAGTACCGCGGCTTCGTGGGCTCGCCGTTGCTCGGCTTGCCGCAGGGCCTCGCCGTCTATCAGGACGGCGTGCGCAGCAACGAGCCGTTCGGCGACACCGTCAACTGGGCGCTGATCCCCGAATCCGCGATCGACTCCGTTGTTCTCTTGCCCGGCGCGAATCCTCTGTTCGGCTTGAACGCGCTCGGCGGCGCGATCGCGATTCGCACCAAAGACGGGTTCTTGAGCCCCGGCACGCGCGCCGAGGTGCTCGCGGGGTCGTTCGGGCGCACGGCGCTCCAGGCCGAGACGGGCGGCACGTTCGGCGACGACTTGGGCTACTTCCTCACCGTGTCGCGCTTCGACGAAAACGGCTGGCGCGACTTCTCGCCGAGCGAGGCCGAGCAGGTGTTCGCCAAGCTGAGCTCGCAAGGCGAGAGATCGCGCATCGACACGAGCCTGACGCTCGTCGATACCGAGCTCATCGGCAACGGCGCGGCTCCCGTCGACCTGCTCGAGCTTACGCCCGAAGCCATCTTCACGCGCCCAGACCGCACGCAGAACGACCTCGCGCTGCTCAACGTCAACGCCGAGCAGAGCGTGTCGTCGGCGGTCACGCTGCGCGGCAATCTCTATGTGCGGCGCAGCGACGTGAGCACGCTCAACGGCGACGACTCGGACTTCGAAGAGTGCGAGAACACGCCGGGCTTCGTCTGCGAGGAGGAAGACGGCCAAGAGGAGATCGTGCTCGACGAGAACGGCGACCCCATCGCGTTCGACGACGAGCTCGAGGGCGCCACAGTCAATCGCACGAGCACGGAGCAGGACGGCGCAGGCTTCGGCCTCCAGGCCGACATCGAGAGCCAGCTCGCGGGCCGCGACAATTTTTTCACGGTCGGCGTCGCGCACGACGCCAGCAGCATCGACTTCGCGGCGAGCACCGAGCTCGGCGCGCTCGACGCGACGCGTTTCGCGGTGCCCGGCGGCGTGTTCGTCGGCGAGGCGTTCACGGGCCTCGAAGCCAACGTCGAGAACTTGGGAGCGTTCGTCAGCAACACGTTCTCGCTCGGCACGACAGCCACGCTGACCGTGTCGGGCCGCTACAACCGCACGCACGTCGTGCTCGAGGATCAGCTCGGCGACGACCTCGACGGCGATCACACGTTCCAGCGCTTCAACCCCGCCGTCGGCTTCACGATGGGTCGCGAGGCGTTTCGATTCTACGCAGGCTACAGCGAGGCCAATCGCGCGCCCTCGCCCGTCGAGCTCACCTGTGCCGACGAGGACGACCCGTGCCGATTGCCGAACGCGTTCCTCGCCGACCCGCCGCTCGAGCAGGTCGTCGCGAAGACCTTCGAAGCCGGCGTGCGTGGCGTGCATGGGCTGGGGCGCTGGCACGCGGGGCTGTTCCGCACGAGCAACGACGACGACATCTTGTTCATCAGCGCGGGGGCGCTCACGAACGAGGGCTTCTTCGACAACGTCGGCAAGACGCGACGCCAGGGCCTCGAGCTCAACTTGTCCGGCGACGCCGGCGACAAGGTCGCTTGGTCCGTCGACTACACGCAGCTCGACGCCACGTTCCGCGAGAGCTTCAGCGTGCCGAGCCCGAACAACCCCGCAGCCGTCGGCGGTGAGATCGCCGTGGAACCCGGCGATCGCTTGCCCCTGATCCCCGAGCGCTTGCTGAAAGCCGGCCTGCGCTTCACGCCGTCCGCGCGCTTGACGTTCGGCCTCGACGTGATCAACGCCGCGGGCGCGCATTTCCGCGGCGACGAAGGCAATCTCGCCGAGACGCTCGAGGACTACACGCTGCTCAACGCGCGAATGGAGTACCGGCTCGGCGAGCACGCCAGCGTGTTCTTCAACGTCGACAACCTGCTCGACGAGGAGTACGCGACGTTCGGCCTGTTCGGCGAAGCCGACGAGGTGCTCGGCGACGCCTTCGAAGATCCGGAGTTCTTGGGCCCCGGCGCGCCGCGCGCGGCGTGGGCCGGCATCCGCGTGCAGTTCTAAGGCGCGCCGCGTGCCTCGATCGCGAGCGGCTCCACACGCCCGGCGGGCAACCGCCCGTCGCGGCGCGCCGCAAGAAACGCCCAGAGCTCCTCGTAGTACGGCGCGACGTTCGGGTCGCGCCCACGCGGCGGCATCGAGCTCTGCGCGCCCAGATAACCGCGGTCGAGCGCCGTGAAAAACTCGCGCTGCTCCATGCTGCGCAGGCGATCCGTGAGATCGGGCGCGTAGCTCGAGCCGCGCGCGTCGGCCGCATGACAGCTCGCACACTGCGCCTGGAAGACGCGCCAGCCGATGTAGACGGGAATCTCGGCGCGACAGCCGCCCTCGGCCGCGCATTCGATTTGCGGCGGCGCGGCCTGCGCAGACGGCTGCGCCGCGCCGGCCAGGCAGCCGAGCGCGGCGCAGAATGCGATGAGCCAGCGAACTTTGTGCACGGACGCCGTGAGCCCGCTCCTCAGTAGTGAATGACCGAGCGGATGCTCTTGCCTTCGTGCATGAGATCGAAGGCGTGATTGATCTTGTCGAGCCCCATGGTGTGCGTGATCATCTCGTCGACCTTGATCTCGCCGTCCATGTACTGCTTGACCATGCCGGGCAGCTGCGTGCGGCCCTTGACGCCGCCGAACGCGCTGCCGCGCCACACGCGGCCCGTGACGAGCTGGAACGGCCGCGTGCTGATCTCCTGGCCCGACGCCGCGACACCGATGATGATCGACTCGCCCCACCCCCGGTGGCAACACTCGAGCGCGGAGCGCATGAGCTGCACGTTGCCGACGCACTCGAACGAGTAGTCGACGCCCCACTCCGTCATGCCGACGATGACTTGCTGGACCGGTTTGTCGAAGTTTTTCGGGTTGACGAAGTCGGTGGCGCCGAGCGCGCGCGCCATCTTCTCTTTTGCGGGGTTGATGTCGACGGCGATGATGCGCTCGGCCTTGGCCATGACGGCGCCCTGAATCACGCTCAAGCCGACGCCGCCGAGGCCGAACACGGCGACCGTCGAACCCGGCTTCACCTTGGCCGTGTTGAGCACGGCGCCGATGCCGGTCGTGATGCCGCAGCCGAGCAGGCACACCTTCTCGAGCGGCGCCTTCTTGTTGATCTTCGCGACGGCGATCTCGGGCAGCACCGTGTACTCGGAGAACGTCGACGTGCCCATGAAGTGCAGGATCGTCTTGCCCTTCTTCGAGAAACGGCTCGTGCCGTCGGGCATCAGGCCTTTGCCTTGCGTCGCGCGAATCGCGACGCAGAGATTCGTCTTGCCCGACTTGCAGAACTTGCACTTCTTGCATTCGGGCGTGTAGAGCGGGATCACGTGATCGCCGACTTTGACGCTCTTGACCTCGGGGCCGATCTCTTCGACGACGCCGCCGCCCTCGTGGCCCAGGATCGTGGGGAACGCGCCCTCGGGGTCCGCGCCCGACAGCGTGTAGGCGTCCGTGTGGCACACGCCCGTCGCGACGAGCCGCACGAGCACTTCGCCCTTCTTCGGGCCCCCGAGCTCGATTTCCTCGACGCTCAACGGCTTGCCGGCTTCCCACGCGACCGCTGCTCTCGTTTTCATTCTTCTTGCCCCCTGCAAGTGGGTGTTGGTTTGGGCATGATTGTAGGGACTTGCCTGCCTGCCGAATAGCCGTCGATGGACATTTATCTCGGGCTCGGATCGAACCAAAGCGACCGCCGCGACAACCTCGCGCGAGCCTTGGATAAGCTTGCTGCGCACGGCGTTCGCACGTTGCGCGTGTCGCCCGTCGTCGAGTCGCCGGCGATGCTGCCCGACGACGCACCCGCGGACTGGAACCAGCCCTTCTTGAACGTCGTGGCGCACTGCCGCACAGATTCGACGCCGGCGGCCTTGCTCGACGCGCTCAAAGCCATCGAGCGCGAGCAGGGGCGCACCGACCGCGGCCGCTGGGCGCCGCGGCCGATCGATCTCGACTTGCTGCTCTACGGCCGCGAGACGATCGCGACGGAGCGGCTGCGCGTGCCGCACCCCGGCATCGTGGAGCGCGCGTTCGTGCTGACGCCGCTCGCGGCGCTCGCGCCGCACCTCACGATTCCGGGCGCGGGCTCGCGCACGGTGCTCGAGCACGCGCGCCTAGGGAAACGACACCTGCCGGTCTGGATGGGCATCGTGAATCTCACGCCGGATTCGTTCTCCGACGGCGGCGAGCTCGGCGACGAGGCGGCGGTCGCGGCGCGCGTCGCGGACCTCGCGGCCGCGGGCGCCGCGCTCATCGACCTCGGCGCGGAATCCACGCGGCCCGGCGCGACGCCGCTCACGCCCGACGAAGAATGGGCGCGGCTCGAGCCCGTGCTCGGCGGGCTCGTCGAGCAGTACTCGGGCGATGTCTTGCGCCCGCGCTTCAGCGTCGACACCTATCACGTCGAGACGGCGCGCCGCGCCCTCGCGCTCGGCGCCGACGTCATCAACGACGTCAGCGGCTTGACGACGCCGGCGATGATCGAGCTCGCCGCGACGAGCGCGTGCGATTGGGTCGCGATGCACAATCTGGGTGTGCCCGCGGACCGCGCGCGGACGTTGCCGGCGGATCAGGATCCGGGAGCTCTCGTCGAGCGGTGGCTCGAGGAGCGGCTCGTCGAGTGGCAGCGCTCAGAGCTCGACCTCGCGCGCATCGTCTTCGACCCCGGGATCGGCTTCGGCAAGAACGCGTTACAGTCGCTGCGCCTCATGCGCGGCGTGCGCCGGTTCCATCGCTTCGGCCTACGCGTGCTCGTCGGTCACTCGCGCAAGTCGTTCATGCACCACGTCGCGGCGGCGGACCGCCGCGATCGCGACCTCTTCACGATCGGCGCTTCGCTCGAGCTCTGCCATGCAGGCGTCGACATCCTGCGCGTGCACGACGTCGCGGCCCACGCCGCGGCTTACCGCGGCTGGGCGCACGTCGAAGGCGCAAGCTGATGGGTGTGCTGTTGCGGGCTAGCGCCCGGTAAACGAGTTCGCGGTATTCGGAAACGCGCAGCCGCACCCCGCCCGAGCTGACGCGTCACCGGAGTGGCTGCTACCACGCACTCCCCCGGCAGGCGCGCTCTGCGCGGGCCAGGGTGAGGAGGCCGACCCCGCGCTACGCCGCGCGCTACGAGACGCCGCGTACAGACGCGCGTGCGCCGCCTTGTATCGCATCTGTGCCGTATCGCCGGTGGCGTCCGTGAACGTGACGACCTCTTCGTACCCCAAGCCGTCGACCTGCTGATAATAGTCGCCTGCCGTGTATTCGCTCTGGTTGGCTTCGGCGTCTTTCGTGCCTTGAATCCAGATATCTTTGAGCGCCTCCCCGAACACGTGGCGACGCGCCGGCGATAGCTTCTTCTTGAACTCGGCCAACGATTCCGCGAAAGCGGCCTCGCTGCTCCCGTCGACGCGCATGGAGCGCCACCCGGCTGCGCTCGCGGTGCCCGCGAGCGCGACAGCCAACACGGCCACTGTGAGCTTCAGCATCTGAGATCCACCGTTTGCTGTTGCGGGCTAGCGCCCGGTAAACGAGTTCGCGGCATGCGGAAACGCGCAGCCGCACTCCTCCCGAGCTGACGCGTCACCGGAAAGACTGCTACCGCGTACCCCGTTGGTAGGCGACTCGTTGGACCCGGAGTAGTTATTGCCAAAAACGGTGTTCACCCGGTACAGATGTGCGTAGACCCGCCGGAAGCGCATGTCTGCGGTGTCGCCGGTCGGATCCGCGAGCGTGACGACCTCTTTGTACCCCAAGCCATCGAGCTGCCGAAAATACTCGCCGGCCGTATAGTCGCGCTGCTCGGCTTCGGCGCCTTTTACCCCTAGAACCCACACGTCTTGCAGCGCCAGCGCGAACACGTAGCGACGCACCTCCGGCAGCTCCGCTTGGAGCGCGGCCACCGATTCTTGGAACGCGGCCTCGCTGCTCCCGTCGACGCGCAAGGGGCGCCATCCACCTGCGCTCGCGGTGCCCGCGAGCGCGACAGCCAACACGGTCACTGTGAGCTTCAGCATTTGACATCCTCCTGCTTGCGGTCATGAACGACCGCTGGCTCTTCACACAGGTCAATGGCTAAAGGATAGCGCCGATCGTCGTCCCGGTGCACCCCAGCCTTGACCTAAAACCTTGACGCCCGCCTCATTTTGCACCCGGGAACCGTACCCAGCCGTACGGAAGGGCCCAGCAAGCTGCAACCGCCACCCGCCAGCCTACGCCCTGGCGTCCACGCCCTACCGCACCGCGCTATCCAGCACCGCCAACATCGCCGCGGCCTTGTCGAGGCTCTCCTGATACTCGGCATCGACGTTCGAGTCGGCGACGACGCCGCCGCCCGCCCACGTATAGACGTGGTCGCCCTGCTGGACGAGCGTGCGGATCGCGATGTTGAGATCCATGTTGCCGTCGTAGCCGACGTAGCCGATCGCGCCGCAGTAGATGCTGCGGCGATGCGGCTCGATCTCCTCGATGATCTTCATCGCCGCGACCTTGGGAGCACCCGTGATCGAGCCGCCGGGGAAACAGGCGCCCAAGAGATCGAGTGCGTGCTTGCCGGCAGCGAGACGGCCCTCGACCGTGCTCACGAGCTGGTGCACGCTCGCGAACGACTCGACGTCGAACAGCTTGCTCGCGCGCACGGAGCCCGGCGCGCACACCTTGCCGAGGTCGTTGCGCAGCAAGTCGACGATCATGACGTTCTCGGCGCGGTCCTTCGCGCTCGTGCGCAGCTCCTCGGCGAGCGCGCGGTCGCGCTTAGGATCGCTCGCTCTCGGCCGCGTACCCTTGATGGGCTTGGTCTCGACGTGCCCACCGGTCACCTTGAGGAACCGCTCCGGCGACGAGCAGACGATCTTGCCGTCGGGCAAGTCGAGATAGGCCGCGAACGGCGCGGGATTGATCTCGCGCAGCTTGAGATACGCGTGCCAGGCGTCGCCCTGAGCGCGTGCGGCGAACCGTTGCGTGAGGTTCACTTGATAGCAATCGCCGCGGCGAATGTGCTCCTTGACGCGCGCGAACGCCTCTGCATACGCCGCCCGCGTCAAGTTCGAGACGGGGTCTTCGAGCACGCGAAACGGCGCCGATTCCGGCGGCGGCGGCTCGCCGAGTCGCGCGACGAGCAGCGGCCATTCGCGGCGCGTGCGCGCGTCGCGCGCGCCGCCGACGGGCCCTGTGCGGCGCGCGTCGTGGTCGACGACGACGGCCCCGTCGGAAATACCGACGACGAGGTCGGGGCTGTCGCTGTAGGCCGCCGCGATCCAGGGGGTGCGCGCGA
>CAZCZE010000029.1:0-15992 GCA_964503125.1 uncultured Gammaproteobacteria bacterium
GCTTCTCGCGTTCGCGCTGCGCGAGGTTCCGCTGGGTGCCCGGCCGTGGGCGGCCGTGCCGATCAGGACGCCGGGCCGGCCGACCCTGTATCCGATCGAGCCGGACCGGCGGTACTTCAATCTCGGCTGCTACTTGCAGATCGACAGGCCGGCCGGCATGGAACCGTACCACTACACGAAGATCCTGGACCGCAAGTGCTTCGACCTCGGCGGCATCAAGATGCTCTACTCGTCGACGTTCCTGGGCGAGGCCGAGTTCGACGCACTGTTCAACGGCGCGGCGTATCGGCAGCTCAAAGCCAAATACGACGCGGGCGGCAACGCGCTGACGTTGTACAAGAAGGTGGTGCTCGCGCAGCGCTGAGCGTCAGCGCGCCGAGCTCGATCGCGCGCTCGCCCTCGAGCCGAAGTGCAACGCGACGCAGAGCAGCGCGTGCCACGTGGCGAACGCTGCATAGCCCGGGGCATCGCCCGGCAGCGGCCCCACGAGGCCGAAGTACATCACGAACCCGCCGACGAGCGTGGCGGCCGTTGCGAGCAGCCAGTACGGGGCCGCCGTCGGTAGCGGGACGAGCCATTTGGCCGCGACCACGACAATCGCGCCGCCCACGACACTCGCCGCCAGGAACGATGCGAGGCCGGGCTCCCCGCCGTCGTCCAAGCCGAGCCACGGCGCCACCTCGAGCGCCGTGCTGACTGCCGCCCAATAGCTCGCAGCGCCCGCCGCGAGCAGGCCCACGGCTCGCGCCGCCACGAGGTTGCCGCGGCGCAGGTGCGGCCAGAGAACGCCGGCGCCGAACAAGGCTCCCGGCACGCCGTACTCCTGAAGCCAGCTGCTGCCCCCCCACTCGAGCGCGAGGGCAACGCTCAAGCCCGACAGGATCGCGAGCGACAGGCGCACCGACAATCGTTCGAGCGCGCGCATGGGGCTGCTCCTTGGCGTCGTTGTTCAGTTGACGGTCGGCAAGAACGAGTAGCTGGCCGCGTACTCGAGCATCTGCTCGGCGAAGTCATCCGGGTATTCGACGCGAACGCCCGTGATCTCATCGCTGCCGGGCGCCTGGACCGGCACGAGCCGCGGATTGATGAAGCCCGAGAACGGCGCGACGTTCAGCGGCTCGTGCCGCCGGATCACTTCCGCGTGCAACGCCGGGTCGACAAGAGTCCCGTAGCTCTCGATGAGCGCCTGACCTGCGGCGAAGTCCCCTTCGCTCTTGATCCTCTGCACCTCGCGCAACAGCTCGCCGAACAACTCGCGCACGCGCTCGTAGTCGTGGACAACGAAGAAAGTCTCGCCGTCGCGCGTGACGCGTTCGACGGCGTTGCTCGCTTGCGCCTTCTCGAGCACCCAGGCGGCGATCATCTGGCGATTGCGCATGTGCGCCTCTTCGAGGTTCCGGCCCGGCTCGATGCGGTAGAGCTGTGTGAGGAGCCCGGTGCGGAAGTAGGCGTCGTATTGCTGCCTGCCGACGTCGAGGCTCGGCATCACGCTGATCTCAATGAGCTTCGGATCCAAGAGGTAATACAGCGCCACGAGGTCGGCACGGCCTTCCTCGAGCGGGCTGTAATACTGGCGCAGCGTTTCGGTGGGCGTGGCGACACCGGGATTCACGACGCCGGAGGCGTGGCCGATGACCTCGTGCATGTCGACGAACAGGTTGCCGCCGAGCTCGCCCCATTGCTTGGCGCGCGCGGCTTCCTCGGCGGACGCGGCGAACTCGTCGAGCGCGGGATTCGGCGAGGCGTCGTTGGCGGCACGAATGTTGGACAGCACGACCGACTTCGAGCCGTGCTCCGCGCGAATCCAGCCCGAGTTCGGCAGGTTGATGCCGCTCGGCGAAGCGGGCGAGGCGTCGCCGGCCTCGGAAACGACCGTGATCACTTTGCCGGTGATACCCGTCACGGTCGCCTTCTTGTGCGGGGCCATGAGCGGCGAGTTGTCCTCGAACCACTGCGCCTGGCTCGCGATCGCGCCGATGCGGCGCGTGGCCTCGTCGTCGCGGAACGATACGACCGACTCGAAGGAGCCGCGCATGCCGAGCGGGTCGTTGTAGACCTCGATGAAACCGTTGATCGCATCGACGCGAGCCGCCGTGTCGTCGACCCACGCGATGTTGTACGCGTCGAAATCGGCGAGGTCGCCGCTGCGGTAATACCGAACTAGCAGCTCGAGCGTGCGGCGCTGGGCGTCGTCTTCGGCCACGGCGATCGCCTGCTCCAGCCAATAGACGACGCGTTCGAGCGCCTGCGTGTACATGCCGCCGATTTTCCAAACCTTCTCGACGAGCTTGCCGTTTTCCCTGACCAGCGTCGAGTTCAGGCCCCAGCTGACCGGGCGCGGATCGCCAGGATCCCTGAGGGCGTCGTAGTACGCCGTGACGTCGGCTTCCGTGACGCCTGCGTAGAAATTGACCGCGGACGACGTCACTTTATCGACGTCCGCCGCAGTTTCCGTTTTGCGCGCGTCGACGGCGGGATCGAACAGAATCGGCTCGAGCATGGTCAGCAGCTCGTCGAGAGCCTGGCCCTCGTCGAGCGGCCAGCTTGCGTTGGCCGCGCTCTGCTCTGCGAGCGTGCGGAAATAGTCCGCCGAAAAGCCCGGCGTGAACTTGTCGCCAGAGTAGTGATGATGGATGCCGTTCGCGAACCAAACCCGCCTCACATAAGTCATGAAGGCATTCCAGTCGCCGGTCGTCCGGTCGCCCTGATAGTGGCGCACGACCTCCTCGAGCGTGCGGCGGATGCGCAAGTTGTGGCGGTAGTTCTGGTCCCACATGACGTCGCGCCCGCTCATGCCGGCCTCGGTCAGGAAGTAGAGGAGTTTTTTCTGCTGTAGCGACAGGCTCTCCCAGCCGGGAATCCGGTAGCGCAGCACGCGAATGTCGGCGAAGCGGTCGGCCTCGACGACGAACTCGGGCTCGGCCGGTGCGGTGGCTTGCGGAGCCTCGGCCGGTGCGGACGCGGTATCGGAGTTGCCGCAGCCATGCAGCGGCGCGGTGCCTAAGAGTGCAATTGCGAGCAGACACAGGCGCATACGAAAACTCCTGCCGGGCCCGAAAGGATACGGTGGGGAGTCTAGCAAAGCCGGTGCCGGATGCGCCTCCGCGATCGAGGCCGCCTACGCGCGGGGTTCGACGATAACCTCGGTCTTGACCGAGTTCGCGATGAAGCAGCCTGCGTGCGCGTCGTGATGCAGCTTCGCGAGGTCGTCCGCGGACACGGTCACGCCCGGCGACCAAACGATCTGCGGCCGCAGCGTCACGCGCGTGATGGCGAGCTGCCCTTGCGCGTTCTTCTCGAGCACGCCGACGGCCTCGTCGTGGTAGGAGTCGAGCGATAGCTTGCGTTTCGCGGCGACGGCCAGAAACGTGAGCATGTGGCACGAGGAAAGCGCCGCGACGAGCGCCTCCTCGGGATTGACGCGGTTCTCGTCGCCGCGATACTCCTTCGTCGCCGACGCGGGCACGGTGGTCGCCGTGAACCGCCAGTCGTGCGCGCGATTGTACGTCTGATACGTGAAGTCGGCGCTCGTGCGCTGCCAGCCGATCGTCGCTCGATGCTCGGACATGATTCGCCTCCTTGAGCCTCCGTCCTATTGTACGAGCACCGGACGTCCGTCAGTGCAGCAGGCCGTCGATGGCCGCGCGATACTCCTTGCTTGAGCGCGCGCCGACGAGCACGCGCCGGACTTGCCCGTCCTCGAGCAGCATGACCGTCGGCAGCGACCGCACGCCAAAGCGCGCCGCGAGCTGCGGCTCGGCATCGACGTCGACCGTGGCCACTGTCAGTCGCTCCGCGTACTCGAGGGCCAAGCTACGGATCACGGGGGCCACGGCCACGCACGGACCGCACCATTCGGCGCCGAAGTCGACGAGCACGGGGCGCTGCGCCCCGAGCACGGTCGTCGCGAAGTTCGCGTCGGTCACGGTCACCGGCTGAGCTTCGTTGAGTTTCATGGCCTAGCCGCTCAATGCCACGGTCGCGCTGATGACAGCGGCCACAATCGCGGTGACCAGGGCGAGCTCGGGCAGCGAATCACCGAACAGCTCCCGGGGCCGCGCCAGCACGGTTGCGGCGAGCCGCTCGGGGCGGCGGCCGCGTTCGCTTCGAATGGACATGTTGCCTCCTTTTTGCATGACATTTAGGTATCTATAGATACCGCCGTTGCGAATGGCTTTTCCTTTACTACGCGCGGCATAATGCGGCAGTTATCGAGGCGGCTCAAACGGTCATTTGGCATTCGGTGGATGCGTTTTTTGCATGCGTAACCAGCGCTACGACGTGCCCCCGCTCGACCCGTTGCTGGCCTTCGAGGCGGCGGCGCGCAACCTGTCGTTCACGAAGGCCGCAGCCGAGCTCCATCTCACGCAATCGGCCGTGAGCCGGCAGATCCAGCAGCTCGAGGACCACCTCAAGGTCAACCTATTCGAGCGCCGGGCGCGCGCCTTGCTGCTCACGGAGAGCGGCCAGCTGTTCTACCGCAGCGCGCAGGAGGCGCTCCAGAAGTTGCACGACAGTGCCCGGCGGCTGCGCGGCAGCGCGGCGATGAACACCGTGGTCGTCGCGACGACTCCGGGATTCGCGACGCTCTGGCTCATTCCGCACCTCGCCGGCTTCACGCGCGGTCACGGCCAAGTGGACGTGCGCATTTCCGCCACCAACGAGCTCATCGAGGACCTCGAGCGCGCCGGCGTGGATCTCGCCGTGCGCTACGTGCCCGAGGGCAGCGTGACCGGCGGCCGGCTGTTATTCGGCGAAACGGTGTTTCCCGTCTGCAGCCCCGAGCTCGCGAGCAATCCCCTAAAGCCGCTCGTGACCCCGAACGACCTGCACCACCACGTCTTGCTCTATCTCGAGAGCCCGCGCGCGGCTTGGCTCGACTGGGAGCTCTGGTTTCATGCGCTCGGCCTGCGCGACTTCGAGCCCGCGGGCAAGCTCCACTTCAGCCACTACGACCAGCTCATTCAGGCTGCGCTCGACGGCCACGGCGTGGCGCTCGGCCGCCATCCGCTGCTGCGCCGGCTGCTGCGCGAGCGCAAGCTCGTCGCGCCATTCAAGAACAAGGTGGCGTCATCGCGGGCCTATTACGTCGTGGAGTCGCCGGCCGCGAGAGTGAAACCGCAAGTGCGCGAGTTCGCCGATTGGCTCGTCGACGAGACGCATGCCGAGACCGTCGACGTGCCTACCGGCGACACCGCTTGAACCAAGGAGTCGCGGCATGTTCCGCGAACCCCGCGGTGAGCGCCATCGTCGAGATCCTCGACGGCATGGTATCGTTGGGATCGAGCGAATGAACCGTGAAGCTTGGTAGAGAGGTGCAATCGTGGCCCAACACCAGCTGGTGCAGTTCGTCGAAACCGCGTTGCGCGCCGGGCAGCCGCGCGAAGCCGTGCGTGAGGCGCTCGCTCGAGCGGGTTGGTCAAAAGATCAGATCGCCGACGCGCTCGCTCACTACGCGGACGTGACGTTCGCGGTTCCCGTTCCGCGGCCGCGAGTCCAGCTCTCGGCACGCGACGCGTTCTGGTACTTGCTGATGTTTGGCACGTTGTACCTGAGTGGGTTCTATCTCGGGGACGTGCTGTTCGGCTTCTTAAACAGGTATTTGCCGGACGACCTCGAACGCAACAATTTGTCGCGTATCGAGGACGGTATTCGCTGGGCCACGGCCGCGTTGATCGTGGCATTCCCCGTTTTTCTGTGGTCCGCGTTGAAACTCGCGAAGGAAGTAGCCGCCGATCCGTCGCGGCGAAGCTCGTCCGTGCGCAAATGGCTGACGTATCTGACTCTGTTGGTCGCCGCCGGTGTAATCGTCGGCGACCTCATCACGCTCGTGTACAACATGTTGAGCGGCGAGTTGACGCTGCGTTTCATGCTCAAGGTGACGGTCGTGGCCGTGATCGCCGGCGCGGCTTTCAGCTATTTCACATGGTCGACGCGCGTCGACGACAGAGCGCTCGAGCGATGAACGTTCAACGCATCGCTACCTTCGGAAGCATCGGTGTCGTCATCGCAGCCGTCGCTGCCGGGTTGCTCGTCGTCGGATCGCCGGCGGAGTATCGGTTGCTGCGGCTCGACGGGCAGCGCGTTTTCGGCCTGCGTCAGATGTCGCAGGCAGCGGAATCCCGCTGGGTCCAGGATCAAAAACTACCGGACAGCGCGGCCAAGCTCGTGGACGGGCGGTACTTGTCGCGACTTCCTCGGGATCCGTCGACGGACGAGCCGTACGAGTACCGCGTCACTGGGCCGCGGCAGTACGAGGTCTGCGCCGTGTTCGCCCGACCATCGGAGCCCGAGCTTGCCGCGGACTTCTGGTCCCACGAGGCCGGCCGTCGCTGCTTTACGTTCGAGGTGACGGAACGCAGGCAGTAAGACGAGCGGACCCGCCTCGGGGGCGGCGCCCGTCCAGCCCGCGCCACTCAGTCGAATTCGCGCCCGATCGTGGAGTCCGTGCTCCGCGCGAGCGCTTCTTGCTCGAGCTTGGCCCACGAATCCCGCAGCGTCACGGTGCGATTGAAAACAGGGTTGCCGGGCTGCGAGCGCACGCGGTCGGCGACAAAATAGCCGAGCCGCTCGAACTGAAAACGTTCTTCGGGCTTTGCCGCCGCGAGCGCGGGCTCGAGCGCCGCACGAGTCACTACTTTAAGCGAGTCGGGGTTCAACTCTTTCGCCAAGTTGTCGCCCGGGAACGGCACCGCGAACAGCCGGTCGTAGAGACGCACGGTCGCATAGCGCGCGTGCTTGGCCGACACCCAATGGATCGTGCCTTTGACCTTACGGCCGGATTCCTCGGAGCCGCTGCGCGACGCGGGATCGTGGCTGCAGCGGAGCTCTGTGACGTTGCCGGCGGAATCCTTGACGACGCGCTCGCATTTCACGATGTAGGCGTAACGCAACCGCACCTCGCCGCCGGGCTTCAAGCGATGGAACTTGCTCGGCGCGTTCTCCATGAAGTCGTCGCGCTCGATGAGGATCTCGCGCGAGAACGACACCGGGCGGGTGCCGAGCTCGGGCTTGTTCGGATGGTTCGCGGCTTCGAGCGATTCTTCGCCGGTCTCGGGATACGTCTCGATGACCACTTTGAGCGGATCGAGCACGGCGAACCGGCGCGGCGCGCGCTCGTTGAGGTCGTCGCGCACGCAACCCTCGAGCTGGCCGAGCTCGGCCACTTTCTCTTTCTTCGTGGTGCCGATGCGGTGCACGAACTCGACGATCGACTCGGGCGTGTAGCCGCGCCGGCGAATCCCTGCGAGCGTCGGCATGCGTGGATCGTCCCAGCCCTCGACGTGCTTGTCGTCCACGAGCTGCTTGAGCTTGCGCTTGCTCGTCACCGTGAACATCAAGTTGGCGCGCGAGAACTCGATCTGGCGCGGCCGGCTCGGCTTGCCGCTCCAGAGCTGATCGAGGAACCAGTCGTAGAGCGGCCGGTGATCCTCGAACTCGAGCGTGCAGAGCGAATGCGTCGTGCCTTCGATGGCGTCCGACAGCGTGTGCGCGTAGTCGTACATCGGGTAGATGCACCACTCGCTGCCCGTGCGCTGGTGTGACACTTTGCGGATGCGATACAGCGTCGGGTCACGCAGGTTGATGTTCGGCGACGCCATGTCGATCTTGGCGCGCAGCACGCAGGTGCCTTCCTCGAGCTCGCCGCCGCGCATGGCCGCGAACAACCGCTGGTTCTCCTCGACGGGGCGGTCGCGATACGGGCTGTTCTTGCCGGGCTCGGTCAGCGTGCCGCGCGAGCGGCGAATCTCGTCGGCGTTCTGATGATCGACGTAGGCGAGCCCCTTGCGGATGAGCTCGACGGCGAAATCGTGTATCTGCTTGAAGTAGTCCGAAGCGTGCCGCAGGCGGTCGCCCCAATCGAAACCGAGCCAGCGCACGTCGCGTTTGATGCTCTCGACGAACTCCTCGGTCTCGCGCTCGGGATTCGTGTCGTCGAAACGCAGATAACAAGTGCCGCCGAACTCGCGCGCGATGCCGAAGTCGACGCAAATGGCCTTGGCGTGGCCGATGTGCAGATAGCCGTTAGGCTCGGGCGGAAAGCGCGTTTGCACGCGCCCGCCGTTCTTGCCGGCGGCCACTTCGTCCGCAACGATCTGACTGATGAAATCGCGGCCGGGAGCCGAAGGGTCTTGAGTTGCCATGGCCGCGCATTGTCGTTCAATCGCGACGCGAAACTCAATTCATTGGCAGCTCGCGAGGCCCGCGATCCAGTTCTGCGCCAATGTGACGCCGGCCGCGTCGACGACGCTCGACGCGAGCGGCGGCATGGCGTTCGCGTCGCGGAGGTTCATGCGCGCCGTGAGCACCGAGTTGGTCGCGCTGCCAGGCGCGATGATGCGCGCCGCGGCGCCGATGCCGAGGTCACCCGACTGCGGCAGCGCGTCGCACGCGCCGGTCGCCGAGAGCAGAGTCGCGTAGCGCAGGTCCATGGAGCTCGGCGTCGGCCCGTTCGGCCGGTGACAGCCCGCGCAGTTGGTGTGCAGGTACGCGCGCGCGCGTTGCCCGAGCGGCGCCGCCGCGTCGAACGGATCGGGCATCGTGGGCTGGAGCGCAGGATCGCCGAGCGGCGTCGTGAACAACGTGATCGCATCGAGCGTGCGCAGTTGGTTCGCAGTGCGGCCCGTGCTCGCATACGTGAGATCGTGATTGAGCTGCCTGGCCTCTGGCCCGAGCGCGAAACCGGCCGCCGCCGTGTGACACGTCATACAGTCGTTGTCGCTCGGGTAAAGCCAGTTCTGTTGGCCGATCGTGACGGTCTTGCCGCCCTGAACGAGCGTCGCGTCGGTGCCCTGCGCGTTCCACTCGTAGGTGTAGCCCGCCCAGTCGCCGTCGGGGTGGCGCATGAACAGCCGCGTCTCGATGAGCGTGCCGCTCAGACGGAAGTGCTTCATGAGCACCGTGCCGTTCGGGAACGTGAAGTCGCCGTCACCGCCCACCGCAATCGACGTGCTATTCGGCAGCGCGAGCCAGCGCTCCTTGATGGCGTTGTCCGACCAGAACGGCGCCACGGGCTCGAACGGAATGAGGCCGGTCGCGGGTTGGCTCGGGCTCTGCGGGTTCACGCAGCCTGTCGCGGACAGCATCGTCGGCACGGGCTGGCCGGGCGGCGCACCGCCGCCACCGTCGACGATTCTGTGCAGGCCGCCGCCGGCAATGTCGACGACGTAGAGCTCGCCGTCGTTGCCTTGGCCGAACGATGCGATCGAAAGTGAAGTATCGAGCAGCTCTTCGGCCGTGAAGCCACCACCGCTCGGCACGAGCTGCCAGATGCGGCCCGTGACGAAATCGGCGAACACGTAACGTCCGACAAGTGCGGGCAGCGCCGTACCTCGATACACGTAGCCGCCAGTCACTGATGCACCAAGCGATCGCCCATAGTCGTGCACGGGATTCTCGAATGCCGGCGGATTGGCACAGCTCGCGGGTGCTCCGCTATAGGCAATCAATCCTTCGCGACAGCTCCAGCCGTAGTTGCCGCCGCGCTGGACTCGATCGATCTCCTCGCGCGCGCCCTGACCCACGTCACCCAGCCAGAGATCGCCCGTCGCCGAGTCGAAGCTCCAACGCCACGGGTTGCGCAACCCCCAGGCGTAGATCTCAGCGCAGTTGTTGGCCTGTACGTTATGGTCCGGCCCGCAGGTGCCCCCGGTTTGCGCGAAGGGGTTGTCTGCGGGAATCGTGTACGGCGCCGCACCGTCGACGTTGAGGCGCAGCATCGAGCCCAAGACGTCCGTCGTATCCTGGCCCGCATTGATCGGATCGCCGCCACTCCCGCCGTCTCCGAGACCGAAGTACAGAAAGTCGTCGACTGGGCTGAAAGCAATCTGGCCGCCGTTATGGTTGTCGAATGGCTGGTTGACGCGAATGATCTCCTGACGACTGTTCGGGTCTAGCGTAAGGCCGCCGTCGTTGCTCGTGTAACGCGCGACGTACGAGACCATCGGCGTCGTGCCCTGCGTGTAGGACACGAACACCTGGCGGTTCGTGGCCCACTGCGGGTGAAACGCCATGCCGAGCAACCCGCCTTCCGAGCTTGCGTTGACCGTAATCGAGAAAAAGTCGCTCGCAGTCGGGTTCGCGGTATTCGGAAATACGCGCACGCGCGCCGTCCCGGCCGAGCCGCTGCCCTTCTCGAGCACGAACCAGCGCGTGTCGTCGCCGGGCGCTTGGAGCATCGCGAGTGGTTGGCTGAACGTGAGGTTCGGGAACACCCGCTGCAATGCGATCGTCGTGCCACCGCCCGTGTTGCGCGCGGGCGCGACGCAGGTGGTGTTCGACGGCCGCGCATCGAGACCGACGGTCGGTCCAGGCGGCGGGTCGTCCGACGAGCTGCGGCAACCGGCGAAAGCAATGCACAGCCCGATGACCGTCCAATGGCGCGCGCGGTGGTAGTCCACGGTTCATCCCTGCGGCATGACTTCGGGGCATGCTGCACGGGTTCCGACAGCGAAAACAAGGGAGTTTTCTGTCGGATTCCGCCGACAGTAAAAACCCGCCTTGACCCGCTCGAGAACCCGCGCAGAATGAGGCAATGATCCCACGACACCGCAACTACGCGCTCGCCGTGACGCTCCTCACAGTCTGCGGCTGCGTCATCAATCCCGTGACCGGCGACCGTGAGCTCGCGCTCGTCTCCGCGGACCAAGAGGTCGCGATCGGCGAGCAGCAGTACGCACCCTCGCAGCAGATGCAAGGCGGCGACTACACGCTCGACCGGACACTGACGGCGTACGTCGCGGGCGTCGGCCAAAAACTCGCGGCCGTCAGCGACCGGGCGCTGCCGTACGAGTTCGTCGTGCTCAACAATTCCGTGCCGAACGCATGGGCGCTCCCGGGCGGCAAGATCGCCGTCAATCGCGGGCTGCTCGTCGAGCTTCAGTCCGAAGCCGAGCTCGCGGCCGTGCTCGGCCACGAGATCGTGCACGCCGCGGCGCGCCACGGCGCGCTCGCGATGCAGCGCGGCCTGTTGCTGCAAGGCGCGCTGCTCGCGACGCAGGTCGCGGCGCAGCGCGGCGATTACGGGGGGCTCACGGTCGGCGCCGCGAGCTTGGGCGCGCAGCTCCTCTCGCAGCGCAACAGCCGCGGCGCCGAGCTCGAGTCCGATCTCTACGGCATGCGCTACATGGCCGCGGTGGGCTACGACCCGAGCGCAGCCGTCACGCTACAGGAAACCTTCGTGCGCTTGTCGGAGCAAGGCGGCCGCGACCAGGGGCGTCTCGCGACGTTGTTCGCGAGCCACCCGCCCTCGGCCGAGCGCGTCGCGACGAACCGCGAGACCGCAGCTACGCTGCCTGCGGGCGGCGACCTCGGCCGCGAGCGCTATCAGGCCGCGACGGCCACGCTGCGCCAGCGCCAGCCGGCCTATCAGGCATACGATCAAGGCCGCACGGCGCTCACCGACGACCGGCCGGCCGACGCCGAGCGCTCTGCGCAAGAAGCGCTGCGCCTGCTCCCGGCCGAAGCGCAAGTCCACGCGCTGCTCGGCGACATCGATGCGGAGCAACGTCGCTACGCCGACGCCGTGCGCCATTACACTGACGCGATCGCCCGCAACGACGCGTTCTTCTACTACCACCTGCGCAAAGGCCTCGTGCACCGCGAGCTGCGGCAGTGGGGTGAGGCGCGCACCGAGCTCGAGAGCAGCGTGCAGCTCTTACCCACGGCCGACGCCTACTACGCGCTCGGCGCCTTGGCCGAGCAGCGCGGCGAGCGGCAGGTCGCGCTCGAGCACTACGGGCGCGCCGCGTCGTCCTCGAGCCCGGCGGGTCAGGCCGCGCAGGACGCGACGGTACGGCTCGACTTACCGACCAACCCCGGCAAGTACATTGCCGCGCGCGGCGGGCTCGACAACGCGGGCCAGCTCGTCGTCGAGGTCAGCAACGCAACGCGCGTCGCCGTGGCTGACGTGGTGGTGGTGGTGCGCTACGCCGATGCGCAGGGCGCGATTCGCGAGCTCAACCGCGCCGTCGGGCAGCTGCCCGCGGGCCAATCCGTGCGCTTCGCCACGGGGCTCGGCCCGTTCACGTCCGCGAATCAGTTCCAGGTGGCAGTCGCGGGCGCGCGGCCGGTGAACGCGAACTAGCTATTCGATTTCGATCTCGTGCTGCGCGAGCCTGTCGAGGTTGAACGTGTAGCTGCGGCAGCTCGGCCGCGGGTCGCTGCCCGACCGGCGCGGCTCGTAGCGCGAGCGCGCGAGCGCCGTGAGCACCGGCTCGCGGAACAGCTCGTGCGACAGCTCGATGATCTCGGGATCCGTGATCGACCCCGCGGCGTCGACGAGAAAGCACGTCACGACTCGGCCTTGCCGCGCCGTGCGAATCGCCTCGATCGGATAGCGCGGCGTCATCGTCAAGAGCGGTAGGACCGGCGGCAACGCCGTCGCGCGCTCTTCGTTGGTCTCGGGTATCGCTTCGAGAGTGGCGGCCGCGCACCACCAGCCGCCCGTCGACGTCAGCGTGCGCCACGTGCCGCCCAGATTGCCGCGGCGCAGGTCCGCCGTGTACTGCCGCCCCGTGCGCGGATCGCTGAACCGCATCGCGCGGCCATCCTCGACCCACGGCGTGAGGCCGCTCCACGACGGCACGGCATCGGTCTCGACACGCCCGAGCCGCGCCACGCCCTGGGCCTCGAAGCTGAGGAGCACGCGCTCGTCGCCGAATTCGGGGTGGCCCCAAACCACGCAGCTCCAGGTGCCGACGGGATCGATGTCGCCGCGTGCGGCGTCGGCCGCGCCGGTCGACAGGAGACACGCCGTCAGAGCGGCGGCTGCGTAGCTGACGCGCACTACTGGTGTTCCTCCGTCGTCACGCGGCCGCGCAAGCGCCGCTCGTTCATCATGCCGCGAATCTGCGGCATCTGCCGCGCGTTCGGGTTGATCGACAGCGCCACGTCAAGATCCTTGTCGGCTTCGTCGAACGAACGCTTCAAGTAGTAAGCGTACGCGCGATTGCTATAGGCGTGCCAATTCACCTGGTTGATCGTGAGCGACTCGGTGCAGTAGCCGATCGCGATGTCGGGCTCGTTCTTGGCGGCGTGCGCCGCGCACAAGTTCGACAACGCCGCAGAGCGATCGCGCGACGACGTCGGCCGCTCGAGGCCGAGCTTCGTCAGGCGGATGCCCTCGTCGTAGTCCTTGAGCCGAATCGCTTGCGCTCCGGCGAACAGATACTCGTTCGATACGCCAAGCACCGTGCGGCTGTCGGCTTGTTCCTGCGTGATCTCGGGAATACCGCGCGGTTGGCCGAGCGCAGCGCTGAACGCGAGACACAAGGCGATGGCGCTGAAAATCGTGCGGGCCATGTTCGCCTCCTTGCAGTTAGTATATTCCCCGCTCCGCCGGCTGGAAGAGCCCAGCCGAACAGAAAAACCGCAGCGAAAACAATGACCGACGTCGCCACCGCCGAAGCCTTGATCCTCGCGCACATGCCCCGCCTCGCCGCGCGGCATGAACCTTTGGCGGCGTGCGCAGGACGGGTCCTAGCCGAAGACGTCGCGGCCGAACGGGACCAGCCGCCGTTCGACCGCGTCACCATGGACGGCGTCGCGATCCCCTTTCGCGACTGGGCGGCCGGCGTGCGCTCGTTCGCCGTGCTCGGCACGCAAGGCGCGGGCGCAGAGCCGCTCACCGTCGAAGGCTCGGCGCAATGCGTCGAGGTCATGACGGGGACGGTGCTACCGCGCGGCACCGACACCGTCGTGCCCGTCGAGCGCCTGGAGCGCCAAGGCCGCAACGTCACAGTGGGCGCCGACGCGACGGTCAACGCGCAGCAATTCGTGCACCGCCGCGGCAGCGACCACGCGGCCGGCAGCGTCGTCCTGCGCGCCGGCACGCGGCTCGGCCCAGCCGAGATCGCCGTGCTCGCGGGCGCGGGCCGGCCTTCTGCGCTCGTCGCCGAGCTACCGCGCGTCGCCGTCATTTCGACGGGCGACGAGCTCGTCGACGCCGGCAAACCCATCGCCGCGCATCAGATCCGCTCGACCAACGACCGTGCCGTCGAGGCGAGCCTCACGCAACATCGCTTAGGTGCAGTCACGCGCGCGCGCCTGCGCGACGACGCCAACGCGCTCGCGATCGCCATCGACCGCCTCGACACGGAGCTCGACGTGCTCGTCCTGAGCGGCGGCGTGTCGATGGGCCAGTTCGACTTCGTCCCGTCCGTGCTCGCCGAGCTCGGCGCGAAGCTCGTGTTTCACCGCGTCGAGCAGCGCCCCGGCCGGCCCATGTGGTTCGGCGTCAGCGCCCGCGGCAAGCCGATTTTCGCGCTGCCCGGCAACCCCGTGTCGACCCTGGTCTGCGCCACGCGCTTCTTGCTGCCCGCGCTGCGCCACGCCGCCGGCCTCGCGGCCGCGCCGGCCGAGCTCGTCGAGCTCACGGCGCCCGTCGAGGCCTCGCCGACACTGACGCTCTTCACACCCGTGACGCTGTCGTCGTCCGAGACCGGCGTTCTTTGCGCCGCACCGCGCCCCACGAACACGTCGGGCGACTTCGTGGCCCTCGCCGGCACCGACGGCTTCGTCGAGCTCGCCGCGAAGCGCGGCTCCTACCCGCCCGGCACGGTCGCGCGGCTGTTCCGCTGGTGACGGGTGACGAGCGCGCGCACTACGAGCCCGAGTCCCACGGCAATCAGCACGTCACGGATCACGAGCGGCGTCGTCGTCCCGAGCGCCACGACTGCCGCCAGCAGCGCGACGGCCGCCCAGACCGGACCCAAGGGAATCGGCAACGGCGCGGGCCCGTAGCGTCGACGCAGCGCGAGCAGCGCGACACAGATCGAGGCATAGGTTAGAAGCCTCGACAGCGCCGAGAACGTCGCGAGATAGACGAAGGTGCCCGACACCGTGAGCAACCAGACGAGCACGGCGCTTACGACGATCGCCGCACTCGGCGTGCGCGTCACGGGGTGGATTTTCGTGAGCGCCGCGGGCAAGTCGCCACGCTCGGCGAGCGCGAGCAGCACGCGCGGCGCGCCGATCATCCAGGCGAGCAGCGCGCCCGCGCACGACACGACAGCCGTCGCCGCAAGCGCCGTCGCACCGACGGGGCCGACGAGCGCCGCGGCCGCCTCCGCGAGCGGCCGCGGCGACGCACCGAGATTCGGCACGAGCTTGAGGCACGCGAGCACGAGCAGCAGATAGAGCGACCCCACGGCCGCCACGCCCCACAGCATGCCGCTCGGCACGTTGCGCCGTGCCTCGCGCGCCTCGCCGGCCACGACCGTGGCTACCTCGAAGCCCATGCAGGCGAACAGCGCAATGAGCACCGCATTGCCGAAACCCGCGGCGTTCGGCGGCGCGAGCGGCGTCGCGGTAGGGGCGGCGATGAGCACGAGCCCCACGAGCGCGAGCAGCACGAGGGGCGCGATCTTGAGCAACGTGAGCACGTTGCTCGTGAGCGCGCCGCGCACGACACCCGCAAGATTGATGCCCGCGACGAGCGCCACGAACACCGTGACCGCGAGTGCGCGCCAGATCCCGGCGCCGAGTGCAGGCCAGAATCCCGCCGCATAGTCGAGCATGATCGCAGCGACCGCCCCGAACGACGACAGCCGCGACAAATACATGAGCCAGCCGATGATGAAGCCCACGAACGGGCCGAACGCCGCGTGGGCGTAGACCACGGGGCCGCCCGTCGCGTCGAAGCGGCTGGCGACCTCGGCCGTGCACAGCGCCGTCGCCGAGACCAGCGCCAGCGTGAACACGAGCACGGCGAGGGTCCAGTTGCCCGCAGCGGCGACGAGCGCCGCCGGCATCGTGAAGATGCCCGCGCCGACCACGGTCGTCAGCGTGATCGCCGCCAGATCGACGCGCCCAAGCCCCCGATGCAGCTCGACCTTCCCCACCCCACCCCCACCACCACTGCTGGCGCCCTACGTTACCCGGCGCACACGCGTTGCGCACGCACGGACTGTGTGGTGGAGGAGATGAGCCGAAAAGCGGTGTCGGTGCGAGAGAGCCCTCTCGAGACCGTCGGCGCACAGGGATGTGCGCCG
>CAZCZE010000030.1:0-2283 GCA_964503125.1 uncultured Gammaproteobacteria bacterium
CGACCAGATCGCGGCGCGCATCGTGCAGCTGCAGGGCGAGCCGAACTTCTCGCCCGAGGGCCTCGCCTCGCGCGCGCACGCCGAGTACGTCGAGGGCAACGGACTGCTCGACATGATCAAGGAGGACCTGGTCGCCGAGCGGATCGCCATCGACAGCTACCGCGAAATGATCGAGTACATCGGCGACAAGGACACCACCACCTCGCGCATGCTCGAGGGCATCCTTGCCATGGAAGAGGAGCACGCCGACGACCTGGTCGGCATGCTGGAGGAGCTGAAGAGCTAGCGCCGCGCAGGCCGCGGCGCCAGCCCGGCCGTCAACCGATCGATCCCATCGACCCCGGGTAGCTCACTTCCTCGAGCTTGCCGGTGTCCACGTCGTAGATGAAGCCGCGCACGGTGATGGCGTCGGGGCCGCTGGTCGGGATCCAGGGATGGTTGAGGATCGCGGACATGCCGCGCCGCACGTCCCACTCGAGGCGCTCGGTCTGCTTCGGGGTGCGCGCGCCGTCGAGCGGCTCGAGCGGGCCGCGGAAGGCGTGAAACTGGGACGGGGTCGACGCGCACTTCTTGCAGCTCGTGAAGGCGCGCGAGGTCGCCTGTTGCAGCAGCTTCTCGGCCGCGGGGTCGCCCTCAAGGCCGGCCTTGAGCAGATCGTCGCTGAAGGCGAGCATGCCGCAGCGCGTGTGGTGGATGAGGATGATCTCGTTGGTGTTGAGCAGGTGGTGCGAGATGATGAGACAGCGGATCGCGTCGTCGGTCACAACGCCTCCGGCATTGCGGATGATGTGGGCATCGCCCGTCTGCAAGCCGAGCAGGTCCTCGACGTCGAGCCGCGCGTCCATGCAGGCGACGACCGCCACGTGCTTGGCCGGGTTGATGGGCTGCTTGCCGGGGTAGGCGGGCTTGTGCACCGCCTGGCCGCCCGCGTATTGCTTGTTGTTCGACAGGTACTGGTCCGTCATCTTGTTCGCCATAGTCCCTCCTCAGTGTCGGGCTGTGCGCCTGCGGCCTGGCGCATCGCGCGGGCAGACGTGCAGGCCGGGCCCGCGGCAAGATGTTACTCCTGCAAATCGGGCTCCGACCCCGATTTTCACTCTTGCTTCTAGAAGTACCAGCGCGCGCGCAGCTCAACGCGCGCGTCCACCGGCTTCTCGCCGAACTCGGTGAGCCGGTCGCCGCGGTTCGCCGCTGCGCGCAGGCGCAGCTCGAGGTCCTTGAAGCCCGTGTAGGCGAGCTCGCCGATCACCGAGTAGCTGCCGTCGTCGAGATTCACGATAGTGGTCGCACTGGGGGTGAAGTAGAGGATGTCGAGCGGCTCCTTCTGGCTCGCGCGCAGGTAGAGGTAGTTGCGCATCAGGCTCGGGCCGCCCACCGGACGCGCACGGAACTGCGCTTCGGTCAGGCCCGCGCCGTTGCGGTAGACCTCGACGATCCACGTCGTCTCGCGCTCGGTGAGAAAGCGCATCCCCAGCAGGGTGCTCGTCGACGCGGGCTCGCTCACGCGCGCCCACTCGGCGTGCACTTCGAGATTGGTGCCTAAATTGCGCGAGACGTCGAAGCCGTAGCGCGCGCTGCGGCTGCCCTGCCCGAGCCACAGGAAATCGATGTCGGTGTCGCGATAGAGAAGCGAGACCTTTGCCGCCGGGTTCCAGTGGTCCTCGGCGCCGAAGTCGCCGTTCAGATCCGAGTGCGTGGGCACGACGAGCGGCGTGATCGAGTAGTTCCGCAACGCGCCGCCGGGAGAGCGCACGAAACTCCCGGAGAGGGCGAAAAAGCCCTCGCGCGCAAGCTCCGGGTCCTCCGGGTCCTTCGGCCGCTCGAGGAACGCGACCGGGCTCCAGGCGTAGCCCTTGCCCCAGCGCTGCGTCTTCTTGCCGCCCTCCCAGTTGACGTTGGGCGAAGCCTCCCAGGACAGATAGGCCTCGTAGAACTTCGCTTCGCTCGTCGAGCCCCGCAAGTCGTGCGCGTGCTCGGCGTGCGCGAGGAACTGCGCGCGCAGCGCGTCGCGCCGGAACACGCCCGAGAGCTCCGCCGCCGCGATGCCGCGGTCGTTGTACTCGTCGGTCGCGCCGGGAAACTGGCGCGGCAGCAGCGGCGACAGGTGGTCGAGCCGCTGGCGTTCGCCGCTCGCCTGCAGGTAGCCGCCGAGCTCGTAGGGCTTCTTCTCGAACTGCGAGGCGTCGAAGCTGAATTTCTCCTCGCCCTGCGCGAGCGCGGCGCCGGCGAGGCAGGCACCTGCAAGCGCCGCTGCGAGCCGCACGCTTCAGCGCAGCTCGCCCG
>CAZCZE010000031.1:0-20067 GCA_964503125.1 uncultured Gammaproteobacteria bacterium
CCATCGAGCGGACGTTCGCGTTGACCTTCTTCGCGATCTCGAGCAGCTGCTCCAAGCTCGCGCCTTTCTCCGCGGCCGCGCCGCAAGCCTTCATGACAAAGAAGTTACCCGCGACGCCGCGGCGGCCGATCGTGTAGGAGCTGTTCTGCACGGCGACGTCGTCGTCGATGATGAACGACTTGACGTTGATGCCCTCGGCCTCGGCCATCTCGATGGCCATGTCCCAGTTCATCCGGTCGCCCTGATAGTTGTTGATCAGCACGAGCACGCCTTTTGGCGACTTCATGAGCTTGATGCACTCGAGGCAGTACTCCATGGGCGGCGCCGCGAACACGTTGCCCGGCGAAGCCGCGTCGAGCATGCCGCGACCGACGGTCATGACGTGCGCCGGCTCGTGACCGCTGCCCGAGCCCTGGATCACCGAGACGTGGTTCTTACTGGGCCGGTCCGCGCGATAGATGATGTTGTACTTGGGCTCGTATTTGAGCGTGCCCTCGTTGGCGAGAAAAATGCCTTCGAGCATCTCCGGTACGAACTTGGCCGGATCGTTGACAAACTTCTTCATGGTCGTTCCCCCGAATCGTTGAGTTTCTAGTTCTTGCCCGGCGCCGGATTGGCGACGCCGAACTGCGTGCAAAGGTCGTTCATCATGGTCGCGATGGCGACGATGCCGGGATCGGGCGTGCCGATGCTCCGATCGCCCGTAAACTGCTGGCGACCGCGCTTCGCGACCAAGCCCTTGGTGCGCTCGATGGCCTCGTTGGCGACGGCCGTCGCGCGCTGCAGCACGTCGCGCGGATTGACACCGGGCTTGCCGGCGTCCTCGCGCACGATGTCGCGAATCGGAATCAGCGCGTCCAGCAGCGTCTTGTCGCCGAGCTGCGCGCCGCCGCGCTTTTGGATGCCTTCGATCGCGGCCGTGAGCATCTTGTCGAGATCGTCGAGCGTGATGCTCGTGCGGTCCTTCGATAGTGCACCCGCGCGCATGAAGGCCGTGCCCCAGATCGGCCCCGAGCAGCCGCCCACGTTCTTCGAGATGACCATGCTGATCTTGAGCAGGAAGCCGCCGATCGAGCTGTGGTCCAAATCCTGCCATTCTTGCTCGATGGCGCGGAAGCCCGAGGCCAGCGAGACGCCGAAGTCGGCGTCACCCGCGTAGGAATCGAGCTCGCAAAAGTATTGCTCGTTCTTGAGCGCCGTGGCTGCGATGGTCTTGACCGCCGTTTCGACGTCCGCCAGGGTTATTTCCGTCATCCTTCTTCTCCATGCCCGCGTCGCCGCGGCAGTCGGAACGGTTTATGCCGCGCGCTCAACTCCGATGGCTTTGAGATCCTTGAGCGTCACGAGAACCTTCGGCGGGTCGCCGAGCTCGGGCACGACCTTCGCCGCGCCCCTGAAATCCTCGTGCTTCGTGTAGGTGCTCGTCGTGATCAGCGTCGGCATGCCGGCGCCGAGCGACGCGAGCAGGCCGTTGCGGCTGTCCTCGACCACGACGCAATCCTTGCCGTCCACCCTAAGCTTCTGTTTCGCAAGATTGTAGATCTCGGGATCCGGCTTCTTTTTCTTGACGATGTCGCCCGCGAGCACGATCTCGAACCATTTCTTGCGCTCTGCGCCGAAAAGGTCGAGCACGCCGTCGATGGCCTTCGGGTCCGACGTCGTGCAGACACCGAGCCGCACGCCAGCCGCGTGCGCTTCGTCGACGATGCGGCTGATGCCGGGCCTAAGAGGCAGGCTGCCTTTGGCGATGAGATCCGTGAAGATCGCGGTCTTCTTCTTGTGGAGCTCGGGGATCAGCGTCTCCGCCGTTTTACCGCTCGGCCAGCCGCGCTCGTTGAAATAGTGGGTCATGCGTTCTTTGCCGCCGGCTACTTTAAGCAGCTCGCCGTAGAGTGCGACGTCCCACTCGGCGCGGATTCCTGCGGCGGCGAACGCGCGATTGAACGCGACGCGATGGCCGTCGCGCTCGGTGTCGACGAGCACACCGTCGCAGTCGAAGATCAAGGCCTTCATCGCGCGAACGCCGGCGGTTTAGGCGACCTTCGACAAGAGCTCGCTACCGCGATTCTTGCCGCCGAATTGCGCGATCTTTTCCTTGAACAGCGTCTTCAGCGCCTCGTACTGAGCGCCGAGCACGTGCAGCGGCTCGTACTTGTTGTTCTTCTTGTGGTAGTCGATGAAGCTGTCGATGAAAACGTGCTTCAAGTTCGTCGAGATGTTGATCTTGGCGCAGCCGAGCTTGATGCACTTCTGGATGATTTCGTCGTTGAGCCCCGTGCCGCCGTGCAGGGCCATCGGCGTGTTGGTGCGCCGGTTGATCTCGCCCATGAGCTCGAACTTCACGTCGGGCTCGCCCTTGTAGTAGCCGTGCGCCGTGCCGATCGCGGCTGCGAACGCCGCTAGATCGAGCTCGCGGCAGAACCGCTCGGCCTCGTTGGGATCCGTGTAGTGCACCGCGTCGACGACCATGTCGTCCTCGACGCCGTGAATCTCGCCGATCTCGGCTTCGATGCCGATGCCGGCCTTCGTAGCGAGGTCGACGATCTTGCGCGTCTGCTCGAGGTTGACCTCGAACGGCTTGTCGGACCAGTCGATCATGACTGAGGTCCAACCCATCTCGACGCACTTCTTGATCATCTCGACGTCCTTGCCGTGATCGAGATGCAGGACCACGGGCACCGGCGAGTCGTCGGCGATCTCGCGCATCCAGCCGATCATGGCCTTGTGGCCGTAGTACTTGATGGTCTTCGCCGAGCTTTGAATGATAACGGGCGCGTTGAGCTCCTCGGCCGCCTTGACCATGGCCTTCATCGACGCATAGTCGACGGGATTGAACGCGGCGACGGCGTAGCCCTTGGCTTTGGCTTCTCGGAGCACGGGTTTTAGGCTGACCAACGGCATGTCGCTTCTCCTACCGAACAACGTAGCGGGTGAGGCCGGCTAATATACGTCAGGGCCAATATTCATGTCGCCTTCGAGAGACTGTTGGGACCCGAGCGTGAAGGCGGCGCTCAGCGGTTGCCGCCCCGGCTGGGGCCCTGCGCGCGGGCGCCGTGCGGCCTGTTCCGCGCCCCATGGGCATGTCCGTGACCGCGGTGGCGCTGCGGCTGCCCACCGTGTCCCTGGCGCCCGCCCTGGCGGTGCCCGTCGTGACGGTGCTGCGGGGCCTGCGTTGGCTCGCGCCGCTTAGGAAGCTGCTCGCGCGCTCGCGGCGTGTAACCGTCGAGGTTGCGCACGGGCAACGGTTGGCGCAGCAGCCGTTCGATCTGCTTGAGCAGCGGCCGCTCGTCGCCGGCGACGAGCGAGATCGCGATTCCGTCGTTGCCGGCGCGCCCGGTGCGGCCGATGCGGTGGACATAATGCTCCGGCACTTCGGGCAAGTCGTAGTTGACGACGTGCGGCAGCTGGTCGATGTCGAGCCCGCGGGCAGCAATGTCCGTGGCCACGAGCACGCGCACCGCGCCGCGTTTGAAGTCGGCGAGCGCACGCGTGCGCGCACCTTGGCTCTTGTTGCCGTGGATCGCGGCGGTGCTGATCCCGTCCTGGTCGAGCTGCTCGGCGAGGCGGTTGGCGCCGTGCTTGGTGCGCGTGAAGACGAGCACTTGCCGCCAATCGCCGGAGCCGATGAGCCACGACAGGGCGTCGCGCTTCATACCCTTATCGACGAAGTACACGGCTTGCTCGATCCGGTCGGCCGTGGCGTTACGCTGGCCGACCTCCACGCTCACGGGCTGTCGCAGCAGCTTGTTCGCGAGCTGGCGGATGTCGTCGGGGAACGTCGCCGAGAACAACAAGCTCTGGCGCTGCGCGGGCAACGCCGCGATGACGCGGCGAATGTCGGGCAGGAAGCCCATGTCGAGCATGCGGTCGGCCTCGTCGAGCACGAAGATCTCGACGTGACGGAGATCGAGATGGCCTTGCGCGAAGTGGTCGAGCAGCCGGCCCGGCGTTGCGACGAGGATGTCGACGCCGCGCCGCAGCAACGTCGTCTGCGGGTTGATGCTGACACCTCCGAAGATCACGGCCGAGGTCAGCGGTACGTGCTTGCCGTAGTTGCGCACGCTCTCGCCGACCTGGGCGGCGAGCTCGCGCGTCGGCGTGAGAATGAGTGCGCGCACGTGGCGGCGGCCGCCGGGCGTGCTCGTGGCCATGAGCCGCTCGAGCATCGGCAGCGCGAAGCCCGCCGTTTTGCCCGTGCCCGTTTGCGCACCGCCCATGACGTCGCGGCCTGCGAGCACCACGGGAATGACGCCGCGTTGGATGGGTGTGGGCTCGGTGTAGCCCTGTTCCGCGACGGCGCGCGTGAGCGCGGCCGAAAGACCGAGTGAGTCGAATGACATGTCGATTGAAGCTCCGCGATCGCCTTGCCCCCGGATGCGCATTCGCGCCGTCGAGGAACGGTCCAAGGGGATCGGTGTTACAGGAGGCACGGCCGAAATTGGCTGGGCCTAAGTCGGGCGCAGACCGAATGTGCGCCGGAATAGCAGGGCACTATACCACCGTGCCGCGGGCTCCGCCGGCATTTATTCCGGCCAGCCTCTCAAGGCGTGCTGCGGACGTGCCACCACTCGCGGAGCTCGGTGCAAAGGCCACTGGCGTCGAACGTCAAGACGAACACGCCGTCGAGCTCGACGCGCGCGCCGCTCGCGGCCGAAGTCAGGCTCGCGGACCAGCGCGCGACGCCGGTCTGGCCGTTGACGGCCACGATCTCTGACCTGAAATCGACGTTGCGCTGATCCGCGGTCACGGCGGTCCAGTATTCGCGAATGCCGCTGCGGCCGGCCTTGGGCGCGTCGAACGGCATCTCGTGGTAGCGCGCGTTCTCGGTGAACAGCGCGACGGCGAGGTTCGCATCGCGCTCCTCCCACGCGCGCTCGTAATCTGCGAGCCAAGTCTTAAGAGCCATCGGTGTCAGTTGCATGAATCGTGTTCCCGGGGCGAGCCTTGGCTAAAGGTTGGCACGTGGCGCCGTTGCGCTCAACTGCGCCGCGTGGCTACGGTGACGTTGCTGCTATACCATTCGAGGCGCACGCAGGAGCTTGCCGTCGAGCGCGAGCCCCGCGCGTCGGGGGCCAGTAAGTTGACTAGAACGAGCGGATCGACGACGCAGCGACGCCAACTCATCGAGTTCCTCAAGGGCTGTCGCGGGCGGCTGACTCCGACGCAAGTGGGCTTGCCGGACACGAATCGTCGGCGCACGCCCGGGTTGCGCCGCGAGGACGTGGCGGCGCTCGCCGGCGTCAGCGTCACCTGGTACACGTGGCTCGAGCAGGGGCGCGACATCCAGGTCTCGGCCGACGTGCTCGAGCGGGTCTCGACCACGCTGCGCATGTCGCCCGACGAGCGCGAGTACTTGTTCGCGCTCGTGCAGCACCGGCCGGCGCCGCCGAGCCCGGCGCGCGCCGAGACCGTGAGCCCCACTCTGGCACGGATGTTGGAGTCGGTGGGCGTGCCGGCCATCGTGCTGACGGCCCGCTGGGACGTAATCGCGTGGAACAGGCTCGCGCTCAAGGTCATCCGCGACTACGAGGCGCTGCCCCCCGCGCGGCGGAACCTGCTGCGCATCCTGCTCGTCGAGGACGAGGCGTATAAACGAGATCCCGAGATCTACGAAGCGATGGCCCGGCGAATCCTCGCCAAGTTTCGCGTCGACTACAGCCAGAACGCGGGCGACCCGGCGTTCGAGGAGCTCATCGCCGATCTCGCGGCCTCTTGCCCCGCGTTCTGCCGGCTCTGGAATCTGGCCGAGGTGGTTAGCAAGCACGACGCCGTCGTCACGCACCCGAAAGGCCCCGGTCTGAAATTCGAGCATTCCTCTTATGTGCCCGAGGGTAGCGCCAACCTGCGAGTCGTGATCTTCACACCGTGCACCGACGCGAGCCTTGCGCTCGTGCGCGGCGCCGCCGCGGAGCTCCAGATGGAGCGGCGCGGCGCGGCGCAAATCAACTGACTCGAACCTTGAACTCGCGGCGGCGCCGCGCCAATGCGTGCTCCGTGTACCCATTCGGCTCTTTGAGGCCGTTGAACACGAGGTCGAGCGCGGCCTGAAAGGCGACGCTCTCGTCGACGCGCGGCGCCATGTTGCGGTAGTGGCGGTCGCCTAAGTTCTGCCGGTCCACGACCTCGGCCATGCGCTCGAGCGTTGCGGTCACTTGCTCGCGAGTGACGAGGCCGTGCCGCAGCCAGTTGGCGATGTGCTGCGACGAGATCCGCAGCGTGGCGCGGTCTTCCATGAGCCCGACGTCGTTGATGTCGGGCACCTTCGAGCAGCCGATGCCTTGCTCGACCCAGCGCACGACGTAGCCCAGGATGCCCTGCGCGTTGTTGTCGAGCTCGCGCTGGATCTCTGCGGCCGTGAGCGCGCGCGTCAGCAGCGGCGGAGTGAGAATGCCCGCGAGGAGCTCGTCGGTCGCGCCGCCCTGGCGCGCGATCTCGCCCTGCCGCGCCGCGACGTCGACCTGATGGTAGTGAATCGCGTGCAGCGTCGCGGCCGTCGGCGATGGCACCCAGGCCGTGGTCGCACCGGCTTTCGGGTGCGCGCTCTTGGTCTCGAGCATCGCGCGCATCTCGTCGGGCATGGCCCACATGCCCTTGCCGATCTGGCCGTGACCCGGAAGCCCGACCTCGAGGCCCACGCGCACGTTCCAGTCCTCGTAGGCCGCGATCCAGCGCGCGCTCTTGATCTCGGGCTTCGGGACCATCGGACCCGCCTCCATATGCGTGTGAATCTCGTCGCCCGTGCGATCGAGGAAGCCCGTATTGATGAAGATGATGCGGTCGCGGCTGGCGCGGATACATTCCTTGAGGTTGACCGTCGTGCGGCGCTCCTCGTCCATGATGCCGATCTTGAGCGTGCCCACGGGCAGGCCGAACGCGCGCTCGACCATTGCGAACAGCTCGACCGACAGCGCCACTTCCTCGGGGCCGTGCTGCTTCGGCTTCACGATGTATAGGCTGCCCGCGCGGCTGTTGCGCCGCGCGCCGGCGCCGCGCAGGTCGTGAAGCGCCGCGAGCGTCGTGACGACGCAGTCGAGGAACGTCTCAGCGGTCGGCGCACCCGCCGCATCAGTGACGGCGTCGGTCAGCACGTGCGAGCCGACGTGCCGCACGAGCAGCAGGCTGCGCCCATGGAGCTTCCGCGGCGCGCCGCTCCCCGCCAGGTATTCGCGATCGGGATTGAGGCGGCGCAGGATCGTGCCGGCGCCCTTCGGGACCGACGCCGTCAGCGTGCCGCGCATGATCCCGCACCAGTTGCGGTACACGACGGTCTTGTCGGCCGCGTCGACGGCAGCCACCGAGTCCTCGCAGTCCATGATCGTCGTGAGCGCACTCTCGAGCACCACGTCTTTGACGCCTGCCGGGTGCTGGCGGCCGATCGGATGAGCGCGGTCGATGACGAGATCAATATGGAGCCCGTGATGGCGGAGCAGCACGTTCGTGAGCGTGGCGCCGCGGCGGAAGCCGGCGAAACGCGCGGGATCGGTGAGGGCCGCGCTGCGCCCGCCAGCTAGCGAGCAGTACAGTGCGCCGTCGCGGACCTCGAGGCCCGTGACGTCGGCCCACTTAGCCCCCGCAAGCGGGACGGTCTCGTCGAGGAACGCGTTGGCGCGCGCGATCACGCGCTCGCCGCGCGCGGCGTTGTAGCTGCCGCTCTTCGTGGCGCCGCCGTCCTCGGCAATGACGTTCGTGCCGTAGAGCGCGTCGTAGAGGCTGCCCCAGCGCGCGTTGGCAGCGTTCAGCGCGTAGCGCGGATTGTCGACGGGCACGACGAGCTGCGGGCCCGCGAGGCTCGCGATCTCGGGGTCGACGTTCGCCGTCGTGACCTCAAATGGCGCGCCGACCGGGACGATGTAGCCGATCTCGCGGAGGTACGCGCCCATCGCGTTCGGGTCGGGCGGACTGCCGCGCCGCGCCGCGAGCCAAGCATCGATCTTGGCTTGGAGCGCGTCGCGTTTCGCGAGCAGCGCGCGATTGCGCGGCCCGAGCGTCCGCACGATCTCGTCGAGCAAAGTCCAGACCGCATCCGGCGCGACGCCCGTCCCGGGCGCGATCTCTTCGCGCACGAGATCGTGGATAGGTTTGGCGATCTTGATCCCGCCGTGGGCGACGTAGTCGGTCATCGCAGCAGGATAGCGGGCTCGCCTAACTTCGCAAGACGAGGCGGTGCTGGCTCCCCGCCGGGCCGGAGCACGGTCGCGGCGATCGAGGCGCGAGTCGGTCGCCTATTGGCTGCCGCGCCGGCGCAGCGCTTCCGCCATGGCCTGCGCCCGCGCTTGGTCGCGCATCTGCTGCTGCATGCGCATGTCGGTGACGTCGCGGCGCATGACCTCGCGGCTGGCCTGCTCTTTCGCAGACAACGTGTCCTCCGGCATCTCGCAACGTTGGGTCGCGATCCGGCTGCCGGTCGGGATGTGCCGCTTGCAGAGCGGCGTCTTGACGTTGGGATCGATCGTCGTGCGCGTAATCGCTTGCGGGGCCGCAGCGTCGGGCTCGGTGGCGGCAGGCGCGTTCGCCGCCGGGGCAATCGGAGGTTCGTCGGCCAGCGCGGGGGCGGCCAGCCAAGCAAGTGCGATGCACGCAACAGAACGAGGGGCCAATCGCGTCATGGCGGTCTCCGTGGCGGGCTAGGCCATGCTAGCTCGCGGGGGGTGGCTAGGCTAGCGGTCAGAGACTCGACTGTCTTGATTTTGAGACTTGATGCTGGAAGACTGGCATTGCGGCCGATAGCTACCGTGGCGCATGCGCAACACCTACCGGCCGAAGACGTTTCAACCATTGGAGGGGATGCAATGAGTCAGAAGCCAAGGATTGCGCGTGTCGGTCGTTTGGCATCGGCAATCGCGCTCGTGTTGTCGGGAACCGCTGTCACCGGTGGCGCGCTCGCGCAACAACCGGCTGGAGCGGCCAATCAACAACCAGGCGATCAGCGGCTCGACGAGGAGATCACCGTCACGGGGTCGCGCATCCGGCGCGACGATTTCAGCTCGGCGCAACCCACGACGGTGATGGACAGCGAGTACCTGCAAAATCTCGGTGTCATCAATCTCGGTCAGGCGATGGTCGGCGTTCCGCAAAACGTCAACCGCAATTCGCCCGACGCGAACGCCGGCAACAACTTCTTCAACGGCTCCACGCTCGCCAACCTGCGCGGGTTGAACCCGTTCTTCGGCACCCGGACCCTCACACTCGTCGATTCGCGCCGGCACGTGCCCACGAACCAGGGCGACGGCGTCGACCTGAACTTCATCCCGACGATTCTCATCGATCGCGTCGAGACCGTGACGGGCGGCGCCTCGGCGTCGTACGGCTCGGGCGCCATCGGCGGCGTGCAGAACATCCTGCTCGATCGCGACTACGAGGGCATCAAGGCCGAGGTCGACTTCGGCGCGACCGGCGAAGGTGACGGCGACAGCACGCACTACGGTATTGCGTTCGGCACCGGCATCGGCGAGACGGGCCAATTCGTCGTCGGCATCGAAGGCGAGGACTCGGACGGTATCTTCAAGTGCTCGACCGCGCGTGACTGGTGCGGCACGAACACGGGCATCATCGCGAACCATCTGTTTCCGACCGATGGCCGCCCGCAGAACTTGGTCCAATCCGGGTTGCGTGAGACGTGGAACAGCCGCAATGGCGTCTTTTGGCTGCCGGGGGCTCCGTGGGGCACGGTAGCGGGCACGACGCGCAACATCAACGCCGGAACCGTCATCAACGGTATCCAGCTCAACGCGGCGGGCAACGGCCTTGTGGGTTTCGATCCCGGCGTCGGCGGCGACAATTTTTTCCAGGGTACGGCCATCGGCGGCGAGGGCGAGAGTCTTTACGAGGACCTCGTCCTTCGGTCGCCCGTCGAACGTACGATTGGCTATGCGAGCTTCACCAACGAGATCAGCGACAACCTCGGCTGGTTCGTCGAGGCCTCGGTCGGTAATGCGGAAACGGATACCGAAGGCGGGTTCACGAACTTCACCTACACCTGTATCCGCCCGGACAACGCCTACATCCAGCCGTCGCAGCAGGGCGGCAGCTCCGCGCTGCTCGACTTGGTGACGGCGAACAGCGGCGCCTTCCCGTGCGTCTTCGGCGGCGTGCCGTTCCACAAGAACTGGGAAAACCAGATCAACCACGGTAACGAGACGACGACGGATCTGAGTCGTATTGCGGTCGGCTTCGACGGCCAGTTCGGCGACTCGTCGTGGACCTGGGACGCCTACTACCAGTGGGGCGAGTCCGAGCGCATGCAGCTCGTGCGCGATCTCGGTTACGAGAACCGCTACAACTACGCGATCGACTCGGTGCTCAACGGGGCGGGTCAGCCCGCGTGCCGTTCGGCCGTCGATCCGCTGGCGACCACACCCGTCGCGGTCGCCAACGTCACGAACTTCCAGGGCCGCCTGCTTGCGAATCCCGTTCTGCGCAACGGCTGCGTGCCGCTGAATCCGTTCGGGAGCAACCCGATCCCGGCTGCTGCGAAGGCGTATGCGTTCGGTTACATCCGCGAGAACACGGACGTCGAGCAGAACATGGTCGAGTTCGTCGCGTCGGGCGACATAGCCGAGGGTACCGGTGGCGGCGCGTTCAAAGCCGCGGCCGGTATTTCGTTCCGCTCGGAGGAGCTCTTGAACATGGCTGCCGAGGAGCTCGGCGATGCAGTCCGCCGGGACTTCGCGATTCAATACGGTGAGTCGTTCGCCGGCGACGTCGATGTCGTCGAGATCTTCGGCGAGCTCGATCTGCCGTTCCACGAGAAGTTCGCGATGCAAGTGGCCGCGCGCCACTCGCAATACGAGAACACGGCGGGCTTCGGCACGCCTGATCCGGGCGCCAAGTTCGACTACGACATCAGCACGTGGAAGGTCGGCGGCTCGTGGGACGTCGTCCCGGCGTTGCGCGTCCGCTTTAGCCAGTCGCGCGACATTCGTGCGCCGAATCACCGCGAGCTCTATTACGGCCAGGTGTTTACGCCCGGTAGCTTCTTCGGGTTCATCCAGCCGCCGTTCTCCAACAACCCGTGGACGAACACCACGGCTCCGGATCCCGTTTCGGCGACGCTCTTCGGCGGCGCACGGAGCGGCGTCCTCCCGGAGGAGGCGGACACGTCGACAATCGGCTTCGTCATTCAGCCGCAGGACTCGAACGTCCGGCTGGCGATCGACTACTTCGATATCACGCTCGAGAACTCGATCTCGCCGGCGAACTTGTCGATCACGATCCAGGGTTGCTTCCTCGGGATTCAGTCGTACTGCGACAAGATCACGAACGGCACGACGACGCCGTGGCAGAATCCTTCTTTGGATCACAACGGCGCACCGACTCCGGGCACGGGCCCCAAGGACTCCATACCGTGCCCGGCGACGTGCTTCGTCAACATCGAGAACTACTACTCGGAGACGTTCAACGCCGGCACGTACGACGTGAAAGGCATCGACTACACGTTCGATTGGCTCAAGGAGCTCGACAACGGTTCGTTCATGCTGCGCTTCCTCGGAACGCGGACGCTCGAGCAGAACGTCAACCTCGTGCGTAACCCGCTCATCCCGCTGACCCCGACCGACATTTCCGGGACAGTCGGCAACGCGGTTGGCTTCTTGAGCGACTACGCGTCGGCGCCGGACTTCACCGGGAGCGTGACCACAACGTGGACGCGCGGCAACTTCTCGCTGACGGGCCAGATGCGCTACGTAGATGACGGCCTCGTCGACCGCACGCGCATCGGCCCCGATGACTCGGCGTTCGTTGCGACGGCCGCGGCCTCTCCTGCGAATGGGAACCGTCAGTCGATCAACCTGAACCAGTTGGACTCCTATGAGGTGTGGTCGCTCTCCGGCTCGTATAACTTCGAGCTGCAGGACGGCAATGGGCTCCAGCTATGGGGGTCGATCAACAACCTGACTGACGAGGATCCGCTGCTCTACGGCGGTGGCACGGGCGGCACGAACGCGATCTTCTACTCGACGGCGGGTCGCGAGTATCGCATGGGCCTCAGGATGAACTTCTGACGCAAGGCCGTTAGCCGCAAGGTCAGGTCTGACCGAAGGCCGCACTCGGCGACGAGTGCGGCCTTTTTCGTTGGCACCGGGCTACTTTTTCGCGAGCGCGCCCATTTCCTTGAGCACCTCGTTGGCCGCCTTGAAGGCGTCGAGGCCGGCCGGGATGCCGCAGTAGACCGTGGCGTGCAACAGCACTTCCTTGATCTCGTCGACGGTCACACCGTTATTGAGCGCGCCGCGCACGTGCAGCTTGATCTCGGGCGCGCGATTCAAGGCCGTCAGCATCGCGAGGTTGAGGAGGCTGCGCGTCTTGCGGTCGAGGCCCTCGCGCGTCCAGGCGTAGCCCCAGCACCACTCGGTCGTGATGTTCTGGAAGGCCATCATGAAGTCGTTGGCCGACTTCAGCGAGTTGTCGACGTACTCGGCGCCGAGCACGGCGCGGCGCACGGCGAGGCCACGGTCGAACAGTTCTTCGATCGTTTCGTCTCTGCGGTCGGTCATTGCAAGCTCCACTCGAGTTGGGCGAAAAAGGATGCGCGCACGAGCACGCTCGTGAAGGGAGCGGAGCTGCTCGCGGCGCTAGCTAACGGCTCGGGAATACCACGTCGAGCATGGCGCGAATGTAGTCGCGGTGCTGCTGCGACGACAGCCGCTGTTGCTTCATGTAGGCGTGGATGTGGCGCGATTCGATGGCGCCGATGAGCACGTCGGCCGTCGTGGGCGCATCTTCGATGGCGAGCAGCTTTGCGGCCGCCGCCTGTCGCAGCCACGCCGCCAGCGTGTCGCGCAGTTGCGTGGGCGTGGGGTCGGGCAGGTTCTCCTCGATGCACGCGGCACGCAGCGTCAGCGATCCTGTGATGATCGCGCCGAGGTACTGGTTGATCTCGAGGAGCACGTGATTCAGCTGCTCGAGCACGGGAACGCCGGGTTTGAGCCCGTGCTCGAGCTCCGTGACGGGCGTGGTTCCGTCGGGGCGCAGCGCCATGAGCATGAGCTGCTGTTTCGTTCCCGTGCGCTGGAACAGCGTCGCGGTCGAGACGCCGAGCTTCTTGGCGACCAGGGCCACGGGGGCTCTTGGTCCGCGGTCGAGGAATACCTCGCGCGCGGCGACGCTGATCTCGCGATCGCTGACTTGTCTACGACGTCCCATGGTCGCGCATGATAACGTCAAATGGCCGCGGAGAAGGGGTTTCCCGCTGGCTTGACGTAACGAAGGGCCTCATGGCGTCCATTGCCGTCAAGGTCGTGCCGCGCGCCGCCCGCGACGAAATCGTGGGGTGGCTCGACGGCGCGCTCAAGGTGCGCGTCACAGCGCCGCCGCAGGACGGCCGCGCCAACCAGGCGCTCGAGGAGCTCCTGGCCGCGAGGCTCGGCCTGAGAAAAAATGCCGTCAAGGTCGTGTCGGGCCGAACGTCAGTCCGCAAGCGCGTCGCCATCGACGGCCTCGAGCATGACGAGATCGAGAGGAGGCTCGCTCGCCCGGCTGCCCAATAACGGGGCGTCGCTGCGGGGCTCTGTCCCTTCCTAGTGCGCCGGCGCGCTGTGGAGCGCCCGGCGTGCTCGCCGCGCGCGCCAGCACGCTTCTTGCATTCGCTCTCGCCGCATGAGCCACCGATCGTTGCGAATTCTCATCATCGACGAGAACGCCGTGCGCGCAGCGATCCTCGAGGAAGGCCTGCGCGGCGCGAGCACCGGCGGCGACAACGGGATGCTCGAGGTGCAGCACCTCCGCGACATGGCCAACGTGTTGCCGCGCATCGCGGCCGTCGATCCCGACGTCATCCTCATCGACCTCGAGAACCCGAGTCGCGACACGCTCGAGCAGATGTTTCAAGTGTCGCGCGTCGCGCGGCGGCCGATCGCCATGTTCGTCGACAAATCCGACAGCGCCACCGTACAGGCCGCCATCGACGCCGGCGTATCGGCCTACGTCGTCGATGGCCTTCGCAAGGAGCGCGTCAAGTCGATTCTCGACGTCACGATCAGCCGGTTTCACGCCTTCGACCGGCTCCAGAGCGAGCTACGCCAGGCGAAATCGGCGCTCGAGGACCGCAAGATCATCGATCAAGCGAAAGCGATCCTCATGAAGCAGCGCGGCTGCACCGAGGAGACCGCCTACGTCCTGTTGCGACGCACGGCGATGAACCAGAACCGCAAGATCGCCGATCTTGCCCGCTCGCTGGTCGCCGCAGCCGCGTTGCTCGAGCCGGGAGACGAAGATGATTGAGCGGGTCGCAGCGTGCCCGTCGCCGGCGTAGGTCGCCGGAAACTCTGCACCGGTTTGTACCGCGCCCGCCTCGATCGTGACCCATTGTGGCGCAAGCTCGGTCGCCGCCGCGCACCGCGCGCATCGGCTCGCGGGCGACAAATGCAAAGCCATCAAGGAGATGTGTAGTCACGACCAAAGTTGGCACGCGCTTTGTATTGGTGATTGCACGCAAGGGTCCGACGCTGGGCCCGGCCAGCAACGCCGCTGGAGTGCTCTCGAGACGATTCGGGGTCACTCGCAGCGGCCTTTTTTTGGCACCTTCACTCGAGAGGAACAAGGATGAGAAACGCACCTGCATTTTTGGCGCTTGCGGCCACGGTTGCGGCAACCGCCAATGCCGAACCGCTCGTGCTCGAGCGCGACGAGCTCAAGTTCGGCTTCATCAAGCTCACGGATATGGCCCCGCTCGCGGTCGCCTACGAGCTTAGGTTTTTCGAGGACGAAGGGCTCTACGTGACGCTCGAGCCGCAGGCCAACTGGAAAGTCCTGCTCGACCGCGTCATCACCGGTGAGCTCGACGGCGCGCACATGCTCGCGGGGCAGCCGCTCGCCGCGACGATCGGCTTCGGCACGAACGCGCACGTCGTGACGGCGTTCTCGATGGACTTGAACGGCAACGCGATCACGGTCTCGAACGAAGTTTGGCGTGCGATGAAGCCGCATGTGCCGGCCGGGGCCGACGGAAAGCCTCTGCACCCGATTGCAGCCGCTGCGCTCAAGCCCGTCGTCGAGTCGTACCGCGCGGCCGGCAAGCCGTTCAACATGGCCATGGTCTTCCCGGTCTCGACGCACAACTACGAGCTCCGCTATTGGCTTGCGGCCGGCGGCATTCACCCCGGGTACTACTCGGCGACGGACTCGAGCGGGCAGATCGGCGGCGACGTGTTGCTGTCCGTGACGCCGCCGCCGCAGATGCCGGCCACGCTCGAGGCCGGCACGATCCTCGGCTACTCGGTGGGCGAGCCGTGGAATCAACAGGCGGTCATCAAGGGCATTGGCGTGCCCGTGATCACCGACTACGAGATCTGGAAGAACAATCCCGAGAAGGTGTTCGGCGTGACGGCCGCGTGGGCCGAGGCCAACCCCAACAGCCATCTCGCCGTCGTCAAGGCCTTGATCCGCGCCGCGATTTGGCTCGATGCGAACGGCAACGCCAATAGGCGCGAGGCCGTCGAGATCCTCGCGCGGCCCGCGTACGTGGGCGCCGACGCGGCCGTCATCGCCAACTCGATGACGGGCACGTTCGAGTACGAGCGCGGCGACAAGCGCGCCGTGCCCGACTTCAACGTCTTCTTCCGCCATTTCGCGACCTACCCGTACTACTCCGACGCCGTTTGGTACCTCACACAAATGCGCCGCTGGGGACAAGTTACCGAGCAGAAGCCCGACGCTTGGTACGCGGCGACGGCGAAGACCGTCTACAAGCCCGACGTCTATTTGCGTGCGGCGCGCCTGCTCGTCGACGAAGGGCTCGCCGCGGAGAGCGACTTTCCTTGGGATGGCGACGGCTATCGTGCACCGACGGCCGATTTCATCGACGGCATCGCCTACGACGGGCGTGCGCCGAACGCGTACCTCGAGAGCTTGGCGATAGGGCTCAAGGGCGACGACACGCCTTCGGCCGGCGAGCTCGTGACGGCGGAGTGACACTGCGATGCAGGCGTTGATCGCGCGCGTGAATCCTTACCTCGCCGTGCTCGGAGTCGGCTGGCTCGTGCCGATTCTGAAGATGGCGTCGGGTGACACTCCGAGCGCGCAGCTCCGTGAGCTCTGGCGCGAGCTCGGCGTGCCCCTCGCCGCGATCGCGTTGTTCGTCGTCGTCTGGGCAGGCGCGGCCGCGCGCGTCGAGACGAGCTTGGGCGCTCTGCCGGGACCGAAGGCCGTCTGGACCGAGGCCAAGAATCTCGTCGCCGAGCACGGCGCCGAGCGCACGCGCCGCGCCGAGTTCTATGCGCGCCAGGAGGCGCGCAACGCCGAAGCGCTCGTCGCGAACCCCGACGTCGAGATCCGAACGCGGCGCTATACGGGCAAGCCGACGTATTTCGATCAGATCCTCACGAGCCTCGCCACGGTGTTCACGGGGTTCGTGCTCGGCATGCTCATCGCCGTGCCGCTCGGCGTGCTCGCTGGGCTTTCGAAGACCGTGAACGCGGCGATCAACCCGCTCGTCCAGATCTTCAAGCCCGTCTCGCCGCTCGCTTGGCTGCCGATCGTCACGATGGTCGTGAGTGCCGTCTACGTGAGCACCGATCCGCTGCTCGAAAAGTCGTTCATCACGTCGGCGATCACCGTGACGCTCTGCTCGCTGTGGCCCACGCTCATCAACACAGCGCTCGGCGTCGCGAGCATCGACAAAGATCTCATGAACGTCGGCCGCGTCCTCAGGCTCGGCTGGTTCACGCAGGTGTTTCGCATCGTGCTGCCCTCGGCGCTGCCGTTGATCTTCACGGGACTCAGGCTGTCGCTCGGCGTCGGCTGGATGGTGCTCATCGCCGCCGAGATGCTCGCGCAGAACCCGGGCCTCGGTAAGTTCGTCTGGGACGAGTTTCAGAACGGCTCGTCGGAGTCGCTCGCGCGGATTCTCGTCGCCGTGCTCACGATCGGCATCATTGGGTTTCTGCTCGACCGGATCATGCTGGCGCTGCAAGCGGCCGTCACGCATTCCGCCCATCGCTGACGGAGACGCGACGTGATAGTGGGCCTGAGCACCGCATCGGATCCGAGCGAGCCGACACTCGAGCTGCAAGCGGTACGCAAGTCTTACTCGAGCGGCGGCCGCACGACAGAGGTGCTCGCGGACGTGAACCTGAAGATCGCCGCCGGCGAGTTCGTCGCGATCGTCGGGTTCTCGGGCGCCGGCAAGACGACGTTGATCTCGTTGCTCGCGGGGCTCGAGCGGCCCACGGCGGGCCGAGTGCTGTTCGAAGGGGGCGAGATCACGAGGCCGGGGCCCGAGCGCGGCGTCGTCTTTCAAAGCTACTCGTTGATGCCGTGGCTGTCGGCGCGCGCCAACGTCGCGCTCGCCGTCAACGCGGTGCGGCGCGGCCGTTCGCGCGCCGAGCGTAAGGCGATCGTCGACCGGTCCATCGAGATGGTGGGCCTCGCGCACGCCGCGGATCGCTGGCCCGCCGTGCTGTCGGGCGGCATGCGGCAGCGCGTGGCCGTGGCGCGCGCGCTCGCGATGTCGCCGAAGGTGCTGCTGCTCGACGAGCCGCTGTCGGCGCTCGACGCGTTGACGCGCGCCAAGCTCCAGGACGAGCTCGAGGCGATCTCGACGCAGGAGCGCAAGACGGTCGTGCTCATCACCAACGACGTCGACGAGGCGTTGCTGCTCGCCGATCGCGTGATTCCCCTGACGCCCGGGCCGGGTGCGACCCTCGGACCGGAGTTCAAGGTCACGTTGCCGCGGCCGCGCGACCGCGCCGCGCTCAACGACGACACCGAGTTCCGCCGTTTGCGCGCTGCGATCACGCGCTACTTGCTCGACGCAAGCCGCGCCAAGAGCACAAGCGAGACGGCGAGCGTCGCGTTGCCGAACGTGCTGCCGATGCAACTCAAGGACCCGCCGCGAGCCTATCTTAAGGCTGGCCCGAAATTTCACAGCACGCGCTACGTCGAGTTCTTCCAGGTCTCGAAGGTCTATCCGACGCGCCACGGTCCGCTGACCGTCGTCGACGGCTTCGAGCTGCTCATGGACCGCGGCGAGTTCGTGTCGCTCATCGGCCACTCGGGTTGCGGCAAGTCCACGGTGCTCACGATGACGGCGGGGCTCACGGAGCTCAGCGGCGGGGGCATCGTCGTCGACGGCCGCGAGGTCGTCACGGCCGGGCCTGATCGGGCGGTCGTGTTCCAAGCGCCGAGCCTGTTCCCGTGGCTCACGGCCGCACAGAACGTCGCGCTGGGCGTCGACCGCGTCTATCCGCACGCGACGCCGGCCGAGCGCGCCGACATCGTCCACTACTACTTGGGGCGCGTCGGCTTGGCCGACGCGGCCGGCCGGCTCGCGAGCCAGCTTTCGAACGGCATGCGGCAACGTGTCGGGCTCGCGCGTGCATTTGCGTTGTCGCCGAAGCTGCTGCTCCTCGACGAGCCGTTCGGAATGCTCGACTCGCTGACGCGCTGGGAGCTCCAGGAGCTGCTCATGGAGGTCTGGGCGCGCACGCGTGTGACGGCGATCTGCGTGACTCACGACGTCGACGAGGCCATCTTGCTGGCCGATCGCGTCGTCATGATGACGAACGGCCCGAACGCCAAGATCGGCAAGATCATGCGCGTCGACCTCCCGCGGCCACGCTCGCGCAAGGCGTTGCTCGAGCATCCCGACTACTACCGGTATCGGCACGAGGTCCTCGATTTCTTGAGCGGCTGCGAGCGCGCCAAGGGCGGCGCTGCGACGGCTGCAAAGGCTGCATCGGCCGCGGAAGCGGCCTGAACGAACGGGTATTCAAAACAGGGAGTTGAACGATGAGTGCACTCGAGAAAGTGAGTTTGAATTTCGCGGCCGTGCTCGCGGGCGCGGCGCTGACGGCGCCCGCGTGGGCCGCCGACACCTTCGCGCAGGCGCTGCGTGAAGGCGACGTCCTCGTCGATCTGCGCGCACGCTACGAGTCCGTGGAGCAGGGCGGTTTTGCGTCGCCGGCCGACGCGCTCACGAGCCGCCTGCGCGTCGGCTTTCAGACGGCTCCCCTCAAGGGCACGGCATTCCTCGCCGAAGCGGTCGTCGTCAACGATCTCGTCGAGGACTACAACAGCACGACGAACGGCCGCACGCAGTACCCCGTCGTCGCCGACCCGGCCGACTTCGGAGCGATCAACCGCTTGGCGCTCATCAACAAGTCGCTCGAGCGCACGACGCTGACGTTCGGCCGGCAACGCGTCGTGCTCGACGACCAACGCTTCGTCGGCAACGTCGGCTGGCGGCAGCACGAGCAGACGCTCGACGGCCTGCGCGCGCAATGGGGCACGCCGAAGATCAAGGCGGACCTGACCTACGCCGCCCAGGTCAATCGCGTCTTCGGCCCCGATTCGCCGCAGGGCAAGTGGGAAGGCGACATCGTCCTCGCGAGCTTCGCGTACACGCTGCCCGTCGGCACGCTGTCGCTGTTCGACTACTACCTCGACATCGACGACGCCGCCGCGGTCTCGAGCAACACGGTCGGCGTCAAGCTCGTGGGCTCGAAGCCGCTCGGCAAGCTCACGGCGACCTACTCGCTCGCGTACGCGCAGCAGGCCGAGGCCGGCGCGAATGCCGCGGATGTCGACGCCGACTACCGACTCGTCGAGGGCGGGCTCAATTTCGCGAAGTTCGGGCTCGGCCTCGGCGTAGAGCTGCTCGGCGGCGACGGCGTCACGGCGTTCTCGACGCCGCTCGCGACGCTGCACGCGTTCCAGGGGTGGGCCGACAAGTTCCTCGCGACGCCCGCGGCGGGCATCGAGGACCGCTATCTGCGGTTCAGCTATCCGCTCGGCAAGCGCGGCCGGTTCACGAACGTCGCCGCGTTGGCGTTCTTCCACGACTTCACGTCCGACATCGGCAGCACGCACTTCGGCGAGGAGCTCAACGCGCAGCTCGTAGCGCGCACGGAGCACATGGCGCTCACGCTCAAGTACGCCGACTACCGCGCCGGCACGCTCTTCACCGACACCGACAAGCTCTGGCTGTCGGTCGACTACTCCTTCTAACCAAACTTGGCGGCGACGGTCGTGATGCGGTTAGCGCGTGAAGGGTTGGCGGTAGGCGGCTCGGTGGCCGCGCGAGGGCACTCGCGGGACCGCCGTGAATACGTCCCTGTAGGCTGCGTCGGCGCC
>CAZCZE010000032.1:0-156422 GCA_964503125.1 uncultured Gammaproteobacteria bacterium
CAAGCCGGACGATGCCGGCGTCGCAGCGCTGGTCGAACGCTCCGGCGCCGGTGCGCGTGCCGTGCTGCCGGCCGAAGCCGTGCGCGGCGCGGACCTGATCGTGCTGGCGCTTCCAGGCGGGGTGGTCGAGGACGTCGTGCGCGGCCTCGGCGACCTGTCGGGAAAGATCATCGTCGACCCGACGAACCCGCGCGTGATGGCGAGCGATGGTTTCGCCGACTATCCGCCCACGCTCGAGGACTCCAATGCCGAGCGCATCGCGCGGCTTGCACCGGGTGCGCAGGTCGTCAAGGCGTTCAGCACGCTCGGCGCGGAGACGATGCTCGATCCAAGCCTCGCGGAAGGGCCGGTCACGATTCCGCTCGTCGGGGACGATCGGGCCGCGAAGGCTCTCGTCGGCGAGTTCGCGCGCGAGATCGGCCTCGAGGCAGTGGATGTCGGGCCGTTGCGGCACGCGCGGATCGTCGAAGGGCTGCACTACCTGCGTGCGAACGCGCTCGGCGGACGAATCAACTATTACCTGCGCCGCGACACGGCGCGCGACTAGCGGTGTTCCCGCGGCAGCAGGAGCGCAAGCTCGATCACGTAGGCGCGATGCACGGCGCCGCGCCGAACGAAGTCGTGGATTAGCGCGGGCGCGAGCCACAGCAGCGTGTTCGGTATCGAGATCGAGCAGTGTGTGCGCTCCCCCAACCGGCCGTGGCAGGTTTCTGCACGAAATCCTACTGGCGGGCCCTGTAGGACAGCACAGCGTTTCGCTCGTTAACCGGCACTGACTCAGGTGTTTCCCCGATCCGTCAATCCGACTCTTCCCGTTACAGTAAGGACAACACTGGAAGGCGCGCGATAGCAATCGGTCTTCTTGTGCGAGTGTCGAGGCAACAACGAATGGGGTTACAACCCCGAGGTCGGTCACTGCAGCCCGTTGGTGCGGACGCGGCCGGTTAAGAAATCGTCTAGAAATTCGCGCTGACATACGCGCAATTCCAGTCCGGTAATCCTTGCCAGAGGAATCCTTTGATGCCTTCTGGTGCAGTAATGGCCACTGTGTTCGGAGCACCCTCATGCCCAATTCCAAACGATCCGAGAATGCCTCTCCACGTGCGGTCGAACAATCGACCGAGTTGCTAAGAGAACTCGTAGCGCACTTGCGACAGAGTCGAACGCAGTTGCGCGAAGAATGGGCAAGCCGTATTACCGAGGCGAAATTGCTGACAGCGATGACCAAGGAAGAAATCTTCGCCGAAGCAACCACCGTGTACGACAACTACGTCGAGGCGCTGGCGACCGGAACCTTCGAAGCCTTGCAGTCCTATTCGCGTAACTTGTCCGAGCGCATTATTCCTCGCGGCGTGGAAACGCATGAAGTCGTCGGTATCGTGCTGCTTCTGCGTGACGTGTTAGCTCGCTCGTTGTTCGCCAAGTATCAAAACGACTTCACCAAGCTCAATCGCATTTTGGACGCTTACGAACCTGCGGCAAACCGTATCGCCAACACCGTGGCGGTCGGCTTCGTGCAAGAACGCGAGCGCGTCATTCGTCAGCAACAGGAAGCCATCCGCGAGCTTTCTACACCGGTTTTACAAGTGCGCGAGCGCTTGCTCATTTTGCCGATCATCGGCGTCATCGATCCGATGCGCGCACGGCAGTTGACCGAGCAACTACTCAGGGGCATCCGTACGAATCGCGCCAAAGTGGTCGTGATCGATATCACTGGCGTAGCGGCGATGGACGCAACGGTCGCCAATCACTTGGTGCAAACTGTGGAAGCGTCTCGGCTCCTCGGCGCCACGGTCATTGTCACCGGCTTGTCTCCAGAAATCGCGCAAACCATCGTTACCATCGGTGTGGACCTCGGTAAAATGAACACGGTCGGCGATTTGCAGGGTGGTATCGAACAAGCCGAGCGTCTACTGGGATACAAGGTCATTCCAGTAGCAGAATCAGCAACCACCTCCTAGGGTCTGTGCCGTGGAAGTCCCCATTCTCAAACAGGGTCAATTCCTCATCGCGACAATTCAGGCGGCTCTTTCCGATAAAGATTTGTTGCACTTGCGCCGCGCGCTCATAGAAAAAGTCATTGCGTTTCGGTCACAGGGCGTGGTCGTGGATGTCACGGCGCTCGATGTAATGGATTCGTTCGCTACCCGAACCTTGCGCGACATCGCCAATATGATTCGTCTACGCGGCGCCGATACGGTCATCGTCGGCATCCAGCCCGAAGTGGCGTTTGCAATGGTGCAGTTAGGAATGACCATGGAAGGCATAGCCACCGCGCTTGATCTGGAGGAAGGTCTCGCACATCTTCAAATCCGAACAAAGATTGGTAGATGAGACAAAACGCGTGGCGAACGGCATTCGTGTCCCCATTCGCTCCGATGTCGACATTGTCGCGGCCCGGCAGCAGGGACGCGAATTGGCGGCGCAAATAGGGTTTTCCATTACCGATGGAACTCTGATTGCCACCTCGATCTCGGAGTTGGCCCGCAACATCGTTTCTTATGCGGCTCAAGGCGAAATCGTTCTTAGCCGGATCGAAAATGCGCGCACGCCAGGTATGCTTATTGTTGCCCGCGATGACGGACCGGGCATTAGTAACATTCAGGATGTCCTGCGCGATGGTTATTCAACGTCCGGTGGTTTGGGACTGGGCCTGCCCGGCGTCAAGCGCTTGATGGACGAGTTTGAGATCCAATCGGAATTCGGCGTAGGCACGACTGTCAGCATTAAAAAGTGGCTGCGATGAGCACCGCTTGTCTTGACTGGAGCACTGCGTCGGCTGCGATGCCCGGTGAGCCGGAATCGGGCGATTCATATTTCGCGTGTGAAGTGGCCGATGGCATGCTGGTCGCTGTGTTGGATGGCTTAGGTCACGGCAGCAAAGCTGCCGCCGCAGCTCGCGTCGCGGTCAAGACGCTCGAGCAGTACGCTTACGAGCCAGTTATCTCGCTGCTTCGACGCTGTCACGAACCTCTAAGGCCGACTCGCGGTGTAGCGATGAGCTTGGCCTCATTCAGTTTTCGGTACGGAACGATGGCCTGGATCGGCGTTGGCAACGTCGACGGATTGTTGTTGCGGGCGGACTCGAGCCTTCCGAATGAGCAATTGCTCTTGCGCAACGGCGTGGTCGGTTCGCATTTGCCACAATTGCAGGCAACGGAAATCCCGGTTAATCCCGGCGACACGCTTGTACTCACCACCGATGGCATAGCACGCGACTTTACGCGGGCCATCATGATCAGCGACCCGCTGCAGGCAATTGCAGATCGAGTTTTAGCTGAGGCCAACAAAGGCACCGATGACGCTCTCGTGATGATCGCACGCTATCGAGGCCCGGGGCTATGAAGGACGTGAAAGAGAGCAGCGAATCCCACGGCCAAACAAATCGGCCTACTCCCAATGACGACTATCTGTCTTCGCTGCAAAGTTATCTGCAAGGCCAAGGCGAAAGCGCTCTGCACAGGGCTTATGAAATCGGTCGCGCCGCACTCGCCGCGGGAATCGGCCCGCTTGCGATCACGCGGATTCACCACGTTTCGGTAGAAGCTCTGTTGCTGCAAAGTTCGTCGACGCAGGAGCACAATCGAATCCTAAACGCTGCCGCCGACTTTTTTGCCGAGTGCATCTCGCCCTATGAGATGACCTATACCGGGTTTCGCGAAGCCAACATCGTATTGCGTCACTTCAACGAAGTGTTGGAGCAGGAAGCGAAACGCATCGCTCATGCGTTGCATAACGAGGCCGGTCAGTTGTTGGTCGCAGTGTACATTGCGCTGGAGAACATGGGTCACGAGATGCCTGCCGCTCGGCCGAATATTGCGAACGTAGTGGAGCTGCTCGACCAAATCGAAGTGCAGTTGCGACGATTGTCGCATGAGTTGGCACCTGCGATGCTCAGCGATCTCGGTCTCGCTCCGGCGCTACGATATTTGGCGGAAGGATTGTCTCAGCGGTTTCCCTTGCAGATCGCCATTGAAGGCTCGCCGCAAGAGCGCTTGCCGCGACGCATTGAGTCCGTGCTGTATCGAATCGCTCAGGAATCGTTGAACAATACGATCAAACATTCGCAAGCGACCGAGGTATTGATCCGGTTCCAACGGGAATCTGGAGCGATTTGTTGCACTATTCGCGACAACGGCGTCGGCTTCGACGTCAACTCGGTCCAAACGCGCACAGGCGAGCGAGGCTTCGGCCTGAGCGGAATCCGCGAGCGAGTGAGCGTGGTTGGCGGAGCATTGCAAATCAACTCTGCGATCGGTTCTGGCACGGAGCTTGTAGTTCGCGTTCCAATTGAGAATCCGGTGGACAGCTGAGATGTCGATACGCGTCGTGCTCGCCGACGATCACCTTATCGTGCGACAGGGTTTGCGGCTGTTGCTCGAGAAGGAACAGATTTCGACGGTTGGCGAAGCACCGGATGGATATGAAGCGCTGCGCTTGATACAAGAGCTCCTTCCTGACATTGCCGTGCTAGATCTGGATATGCCGCGTCTGGACGGCCTCGGCGTATTGCGCGAGGTGCCCAAGATCAGCCCCAAGACGCGTTCGATAGTACTCACTCGTCATATGGAAGAGCCTTATGCCGTGGAAGCATTGCGCGCGGGTGCGCGCGGCTATGTACTCAAGACACAAGCGGGGTTGGATCTGGTTGCAGCCGTGCAGCATGTACATCGAGGAGAGGTCTACTTAAGCCCCAAGATTTCCAAGGCGGTGGTTGATGCCTACCTTGCCAAGAACGATTTGCCGAACAAGACGCTGACGCCGCGCGAACGGCAAGTGCTGCAACTCGTCGGTGAAGGACACTCGACCAAGGGTATTGCAGCTCTGCTGGGAATCAGCGTCAAGACCGCGGATACGCATCGCACCAAGCTCATGGACAAACTCGACATCCATCAAACAGCGGGCCTGGTCCGCTATGCCATTCGCAGCGGTTTGATCGAGCCCTGAATATCGATCGTTGAATTGTTACGCTCTGGTCACTCCGGTCTTTTCCAAGGCCGGCATCAAGAATTCACCTGATTATGCTGGCGGCGCTCTTGTTTATCGTTGCCTACGGGAATTGCTTTTAGCAATCAGCTTGGGAACGGACGGAACAAAGTGAGGCCGGAAAATGCATACGAACAGGTACACAGTGAACGCCCAACCGGTCTCAAGTCTAGAGATCGACGCGCGGCGGAATTGTTTGCTCGCCAGGCTGCCGAGAGCCCAACTGGCAACGCTGCTACCTTACCTCGAACGAGTCGATATGCAGGTAGGCGACGTGATCTGTCGATCTAGCAATCAATCGCAGCATGTGTATTTTCCCATCACGGCTATCGTGTCGCTGCTATATGGGCTGAAAGACGGCTTATCGGCAGAAACGGCTATCGTCGGCAACGAAGGGATGATCGGCGTTGGATTGTTCATGGCCGGCGAGACTACGCCCGGCCTGGCCGAGGTTCGGTGCGCTGGACAAGGTTTGCGGCTGAATTCGCGAGTTCTCAAGGAACAATGCGACGGCTCCGAAGCCTTGCGGCATCTACTTCTCTGCTACGTTCAGACGCTCATAGTCGCGATTTCTCTGAATGCGGTCTGTGGTCGTCACCATACGATGACTCAGCGGCTATGCCGTTACCTGTTGCTCAATCTGGATCGTTCATTCGGGCGCGAAATGGCGCTGACGCAAGAAATGATCGGCGCGTCGCTTGGCGTGCGGCGCGAAACCGTGACGGAGGCTGCTGGCAAACTGCGGAAAGCCAACCTTATCGATTACTGGCGTGGGCGTATCACCATTCTGGACCGGGACGGTCTCGAATCACGAACGTGCGAATGCTACCTGGTCGGCAAGAAAACGCTGGACCGGCTCTTGCCCAACAGAATCGAAGTGCAACCCGCTACCAGCGGAGCACGGTTTGCCGTTCCATGCAGTGCACACTCTGCGCGGCTCAATTGCATGGCAGCCGCTCGCGTGCAATGAGACCGGCGTAAAACACGACGGGCGTCGACACCCTAGCGTTGATCGTCGCCCGTGGCAGGTTCTATTCAAGGTATACCAACTCTCGGGAAAGGATAGATGGAACGATATGAGCAACGCACCGGTGAAGGCTATTGCGATTTCCGATAGACGAGCGAGCTCCTGGTTTTCCGAAGAGATCGTCGATGATGAATCCGTCGAATGCCAGCTACTCGATGTCGAGGACTTTCTATCGGATATCGAGAGATTGGACAGCGCACTCCAAAGACGCAAGAAGGACAAGCTCGATGTCGTCATGTTGGATTCCGCATTGCCGCCGGCGTTCTTAGTGAACATGGCTATCCGTGTGCGCGATAAAGCGCCCGGTGTGCCGATACTGATGCTGCCGCAAGTAAACACCGAAGACGGCAGCATAAAGAGCTCGTCGGACGCGGCCACCGAAACGATAACGAAGGTGATTCGCCATGCGCGCAATCGGCAGCGATTGCAATCAAAGCTACTACAATTGGCGTTCAAAGATGACCTCACCGGCTTGCACAATCGGCGAGGGTTCCAGGCGCTGGCGAAACAGCAACTTAGATTGGCCCATGACATGAAGCGGCGATTGTTGATGTTCTTTGCCGACGTCGATGACCTGAAACAGATCAACGATCAGTTCGGCCATCATGAAGGAGATCGGGCATTACTACGGACCGCAACTAGTTTCAAAAATGCGTTTCGCAAATCCGATGTCACCGCACGACTAGGCGGGGATGAATTTATCGCACTGATGCTCGAAGAACCCGAACGCAATGCGGAAACGATCAGCCGTCGGTTACAACTGAACCTGACACGTTGTGCAGTGAAAGAACCACGCTACCGTTTGTCTTTGAGCGTCGGTGTAGCACGCTTCGATCCGCAAGCTGCTTCCTCGTTGCAAGATCTGATGGCGCAAGCGGATAAAGCTCTATACGCGCAGAAACGCAAGCGAGTCTTTCTCGCGCAAACAGGCTCCAGGATCACGCTCGTCGGATGCGAAGCAACAGCAGCAACTGGATGACGTTCGCCACGCGCGAATCATCTATCGATTTCAACGCCAGGGTTACGCTTCCGACGCCCATTGTCAGGCAGCGGCGCCCGGTTGGATCGCCATCGAGGTTGGTTGAAATGCACACAGGCAGGGTCGATCGACGAATGGCGAGTCGAATGGCCGCGCATCTTGAGGCGCTCGATGACCCTTCGATCCGAGAAACGGTCTCGATTGAAGATATCAGCACCCATGGTGCTCGTGTTCTCACTGGCCGGCGCTGGCAGCCGCACGAGCGCGTGATCGTGTCCGGTGTCGTTGACGGCTTTCGGACCATGGCCGCAGTCGTCTACTGCAAGTCTGTGGACGAAAAGTCATGCGTCATCGGCCTTAAGTTTAGCGCGCCTATGGACCAGTCGCCGACTGGAAAGACGTCCAGATGAATGGGTACAAGCTGTAGTCGCTGGCCTCAGGCGAGCCAACGCGGCAGCGCGAGCGACACCCACGGCACGTACGTCACGAGGACGAGCATCGCGAACAACACGAGCAGCCACGGCAGTGCCACGCGCGCGACGCGCGTGACCGGCAGCTCGGCGATCCCCGCCGTCACGAATTGGTTCAGGCCGACCGGCGGCGTGACCATGCCGATCTCCATGCTCATGGTCATGATGAGATCGAGCAGTGTGTGCGCTGCGGCGGGCGGCTCAGGGTCATTGCCAGCATCGAGGACCCGGAACTCATCGAGCGGATTCTCGCGCGCCGACGGGAGCGTGGAGACGAAGATACGTCGGCATCGCCGCTCGGCCGCGGAGCGTGCCAACGTTGGCGCGAAAGACGCTCTCGTGCCCCGCGGTCGCGGAATTCTCGTCGGATGCACCGCCGTTCACGCTCCGGCGCTACACTCCCCTTTGACAGAACGGCTTTTTATAGGCCTTAGCTCAGCGGACCACGGGATTCAGAGCTCAGAAGTACGGAGGCGTAGTCGGATGGGCGGTGAGCCGAGCCGCATCGCACCGGGCACGACGCTCGGCACCTACTGGATCGAGCGCCAGCTCGGCCGGGGTGGAATGGGCGCCGTCTTTCTCGCGTACGACAAGCGCTTGCGACGCAACGTGGCGCTCAAGATCTTGGACGAGCACGCCGGCGGCGCAGGTGCCGCCGAGCGTTTGTTAGCCGAAGCGCGCAGCGCGGCCGCGTTGAGCCACCCGCACATCTGCGCGATCCACGAGGTCGCGGAAGTCGACGGCACGGCTTTCATCGCGATGGAGTATGTGAGCGGGCGCTCGCTGCGCGAGCGTGTCGATGAAGGGCCGCTGCCGCCGGTGACCGTCGTGCGATGCGGAATTCAGGCAGCAGACGCGCTCGCGTACGCGCACGAGCGCGGCATGGTCCACCGCGACTTCAAAGCCGCGAACGTTATCGTCGACGAGGACGGCCGGCTTACGATCATCGACTTCGGAATCGCCGTGCGCAGCGACGCGCTGATGGCCGACACGACGGCGCTATCGCCGGCCGCCGCGCCGCACGCCGCCGCGGGCACGCCGTACGCGATGGCGCCGGAGCAGGTTGCGCGGCAAGACGGCCGATGCGCGTACCGACATCTGGGCCCTCGGTGTGCTGCTCTACGAGATAGCGACGGGTCGTGCACCGTTCGCCGGCGAAACCACGCCCGATCTGCACGTCGCGGTCCTAACGCAGGCGCCGGAGCCGCTGCCAGCGAGCGTGCCGCCAGCGCTGACCGCCGTGATCGAGCGGTGTCTGCAGAAAGATCGCGACCGGCGGTATCAAAGAGCCGCCGACGTGCGCGCTGCACTCGCGGCGCTCGAGAACGAGCAGCGCACCACGACGGGGGCGGCCGTACGGTCGATCGGGCGCCGACATCCGCTTCCCCGGCTCGCCGCGCTGCCCGCGGCGGCGCTCGGCATCGTAATGCTGCTTGGCATCCTGAACGTGGGCGGGCTGCGCGATCGCTTACTCGGGGTCCCCTCGGATACCTCGATCAGACTCGCCGTGCTGCCGTTCGACAATCTCGCCGGCGACCCTGCGGAAGAATACTTCAGCGACGGCCTGACCGACGACATGATCACGCAGCTCGGCCGACTGCAGCCACAACGCCTCAGCGTCACCGCACGCGCGTCGACGATGCGGTACAAAGGCGGTTCCGCTTCGATCGCCGACATCGGTCGCGACCTCGACGCGGACTACGTCCTGCAGGGTACAGCGCGCCGCGACGGGACGCGCGTGCGCATCAACACCGCACTGATTCGCGTGACGGACCAGGCGCAGCGCTGGGCCGAGAGCTTCGATCGCGAGCTCACGGACATTCTCACCGTCCAACGAGAAGTGAGCCGCGGCGTTGCCGACGCGCTCGCGGTCACCCTCTTGCCCGCGGAGGAGACGCGGCTTGCACGCGTAGGGCGCGTCAATCCGGAAGCGTACGAGAACCAGCTCAAGGGCCTTTATTACACAGACAGGCAGACGCAGCCCGATCTCGATCTCGCACAGCGGCACTTCGAGCGCGCGATCGAGCTTGATCCCGACTATGTACCGCCGCACGTCGGTGTCGCGTTGGTCTGGCTCTTTCGTAGTCAGATGGGCTACCTGCCACCGAGCGAAGCGGCACCGCAAGCGAAGATTGCGGCAGCGGAGGCGGTGCGACTCGATCCCGAAAGCGCGGTGGCGCACTTTGCGCGTGCGGCCGTAGCGTGGAGCGAATGGGATTGGGCGGCGGTCGAGCGCGAGGCGCTGCTCTCGCTCGAGCTCAATCCGAACGATGCGCGCGTTGCAACGCTCTACTCCAACGTGCTCGCGGCGCTAAAGCGCCCCACCGAAGCGATTCGGTACGCTGAACGTGCGCGGCGCATGGACTCGCTCAGCACCTTCAATCAGGCGAATTACGGAATGATTTTGTACTTCGGCCGGCGCTACGCGGAGGCGCGGGTCGAGTTCGAGGCCGCGGCACTCGCCGCGCCCGAGCTGCCGTTTGCGCAGTGCGGGCTCTGGTACATCAATGCCCTCGCGGACCGGCTCGAAGAGGCGCTCGCCGGCGCCGCGGGCTGCCTCGCGCTGTACGGCCCGAGCATCGCCGAAGCGCTGCGCGGCGCCGGCTTCTCGCGCGCCGACTACAGCGCTGCGATGCGCCGCGTCGCGGCAGATCTCGCCGGTCGCACGGGCGGCGACTACGTCCTGCCCGTCGACGTGGCGCTCGCACATCTGCATGCGGACGACTCGCCGCCCTATGCTAGAGCGGCAGCTGCATCTCGGCGACGAGGGCGGCGAAGCGTGGGTCGTCACCGAGCGCGTCGACGACCTTCGGGTCGGTCGCGAAGCCGTAAGCGTTCGGATCGCGCTCGGCGACGCTGTGCCTGAACCACTCGAGCGCGCCATAAGGGCGTTTCGCGGGCCGCTGTCGAGGGGTTCTCGTCCGGCGTTACACTCGGCTTTGACAGAACGGCTTTTTCTATACGCCTTAGCCGCTTCGCCGGCTTTACGAAATGCCGATTCAACGCACTATCCGCCCCCTCGCGACTGAGCAGGATCGGAGCCGTTGCGCCCACGGGGAGCTGGCACACTGCCTCCATGAGAGTAGCGAGCCGCACCGAATATCTCCGGCGAGTCGATCGCGTCGTCGAACGGATCGCTCAGTGCATCGCCAACGAGGAGGCGCCGCCCGCTATCGGCGTGCTTGCCCGCTGCGCGAATTTCTCCGAGTTCCACTTCATGCGCGTCTATCGGGCGCTCGCGGGCGAGTCACTTGGCGCCACCATCCAGAGGTTGCGCCTGGGGCGTGCGATTCATCTGTTGGCCGGGACCTCCCTGCCCGTCTCTGAGATTGCCGGCCGCGTGGGCTACGAAACGCCACAGGCCTTTGCGAAGGCGTTTCGACAGATGTTCGACGCGGCACCGAGCGATGTCCGCGACCGCCCGGAGAGCTTCCAGCACGCCGCAGCCGTTCCGCGCGAAACGACGGCCGATCGACCGATGCCAGTCATTCGCGTCGAGATCGTGGACCTGCACCCGTTCACGGTCGCGGCTTTGCGCAATCACGGCGACTACGCGGATCTCGACAAAGCCTATGGCAGGCTCTTCAACTGGGTGGCGGAGCAGGGAGCGCTCGAATCCGTGCAAGGGATCTGGGGTGTCCCGCATCACGATCGGCGCGACACGCCGATCCAGGAATGCGTATTCGATTGCTGCCTGTCGACGAGTGCAACACTCGTCGGCGATGACGCAGTGCGCATCGGGAAACTGGGCGGCCGTCGCTACGCAACCCACCTGCACATCGGCAGTTACGCATTGCTCGATGATGCGCACGACGCCTTGCTCCGCGATGCCCTTCCGTCGCAAGGCCTGGCGCTGCGCGACGAACCGATTCTGCATCGCTTCGCGAACGATCCGGACAACACGCCGGAGGCGGAGCTCGAGACGCACATCTACATCCCGATCGAACCGGGGGCGCTCTCATGAGAACGACGCTTTGGTGCGCACTGATCCTCGCGACTAGTCTCTGCGCGACCGAGACGAACGCGGCGGAGGCGTTGACGGCGAACACTTTGCGCTTGTCTCCCGGTGAGGCGCCGGCGCGCGCAACGATCGACGCGATGAGCTGGCTCGCCGGCACCTGGACCGGCGCGGGGCTGGGCGGCGATACCGAGGAAATCTGGAGCTCGCCCCGTGCGGGCGTAATGATGGGTGTCTACCGGTTGATCCGGGACGGCGAGCCCGTCTTCTACGAGATCATGACGCTGAGCGAGATCGACGGCAGTCTCGAGCTGCGCCTGAAGCACTTCCACGCCGATCTGCGCGGCTGGGAGGAACGCGATGACTCCGTGGCGTTCGCGCTCGTGGCACGTTCGAAAGGTCGGTTCTGCTTCGACGGGCTGACCCTCGAGCCGCGCGGCGACGAGGTCGTCGCCTATCTCGCCATCGGGAACCCCAAGGACGGTTCCGTGCGCGAAGAGGTCTTCCGGTACACCCGGGCCCGCTGAAACAGGCGGCTTTTTGCCCGATTTCGGGCCGAAATCTGCGGCCACGACCCGGTTCGCGTCGTCATAGAGCGGCTTGGTCCGCCGCACGAACTCGCTCTTCGTCAGCGGGCTAGCGGGGCCCGCGCAGAGCGACGAGAAAGTTCTCGTAGCTATCGAGCACCGCGGGGTCGGCCGCGACGATGCCCACCATCTCGCGCGGAATCGCCTTGACGTCGGGCATACGCTCGCGGACGCGCGTGCGCCACGCGCTGCGCCCGCTCAGCGGAACACGCCCTGCTCGATGTCAATCCCAGCGCGCTGCTCAAACTGTACGTGGAGGATTTCGCCGATGGGCGCTACGTCCGTGCCGATCTCTTGTGGCGCGCGGCTCTCAGCGGTCGGCGCGCTCGGCGTATAGGAAGTACAAGCCGGGCACCATGACGATGACGAGGATGGCAACGGTCGTTGCGGCAAGCGGCGGGACCATCCACGGCAACAGCGCCGCGAGCGCCTCGCCGAGCGGCGGCGCGAAGATCGCCGTCAGGGCGCTGCCCAAGCACGCGGCGCCGGCGAGCGTCCAGCGGCGCGCCGTGCTGCGGCGGCGGCGCGGCGGCAGTCGCGCGAGCACGTTGACGCTGAAGTCGTCGTCGGCGAGCGTCGGCTCCGGTGCGCGCAGCGTCGCTTCGATGTTGGTGGGGTCATTGCTCATTGCGTAACTCCTTGAGCCGGGCTGAGCCATTCCCTGAGCTTCTCGTGGCCACGGACGAGATCGGATTTCACCGTGCCGATCGGCAACTCGAGTGCGTCGGCAATCTCGGAGTGCGTCATACCTTTCTTGTAGTGTAGATCGAACACGGCTCGTTGCCGTACCGGCAGCTGCTCCAGGGCGCGATCCACGTCGAGGGCCGTGGCGATGGCGGCAGCCGTGTCCGTGGCGCCGCCGTGTGTTTCCTCGTCGAACTCGACAGCGCTGCGGCGGCCGCGCTCGTCGTTCAAGAACGTGTGATAGGCGATGCGGAAGAGCCAGGTCGAGAAGCGCGCGGCGCCGCGGTAGGAGCGGAGCGCCTGGTACGTCTTGATGAACGTCTCCTGCGCGAGGTCGTTGGCGCGCTCGACGTCGTTGCGCGCGAGCCGCCGCAGGAAGTTGCGCACGGCCGATTGGTGCCGGCGCACGAGGAGCTCGAACGCGGCGCGATCGTCGTCGGCGACGATCCGCGCGACGAGCGCTGTGTCGCTGTCGCTCACCTCAGGGCTGTGGCGAGCCCGAGGAGGCGCCGCGCGCGATCTCGCGCCCGGTGAGCCAAGCCTTGAAGAAGCTGCCGAGGCTCGGCAGCAGGAACAGCAAACCCCAGACGCCGTACCGCCAGTTGCCGCCGGACCCAATGATGAGAATCAGCGCGACCGCGATCGCGAAGCTGAGCAGCGTGATGCCGCGCCGGATGTCGTGCCGGCGCTCCGCGGGCAACGGTAGGGGCGGCTTCTCGCCCGTGATGAGCTCGCGCGGCACGGGTTGGCCGGACACGACAAGCCGCTCGAGCATCGCAAAGCGTTCGCGATCCTTCTTACGGTCGTGGAATAGGGCGATCGCAATGATGCCCAACACGAGCATCATCCCGAGCGCCGGCAGGCCGAACATGAGCAGGGCATCCAGCGGTCCGTGCACCTCCTCGCCCTGCCCCAGGGGAAGCGGCGATAAAACCTGTGCGCCCGCCGGCAGCGCGGCCGCGCCGATAGCGGCCACGAACACGGCCGTCCGCCGCAACATCGATGCGATCATGGGTCGTTACCTCGCAAGGCAAAGTGGTTACCGATCGACTAGACACACGGGCGCGCCGTTTGGATGCAAACGGGCGCTTCGAGGTCACGCCGGCCCGAGGTCGGCATAGTGGGCGAGAGCTACGTCGCGGTGCGACCGCAGGCGGATCTTCAGGTAGTTGTCGCCGAAGGTCGCGAAGATCGGGTCGTTCGGATCGGCGTTCTGGCCGCCGGGCGCCGCAGCCGCGAGCTCGGGCGGCAGCGTAGTGGGCGCAAACACGGCGTCGAGCCGCGGGTGGAAGAAGTACGCGATTGACAGCCGCTCCCGCCCCGACGGCGGGCTCCGCACGCGGTGCTTCGTCGCGCGCAGGTAGCCGCTCGTCGCGGCTTGCAGCATCTCGCCCAGGTTCATGACGTAGGTGCCGAGCCGCGGCGTTGCGTCGACGAGCTTGCCGTCGCTCTCGACCTGCAAGCCGCCGACGTCGTCCTGGAGCACGAACGACACGAGTCCCGAGTCGTGGTGCATGCCGACGCCTTGCCCCGTGTCGGCCGCGCGCGGCTGCGCGGGATAACGAATGATCTTGAGGTGCGGGTCGCCGCGCGGCAGCACCGCGTCGTCGAAATGCTCGAGCGGCTGGCCCAAGCCGAGCGCCAGCGCGCGCAAGATCGCGAGTCCCACGCCATCCATTGCGCGCATCCACGCGAGCACCGCCGGGCGCATGGCGGGTAGCCGGGCGGGCCACTGGTTCGGACCGCGCAGGCGTAACCACGGCGGGTCGCTCGGCGCGACCACGGCCGCGGGCTCCTCCGGGCCGACGTCGAGCTGCTCGCGCCAATCGCTGACGCCCTTCGTGATCTCGCCGCCGAGCACGGTGTAGCCGCGAAAGTGCGGGGAGTTGGCGATCGCGAGCGCGCGGCGCTCCGTTTCGGGCAGCGCGAAGAACTGGCGCGTGACTGCCATGACGGTGGCATCGTGCTCGGCGGGCACGCCGTGACCGACGAGGTAACAGAAGCCGGGCCCATGGCACGCGTCGCGCAAGCGCAGGACGAGCTCACGCCCGCCGGGGCTGAAAGGCGCCGCCCTGAAGGGGGCAAGATCGATCTCCGGTAGGACGCTGGGCATTGGTCGGGCTCGCCGGGGAACGCGACGTGTTGTGACTTGGGTCCGAGGATGACGCGAACGGCGTTCCTATACTGCGCCAACCACGGTCAGGGACGGACATTATGTATCTCACGCGTATCCTGTCTCTCGGTTTCGCCGCCTACCTCGTGGCCGGCTGCTCCGGCATGAGCGAGCAAGCCTGCGTGACCGCCGACTGGCGCACCGTCGGTTTCGAGGACGGCACGCTCGGCCGATCCGAAGCCGGTATCGGCCGGTATCGGCAAGCGTGCTCCGAGCACGGTGTCGCGCCCGACCTCGCGAGTTACCGCGCCGGTCACGCCGAGGGCGTGCGCGTCTACTGCCGCGCGAGCAACGGCTTCGCCGTTGGCCACAGCGGCGCTTCGTATCAAGGCGTCTGCCCCGGCGATCTCGAAGCCGAGTTCGTCAGCGAGTACAACGCGGGCCGGCACCTCCACGGGCTCGAGTCGGCGCTCGGGAACGTCGATGCGCGCATCGCGGGCAGCTACCGCGCGCAGGACAACATCAAGCGGGAGCTCACGGACATCGCGGCCAGGATGATCGCGAGCGACACGACGCCCGAGCAACGCGTCGCCATGGTCACGCGCAGCGCGGACTTAGGAAGACGCTACGGCGAGCTCACGACGGAGATTCGCGAGCTCGAGCGCACGCGCGCCGTGGCGGAGCGCGAGCTCCTCGATTACCGTCAGACGCTGGCCGCGAGCTTCTGAGCCACTTCGGCAAGCAGCGAGCGGCTCGTTCCGCGCTGCTGACCCGCCCTGCGGGCGTCAGCGCACGTATTTCTTGACGCTCTGCGAATAGACCTCGGCGCCGTAGATCGTGCCGGCTGAATCGGCGGCGAGGCCATGCGCCCCCGTCTCCTGCGCGCGCGTCGGGTCGAACTCGGGGTCCGGGATGAACGCACTCACGGACCCATCCCTCGCGCTGCCGACATAGATGCCCCGCGGCCAGCCGCGGTTGCGCTCGTCGTTCGACTGGTTGTCGGAGACATAGAGCGTGTCGTCGGCGGCGATGTGAATGCCGCTCGGCCGGCCGAACTGCGTCCACGCATCGAGGAAATTGCCGTCCTGATCGAAGATCTGGATGCGGTTGTTGTCGCGATCGGCGACGAACAACCGCCCCTGCGAGTCGAGTGCGAGCGCGTGCGGCACGATGAACCGGCCGGGCTCGCTGCCCGTGCCGCCCCATTCCTTGATGAACGTGCCGTCGCGCGCGAACTTCACGATGCGGTTGTTCGACATGGCCTCGTGGCCATCGCTCACGAACACGTCGCCGTTGGCGGCCACGACGACGTCCGTGGGGCCGTTGAAATGGGTCGGGCCGTCGCCGGCGCGCGCGCCCGTGCCGAGCCGCAGCAGCTCGCGGCCGTCGGGCGAGAACTTGATGACCTGATGGCCGCGATCGTCGCCGCCGCGCGCGTCCGTGACCCAGACGTTGCCGTCGGCGTCGACGTAGACGCCGTGCGGCCAGGCGAACAGCCCCGCGCCGAAGGCTCCGAGCCACTCGCCGTCGGCGCCGACGTGCAGCACGGGATCGATATCGTCGTGTCCCAGGCAATTGTTCTCGCCGCAGCGCTCGGCGATCCACAGCGTGCCGTCGCGCGCGACGTCGACCATGCTCATGGAGCCCAGCGTGCGGCCGGCGGGCGCCTGCAGTAAACCCGTGAGCGTGCGATAAGGGTTCGGCAATTCGGCGTCCGAGCAACCGAGCAGCGAGAGGGATGCGAGCACCGCAGCAGCGGCCGCGCGCGAGCAGCGTCGTGCGTTCATGCGGGCGAGTCTGCGCGCGGCCCGTAGGCCGTTCAAGCGACGCCGCCCTTACAGTTGGTTACAGTGAACTCGCGGGCGTTCGGCTAGTCTCTCTTTCAGTGGCCGCCACGCGAGGAATTCGTATGAAGCGCTTCATGCCGACGCTGACCGCGGCGGCGCTCGCCGCAGCGGCCAGCTTCGCGACGTTCGCCGAAAACGCCCCCGACTTGACGGGTACCTGGACGCTCGAGGCGCGGTCGAGCGACGATCCGGTGCGGGTCTTGAGAGGCGACAGCGGCAGCAGCCGCGGCGGCCGCGTCCGCGGCGTCAGTATCTTCGGCATCCCGGTCGGCGACCTGCCGCGACCCGCGGATGACGACGACGAGCTCGATCGCGAAGGGGACCTGCGCGGCGTCGAGCACGTGTTCGAAGCCACGTTCCGGCTCCAGGTCCGGCAGGCAGCCGGCACCACCGAAATCCGCTACGGCAACCAGCCCTCGATCGCGTATCGCTACGGTGCGCGCGTCGAGCGCGACGGCGCGGTAGCGAGCGTCGCTTGGCAAAACAACGTGCTCGAGATCGAGCACGAGCTCGCCGACGGTACGCGCGTCAGCGAGCGTTACTGGGTCGAGGCGCGAGCGGACACTCTGCACTGGACGGCTCGCTTGAAGCCGCGCAAGGGACGGGCCCTGGACGTCGAGCGCATCTTCCATCGAGTCCCCACCCAGGAGCCATGAACGCGGCGGCGCACAGGGGAGTCATGCTGAAGTCGAGACGCGATTTTCTGGCGGCGGTCGCCGCGGGCGGCGCCGCTCTGTACGGCTGCGGCTGGGCGCGCGCACAGCCGCCGGCGGCCGCGCCGGGCACGCGCCGCGGACCGACGCTCGTCGGCGGCCGGCGCGTCAAGACCGTCGACCTGCACGCGCACTTGCTCGTGCCCGAGGTCTGGCCGCTCATCGAGAGTGAGGCGCAGGCCGAGACCGACATCGGCGCGTTCCTGCGCTCGCCGATGGCGGCCCAGCTCACGAGCGTCGAAGGCCGCCTCGCGACGATGGAGCGGCAGGGCATCGACGTCCAAGTCATCAGCCTGCACTTCCAGCATCAGCACGACTGGGCCGACCGCGATCTCGCGAGCGCCTACGTCAAGCTCTTGAACGAGAAAGTCGCCGAGCAAGTGGCGGCGCATCCCGACCGGCTCGTGGGGCTCGGCGTCGTGTCGCTACAGCATCCCGATCTCGCCGCGCAGCAGGTCGAGCACCAGATGAAGGAGCTCGGTCTGAAGGGCGTCATGATGACCACGGTCATCGGCAACGAGGAAATCTCGGCCGAGCGCTTCGCGCCGTTCTGGAGCAAGTGCGAGGAGCTTGGCGCCGTGGTCTTCATCCATCCCGAAGGCTTCACGGGCGGCGGCGAGCGGTTCGCGGGCAACGGCCAGCTCGGCAACACGATCGGCATGCCGCTGGATACGAGCGTCGCGCTGTCGCACATGATCTTCAGCGGCTTTCTCGACAAGCACCCGAAAGCCAAGATCGTGCTCTCGCACGGCGGTGGGTTCCTGCCGTCGTACATCGGCCGCGCCGACAACTGCTACACGCGCAGCCAAGCGTGCCGCAGCATGAGCAAGACGCCGAGCGCCTATCTGCGCGACCTCTACTACGACTCGCTCGTCTACTCGCCGGAGAACTTGCGCAACCTCATCGAGCAGGTCGGCGCTGATCGCATCGTGCTCGGCACCGACTATCCGTTCCCGATCGCGAGCCAGGATCCCGTCGGCGATGCGCTCGCCGTGGCGGGGCTACCCGATGCGCAGCTCGAGGCGATTCTCGGCGGCACGGCGCTGAAGCTGCTCGGGGTGTAACGCTCAGTCCATGCCTTTGATATTGGCGACCGGGTAGAGCCGGTGCGCCACCTCGGCGATGCCTTCGGCCTCGAGCACGCGCAGCACCTCGTCGAGGTCCTTGTACGCGTGCCCGCACTCGTCGAGCGGCGTCCGCTCGGTGTTGCCCACGATGCCGCGGATCGGCACGCCGCCGAGCGTGCGCGTGATGGTGCGCATCTCGCGGTCGATGTCGTCCTGGAGCGGCGCCAAGTCGCGCTTCGCCTGGCCGCGCGCGAGCACGCGCCCGGCGCCGTGATTGACCGAGCAGCCCGAGCGGTAGGCGCCATGAAGCGGGAATAGGATCGCAGCGCCCTCGCGCATCGAGCCCGGCACGAGGCAGGGATGGCCGGTCGTCTCCCACTGCGTGCCCACGAGGTCGGGGTGCCCTGCGGGAAACGCACGCGTCGCGCCCTTGCGGTGCACGAAGCCACGACGCGTGCTGCCATCGGGCAGCACCAGCGTCTCCTGCTGCACGAGGTTGTGCGAGATCTCGTAGAACACTTCGCCGGTCGCGCAGAACACGTCCTCGAGGGCCTGCTGCACGCCCCGCACGATGACGTGGCGGTTGGCGACGGCGTAGTTGGCCGCGCTGTTGTGATGGGCCCAGTACTCGCGCCCGAGCGGCTCGTCGGCGCGCAGCCACGACTCCTCGCGGCGGTTCTTCGGCAGGCCGCGCAGCTTCGCGCCTTCGTAGAAATAGTGATTCGCGGTCTGCCAGCCGTAGCCGCGGCTGCCGCAATGGATCATGACCCAGACCGAGCCGTCGTCGCGGTCGACCTGCATCTCGATGAAGTGGTTGCCGCCGCCCACGGAGCCGAGCTGCGGCTGCGCCTTGTCGCGGGCGCGCGCGATGCGATCGGTGTCGAGCGCGGCTTCGTCGATCGCGATGAACTGCCGCTCGCAGAGCTCGGCTGCGACGCCGAGGGCCTTCGCGCCGTAACGGAAAATTTCCTCGACCTCGCTCTCGGCGAAGCGCGGCATGTGGCGCGGGCGATGGCTGCCGACGCCCGTGGCGATGCGCGTCTCTACGGCACGAATCCAACGGCGCCGTTGGTCCTCGTCGGCGACGTCCGCGGCCGTGAGCTCGGGCACTTGCAGAAAGAGCACGCCGCACGAGATGTCGTAGCCGCTGCCGGCCTGAATGATGACGTCCTCGGTCACGGCCACGCCGCCGACCGGTAGCCCAAAGCCCAAATGCGTGTCGGGCATGAGGTAGAAACCGATCATGCCGGGGTAGGCCGCGGCCTGGGCCGCTTGCTGCCAGAGCGCCTCGTCGGTCTGCGCGAGCAGGGCCGGCGACAGGAACGCGTGAACCTCGACGCGCATGGCTCCCAAACGCGGCAGCACGTAGTGGTTGTCGGTGAGGCGCTCGACGCGTTGGCGGAACGACATGGGTTGCGGTCCTTCGGTGGTGCTGCCGATGCTAGCAAGATCACGGTGACGAGCAGGAGCGAGTACGGTAGAGTGCGCCGACGCAACAAACACCTCTCAAGGGGGAGATCATGAGTGTGCTGAAACGCGTCCCTGTCACGGGACCGCTGTTGCTGGCGTTGTCACCTCTCGCGACCTCGGTGGCGCTAGCCCAGGAACAACTCGAAGAGATCATCGTAACTGCCCGTCTCCGCGCGGAGTCTTACACGGAGACGCCCGCGGCGATCAAGGCGTTCACGGCCACCGAAATCGAATCGGCGGGCATCCAGACGCCGCACGATTTCATCGCGCTGACGCCGAACATGACCGTCGTCCAGACCCAGAACCCGGGCAACTCGTTCATCACGATCCGCGGGGTGTCGCAGGCGCGCAACAGCGACATGCCCGTGGCGGTCGTCGTCGACGGCGTGCTCATGTCGAACCCCGCGCAGTTCAACCAGGAGCTCTACGACATCGAGCAGATCGAGGTGCTCAAGGGCCCGCAGGGCGCGCTCTACGGGCGCAACGCCATCGGCGGCGCCATTTCGATCGTCACCAAACGGCCGACCGACGAGTTTGAGGCCAAGCTGCGGCTCGGCGCCGATTCCGGCCCTGGCTACATGGCGCAGGGCACGATCAGCGGTCCCCTCGGCGACAGCGACGCGTGGAAGTACCGCTTGTCGCTGTCGCAGGCCGACACCGACGGTTTTCGCAAGAACCAGTTCCTCCGCGAGCGCGCCGATCCGTACAAGGATACGTCGGCGCGCGTGCGGTTCATGTGGGAGCCGAACGACCGAGTGACGGGCGATTTCCGTTACGCGCGCTCCGACATCGAGACGACCGCGCTGCACTTCGTCATCAACGACGACTGGCGAGGCCTCGGCGGTTTCGTCGGTGTGCCGAACGCCAACCAGTTGGCCGGCGTCACGGTCGCGCCTTCGGACGTCAACAACGTCAACTACACGGGCGTGCCGATCCTCGTGAACAATCCCGGCGAAGGCCTGAAGGACATCGACGAGGTGTCGATCAAGTTCGACGTCGCGACGGATGCCGGCACGTTCACGTCCATCACCGCGTACGACGATCTGCACGAGATGTTGACGGGCGATGCATTCGACTTCCGTCCGCTGGGCCAGTCGTTCAACGAGATCTTCTTCCCGGTCTTCAACGGCCAGCCGCCGCTGACCAACAACCCGTTCTTCGGCGACTGGAATCAGGCGCAGTACCTCGAGGTCAGCAGCGTTAGCCAAGAGTTCCGGTTCACGTCGCCGGACGACGGGCGCGTGCGCTGGCTCGCGGGTGCCTATCTGCTCCAAACGGACCGGTTCATCGGCACGGGCAACCTGCTAGACACGGGCAGCGGTGTGAGCCGCGTCTACAAGGTGCCGCGAACGACGACGGGCTTCCCGTTCGATCTGTCGATTCCGAATCCGCAGGTGACGTATCTCTCCGACTCGCAGGACAACTTCGCGTGGGCCGTGTTCGGCCAGCTCGGTGTCGATATCAGCGACCAGTGGGACGCGACGTTCTCGCTGCGCTACGACGAGGACGAGCGCGAGCAGACGACCGAAACGCCGCCGGGTTTCATCCCCGCGGTGCTCGCCGGCGACCTGGTCACGGGGCAGCAGCGTACGGAAACCTGGGACGCGATGCAGCCCAAGGTCACGCTGCGTTGGCAGCCGGACGAGAACAACACCCTCTACGGCGACCTGAGCCGCGGCTTCCGCAGCGGCGGCTTCAATCAGTCGGGCGTGGCGCTGGCCGGCGTCGCGGGCGTGTTCAACACGTTCGACGAGCAGATCGCCGACACGCTCGAGATCGGCTGGAAAGGGCAGTTCGCCGACGGCCGCGTGAGCACGAATCTCGCGTACTACCAGACGGATCTCGAGGGCGCGTACTACTTCATCTTCCTCGTGGCGTCGAGCACGCAGAACTTGGGTAGCCTCGACGAGGTCGAGTACGACGGTCTCGAGTTCGAGCTCAACGCTCTACTGACGGACACGTTCTCGCTCAATCTTGGTGTGGCCACGATGAACAGCGAGATCACGTCCGATGCCCAGATCCCGCACGTCGTCGGCCAGGAAGTGCCGCTCACGTCCGACTACACGTTCAACCTCGGGTTCAACTACGCAAAACCGCTCGACAACGGCCTCGAGTTCGTCTGGCGCACAGATCTACATACCATCGGCGACACGTATTGGGGCCCGGGCGATCCGGCGGGCTTCGGCCCGCTCGCGTGGAACCAGACCGTGCGCGACCCCGTCAACGTCGTCGACATGCGCGCCGGCGTGCAAGGCGACGATTGGTCGATGATGGTGTGGTCGAAGAACCTCTTCGACGAAGAGTACAACGACGAGTTCTCGCACCCCTTCGTCTGGAAGGCGCTGCCGCGCCGCTGGGGCTTGCAGTACACGAAGAGCTTCTAAAGTCTCTCGCTGCGAGAAACGGGCGCACGCGCCGAACCCGGCGTGCGCCCGAATTCTCGCGAACCTGACTGCCAGTCCGGCCACAACCATCGCGCACTAGTTCTCGTTAGCCGCGGTTTGTTTGTACATCAACGTCTCGTCGGACGCGTGAGCGCCGGCGGGCGGCGCACCGGGCAACTGCGAGCTGAAGCCCAGGCTTCGTAAGAGGGCCGCCGACCGATAGTTCCGCGACTTCAGCGTAGCCACCACCGTGTCGACAGCGTAGGTTGCTGCGAGCTCGACGAGCACCGCGCTTACAGCCGCGCGACCGATCCCTTGCCGCCAGAATCTGCTCCCGAGCTCGTAGGCGATGTACGCAACGCGGTCGCGATCGATCGTAGCTTGGACGTAACCTGCGAGCGCGCCGGTAGGTAGCCGAATGACCCAGTTTAGCCATTGCTCCTCGCCGTCCGTTGAAGCTCGCGACTCGAGTCGCGCGAAGCGACGCTCAAGCCAGTCCAGCGACTCTGGACGGGAGTTTTCGAACTCGTAGATGGCCGGATCGCTGAGCACCGCGAACATTTCGGCCGCATGTGCCGCTATTTGCGGCTCGAGAACAAGCGCGCCAGCGTGGATGGTGTTCATGTCGCCGACCGACGCGCGGTGCAACGCGTTTCAGGTGGCTGGCACAACGCTGCACCTATAGTGGGAATTGACCTTCAGCGCGCGCGCTCGTCACACAACACAATCGGTTGGCGATTCAGCGTCTCGAGTTTCCAATCGCCGTCTACTAAGCGAAAATACGCGAGTAGAGTTGGTGCGCAGAACGGACCGCGCACCCGCAAGAGCCAGTGTATACGCCGAAGCCGCCGTTCGCATCGAGTAGCCGCCTAACGCCTTGGGCATCACCTGCGGGCGAAGCCCGGAAGGTGCATGCCCTCGTTAGACGGCAACACCCGCCGACCTCCATCTCTTAGGCGCCCAGCAACATACGAGAGCGCTTTCCGAGCAGACGCCTCGCGAGCACGCTGATCGCGACTCCCATCGTGAGCGCCGCGGCAAGGCACACCAACCCGCCCACGATCATCCCCAGGACTGTATCAGGGACGAGGCCCAATCGCGTCTGACCGTCCTTGAGGAGGAAGAGTAGGAATGCGTGCAGGAAATACAGCGGGAACGCGAATGTGGCGAGCGTGTTGAGCCACCGCGGCAGGTGATGCTCGCGGGCGTGCAGCCAGACGAGGACGACGGCGGCGATGGCCAGCTTCTGGAGGTAAAACAGGGTCTCGCGAATCGAGACCGACCCTACCGTATTGAAGTCGATCAAGTAGGCGGTCACCAGGGCGGCAGTGGTCGTCACGGCGATGATCACCAACGGCTTCTGCCACGTGCGAAAGGCCTTGAGCCAGGACGCGTATTGCCTGGCCACGCACATCCCGATCGTGTACGGCCCGAGAAAATAGACCGGGTTGGTCCAGGAGAGCTCAGGCCATTCGCGCGATGCGGCGAGCGGCGCGAGCATCACGATCCATACCAGCCAGCGTGCGCGCGGGCGGTCGAGCAGCCACGCGATCAGCGGCGTCGCCGCATACAAGATCACGAGGATGGGGATGTACCAGAGAGGATAGAACGCCCCACCAGTCCACAGGTTCGTGAACACCGTGGCTAGATAGTCCTGCACGCTGCCTTCGAACACGCGAAGGCGAAACTGGTCATCGTGTCCATACCAGGTGAAGAAGAACGTCATCACCACGTACGGCGAGAGGACGTTCGTCAGTTTGCTTCGGAAGAAGGCGGGCCACCCTTTCGTGTGCAGGACGAGCGAGAACAGAAGGCCGGAGATGAGTGCGAAATAGATGGTACCCCCGTGGAAGATTGCCTCCACGACTGCACCTAACGCTGAAACGCTCGGTGACGGCTCGCTGCCTCCAAAGAAGTACACTTGGTCCGACAACGCGTGCCCCGCGACGATGCTCAGGATCGCGAAGCCGCGGAACCCGTGAACATGCGCGATGACGGGCTTGGCCTCGACTCGCGAATCTGCTACGAGTCCAGCCCTGTCACCAAATGTCAGTGGTTTGTTACGGAGCGATGAGGGCATACGTTCCTGGCCGACTAACCACTGCCTGAGCGACCGTCAGTACTGGCGACGATCTGACGACGATCGTCCTCCAGCATGACGATCGGCAGAGGATCGTCGGGTGACCTGACGATCTCTCGGGACGGATGCACGCGCGAGGGGCGGGCCGGCGAGCTTACGCCGCCATCACCATGCCGAATCCGTCGATGCGGTTCTTGACGCCGGCCATGCGCGCGCAATGCCAGAGCCCGTGCGGCGTCGACGAGACGACCGGGACGCCGATGGCCTTCTCGAGCGGCACGATGATGTCGAGGGTGCGCAAGCCGCCGCACGACATCACGAGCGCATCGGCTTTGGCGGCCGCCGCGTAGGCGTCGACACCGAGCTGGTGGAGGATCTCGGGTGTTCCGCCGCCTTCGGGGACACGCTCGAAGCCCAAGCCCTTCGTCGAGAGGACTTCGAAGCCGTGCTCGGTGAGAAAGATTTTCAGTCGCTCCGTGACGATGTCGGTGTAGGCCGTGGCGACGGCGACGCGGCGCGCGTTGACGTGCTTCAAGCCGTCGACCAAACCGTTGCTCTGCGTCGTGGCCGGCAGTCCGGTCAGCGCCGTGACTTTTTCCGTGAGCTCTTGGTTGAACGCGGCGCCTCGATAGAAGGTGATCGACGAGCCGAACACGGAGATCAAGTCCGCGCCCTGGGCGGCGAGCTCTTGCGCGCGCGGCAGCGCGCGCGGAATGGCTTCCTCGTAGCCCTCGATGGTCATGCCGCTGAAGCCCAAGCCGTTGCCGATGAACTTCACGCCGCTCGGGTAGAGGCGGCCCGCATCGGGCGGAATGGGGTAGTTCGCGGGCGGGAAGATGAGGCCCACGGTCGGCGCGTCGGCGCCGAGCGCCGGCAGGCCGAGCGCCGTCAACAACGAGGCAGCGGTGCCGAGCTCGATGAAATCGCGGCGGTGCATTGCCATGGCCGGACCCTCCAACGACGGATGCGTTCGACGCTACGCAAACGCCGGGACCAGGTCAAGGCGCGGCCTCGGTCTTGAGGCCGCCCGTTGGCTCACAACGCGCTCTGGCGGTGACCGACCTGTCCTCGAGCCGCGCAGCGGGCGAACGTCGCCCAACGGCGTTCGCCGACACCGAGCGCCTTGACGCGCGAGTCGAGCACGTCGAGCGTCAGATTGCGGCCGATCTTCCAGAACGCGTGCACGCCCGGCGGCAGCTCCGCGACGAGCTTGCCCTCGACGGTAAGCAGCCCGACGTGCGCTTCGGGCACCTCGCGCACGTAGATCGCGCGCTCGAACGGCGAAACGCGGCGTGCTTGCAGATCCGCGAGCAGCGTCTGCACGATGCGCCGCGGCACCGTGGGCTCGGCTTCGATGTCGAGGAGCTCGGCACGGACGTGCACGACGCCCTTCCAGAAGAGCGCGCGCCGCTCGGGCCCGACGAAGGTCCACGGATGGCCGTTGCGGTAAACGACGGCGATCTCTCCGGCGCCCGTCTCGACGCGCACGAACAGGTCCTCGACGGCCTCGGGATGCCAACGCACGAGGTAGTCGAGCAGACGATGCTCGAACTCCGGCTCCGAGAGATCGAAGCGTTCGACCTCGATTCGTTTCCTCGGATCGAAGAAGCGATAGACGGCCGGCGCGAGGAAGCGCTCGAAGTCACCGTTTTTGTAGAGCAGTCCACGTTCGTGCTTGCGCACGACGAACTCGCGGATGAACAGCACGGTCGTTCTCCTGGTCACGAAAAGAAAAAGCCCCGGTGGAGCATCCAACCGGGGCTTTTCCCTTGACCCTGATCGGAAGGCTCCGCAAGCGCCTTCCGATCCAGTGTTCGAAAGGCGTCAGCTCATGAAGTTGCGCGTATAACGGCGATTCGGCTCGAGCCCGAGGGCCCGAGCGGGCGTCGGCAGTGACAGGCGAACGTGCGACATTCGCGCGGCGCCGGCGGCGCGGGGGGTGAATTGTGGTACGTGCGTTTTCATGAAGCCGCGCAATCTACGCCTGTCGCTGCCCACAGTCAACGCGTGCCGTCGCGGTCAGGCCGCTTTGCTTTGGCCGACGAGCAAGTCGCGATCGGGGGCGATGGCTTTGAGCAGCTCGTCGAGCTTCGCGACCGTCGGAACCCGGCCCAACCAGCGCGCGACCGGGCCGGACGGCAGCTCGTCTTCGATGAAGGCGCGAAACCGCCCGCGACGAGAGGCGCGCGTGATCGTCGACGTGCGCGCAGACCCGGTCGGCCGGTGCGGCGACTGTCGCGCTGCTTTCGTGATACCTCATGGCTCGGTTTCTCCGTCGGCGTCCTCGACCGCGTTCAAGGGGCAGAGAACATCGTGTAGGACATCAGGCGTCCCGCGACGATCACGGCGACCCAAAGCGCGAGCGAGGTCAGGCCTGCGATCCGCACGGCGGCCGGCGGTTGCGGTGCCGCGTCCCAAGCCGCCGAGCGACTACCGCCCAGGAAATGAAACGCGACCGCGTTTAGCGCGGCGAGCACTAGCGCGAGCATCTTGATTCGAAAGAAGACGTTCGCGTAGGCCGACGTCGCGTAGGCGGTGAATAGGACGGCACCGCTCGCGAACATCATGAGGAAACCGACGATGAACCAGGGAACGAGGCCACGATAGACTTCCGAGACTCGCATGCCGCGCAAGCTCAACCCGAGTAATCGCAAATCCACCCAAAGCAGAGTTCCGACCGATAGTGTGAGCCCAAGGATGTGGAGGGCGACGACGAGCGGGAATCCATACGCCGATTCTTGGATCACGGCCGCCAACGCGGTGCTCTCGAGCCACTCGAAGATCGTCGACAGCGTCATGCGGGCTACTCGAGGAGAATGAACGCGCAAGCGGTAACCGCGAGCGCGAACCACAACGACAGGCTCACGGCGGCTCCCGCGCGCGCCCGAGGCGCAACGCGGGATCCTTGCACGTAGTCGTTCCGGCCGACCACGAAATGAAACGCCGCGGCGGCGAGCAACAACAGCATCTTGAGCTGGAACGTGCCATTCGCGCTCACGACCGTGGCGCGTGCGGCGAATAGCAGAGCGCCCGTGGTCACGCTGATCGCAAGGCCCACCACGATGGCGCGATTGGCGGGGCGCAGCACCTCGGCCACCGAGCACTGCGGCAACAGCGCTCCGAGCCGCTTGAGGTTGGCGAGCAACGCGCTCCCCGTCACGAGCGTGAAACCGATCAGGTGCATCGCGCTCAGCGACGCTGTAAGCGTCAGCGACCCTGCCGTGGCTCTTGCGATACCGGTGGTCTCGAGCCATGCGAACCAAGAATCCATGGAGCCCTCGCTCTTGTCGCGGCCGTGTCCGCTCAGAACCAAACGCGAATGCCGGCTACCCAGCGCGTGTCGTCGGCGTCGCGGCCTACCGCGCGCAAGAGATCGGCCGTGCGGCCGAAACTACGCTCGCGGGCGACGCCGACATAGGGTGCCACTTCGCGGCGGATCTCGTAGCGTAGCCGGAGTCCGAGCTCACCGTCGCTGAGGCCGGACCCGCGCAGACTTGTGGGATCGGCGCGACCGTACCAGTTGAGCTCGAGTTGCGGTTGCAGGATCCATCGATTCGTGACGAGCACGTCGTACTGCGTCTCGAAACGCAGCGCCGTGCGGTTGCCGTTGCCAGCGTACGCCGTAGCCTCGATCTCAAAGCGATACGGCGCCGTACCACGCACGCCGACGGCGGCCCAGCTGCGATCGGGGCTCGGTTGCGCGTCGTGGCGCGCGCCGGCGACGAAGTCCCACCAGCGCGCGAAGCTCTTGCCGAATAGGAGTTCGACTTCCGCGCGCTCGGTTTCGCCGTCGCGCCGCTCGCCCTCGCTGCGAATCCACAGCTTGGTGAGGTCGCGGCCGACCCAGGCGTCGAGATCCCAGCTCAAAGGGCTGCCCGTCGCGTCGTGCGACTCGAACCGATCGAGCAGCACGAGTCTGTTCAGCGGGTTCTCGAGCATCATGTCGCTCATGCGCATGTCCCCGAGGTCGGGGAACGCAGCCGCGCGTTCGGCCTCGGTCACGCTCGTCGACGTGGGCGCGGCGGCGTGCTCGGCATGTGCCGCGGGCTCCGAGTGTCGCGCCGGCGGCGCGGGCGGCTCAGCGGCGGCTGGTGCGTGCTGCTCGTGTTGGGCCGCCGCAGGCGCGCCCGCGAGCAACGCCGCTGCCGCGAGCACCGGCCAGTATCGGTACGGAAGGTCACGCATCGACGCGCACCTCCCTGAACATGCCTGCTTCCATGTGGAACAGCAGGTGGCAGTGGTAGGCCCAACGCCCGAGCGCGTCGGCCGTCACGCGATAGGAGCGAACGGTGCCCGGCGGGATATTCACGGTGTGCTTGCGCACGAGGTAAGCCCCCGATTCATCTTCGAGATCGCTCCACATCCCGTGCAGGTGGATCGGGTGCGACATCATCGTGTCGTTGACGAGCCGGACGCGCAGACGCTCGCCGTAGCGGAGCAGCAGCGGCTCCGCGCTCGCGAACGGAAGGCCATCGAACGACCACATGAATCGTTCCATGTGGCCTGTGAGATGCAATTCGAGCGTACGTGCGGGCTCGCGGCCGTCGGGATCGGGGAACGCCGAGCGCAAGTCCGCGTACGCGAGCACGCGCCGGCCGTTGTCGCGCAGCCCCACGCCGGGGTCGGCCAACCGCGGGGCCGGTGTCGCGGTTTGCATGTCGACACCGGGGTTCCGGCGCTCGCTCACGGGATGCTGCGGCGGCCCAGAGGGCGCGGTCGCCGCAGCGCCGCTGTGCTGCGAGTGGTCCACCGCGGCGGCGCTCGGCGCATGGTCCGCGTGCTCGGGGGCACTCTCCGCGGCCACGCCGTGCTCGGCGTGCGCTGCGCCGTGGCCCATGTCGGCCATCGTGAGATAGACGATGCGGTCGAGCTCGGGAACCGGAGCTTCGAGCCCATCACGCACGGCCAGCGTGCCACGCGCGTAACCCGTGCGGTCGAGCGACTGCGCGAAGATCGTGAAGGCGTCGGCGCCCGCCGGCGTCACGAGCACGTCGAACGTCTCGGCCGTCGCGATGCGGAATTCGTCGACGGTTACGGGCTCGACGTTCTGCCCGTCCGCGGCCACGACCGTCATCGCGAGACCCGGGATGCGCACGTCGAACGTCGACATCGCCGAGCCGTTGATGAACCGCAGGCGCACACGCTCGCCGGGGCGGTAGAGGCCGGTCCAGTTGCCGGCCGGCGTACGACCGTTCGCGAGGTACGTGTACGCCGCGCCGTTCACGTCGGCGAGATCGCTGGGGTTCATGCGCATGCGCGCCCAGTCGCCGCGCTCGGCAAGCGTGGTCTTGAGACCGTCGCGGCGCACGTCACGCGCGAAATCGCCGAGCGTGGGCTTCTGGTAGTTGAAGTAGTCCGAGTGGCGCTTCAGCAGGAGATAGAGCGCGTGCGGATCGCGATCCGTCCAGTCCGACAGCAGCACCACGTGCTCGCGGTCGTAGCCGACCGGGTCCGGTTCGCGGGGCTCGATGACGAGCGCGCCGTAGAGTCCCGCCTGTTCCTGGAACGCCGAGTGGGAGTGGTACCAATACGTGCCGTTCTGGCGCACGGGAAAGCGATACGTGAACGTCTCGCCCGGTGCGATGCCGTGGAAGGAGAGGCCCGGCACGCCATCCATGTTGGCCGGCAGCACGAGGCCGTGCCAGTGAATCGACGTGGGTTCCGCGAGCTCGTTGCGCGCGCGGATCGTCACGGTGTCGCCTTCGCGCCAGCGCAAGGTGGGCGCCGGCAACGAGCCGTTGACGACGGTCGCGGGGCGCACTTTGTCCGTGAAGCTCACGCTGCGTTCGCCGATGGCGAGGTCGAAAACCGTGCCGCGCAGCACTGGGGGCGCGTCGCTCGCCGGTGCGGCGGCTCGTGACGTGGGCAACAGCGCCGCGGCGGCCGTGCCGGCACCGAGCCCTGCGATGAATCTGCGCCGTGAAAAAGAACAAGTGTTCATGTCGTGCTCCTCGTCGATTCCGTGGAGCGAAGCGGCCCGCAACGTCACGGCCGCTTCGCGGCGCCGCGACGTATGGCGTCGGCGGCGCGAGCGCGAACGGCGACGGTCAAATCAACAGCACGCAGTGCGCGACGCGCAGCGGAACGGCGGCAACAGGAGGAACGGCGCGTGGATGTAGGTTGGCGATGAGCGGTGGCGCCGCGCGCGCGGCCGGCAACAGCCAATTCGGCGCGAGCGCGAGTTGCGGACGCTCGCCCGTGTCCTTCGCCGCTACGAAGCCGCCGTGGTCGGGGCTCTCGGTCGCGGCGCAAACCTCGTGACCGACGTTGGCTGCGCTCGCGAGCGGACAATGCGGGCAGGGGCGCCCCTCAGGGCTTTCGGGTGGCGAGTCGTGGGCGGCGGCGTGCCCGTCGCGCTCGTGCGGCGCCGCGGCGTGATGCGCGGCATGCGGCGACGTCGCGGCATCATTCAGGACAGGCTCGCCGGCGCGCATGGCGGCACACGCGGGCCCCGATGCGGCCGACAGAACGAAGATCGGCAGCCACGCGCAAAGGACGGTACGCCGTCGCGTACGCAACGTGGCTAGCCAGCGGCGGGGGTCGCACCACATGGCGCCAGTGTAAACCTTGGACGGCGGTCAGCGCTGCTGGCGTTGCATGTGGTTCCGCCAGGCTTCGACCCACTGGCCGTCCACCAGCGTCTCGGTCACGACCCCACGGCGTCGCTCGCCGCCTGTCCGAGGGTCACTGGGCCGGAGAGATCTGCCTGACGGTCGCCGCCATGCCGCTCTCGATCGTGAACCGAAAGTCGACTTTCGCGCCGGGCGTCACGTTGGCCGCGGTGCTCGCGTCGGCCAGCTTGAAGGTCATCGTCATGGCGGGCCAATCGGCGCTCGCAACGGGCCCGTGGGAAATGCTCACCGTGCCGGCCGCCGCGTCGATCGCGTTAACGGTGCCTTGGCCCGTGTGCTCGACAGCCCGTTGCTCGGGCTGGGGCATGTTCGGCATCGCGGGCACGTTTTCCGCTGCCGCGCCGCTTTCGGTCGCGGACGGCTCGCAGCCCGTCGTGACGAGGGCCGCAACGAGAGCTGAGGTCGAATAGCGAATCGTCGGCTTCATAATTCTTCTCCAAGTGTGTCAACGCGGGGTTTGCAAGGTTTGGGCCGCTACGTGCAGCTCCGGTCGTGGCCGGCGCATCAGGAAATAGACTGCGGGAATCACGAGCATCGAGAGCAGAGGCGCCGTGATCATGCCGCCGACCATGGGCGCAGCGATACGTTGCATCACCTCGGAGCCCGTGCCCGCGCCCCACATGATCGGCAGCAGTCCCGCGAGAATCACGGCGACCGTCATCGCCTTCGGCCGCACGCGTAACACGGCGCCGCGCCGGATCGCGGCGAGGAGGTCGGTCGCGCTCGTTTGGCCAGCGGCGACGTCCTCGTCCCAGGCGTGCCGCAGATACAGCAGCATGATCACGCCGAATTCCGCCGCGACGCCCGCGAGTGCGATGAAGCCGATCGCGCTCGCGATCGACAGGTCATGGCCTAGCAGATAAAGCAGCCAGATACCGCCGACGAGCGCGAACGGCAGCGTCGACATGATCAACAGCGCTTCGTCGTAACGCCGGAAGGTGACGTAGAGCAGCGCGAAGATGATGAGCAGCGTGAACGGCACCACGACTCGGAGCCGCGCCGTGGCGCGCTCGAGATACTCGAACTGGCCCGACCACGAGACCGAGTAGCCCGGCGGAACGTCGACATCGGCCGCGACCGCCTGCTGCATGTCGCGCACGGCCGAGCGCAGGTCGCGGCCGCGCACGTCGACGTATACCCAGCCTGAGAGCCGCGCGTTCTCGCTCCTCAGCAGCGGCGGCCCGTCGACGATCCGGATCGCCGCGACGTCGGACAAGACGATCTGCGCGCCACGCTCGGTCACTACAGCCAAACGTTCGAGGTCGTCGACCGAGTCGCGCAGCTCGCGCGGATACCGGACGTTGATCGGGAACCGCGCGCGGCCCTCGACTGTTTCGCCGATGTTCTCGCCGCCGATCGCGACTGAAACGACCGAGTGCACGTCGGCGACGTTGAGACCGAAGCGCGCAGCCGCGTCGCGCTTGACGTCGACGTCGATGTAACGGCCCCCCGTGAGCCGCTCGGCGAACGCCGAGGTGACGCCGGGGACGTTGGCGACGGCCCGCTCGATTGCGGCCGTCACGCGGTCGATATCGGCCAGATTCTCGCCGCCGACCTTGATACCGACGGGACTCTTGATGCCCGTTGCGAGCATGTCTATGCGGTTGCGGATCGGCGGCACCCAGACGTTCGCCAGCCCCGGCACACTGACGATGCGATCGAGCTCGGCGACGAGCGCGTCGGGCGTGAGCCCGGGCCGCCACTGCTCGCGCGGCTTGAGCTGGATCGTCGTCTCGAACATTTCGAGCGGCGCCGGGTCGGTTGCGGTCTCCGCGCGGCCGGCTTTGCCGAACACGGTCGCGACCTCGGGTACGGTCTTGATGAGCCGGTCCGTCTGTTGCAGCAACTGCGCCGCCTTGCCCGCGGACAAGCCCGGCAGGGCGGTCGGCATGTAGAGGAGATCGCCTTCGTCGAGCGGCGGCATGAACTCGCCGCCGAGCCGCGACAGCGGCCAGAGGCTCGACGCGAGCACGAGCGCGGCAACCGCGAGCGCGATCTTGGGCGCGCGCAGCACGCCGTCGAGCAGCGGCCGATAACCCGCTACGGCCCAGCGATTCAGCGGATTGCTCTGCTCGGGCGGTAGTCGCCCGCGAATCAGATAGCCCATGAGCACCGGGACGAGCGTCACGGCCAAGCCGGCCGCGGCCGCCATCGCGTAGGTCTTCGTGAATGCGAGCGGCGAGAACAGGCGTCCCTCCTGGGCTTCGAGCGTGAACACCGGCACGAACGATAACGTGATGATCAAGAGCGAGAAGAACAGTGCGGGCCCGACCTCCACGGCGGCGTCGCCGATCACGCGCCAATGTGCGTCGCCGTCGAGAGTCGCGCCAGGGTGCTCGTGCCGCCACCGCTCGAGGCGTTTGTGCGCGTTCTCGATCATCACGACCGCCGCGTCGACCATCGCACCGATCGCGATGGCGATGCCACCGAGCGACATGATGTTGGCGTTCACGCCCTGATAGCGCATCACGATGAAGCTCACGAGGATTCCGAGCGGCAGGGAGACGATCGCGACGAACGCCGAGCGCAGATGGAACAGGAACGCGAAGCACACGACCGCGACGACGATGAATTCCTCGACGAGCTTGCGCGTGAGATTCTCGACCGCGCGCTCGATGAGGTTCGAGCGATCGTAGACCGGCACGATCTCGATGCCGGGCGGCAAGCTCGATTCGAGCTCGCGCAGCTTCGCCTTGACGGCGGCGATTGTCTCGAGCGCATTCTTGCCGGTCCGCATCACGACCACGCCGCCCGTCGCCTCGCCTTGGCCGTCGAGCTCGCCGATGCCGCGGCGCATCTCGGGGCCGAGCTGCACATGGGCGACGTCGCCGAGCAGCACCGAGACGCCGGCGCTCGTCGTCATGAGCGGAATCGTGCGGAAGTCGTCGAGTGTTTTCAGATAGCCCGACGCACGTACCATGTACTCGGCCTCGCCGAGCTCGAGCACCGAGCCGCCGCTCTCCTGGTTGGCGCGCTCGATCGCGGCGACGATCGCGCCGTGCGGCAGGTTGTAGGCGCGCAGCTGGTCGGGATCGAGCACGACCTGGTATTGCTTGACCATGCCGCCCACCGTGGCCACCTCGGCGACGTTCGGCACTGTCTTGAGCTCGTACTTGAGGAACCAGTCTTGCAGTGCGCGCAACTGCGACAGATCGTGCTTCCCGCTGCGATCGACGAGCGCATACTGAAACACCCAGCCGACGCCAGTAGCGTCGGGACCGAGCGAGGCCTCGGCGCCCTCGGGCAGCCGCGCCTGTGCTTGGTTCAAGTACTCGAGGACGCGCGAGCGCGCCCAATAGAGATCGGTCCCGTCCTCGAACAGCACGTAGACGAACGAGTCGCCGAAGAACGAATACCCGCGCACGGTTTTGGCGCCCGGCACCGACAGCATCGTCGTCGTGAGCGGATAGGTGATCTGGTTCTCGACGATTTGCGGCGCCTGGCCCGGATACGTCGTCCGGATGATGACCTGCACGTCGGACAGATCCGGCAACGCGTCGAGCGGCGTCCTCGCGAGCGACCACAGTCCCCACGCGGCAACCCCGACGGTCGCGAGCAGCACGAGAAAGCGGTTCGCGATCGACCAACGGATGCACGCCGCGATCATGGCGTGTGCTCCCTGGGTCTCCGGGTTGCGTTTCGCATCACGGCTCACTCCACAGGCTCGACGCGAATCAGATGCGGCCGGCCGTCGTCGGCCATCGTGAACGTGAACCGCACCGTTTGGCCGCTGCGCAGGTCTTCGGCCGTGCGCCCCGGTGGCAACACGAACTGCATCGACATCGCAGGCCAATCGATCGACGGAATCGGTCCGTGCGACAGCGTGACGCTGTCGCCGCCGACGGCGGTGATCAGGCCTTCGCCCGCGTGCTCGGTCACCGCGGCCTGCGGTGGCGCGTCGCTCATGCGCGTGCTCGTCGCGCGCAAGCTCGCTTCCGAATCGATGAGGAACTGACCGGACACGACGACCTTCTGCCCGGCGGCGAGTCCCTGTTTGATCTCGGTCTCGCCGTCCCACTCGATGCCGATCTCGACCTCGGCGGGACGGAAGCCGCCGTCCGCCGCGGCGACGATCACGACGGTGCGCGTGCCCGTGCGGATCACGGCCTCGGTCGGCACCGTCAACGTCTCGGCGGTGTCCGTGGCGAGCCCGATAGTCACGAACATGCCAGGCGCGAGCGCGCCCTGCGGATTCGCGAGCTCGATGCGTGCGGTGATCGTCCGAGTGGCGAGGTCGACCTCGGGCAGGATCGCCTGCACGGAACCCGCGAACGTCGTGCCCGGGAGCGCCGGCGAGCTTGCGGCGACGGCGGCGCCGGGTTTGAGCAGCGAGGCTTGGCTCTCGGGGACCGCGGCGTTGGCCCACACTGTCGAAAGGCCGTTGATGCGAAACAGCGTGTCGCCGGGCATGACGGTCATGCCTTCGCGCGCCGCGAGCTCGACGACGACGCCGGCGATCGGCGCTACGAGCGTGATGCGCGCCTCAACGGCGCCGCGCTCCTCGACCCGCCGAATCTGCTCTTCGCTCATGCCCGCCTGGCGCAGCCGCTGGCGCGCGGCGTCAACGAGCTCCGCAAGGCCGCTGTCGCGAAGCCGGCGCACGGACAGAAATTCCTCCTGCGCGGCGACCCATTCGGGCACATAGAGATCCGCGAGCGGCTGCCCCGCGGACACACGGTCGAGCGTCGCGCGCACGTGCAGCCGCTCGACGTAGGCGGTCGCACGCGCCTGTACGATCACTTGATCACGCTCGTTGAATGCGACGTTGCCGACGGCCTCGATGCGCGGCGCCAGCGTCCGGCGCGCGACCTCGGCCGTGCGGATGCCAAGGTTCTGCTGCACGCGCGGGGTCACGGTGACGCTGCTCTCGCCGCTGCTGCCGTCCTCGTAGACGGGCACCAACGCCATGTTCATGAACGGCGACCGGCCGGGCTGGTCGAAGCGCCGCCCGGGCACCATTGGGTCGTGCCAGTACAGGACCCGTTTGCCGGTTGCAGGGTCGATATCGCCAGCGCCGATCTCGCGGTCGTCAGTCGCGGTCGGAGCCGGCGCGCGCGGCGAGTCCTCCGCTAAGCTCATGCCGCGCGCCATGCCCAGGCGGTAGAGGCCATAGCCGGCGGCCGCGAGCAGGGCCGCGACGATCGCCGCGCCGATGGCGAGCGAGACCGGGAGCTTCGCGAGTGTGCTCATGGTAGGGGCCCCGCTCCGGTCGCGTCGTGAGGGGGAATCAGATACTTGAGCTCCGCCCAGAGCGCTGCGGTCTCCATCTCGAGCTCGAGGTAGTCGAGGCGCGTGTCGATCTCGCCGACGCGCGCCTCAAGCACGGCGCCGAGGGTCCCCGTGCCGGCGCGATACGCAGCAGTTGCGGCGAGCGTCCGCTGGCCAACCAGCGGAATCAGCGAGCTCGCGTAGCGGTCGAGCCGCGCACGGTTGGCGTGCCAGCCTTGGAACAGCGACCGAGCATCGGCCAGGTGTTCACGCGTCTCCTCCTCGCGTTCGGCTCGCGCCCGCTCGGCGAGCGCGAGCCGGGCCGCGAGCTCACGGCCCTGGCGGTTCGTCTCGCGCCACTGCAACGGCTTCGAAACGTTGAGGGACACCATATCGGAGAATGCGGGCCCGCGCTGGCTGTACGTGACCTCGACCGTCCAATCGGAGCGTTGGTCCGCGCGGGCGACGTCGACGTCCGCGCGTGCCACGTCTTCCCGCTTCTGCATGAGCGCCAGCTCCGGGTGGTGCGCGAGTTGCGAGTCGAGATCAGCGAGCGCGAACGGCACCGAGTCCAGCGGCGGCGGCGTCGCGAGCGGCCTATCCGCGGCCGTCCCGGCCCAGCGTGCGAGCCGGGTTGTCGCGACGTCGACGTCGCGCTGCGCCGACGCGATCCGGTCCTCGATGACGGCGACGGACGCGCGCGCCGCGAACGCGTCGCTCTGCGCTCCGGGCCCGCTGCGGTATGCAAGATCCGCGGCCTCGATTTGCAGCACCGCTTGGTCGCGCTCCGCAACGAGCACTTCGCGGATGCGCTCGCGATAGTAGCGATCGAGCCACGCCATAGCCGTGTCGCGACTGAGATTCGCGAGCGCGAACGACCGGCCGGCCACGGCGGCTTCGGCCTCGCGCTCGAAACGCGCTGCACGCGTCGTACGCTTGTCGCGGCGCGTGAGCTCGCGCATCAAGCCGAGCGAGCGCATCGTCATGAAGTCGCGTGTGAGGCTGAATTCGCCCGGACCGTTGATCGGCAGATTGCCGATGCCGGCCGTGAGCGTCGGATCGGGAGCCTGCCGCGCCGCGATCGCGAGCTCACGGGCCGCGGCCGCGGCCGCATCCTCGGCGAGCAACTGCTGCGATCGTTGCGCCGCGAGCTCGAGCGCCTCCTCGAGCGTCAGCGCGCCGGCATCCTGCGCATGAAGCGGCGCGCTCGCCCAGAGCACGACTGGGATGCACGCGAGCGAGCGGAAAATACGAACGACAAACGGAACGTAAGGCACGACCTTCTCCACGGCTGTTCTTGAAAGAAAAGCAGGGGAACGTCCCGAGGATTGACCTCGGGCTTACGGTCGGCGCCTAAATCCGCAGTCGCAGCGTGGTCAGATAGATCGGCGGCGAATCGTGGGGTGGCAGCGAGGTAGCGAGCGACGAGGCCGGCGGGCCATGCACCGACGGCAGCACCAGCCCCGCAGAGACAGCAACCGGGGGCGAGAGATCCTGCGCGGCCGCGAGCAGGTCGGTGGGTACCGGGTCGCAGGCGACGGCGACCGCGGAATCCGGCTGCGCACAAGGCGCCTGATCTTGCCGCACATCATCGGGGCAACACGGCATTTGCTCCGTGGCGTCGGCGACACACAAGCACGCGGCGACGGGGCCGGCGTACACGACGCCGGCGGCGGCGAACAAAATCAACGCGCGTGCGAATCGCGTCAGCATGTGCCCGATCTTACTGCCGGCCCCGCAGATTGCCAATCTGGCCGCGAATTCCGAGACCTGCGTCCGATGTCAACGGTAGCTCTGGAACACCGTCGCGCGGCCGTCGCACGGCGGTCAATGCTCCTGGCGTTGCATGTGGATCTGCCAGGCCCGACCCACTTGCCGTCCAGGAGCGTCTCGGTCACGACGTCATAGGCGTCGTCACCGGCCGGGCGCCAGAGGCTGCGATTACACCTCTTCCTTGCCGGATGACAGGACGCCACCGCGACATGCGTTTATGTTTGAAATACCGGGGCGAATCCACCGCCAGGCGTTCGCAAGTTCGTCGCTTGGCCGCGATATATGCGAGCAGCCGATAAGAGCGTGCGCCCGTCATACGTGTAGAGACGCACGTCGACCTTTTGCGCGATGCTTTCCCCGTTGATCTTGACCAGCCTTGCGCTCGGCGGTACGTACTGCTGGGCGATATAGCCGTCTTCGACGATGCTCGCGAACTTGCCCCGCGTCACGGAGCTGCCACGATAAACGCCTTTGCTGCCGTACCCCGCGGCCGGCTTGAAGAACAGGTCGCGTCTTAAACGCCACAAACTTTCCGCATTCGCCCGGGTGACGAACTGACTGCGCGGAACTGCCAACTCCAGAACCCGAATATCCTCTTCTGCGGCGCCCAGCGAGCGTAGACGGGTAGCGTCACCGAGCAACGTGAGATTGCGTTTGTCGGCGAACAGTGCGTGCGCCCGCGGATTTGGTGTCACGACGACGAGCCCGTCCAGATAGCCCGTTCGCAGCACCTCGTGCTGGGGCGCGTCAAACGCAAAGTCGACGAGCCGGTTGTACACGAGATCGAGGCGCTTCCCCCGGGCACGTAACTCGCGCCCCACTAGAGAAAGCTCACTAGGGTCCGCGATCATCGCCTCGATGCCGTGCGCTTCGAGCAGGTTCTGCGCTAGGCGGAACTCGGGGTACATGAATTGCTGCTCGGGGGCATCGTCCACGATCGCAACGCTGCTGATGCGTCCGCTGCCGCGTTGGCGCGACCACTCTGATTCGAGCATTCGGATTACGCCGCTGTCGAACGCGGCAAGATCTTCGGCCGATCGAACCGCCAGCTCCGCCTCGTTGCAGCAAGCTCGCTGTGCACGTGCCAGCTCTGCATTGACAAATGCGCCGCCGGCGTTGGTATTCACCTCGATGAGCCGCGGTCCATCGGCCGTCAAATGAAAATCGAAGCCCATGAACGCGCCGATCGGGCCCGGCGCAAAACGTGCAATCGAGGGTGCCCATTCGAGCACTGCGTGAACGTACAACGGTAGCTGCGACACACGGTCAATCGCCGTGACGACTCTCTGCATCGTTTCGATATCTGCACGCCTAACGAAAACCGGTACGTCGGCGAAGAACTGCTTCTTGGTTGCGTCGACGACGTCAGTTGCTCCAACGGTCCGTAGTCGTGCGTCGAGACTTTTCGCAAGAGCGGCTCGATCGAGCGAAATACAGAAGCAGCGCTCGTTCAACCGGTCGCTGGGTCCGCAATGGGTTGTGGAATCGGGCATGCGTAATCCTGGTTGTTCGCCACGAGGCACGGCCATAGGGTTTTACCTATCGTCGAAAGTCTAAAGCCTCGAGGCTGGTGCGTGGTCCGGGAGCTGACTCTAGACCATACTCCAGGGTCTATGCTGACGCCGGCAGAATGGCGTAGAGCTCGCAATGCAGACCATGATCGAAGCCTGTCCGGGCCATGGGGCGCCTGAGTCGTGCCCCCTCATCGCTGCGTTGAGTAAGGAGATAGCGGAATGAGCTTCAAGAATACCCATAGCCAGCACGATGGCACGGAGCGGCATCCGCCACTCGATACGACGAGTGAAATCCCGACGCAGGATCCTGTCTGCGGTATGACCGTCGATCCACGGACAGCGTTGAGCCAACAGCACGGCGAGGAGAAATACTACTTCTGCAGCGCACGCTGCCGAGACAAGTTCGCGGAGAATCCAGCTAAGTATCTGCGGCCCGCGTCACCGGACGAAACGCACGTCGCGGCGCACCAGCAGGCAACGATCTGGACTTGCCCTATGCATCCCGAGGTCCGGCGCGACGCGCCCGGCGCGTGCCCGATCTGCGGCATGGCGCTCGAGCCCCTCGCCCCCTCCGCCGAGGAGGGGGACAACGCCGAGCTGAAGGATATGACGCGGCGTTTTTGGATCAGCGTGACGCTGACGGTGCCGCTGTTGTGGGCGATGCTCGGCGAGATCATCCCGACAATCAATCCGATGCTGCTATTCGGCCATACGGCAGTCTCGTGGGCGCAGCTCGCGCTCGCGACACCCGTCGTCCTTTGGGGCGGTTGGCCTTTCCTCGTTCGCGGTTGGCAATCCGTGCTGAACCGCAGCCTCAATATGTTCACGCTGATCGCGCTTGGCACAGGGGCTGCGTGGGTCTTCTCCGTGCTTGCGACGGCGTTGCCCGGGATCTTGCCGGCGTCGTTCCGTGAGGACGGCGGCGCTCCGGCTCTCTACTTCGAGGCCGCGGCCGTGATCGTTACGCTCGTGCTCCTCGGCCAAGTGCTCGAGCTTCGCGCCCGTGCGCAAACGTCGGGCGCCATCCGCGCACTGCTCAGGCTCGCGCCGAAGGTCGCTCATCGCGTCGACTCGAGCGGCACGGAAAGCGATGTCCCGTTAGAGCGTGTGCAGGTCGGCGATCTACTGCGTGTGCGTCCCGGCGAGAGCGTTCCCGTCGATGGCATCGTGGTCGACGGAGCAAGCCACGTCGATGAGTCAATGTTGACCGGCGAGCCAGACCCGGTGCGCAAAGCGAAGGACGACACCCTGTCGGGTGGAACGACGAACGGCAGCGGAAGCCTGGTAATGCGGGCCGAACGCGTGGGCGCGGACACGCTGTTGTCGCAGATCGTGCATATGGTGGCGCAAGCGCAACGTTCGCGCGCACCGGTGCAGCGGCTCGTGGACAAGGTTTCCGCTTGGTTCGTGCCCGCCGTCGTCGCGATCGCCGCAATCAGCGCGCTCGTTTGGGCGGTCGTTGGGCCCGCACCGCAATTCACGCATGCGCTTCTCGTTGCCGTGTCCGTGCTGATCATCGCGTGTCCGTGTGCGCTCGGCCTCGCGACTCCAATGTCGATCATGGTGGGCGTGGGTAGAGGTGCCGGCGAGGGTGTGTTGATCAAGGATGCGGCTGCCCTCGAGCGCATGGAGAAAATCACAACGCTGGTGGTCGACAAGACCGGTACTCTGACCGAAGGTCGGCCGACATTGCAGCGCGTGCTGCCGGCGCCTGGATTCGATGAAGCGTCCGTGCTGCGCCTTGCTGCCGCAATAGAGACTTTCAGCGAGCACCCTCTCGCCCGGTCGATCGTCGAAGGCGCGGCAGCGCGAGGCGTGCAGGTACCGGCAGCCGAAAGTTTCGAGTCCGACCCGGGTCTCGGAGTCTGGGGTGTCGTCGATAAACAGCGGGTGCTCGTCGGCAATGCGCGACTCATGGAACGGCACAACATCGATCTTTCGAGCGTTGCGGGCACTGCCGAAGTGGAGCGCGCGAAAGGCGCGACGGCGATTCATGTGGCCGTGGACGGTCGAGTCGCCGGCACGCTCACGGTCGCCGATGCGATCAAGGGCACGACCCCCGAGGCGCTGCGCGCGCTCAAAGACATGGGCGTTCGAATCATCATGCTGACGGGAGATAACGAGCGCACTGCACGCGCCGTGGGAGCGGTGCTCGGCGTGGACGACGTGGTCGCCGATGTGCTGCCGCAGGACAAAGCGGCTATCGTCAAGCGACTGCAGGGCGAAGGTCGCGTGGTTGCGATGGCTGGCGATGGCGTGAACGATGCGCCGGCGCTCGCGCAGGCCGACGTGGGCATCGCGATGGGGACCGGCACGGACGTCGCGATGGAGTCGGCCGGTGTGACGCTCGTCAAGGGCGACCTGCGCGGAATCGCGCGGGCCGTGCGGTTGTCGCGGCGCACCATGAGCAACATCCGCCAGAATCTCTTTTTCGCCTTCGGCTACAACGCCCTTGGCATCCCGTTGGCGGCCGGCGTGCTCTATCCTGCTTTCGGTTGGCTGCTCTCGCCGGTGATTGCCAGTCTGGCCATGAGTTTTTCGTCCGTGTCCGTCGTGGGCAACGCACTGCGTTTGCGCACAACTAAGCTGTAAAGGCGACGGACGGCAGTCATATCTTCCGTCGGAGTCAGAGGCGAAAGCCGAAATGCCGCGCGAGCGCGATGGTGGCGAGATAGCCGGCGACCGTCACGAGCACGGCCGCACCGAGGCTAAAATAGAAGCTGTAGCCGCGCTCGATCAGCATCGGCAACAGCAAGAACAACAGCAGCGACGGCAACACGAGCCAGAAGATGCTGCGAGCGAGCGCCGCCACTTGCGCAGCGTCGCGGGTGTCGGAGTAGAGCCAGAGCATCGCGAGCACGGATACCAGCGGCAGCGAGGCCAGAAGCGCGCCGAGCAACGTGCTGCGCTTCGATATCTCGGAGATCAGCACGATGAGCGCCGCACTGACGGCGACCTTGACTACATATTCGATCATGTCTGCACCCGACCTCGGCCGTGCGCGAGGCGGTACAACGCCGGCAGCACGAGCAGCGTCAACAGCGTCGACGACACGATGCCGCCGATCACGACCGTCGCGAGCGGCCGCTGCACCTCGGCGCCGACGCCCGTATTGAAGGCCATCGGCACGAAGCCGAGCGACGCGACGAGCGCCGTCATGAGCACGGGCCGGAGGCGCGTGAGAGCGCCCGTGACGATCGCTTCTTCGAGCGGCCGCCCCTCGTGCAGCAAATTCCGGATGAACGACACGAGCACGATGCCGTTCAGCACCGCGACGCCCGACAACGCGATGAACCCGACGCCGGCCGAGATCGACAACGGAATGTCGCGCAGCCAGAGCGCGAGCACGCCGCCCGTGAGCGCGAGCGGCACGCCGCTGAAGATCAGCAGCGAGTCGGCGAACGAGCGGAACGACAGATACAGCAGCACGAAGATGAGGAGCAGCGTGGCCGGGACGACGAGCCGCAGGCGCTCGGCGCCCGAGATCAGTTGCTCGAACGTGCCGCCATATTCGAGCCAGTAGCCGGCCGGGACCGCGACGCCCGCTTCGATGCGTGCGCGCGCATCGGCGACGAACGAGCCGAGATCGCGGCCGCGCACGTTGGCCGTGACGACGGCGCGGCGCTTGCCGTTCTCGCGGTTGATCGCGTTCGGCCCGTCGGCGATCGTGAGCGCGGCGAGCTCGCGCAGCGGCACGTAGCCGCCGCCCGGCAACGGCACGGGCAACGCGTCGAGCGTGGCCGGATCGTTGCGCAGCGGCTCGGGTAACCGGATCACGAGATCGAAGCGCTGATCGCCTTCGAATACCTGGCCGACGGCTTTGCCGCCGACGGCGGTCGCTACGACGTCCTGCACGTCGGCGACGTCGAGCCCGTAGCGGGCTAGCACGGTACGGCGCGGCTCCACGGTCAGCATCGGCAGGCCGGTCATCTGCTCGAGCGCCACGTCGGCGCCGCCTGCCACCCCGGCGAGGATCGCCTCGATTTCGCCGCCGAGCGCCTGCAACGTAGCGAGATCGTCGCCGTAGACCTTCACCGCGACGTCGGAGCGAACGCCCGAGATGAGCTCGTTGAAGCGCATCTGAATCGGCTGCGTGAACTCGTAGTTGTTGCCGGGCACTCGGGCCGCGGCCGCCTCGAGCTCTTGCACGAGCACGCTCTTGGGCTTGCGGGGGTCGGGCCACTCTTCGCGTTCCTTGAGGATCACGTAAGTGTCGGCGACCGAGGGCGGCATCGGGTCCGTGGCAATGTCGGCCGTGCCGAGCTTCGCGAACACGCGCTCGACCTCGGGAAACTCGGCCAGTCTCGAGTCGAGCGCAAGCTGCATGCCGATCGCCTGCTCGATGCCCGTGCCCGGGATGCGCAGGGCATGCAGCGCAATGTCGCCCTCGTCGAGGCTCGGGATGAACTCGCTGCCCATGCGTGCGGCGAGCGTGGCCGCGAGGGCCACGAGCACCGCGGCGGCGGCTACGGCCGTGATGCGGAAGCGCAGCGCCGCGCGCAGCAGCGGCTCGTAGCCGCGGTGCGCCGCGCGCATGACGACGTTCTCGTGAGCCGCGACCTTGCCGCGCACGAACACGGCGACCGCGGCCGGTACGAACGTGACGCTCAAGGCGAGCGCGGCGGTCAACGCGAGCGCCACGGTCAACGCCATCGGGTGGAACATTTTTCCCTCGACGCCCGAGAGCGCGAAGATCGGCAGGTAGACGATCAAGATGACGAACATGCCGAAGGTGCTCGGGCGAATGACCTCGGTCGTGGCCTCGCGGACGACTTCGAGCCGCTCGCGCAGGGGCAGGGCATCGCCGCCCCGCTGCGCGGCTGCGAGCCGCCGCAGACAGTTCTCGACGATGATGACGGCGCCGTCGACGATGAGGCCGAAATCGAGAGCGCCGAGGCTCATGAGGTTGCCGCTGATGCGCGCCTCGACCATGCCCGTGATCGTGAATAGCATCGACAGTGGAATCACGAGCGTCGTGACGAGCGCCGCGCGCAAGTTGCCGAGCAGCGCGAATAGCACCGCGACGACGAGCAGCGCGCCCTCGAACAGATTGGTGCGGACCGTCGCGATGGTCTTGTCGACGAGCGTGGTACGGTCGTAGACGGCCTCGAGCCTGAGCCCCGCGGGCAGCGAGGCGTTGATCTCCGTGAGCTTGTCTGCGGCCGCTCGCGCGACGATGCGGCTGTTCTCTCCCATGAGCATGAACACGGTGCCGAGCACGACCTCCTCGCCGTTCATCGGGGCGGCGCCCGTGCGCAGATCCTTGCCGATGTAGACCTCGGCGACGTCGCCGACGACGACGGGCGTGCCGGCGTGCGTCGCGACGCGGATGGCGCGGATCTCGTCGAGGGTGGCGACTTGCCCCGGCACGCGCACGAGATATTGGCTGCCGAAGCGCTCGATGTACCCGGCGCCGACGTTGACGTTGTTGCGCTCGAGCGCGGTCGCCAAGTCCGCGAGCGTCAGGCCGAACGCCAGCAATGCCGCAGGCCGCGGCGCGACGACGTACTGCCGCTCGTGGCCGCCGACCATGTTGACCTCGGTGATGCCCGGGACGCGCGCGAGCTGCGGCCGCACGACCCAGTCCATGACGGTGTGTAGGTCGCTCGTGTCGTACGCCGCGCCGTCGGGGCGGTGTGCCCCGGGCGCGACGCTCAACACGAAGCTGAAGATCTCGCCCAAGCCGGTTGCGATCGGCCCGAGCTCGGGCTCGAGCCCCGGCGGCAACGCCGCGCGCGCTTCCTGCAAGCGTTCCGCGACGCGCTGGCGCGCAAAGTAGATGTCCGTGCCGTCTGCGAATACGACCGTGACCTGCGACAGGCCGTAGCGCGAGATCGAGCGCGTGTAGTCGAGACGCGGCAGACCCGCCATCGCGGTCTCGACGGCGAACGTGATGCGCTGCTCGGCTTCGAGCGGCGAGTAGCCCGGCGCCTCGGTGTTGATCTGCACCTGGACGTTGGTGATGTCGGGCACCGCGTCGATCGTGAGGCGCTGATAGTTGTAGACGCCGAATGCGGCGAGCGCAGCGACCGCGAGCAGCACGAGCCAGCGGTGGTGGATCGAGCGAGCGACCAGATAGTCGAGCATTGGCGCCTCCCTCTAGTGGTCGTGGCTCGCGCCGGCTTTTTCGATGTCGGCTTTGATCAAGTAGCTGTTGGCGGTGACGTAGGTCGTGCCCGGTGCGAGCCCGCCCTGCACCTCGACGAAGCTCGCGTCGCGCCGGCCGAGCGTCAGCATGCGCACCTCGTAGGTCTCGCCGACCTGCGCGAACACGACGTCGAAGTCGCGAAACCGCTGCAACGCCGCGAGCGGCACGGCGAGCGCGACTGGCGCGGTGGAGATCGTCACGCGGCCCTCGACGAACTGTCCCGGCGTCCAGCGGCCGTCGGCGTTCTCGAGCACGACGCGCGCGATCACGCTCTGTGAGGCACGGTTGCCGACGGGTGCGAGGTAGCCGATCACGCCCACGGCGGCGGCGCCGTTGTCGCTGTCGATCGCGACCTCGAGCCCCGTGCGCAGGTGCGCGCGGTCGCGTGAGAAGACGTCGAGCTCGGCCCACACCGACGAGAAATCGGCGATCTCGAACAACGCGTCGGCATCGGTCTGCTCGCCGGGCGCGGCGTGGCGTGCCGTGAGCATGCCCGCGATGGGCGCCGTGACCGAATAGGTCTGCAAGCTCTCGTTCGACTCGATCGTCGCGAGCGTGTCGCCCGAGCGCACGGCGTCGCCGACGTTGCGGCTCACGTTGCGGATGACGCCCGGGAAGCGCGCGTGCACCGTGCGCACCCGCGTGGCGTCGGGGGCAATCGCGCCGTAGAGCACGAGCTCGTCGCGAATCGTGCCGGGCCCGGCCGTTGCCGTGGCGATGCCAGCGGCGCGAGCGACGTCGGCCGCGATCGTCGTGCGGCCTTCGTGCGACTCGTACTCGAAGCGGTGCTCGCGACCCGCATGCCGAGCGACGACCGTGACGTCGAACGAGTGGGGCTCCTCGACGGTTTGCGTGCCGCGGAGGAAATCGCCCTGCGGCGCGAACTCGATGCGATCGACGCCGCCGCCGAGGCGGGCGAGCTCGACGGAGAGCGCCACGTCGGCCGCCACGAGTGGCTCGCCGCCCGACGACGCCCAGGCGTGAAACTCGGGCGGCACACCGGTTTCGAAGATCGCGAGCTCGAGCGTGAAGTAGCCGTCGGCGAGGAGCCGCCCGCCGTTGGGGCCTCGCGCGGCTTCCGCGCCGGGCTCGTCGGCGTGATCGTCTTCGGCCGTCGTGCGTCCGGCATCGCAAGCAGCCGCGAGCGGCAGGACGAGAAGCGATAACAGTAGTTTGTTCATGGCGTGACCTCGCTTGGCGCCTGGAGAGCCTCTCCCGTTAGGCGCTCGATCTCGGTGCGATACAGGTGGGCATTGGCCGCCGCGTCGATGAGCGCGCGCTGCACCTCGACAAGCTCGCGCTGGGCGTCGACCCACTCGAGGTAGCTGTAGCGGCCGCGCTCGAAGGCGTAGCGCGTGGCCTCGAGCGCCGCCTCCATCTCCGGCAGCACGCTCGTACGAAGGACGTCGGCTTCCGTGATCGCATGGCGCAGCTCCTGGAACAACTCGAACAGCTGCGCCTCGGCGCGCACGCGGTGCGCTTCGCGCTCGGCTCCCGTCTGCTCGCGCTCCGCGCGTGCCGCCGCGATCCCGCCGCGCGCGCGCGAGCCCGCGAACAGCGGCATCGTCACGCCGAGCACGAGCGCCTCGTCGTTGGTGTCGTGGAGCATGCGCACGCCTGCTCGTACCGTGAGATCCGTTCGCGCATGCGCTTCGGCGACGCGCAGCTCGGCGTCGCGCAGCCGTTCCTCGGACGCGAAGCGCACGAAGTCAGGGTTGCGCGCGAGGCGTGCCACGAGCTCCTCGTACCCCTCGCTCGGCGGCAAGGCGTAGAGATCGGCGCTCACGCGCTCGAACGTGGCGCCGCTCTCGCCCCACATCGCGGCGAGCTTGCGCCGGGACGTGAGGAGCTCGTGCTCCGCGTGCTCTTGCTCGACACGAGCTCGCGCGCTCGTGACGCGAGCGCGCCGCAGCTCGACGTCGGGCGCGCGCGCGGCCGCGACGCGAGCGGTCGCCGCTACGACGTTGTCCTCGGCGAGCGCCGTCGCGCGCATCGTCAGCGCCAAGTGCTCCTGGTCTGCGGCGACGTGGATGAGTCGCCGCGTGACCTCGGCGAGCACGTCGAGCTCGGCGGCCGCGCGCTCGGCATCGACGAGTGCCGTCGTCGCATTGGCCGCGTCGGCGCGCAGGCCGCGCTTGTCGCCGAGCTCGATGACCTGCGACAAGGCGAACGTCGTCTCCGCCGAGTCGAAGCCGCTCGCGCGGCCCGTGCCGAAGGCGTCTTGGGTCTCGGCTTGCAGCTCGAACGGCGGCCGTAGCGTGGCGAGCCCGGCGCGCTCGCGCGCGGCCGTGAGCCGCGGCGCGTAGACGCGCAGCTCCGGGTTGCGGGCGAGCGTCTGCTCGATGGCCGACTTAAGCGTCAGCACCTGGGCCGCCGCCGGAGTGGCGGAGCCTATGAGGAAAGCGGTGCACGCTCCCACGAGCGCGCACCGGGTCGAACGTGCCATGCAGCCTCCAACGCGAGTGCGATCGCGCCCCGATGACGGACGCGATCAACGGCCGCCGCACGAGTCATGCGGCAGCGACGCGAGCTCACGGGTCAGCGCGGCGGGGCGCGCAGCTGCGGATGGAGGTAGCGCGGGTTAGGGGCGGGCGGAAGATCCGCGGCGTCGGCGAGGGCGCTGCCTGGCAACGCCTCGATGTGAACGGTCAAAAGGTGAGCCGTGATCGCGGGCAGGTCGTGCTTGCAGGCTTTCGTGAGCGCTTGGTTCGGCACGTCGAGATCGAGATCGGCGTGCTCGGCGCCATCCGAGTGCCCGGGCACCTCGTGGTCGTGGTCCGTGCTGTCCGTGAGGTGCACGGCCGCGGGCGGCTCCTGCCCGTCGAAGCAGTAGTGTACATGGCTGTGGGCATTCGTGAGCCCGGCGAAGAGCACCGCGAGCGCAGCCGGCCACGTCCAGCGTTTCGAGACCATGCGCCGAGGATAGCGGCTCGCGGCCACACTGGCTATCCTTGCCGGCCTGAACCGTGCCTGGAGCCAAGTGATGCGGAAGTCAGTGGGCCTTGCGGCCGCCTTGTTGTGGGTGGGTCCGGTGGCCGAAGCCCAAGATGCACGCGCCTCGCCGCCGCTGCCGTCTTTCCCTCAGGTCTACGAGACGGCCGATCTCAAGATTCGCGTCGTCAAAGCGGCCGACGGGCTCGAGAACCCGTGGAGTCTCGCGTGGCTGCCGAACGGCGACCTCCTGATCACGGAGCGCGCCGGGCGGTTGCGTGTTTTCCGCAACGGTGCGCTCGATCCCGAGCCGATCGCCGGCGTGCCCGAGGTGCGCATCACGGTGCTCGGCGGCTTGCTCGACGTGCTCCCGCACCCGAATTTCGCGACGAACCGCGTCCTTTATTTGAGCTATGCCAAAGGCGGCGAGGGCAACCTCTCGACGACGGCGATCTCGCGCGCGCGCCTCGACGGCACGAAGCTCGAGGACGCGCAAGAGATCTTCGTCGCCGAGAACTGGAGCACCTCGCCGACCAACTTCGGCGGCCGCATGGTGTTCGGCCGCGACGGCCTGTTGTACGTCGCCATCGGCGAGCGCCAGGAGCAGGACCGCGCGCAGAACGCGATGTTGCACGGCGGCAAGGTGCTGCGGTTACGCGAGGACGGGACGGCGCCGCCCGACAATCCGTTCGTCGGCCGCGACGGCTATCTGCCCGAGATCTACTCGGTCGGTCACCGGAGCCCGCAGGGTTTGGCCGTGCACCCCGCGACCGGCGAGCTCTGGGAGAACGAGCACGGCCCGCTCGGCGGCGACGAGCTCAACATCGTGCGCGCCGGCAAGAACTACGGCTGGCCGCTCGTGACCTTCGGCAAGAACTACGACGGCACCGTGGTCAGTGACTACTCGTCGCGCGAGGGGTACGAGGCGCCGTTCATGTTCTGGGTACCCTCGATCGCGGTCTCGGGCTTGAGCTTCTACACGGGTGATCGCCTCGGTCCCTGGAAGGGCAACGCGTTCGTCGGCGCGATGATGGAAGGCCGCACGCGCGCGACGGGCCACGTGCAGCGCATCACGTTCGCCGAGAACGGGCAGCCCATTCAGCGCGAGCCGATCCTGGCGCAGCTGCGCCAGCGCATCCGCGATGTGCGGCCCGGGCCCGACGGCCTGCTCTACGTGCTGACCGACCAGAACCCCGGCGTGCTGCTGCGCATCGAGCCCGCGGAGTAGCCGCGGCCCCCAAACGACAGAGGAGCCAACATGAAACAAGAACCCGAGCAACCCGCCGCGCCGAGCATCGATCGCCGAACGTTGCTCGCGTCGACCGCCGTCGGCGTCAGCGCCGCGCTGCTGCAAACGCGAGCCGTTGCACAAGCGCGCACCGGCCGCGCGCCGGTACGCGCGGAATCCTTCGGCCAGGTGCATCAGCCGAGGCCCCTGCCGTTCGACTCGGCAACGTTGAACGGGTTGTCGCAACGACTCATCGACTCGCATTGGTCGAACAACTATGGCGGCTCCGTGCGGGCGCTCAACGAAACGAAGCGGCGACTCGCCGATGCGCTGGCGGATCGTGACCTGCCGGCCTACATCTACAACGACCTGAAGCGCGAGCACCTCATGCGCACCGGCTCCGTCGTGCTGCACGAGCTCTACTTCGAAAACCTCGGCGGCAACGGACGAGCCGACGATGCGGCTCGGGCGTGGCTAGGAACGGCGTTCGGCCAATTCGACCGTTGGGAAACCGAGTTTCGGCGGATTGCCGCGGGTTTGGGCGGTGGCGCCGGCTGGGTAGTGCTCGGCTACAACCGCCAATTCGGCACGGCTGAAAACTATTGGATGGCCGATCACATGCACTCGCCGGCGACGACCGTGCCGTTGCTGGTCATGGACATGTACGAGCACTCGTACCACATGGATTTCGGCGCGGCCGCGGCGCAATACGTCGACGCGTTCTTCAACAACATCAATTGGGAGTCCGTGCTCGCGCGAATCGACGCGCTGTAAACGGACGGAGGTGCCTGGTCATGAAACAGGGACTATTGGTCGCGTTGCTCGTGGTGCCCCAGACCGTTTTCGCTGACGTGGTGGACTTCGAGGCCATGGACGCCAATGCGTCGCCGCGCGGGTGGACACTTACGAAGACGGACGGCGGCGAGCCGCCGCGCTGGGAGATAGTCGAGGACCCCACTTCGCCGGCGCGATCGAAAGTGCTCGCGCAGCTGTCTGCGGATCGAACCTCGGGCCGGTTTCCGCTCGCGATCCATCCCGGTCCGGCGATTCGCGACGGCACCGTCGCGGCGCGCTTCAAGCCGGTGTCCGGCCGCGTCGATCAGGTCGCCGGCCTCGTCTGGCGCTATCGCGACGAGAACAACTACTACATCGTGAGAGCCAATGCGCTCGAGGACAACGTCGTCCTCTACAAGGTCGAAAATGGCCGGCGCAGCCCGCTCGGGCCCGTGGGCCGTCCCGACGACTACGGCGTGGATCATCCCGTGCCGGCCGGCCAATGGAGCGCCATGGCCGTCGCCTTCGACGGCAATCGGTTCATGGTCTCGTTCGACGGGCAGCCTTTGTTCGAAGTGGTCGACACGACGTTTACGGAGGCGGGTCGAGTCGGCCTGTGGACGAAGGCGGACAGCGTGACGCACTTCGACGGATTCGAAGTTGAGGCGCGCTAGGTTTCTCGCGCTGTTCCTGGCGGGGGCCGTCTCCGTCGCACCCGGGGCGCTTGCGTTTCCGCCGTATCGCACGACCGACGCGGAGACTGCGGGCGATGACACGCTCGAGGTTCGTGTCGGCTTGCTGCGCCTGCAAGTGCGCGACTCCGCCAGCACGCGCCGAACGCCATTGAGCCGCGTCAACTACGGCATCGGGCCGCGCTTCGAGGTGATCTCCGAGCTCGAATACGCGATCGACGAGCACGAGCTCGACGAAGGCGCGCTCGGCTTCAAGTGGGCAAGGCTCGAGGAGGGCCGCGGTATCGGTGTCGAGACTCTGATTCTCTTGCCCGTGCGTTCCGAGCTCGACGGCGCGGGAATCGAATCACAGATCACCCGAACCTGGCAACGAGAGCGATCGCGCGTGCACGTCAATGCCGGCGTGTTCTACGATCCGCGCGGAATCGCCACGGAACGCGGCTGGCGCGCGAGCGCTCTCGCGGAGTTTCCGCGCGGGCGAATGCGCCCGGGCGTCGAGCTGTTCGTCCGCGACTCCGACACGAGCGACGCGCGCGTGCAGGCCGGCGTTGGGCTCATTGCAACGCTACGGCGCGTCGAAATTCGCACCGGCTTGCACCTCGGGCTCAATGATGCGGCACCCGATCTCGAGGGCAGCGTGTGGCTCTCGTGGAAGTGGCGCGTGCCGAAGGCGCCGGCGCTTTAACCGGACTGGCGGGCCGCAACGCTACAACGCGTCGGCGTCGCCGTGGACGACTTCGCCGCCGACGAGCGTCAAGACCGAGCGGATGCCCTTGATGGCTTCGTCGGGCACCGCGCGCGCGTCGAAATAGTCGGCGGAGAGCACCGCCACGTCGGCGTATTTGCCGATCTCGAGCGTGCCGAGCACGTCCTCTTCGCGGAGGAACCAACCGTTCGCCGCCGTGTAGAGCCGCAGCGCGTCGCTGCGCGACAGCGTCTGGCCCGCGTTGATGAGGTCGCCGCGTGCGTTCTTGCCCGTGACGACGTAGTAGAGGCCAATCCACGGGTTCATCGGCGAGATCTGCATGCCGTCGGAGCTCATGCCCATCGGGATACCGCTGTCGGCCAGCAGCTTGAACGGCGGGCCGTTCTGCTGCGCCGTGCCGCTGATGTAGCGCCAGCCGCCGAGCACGCTGACGCCGCCGCCGAGCACTTTCAGCTTGTCGGCGTACTCCTGCGTGATGAACGGCACGTGCGCGACGACCCAGCGCTGGTCCATGATGCCGGGCGCGGGTAGGGCCGCGTTGACGCGCTCCCACTCATCGATGATGACCTTGAAATCCGCGGGCGTCAGCGAGTGGTTCTCGTTGCGCCAGCCGGCCTCGGCGACGCGTCGCGTGCCGGCGCGCCAGACCTCGGTGGCCTCGCCGATGATCGGCGACGCCCCGGCCGTGAACTCGCCGATCCCGACGACCTTGAGCAGGTCGCCGCCGAAGTTCGGAAAGACATTAGCGAGCCGTGCCGCGAGCTCGGGAGTCGCGGCATCGGTCTCCATGTGCAGGAAATTGATGCGGATGCGAGTCAAGAGCGCACCTTCGGTGTGCAGCGCGAGCAGCGCGTCGTAGGCGCGGTAACGATCGAAGTGGGCAGCGCCGTCGGCCGCCGTGCCCGTCGCCGGGAAGCCGCCTTCGTCGAGATGGGTGGTGAGCCCCAAGCTCGCCGCGTAGCGCATCGCGTCGAGCGTGCCGCGTTTCTGGTCCGTGAGCGTTTGCCGTTGGCGCAGCTCGTGCAGCGCGCGCGTCGTCGGGTTCGGCGTCTGGAAGCCGCCTGCGATTGCGCCGTCGGCGCCGACCTCGATGCCGGCCTGCTCGAAGAAGCGCTTGCCCTGCGTATTCGTGACCGAGGGGCCGGCGAACGATAGCTGGAGGTAGACCGGGTGATTTGGTGTGACCGAGTCGAGCTCGGCGAGCGTCGGGAAGCGCGGCGCGCCCGGTGCAGGCACGAACTGATTGATGTCGAAGCCGCCGATCGACGTGATCCACTCGGCGTTCGGCAACGTCCCGGCTTTCGCGCGCAGCGTCGAGAGCACGTCAGCGATCGACGCCGCGGACTCGAGCCGCGTGTCGTGGCCGGGCCTTAGGCCCAGCAGCACGATGTGGTTGTGGTTGTCGATGAGCCCCGGCACCGCCGTGCGGCCGTCGATGTCGATGACTCGCGTGCAGCGCGTCGCGCCGAGCCGGCCGCTACCGACGGCGGCGACGCGGTCGCCGACGATGCGCACCGATTCGACGACCGTGTCGTTGGCGTCCATCGTGTGGATGGCGCCGTTCGTGAGCAGCACGTCGCGGACCTCGGGGCAGGGCTGCGCCCACGCAGGCGCGGCGGCCGCCGTCGCGAGCAGGCCCATGATCGCGAGCGAAACAGTCGTCTGCATGTTGCGCATGGCTTCAAGTCCCCGGTGGATCGCGAATGGCTTACCGATTGAATCGGAGTCGTCGGGCTCGATCAAGTGGCGGTCAGCCCGGCACGGGCCGATAGCGCATGGCGCCGCCGATCGGCAGCGTCTTCGGCACGAGCTTGCCCTGCGCGCGCAGCGCCGCCGGCCGGTCGCGCAGGCGGCTCTCGGCGAGCCGTGCCGGGGCCGTCGTCGCCCGCCCGTGTGATGTTCTATCTCGTGGCGCGCGAGATTTGTGGGATCATAGCGCCACACTTAAGCCAACTGACCGCCGGAGCGACGGTATGATCGAAGGCCTCTTCTACGTGCACCTCCAGGTGTCCGACCTGGCGCGCGCGAAGCGTTTCTACACCGAAGGGCTCGGTTGGAAGCTCGACACCGACGAGCCCGGCGTCGCCGGTTTCTGGTTCGGCCAGGGCTACCTCGTCGCGACGCAGGACACGCGCCCCGAGGGCGAACGCCGATACGCCGGCGGCATGCACGTAGCCGTGCGCGTGGACGACCTCGAAGCACAGCACGGCCGTCTCGCCTCGCGCGGCGTCTCCGTGACGCCGATCCAAACCCAGCCCTGGGGCGAGCGCAACTTCAGCATCACCGACCCGGACGGCTACACCTGGCAGTACGGGGCGCCCGCGCGCTGAGCTAGCGATACAACAACAGATTCCGATACGCCGCCTCAACGTTGTACGCCCGCAGCCGCTCGTAGTTCGCCCACTCGCGGTAGGGCGTAAGGCGCACGCTCTCCTTGAGCTGCTCGAGCGTCTGCCCCGTGGCCATGCCGGCCGCGACTTCGGCGCGCAGGTGCTCGAAATACTCGCGCGTCTCGCGCACGAGCGCCTTGTCGAGCAGCGCCGAGCCGTGGCCCGTGATCAGCACGTCGAAGTCGAGGTCCTCGACGGTCCGGTACGACTTGATCCACTCCGCGAGCGGGCTGCCGTCGAACGGGCCGCAGGCGCTCGGCAGCGAGCGCGCGTTCCCGGCCACCAGCGCGTCGGCGATGAACTCGGTCGCGAACGCGGCGCGCTCGGCGGGGAACACCATGACGGTCGCGTCGTTCGAGTGGTTCAAACCGGGGTGCACGAGGTCGACGACCTTGCCGCCGAGCGAGAGGCGCATGCGGTCGTTGTAGACGATCGTCGGCGCGACGATGTGCTGTTGCAGCTCTTGCGGCGTCATCGTGCCGTCGCCGTTGCGATCGAACGTGTCGAAGAACCCGGGGCCCATGCCGCAGACGCCGGGCCGCGTGTTGGTCGGGATGTCGATCTCGTCGCGGTCGATGACGCCGTTGTCGTTGCGGTCGATCATGTCACCCGGCATCTGCGGATAGCGGCCGTCTAAGTTCCGCAGCATGTTCTCGTGGCCGACGAACGTGGCCGTGTCGGCGAACACGGCGCCGCCCGCGGCGTGATCGAAATGGCTGTGGCTGTAGACGACGTAGCGGACGGGGCGGCGCGGGAAGCGTGTGTCGAGCTCGCCTTTGAGCCACGGCGAGAAGCTCTCGTTGATCGGGTCGCCGAGGATGATGCCGTCCGGCGTCACGAGGAACACGGTGTACCAGTTGCCGTTGCGCGCGCGGTAGAGGTCGCCGGTGACGTGCGTGATCTCACGCGGCGGCGTGCGCGGCGGCTGCGCGAAGGCGGCGCTGGCGAGTAGCGATGCACCGAGCACGGCGCAGGCGAGCTTCGAGTGGGAGAAGGGCACGACGACACCTGGCGGCTAGAAAAGTGTCCCGAGTATAGAGCAGCGGCGGCGGGGGCCGCCGCCGCTGCGATGGCGTGCGCCGTCAGCGGACCAGACGGCGGCGCAGCCCGAGCGCGCCGAGCAGGCCGAGCACACCGAGCCACGAGAGCGCGCCACCGCCGCCTTCGTACGTATACGTCTCGGGCGGCAGCACGATCACTGCGCCGTCGCGTCCCGAGTCCTCGAGCGGCAACAGCTCGAACTCGGGCGACTCGTTCGGGCCGTACTCGTCGACGAGCTCGCCCGTGTCGGCGTCGTAGAGCTCGATGAGCACGTCGTAACGCCCCGTGGAGTAGCCCGACACGAGCTCGGTCTCGACCTCGTAGTCGTCGTCGGGGCTCGTGCCCTCGATCGAGAAGTCTCGCGTCGAGTAGAGGTGCTCCCACGCGGTGCCGTCGGCGCTCAGGTAGATCTCGGCGTACACCCAAGTGCGCGTATAGATCGTGTCGGCGTCGAACCGCACGCGCAGGAAGGTGAAGTAGCCGTCGCCGTCGCGATCCGTGAAGAGGTCCGTGGTCGCGTCGTAGATCCACGAGTCGCCGAAGGTGGCTTGCAGGCTCTGGAGCCCCTTGCCCGAGGCGCCGGCGCGTGGTTTCACGGTGATCTCGCCCACGTCGCGGCGCTCCAGCTTGAACGTGGTGGGATCGCGGAGCTCGTCGGCCGCATGATCGCTCACGTGCCCCGAGGCGCTCCGCGTGACGCGTTCCTCCGGTGCCGCCGGCGTCTGTGCGGCGACCTCGATGCCGGCGCCAAGGACGAAGCTCGCAACAGCGAGCGATGGCAGCAATGACGTCTTCATGTTCACCCCTCCCGGCACACGCTGTGCCGATGGGGCGATTTGGCGCCGCCGATGCTGAACGGGAGCTGAGAAAAACCGCCGGCCGCCCAAGGGCGGTGGACGCGGACGGAATATGGCAAACGGCCCGGGGGGCCGCCCGCAAGGGCCTCGCGCCTTAGCGGGTGGGTTCGGCCGGCGATGCCGCCGTGGCTGGGTCGGCCGGCCCGACGTTGGTCTCGAAGAGCTTCATCATGAACTCGGCCTCGGCGACGGCCGTGTTGTTGCGCGAGACGAGAATGCGCTTGACGAGATCGGGCGCCGAGTCGCCGCCGGCGGCGGCGAGCTCTTGCTGGATGCAGGCCGCATAGGTCTGCATTGCCGTGAAGTAGGCATTCGCGGCCGCGCGGACCGGGCCTTCGTTGCCCACGATTTGGGCTTTGGGCGGGATGATCGCGAGCTTCGGCAGGTCGCAGGCTAAAGCCGAGCCTGCCACGCCGCTCATGAGGCCCGCTGAAACGATCGTCGCGAAACGCATGTGCATTCCTCCGAAATTGGCCGCGCAGCGGCCCGTTGCGCCCTGGCCGCTAGTCTACACAAACGCATCAACGGGCCGCACGTGGCGGAAGAGCCCGGACCGGGCTGAGGCGTATACTCGAACGTCGCGCCGGGCGGCGATGTGATGTAGGCGCGAGCAGCGCCTCAGCGCAGCGCGCACTCCATGCGCACGTGGTCGATGTCGGCTTCGACGAACACGGGGCCGGTCGCGCGGTAGCCGAGCCGCTCGTAGAACGGCACGGCCGTGAGCTGCGCGCTGCACCAGAGCTGCGGCAGATCGTGCTCGCGCGCGATGTCGTGCAAACGCTCCATGACGGCGGTGCCGACGCCGCCGCGCCGGTGGCTCGCGATCACGGCCACTCGCCCGACCTTGCCGCCGTAGTCGATGTCGAGCCGACCCGTGCCGACGGGCTCGCGGCCGTCGAGCGCCAGCACGTGGCGACAGAGTGCGTCGCGATCGTCGAACTCGATGTCCGCGGGCACGCGCTGCTCCGCGATGAACACCGTCGAGCGAACCAAGCGCAGGTCTGCGAAGTCGGCGGCGAAATCGGCGTCGCGGACCATCACGCCGGCGGCGCGCTCAGCAGCACGAGCAGCCGTGGCCCGGCCCATGGCCCTCGGCGAGCACCCGGCCGTGCTCGTCGGCGACGGTGAGCGCGAGCGTGCGGCCGTCCTCGAGGTCGAGCTTGACGTCGGCGCCGACGAGCGTCATGGCGTCTGGGACGCCCGCGAGCACGACCGTGCCTTCGATGCGGTGCAGGCCCGGAATCGGCAGGCCCGAGACGGCCATGCCCTGATAGCGGTTGATTCGATACGCAACGTCGCCGATCTTGCGCTCTCGAAAGCGCAATGCGCCCACGCCTGCGTATTCTTCCACGAGCTTCACGTCGAGCTCCGGGCCTTTGGACGTCGTATTGGCGCATTGTAACCGCGGTGCCGTTCAATGTCGGCAAGCGATCCGATAAGCTGGCGATAAGCCTCGGCCTTCGGCAGGGAGCCCGCAATGCGCTGGAGAGATTTACGACGGAGCAGCAACGTCCGCGACGTGCGCGGCGCGGGCGGTGGCGGGCGCATGCCGCTGTCGCTCGGGCGCCGCGGGCGAGTCGGCGGGGGCTTGGGCGCGCTCGTGGTCATCGTGCTCGTGTTCGTGTTTGGCGGCCCGGACGCCGTCATGCAGCTGCTCAGCGGCGGGGGCGGCGTGGCGCCCAGCCCGCAGCAGGGCCGGCCGCTCAGCGCGGGCGACGACGAGAGCGAATTCGTGGCGCGCGTGCTCGGCAGCACCGAGGACGTCTGGGGGAGCCTGTTCGCGCAATCGGGCCAGCGGTATCTGCCGCCCGAGCTCACGCTGTTCGCGGGCTCGGTGCGCTCGGCTTGCGGTTTCGCGAGCTCCGCGTCGGGACCGTTCTACTGCCCCGGCGATCGGCGCATCTATCTCGACACGTCGTTCTTTTCCGAGCTCGCGCGCATGGGCGGGTCCGGCGACTTCGCCGCAGCGTACGTCATCGGTCACGAAGTCGGGCACCACGTGCAGACGTTGCTCGGCACGTCAGATCAGGTGCGCGCCGCGCAGGCGCGCGGCAGCGAAGTCGAGGGCAATCGTTTGCAGGTTGCGATGGAGCTCCAGGCCGACTGCTTTGCGGGCGTCTGGGCTTACCACGCGAACCAAGCCACGCCCGTGCTCGAGCCCGGCGACGTCGAGGAGGGGCTCGGCGCCGCCGAGGCCATCGGCGACGACACGCTGCAACGCAACGCGGGGCGTAACGTCACGCCCGACTCGTTTACGCACGGGTCCTCAGGGGAGCGGCAGCGCTGGCTCGGCGCCGGTTTGCGCACGGGCGATCCTTCGGCTTGCGACACGTTCAATTAGCTCACTCGGAAGTCGTTCATGATGGACCACCGCCTCCTCGACGGTCGCGCGGTTCGCGACCGCATCCTCGAGTCCGTCGCCGCGCGCGTGCGCGCCGGCGCCGCGAAGCATTCGCTCGGCCGGCTCGTGTCGATCAGCATCGGCGAGCACAAGGAGGTCGCCGTCTACGTGCGCGGCCAAGCGAGCGCGGCGAACAAAGTCGGCATCGCATTCGAGGACCAAACCTGGCCAAGCGCGCTGACTCAAGACGAGTGCAAAGTGCGGTTGCGCGCGATGAACGACGACGCGACGGTCCTCGGCGTGATCCTGCAGCGGCCGATCCCGAAGCACCTGCACGGCCGCTCGCTCGCATCGGCGATCCATCCGCTCAAGGACATCGAGGGCATGAACCCGGCCTCGATCGGCGACATCGTCTACAACGACTTGGCACTCGCGCCGTGCACGGCTGCGGCGTCGGTCGAGCTCATCAAAGCGACGGGCCTGAACTTGCACGGCCTCGAAGTCGTGATGATCGGTCACTCGGAGATCGTCGGTAAGCCCGCGGCCTTCATGCTCATGGCCGAGGGCGCGACCGTGACCGTGTGCCACCACCTGACGCGCTCCGTGGCCGCGCACTCGCGCCGCGCCGACGCCGTGCTCGTGGCCGTCGGCAAGCCGCGCTTCCTGCGTGCCGACATGGTGAAGCCGGGCGCCGCCGTCATCGACATCGGCATCAATCAAATCACGGGTGCAAACGGCGAATCGCTCATCGTCGGCGACGTCGACACCGACAACGTCAAAGAGGTCGCGAGCTGGGTCACGCCCGTGCCGGGCGGCGTCGGCCCGGTCACGGTCGCGATGTTCATGCGCAACGCCATCACCGCGCACGAGAAACAGCTCGCGGCCGGCTGGCTGAGGTAGCGCTGCGCGACTATCCGCAACGCACGAAGAAAAAGGCCCGGTGCGCGTATGCGCAACGGGCCTCGTTCTGTTCCGCGAGCTAGAGCTTAGAGCGCGGCGAGATCCTGAACGGCCTTAAGGGCTTGCATGACATTGTCTACGGGTGTTACCGCCCTTCCACCAAAAGAAGTGACAACCTTGCCGTCTTGGCCAACGACGAAGGTCATGCGATCGGCGAAGCCATGGTCAATGGCTTGACCACGCGAGTCGGTCAAGCCAGCCCGCATCGCACCTACGTCCACTCCATACGATTTGGCGATCGAGCCGTCGGTATCGGACGCGACTGCGAGCTTGCCCGCGCAATACGCGGGATCGGCCGAGAAATCGTTCAAGCGCGCTATGCTGTCGAGCGACACGCCGATGACCGTGGCCTTGGCGGCGTTGAACTTCTCCATGTTCTCGGCAAACGTGTGCGCTTGGATGTTGCAACCCTGTGTGTAGGCCGACGGATAGAAGTACACGACGACCGTGCCTTCTTTCAGCGCGTCGGCGAGCGAGTACCTGAACTCCTTGCCGGCCAGCGAGGCCTGTGCGGTGAAGCTCGGCGCGGCGTCACCCTTCTGCAAGGCGGCGGCGACGGGCAGGGCGATGGCGGCGGCTGCGAGACCAGCGAGCAATAGTTTTTTCATCGGATTCCCCAAAGAATGAGAATGGTTTGCGGCTTGAAAGCCTGGCGGCATCCTGACAAGCCCGAGGCGTTCGCGCAAGCCCGCGAATCGCGCCCCGCGCTGGTCTTGGTGGCGCAAAGATGACAACCGCCTGGGCGCGTCCGCGGCGCGCGCTCCGAGGTTCAATCCGGGCGCCTTTCTTGCGCCGCGGCGCTCAGCTTGCGATGTAGCTCTTGAGCTCCCGGATCGTGAATTCCTGCTCGTCGATCATGGCCTTGACGAGATCGCCGATCGAGATCACGCCGAGCACGCGCCGGTTCTCGATGACGGGCAAATGCCGCACGCGGCGCTCGGTCATGAGCGCCATGCACTCCTCGATCGAGCGCTGCGGCGCGACCCAGACGATGTCCGTGCTCATGATGGCGCTGACAGGGGAATCGCGCGAGGTGCGACCGACGAGCGCCACCTTGCGCGCGTAGTCGCGCTCGCTCAAGACGCCGACGATCTCACCGCCCTCGATCACGACCACGGCGCCGATGTCGTGCTCGGCCATCGTGCTCAACGCGGCGAGCACGGTATCGGTGGGGCTGACGGAGTGAACGGAGCGCCCTTTGTAGCGCAGGATGTCGTGGGCCGTAGGCATCGATGTCTCCCGACGTTGACGACCGGGATTAGTGTGCGCCGATCGCGGGCGCCGCGCATCCCCCGGTTGGCGGTGAGGCAAGCGGACAAGGTCCCGCGCCGCGCGTTACCATGGAGTTGTTTCCAAAACGCCACGCGCAGGAGCGAGTCATGTCTCGTCGTCAGCTCGTCAGTTGCGTCGCCGCTGCGGCGCTGTGCCTTGCCGCTTCGTCGCTCGTCGCGCAACAACGCGCGCCGGCAAACGACGCTGTTCCCGGGCCGCCGCGCGGGCTCATCGTTCCGCCGCTCGGCGCCGGACCGTTCGTCTACCAGACGGCCGAGGGCGACATCCGCGTCGTCGTCCATACCCGCGGTCTCGTGCGCCCCTGGAGCCTAGTGTGGCTGCCCGGTGGCGAGATGCTCGTGACGGAGCGCCCAGGCCGGTTGCGGTTTGTCCGCGACGGCGTGCTCGATCCCGAGCCGATCGCGGGCTTGCCCGAGGTGCGAGCACAGGGGTTGTCGGGTCTATTCGACGTCGCGCTGCATCCGCAGTTCGCGACCAACCGTTTCGTCTACTTGAGCTACAACAAGCCGATTGCAGAACGGCAGAGCGGGCTCGGCGTCGCGCGCGGTGTCTTGAACGGCCGCACGCTGACCGACGTGCGCGACGTCTTCGTCACGACGGACGCGAGCAGCGTGTCGCGCCTCGCCTTCGGCCGCGACGGCAAGCTGTACGTGAGCACGTTCGGCAACGCCGGCGACGGTAGTGGTGCGCAGAACCCAATGAGTCACGCCGGCAAGGTGCTGCGCTTGAACGACGACGGCAGCGTGCCGGCTGACAACCCGTTCTCGGGTCGAGACGGGTACAAGCCCGAGATCTACACGTTGGGTCATCGCAGCACAGAGGGGCTCGTCGTGCATCCCACGACCGGCGAGCTCTGGGAGAGCGAGCAAGGCCCGAACGGTGGCGACGAGATCAACGTCTTGAAGCCCGGCGCGAACTACGGCTGGCCGCTCGTGAGCACGGGGCGCACGTATCAGGGTCCCTGGCAGTCAAAAGGATTCTCGCGCGAAGGATTCGAGGATCCGATCGTCTATTGGATGCCGTCGATCGCGACTTCGGGCCTGGCGATCTACACCGGTGACAAGCTGCCGAACTGGAAAGACAATGCGTTCGTCGGCGGCATGCGCATGGGCGAAATTCCCGGTACCGGGCATCTCGAGCGCATTCGCTTCAACGCCAATTGGGAGGAGCTGCGCCGCGAGATGTTGCTCGTCGACTTGCGGCAGCGCATCCGCGACGTGCGGCAAGGGCCAGACGAGCTCTTGTATCTCCTCACCGACGAGGACGACGGCGCGATCCTGCGCATCGAGCCTGCGAACTGACGGAGAGAGCCGTGGCCGACGAAGGGCTGCGCGTGAGCGGCAGCGTGACGATCCCCGCGGCCGAGCTCGAGTTCACGGCCATCCGCTCGCAGGGCGCGGGCGGGCAGAACGTCAACAAGGTCGCGAGCGCCGTGCAGCTGCGCTTCGACGCGGCACGCTCGGCCACGCTGCCGCCGGGTTGTCGCGAGCGGTTGCTCGCGCTGCGCGATCATCGCATCACGGCCGACGGCGTCGTCGTCATCAAGGCGCAGCAATTTCGCAGCCAGGAGCAAAACAAGGCGGCCGCCCTCGAACGGCTCGCCGAGCTCGTGCGCCGCGCGCTCGTCGTGCCGAAGGTGCGCCGGCCCACGAAGCCCACGCGGGCATCGCAGGCGCGCCGGCTCGACAGCAAAACGCGGCACGCGCGCTTGAAACGACAACGGCGCGCGCTCGACGACTGATGGCGCGCTTCGAGCTCGTCATCTTCGATTGCGACGGTGTCGTCGTGGACAGCGAGCGTGTCGTTCACGCCGTGTTCGGCACGTTCATTCGGTCGCTGGGCGTGAATTTGAGCGAGGCCGAGATGCACGAGCACTTTCTTGGCCGGCGGCTTGCGGAGTGCATGGCGATCGTCGAGCAGCTCAGCGGAAGGCAGGCGCCCCCTGGCGCGCTCGAGCGCTACTGTGCCGAGCGCGACCGAGTGCTGCGCGAGCAGGTGCAGCCCGTCGCGGGCATTCGCGAAGTGCTGGAGGCGCTCACGATTCCGTACTGCATCGCTTCGAGCGGCGATCACGCCAAGATGCGTCTCACGCTCGGTGCAACCGAGCTCATGCCGTTCTTCGAGGGCCGCTTGTTCAGTGCCACCGAGGTGCCGAACGGCAAGCCCGCGCCCGACGTGTTCCTCTACGCGGCCGAACGCATGAGCGCCGCGCCCGCGCGCACGGCCGTCATCGAGGACTCCGTCAACGGCGTGCTCGCCGGCTGCGCCGCCGGCATGACCGTGTTCGGGTTTGCGGGGCTCACGCCGGCCGCGCGGCTCGTGCAAGCCGGCGCGGCTGACGTGTTCGCGCACATGCGCGAGCTACCAGCGCTGCTGGCGTGATGCGCCCGAGCGCGGCAGCGATTCTCGTGATATTGCCCACGAATCGCCGAGCCACGAGGCTATGCTCGTCGATACTCGACGAGTGGCTCAGGGATACCCAACTCCACCCATCGGCGCGGACGACATTTCGCGGAACCTGAATCTTGCGGTGCGGCGCAACGCTCTTAGGTTTCCGCCAGACTTCATGTTTCAGCTGACTAAAGCCGAGTACGCATCTCTAAGATTGCAGTTTGCAAGCTTAGAGAGTGGCAGAGGCCGTCACGCCAAGTATCTCCCATACGCCGCAGCTTATGGCCGAGCCGGAGCACAAGCGGCGGCCGATTGGCTTTACGACCGACGCATGAAGTCACGCGTCGCAAGTCGACAGGGGTTTGCGAACGTCGTTGACTTTGCGACACAAAGTACTTGACCATAGGCCACCGAGGAGGGATGGGGTGGCGTCATGTCGACGAACGGATTGCGCGCTCTGTGGCTCCCACGGCCGATGGCCGTAGCGCCGCCGCTCGATCCCGATTCGATCCCGGGCCCGTTGCGCCGGCGCTATGCGCTGCTCTTGAACCCGTTCTATCGCAAGGACCCGCACGCGAGCTTCGGCAAGCACGTGCTGACCCCGACGCTTGCGCTGACCTCGGTGGCCGCCGCGACGCCCGCGCATTGGCAGGTACGCTATTGGGACGAGAATCTGCTCCAGGGCCCGCCGCCGCTCGACCCCATACCCCAAGTCGTCGCGATCACCGTCCACCTCACGTTCGCGAAGCGCGCCTACGAGCTCGCGCAGTGGTATCGGCAGTGGGGCGCGAAAGTCATCCTCGGCGGGCTCCACGTGCTGACGGCGCCCGAGGAAGCCGCCGCGCACGCCGACGCCATCGCGATCGGCGAGGGCGTGCAGGTGTGGCCGCAGGTTCTCGCCGACGTCGAGGCGGGCACGCTCAAGCCCGTTTACCGCGGCGACTACCGCAAACCGTATCGCGACGACCCGGTGCCGCGCCGGGACCTGCTGCCGCGCGGCGGCTTCCTCACGACGTCGAGCGTCATCGCGACACGGGGCTGCCACAACCGCTGCGGGTTTTGCTACCTCTCGACCGAAGGCCTGCACATGCCTTATCGGCTTCGCGACGTCGAGCAGACGGCGGCGGAGATCGCCGCGGACGGCCAGCCGTACGTGGTTTTCGTCGACAACAACCTGGGCTCGAGGCGCGACTATCTGCGTGATCTTTGCGCCGCGCTCGAGCCGCTCGAGATCATCTGGAGCGCCGCGCTCACGATCGACGTCACCGACGATCCCGAGCTCGTGCGCGAGATGGCGCTCGCGGGCTGCACGGGTGTCTTCATCGGGTTCGAGTCGCTCAATGCCGGCAATCTCGAGGACGCCGGCAAACGCTCGCCGGTCCCCGACGACTACGCGCGCCGCGTCGCGATCCTGCACGACAACGGTATTCAGGTGAACGGCAGCTTCGTGCTCGGCTTCGATCACGACGACATCGGCGTGTTCGAGAAAACCGTGGAGTGGGTCGAGCGCAACCGGCTGGAATGCGCGACGTTCCACATCCTCACGCCGTATCCCGGCACGCCGCTGTTCGAGCAGCTCGAGAACGAGAAGCGCATCGTGCATCGCGACTGGCGCCTTTACGACACGGCGCACGTGGTGTTCGAGCCCAAGCGCATGACGGGAGAGGAGCTCCGCGACGGCTACGAGCTCTGCTACCGCCGGCTGTTCTCGCATCGCTCGATTTGGCGCCGGCGCCCCAAGGATTGGCGCGCAGTGCCCGCGTATCTCGCGATGTCGTATCTCTACAAACGCTCGAACCGCATTTGGCACTTCCTCATCAGCCACCGGCTCACGGCACTCGTGTGGCGGCCGCTCGTCGAGCTCAGCCGACGGCGCCACGTGCGCTTCAGGCGCCGGCTCGCCGAGCGCCACGAGGCCGCGGAGGTGCGCGCCGTGATCAGTGCGGGTGTGTAGGGCGCGGCTCGCGACAGCCGCGGCACAGACTCCGGGGTCGATGGTGCGGCGAGATCGCTTGCAGTATCCGCGTGCGCACGCCGCGTTGCAGACACCGGCTGCAGAGCAACAGGTCCGTCACGAACGACAGAAACCGGCGGTCGATGTTGGCCGATGCTCGCACGTCGCGCGGCTCCCGCTCGCTTCGATGACGGGAGCGTAGGTGCGCGCGGAGCGGGCATTCTGTGGCCGGGCGCTCAGTTTTGCGCCGTGCAAAGGAGAACGGCCGCAACTTGTGCGGCCGTTCTCACGTTCGGGCGTCGGACAGCTACGACGCGGCGGTGCCGACGATGCGGTCGCGCTGGGCGATGAGCACGGCGTTCGTGAACTTTGGCACGTCGGCGCGTAAGCCGGCTTGATGCTGGACCTGCGCGGCGTCGAACGCCGCGCCGTCGGCGATCCAAATCGTGATCGTCGCGACGTAGGGCGGCGCCGCGCCGTCGGCGCCGGGCTGGCCGCGCCGCAGCTCGAAGCGGCTGATCGACTTGCCGTACAGATTCATGATGCGCGGCATGTGCGTGTTGACGTAATAGTCGAAATCGAAGCGCACGTCGGCGCCGTTCTGATAGGTGATCGTCATGCACTCCTGATCGGCCCTGCCTTGCGCATATGCCTGGCTCGCGCCGAAGCTCACGACGACGCCTGCGGCGGCGACGGTGCCGGCGCCGAGCAGCACCGAGCGGCGATCGATCGAGTGGTCGTGTTGGTCACTCATGCATTTCCCCGTGGCGAGTGTTTTCGCTGGCGGTTACTAGAGCACGACGCGCGCGCCGGCACAATCCTGAAACGCTTCAGGGCAGCCAGCGCTCGAGCAGGTCGTTGCCGAACACCCAGTAGTGGAGCGCCGTGCCGAGGAGCGCGTGCGACAGCGCCAGCGGCACGAGGCGTCGCCAGCGGTAATAGATGAGTGCCCAGACGGCGCCTGCGGCGACCGTGACGAGCATGACGGGCCAGCGCGGGAAGTGCACGGCCGAGAACGCCACGGCCGTGAGCGCGACCGCCGCGGGCACGGGCACGAGCCGCAACCAGCGCGGGAAGAGATAGAACTGGAAGATGTATTGCTGGAGCAGCGCCCACGGGAAGTAGAGCGCCGCAGCGGCAAGCAGGTGCCAGTTCGCGAAGCGGTCGAGCAACGGCGTGCCCGTTCCGCGCCCGACGATGACGGCGACCGCGGCCAGCACGACGAGCGCGACGCCCGTGAAGGAAAGGCCGGCTCGCCACGCGTGTCGGCCGCCATCGGGCTCGGGCGCGCGCGCGAGCGCCCAGAGCCGGCGGCTCCGCGCCGCACTGCCGACGATGAGCGCCACGGCCGCGGCCGCAAGCACGAGGTCGACGTACGGCGGCCGCACCTGGAACGACGCGAGGAACGCCGCCGTCGCGGCGCCCAATCCCACGAGCTCCCACGCGACGGACCGGTCGACGCTCATCGCGCGGAAGAGGCTCAGTCCACGATTGCTTGGTAGACGAGCGCGCGCACCTTGGCTTGGTCGTCGACGTCGCCGGCCGGCACGAGCTGCGTGAGATGCACGACGACGAGCTGCTCCTTCGGGTCTACCCAGTACGTCGTGTGATACGCGCCGCCCCAGCCGAACTCGCCTACCGAGCCCGGCGAGCCACGTGCGCCGACGTCCTCGACGACGTAGAAGCCGAGCCCGAAGCCCTGGCCTGCGTTGAACGCGATGTCGCCCAAATGACTCGTCGTCATGAGCTCGACGGTCGTGCGGCTCAGGATCCGCCGGCCGTCGAGCGTGCCGCCGTTGCGCAGCATCTCGAGGAAACGCGCGTAGTCCGTGGCCGTCGACAGCAGGCCGGCGCCGCCCGAGAAATTCTTGCGCGGCCCGTCGACGTAGTGGCCCTGGCCCACCGCCATGCCGGGCGTGGGCGCACGCTCGAGCTTGCCTGAGTTCTGCGAATAGACGGCCGTCAGGCGGTTGGCTTTGCCTGGCGACAGATAGAACTCCGTGTCGCGCATGCCGAGCGGCTCGAAGATGCGCTCGCGGAGCGTCTGATCGAGCGGCTTAGCCGCAACGACCTCGACGAGCGCGCCCAAGATGTCGGTGTTGTAGCCGTAGATCCAGCTCGTGCCGGGCTGCGCGTGTGCGGGCAGGCTCGCGATGCGCCGCACCGAGTCGCGGATCGTCTCGTCCTTGTCGGAGAAGTAGTAGCCCGTCTGGCCGGCCGCCGTCCAGAGGTCGCCGCCGACGCCGTTGCCGTAGCCGAAGCCCGACGTGTGCGTCAGCAGATCGCGCACCGTGATCGGCCGGCGCGCGTTGACGATGTCGTAGCGGATGCCGTCGGCTGCGACGGCGACCTTCGTCGTCATGAGCTCGGGCAAATACTTGCCCACCGGGTCGGTCAAGAGCAGCTTGCCTTCCTCGACGAACGTCATGGCCGCGACGCTGACGACAGCCTTCGATTGCGAGGCGATGCGGAAGATCGCGTCGCGCTGCATCGGCGCGTTCGCTTCGAGATCGCGGTGGCCGAACGCCTCGAAGTAGGCGATGCGCCCGCGGCGCGCGACGAGCGTCACCGAGCCCGCGAGCTTGCCGTCGGCCACGTAGGCCTCGAGCGCGTCGCTCAAGCGCTCGAGGCGCTCGGCGGACAAGCCGACGCTTTCGGGCGACGCGGGGCGCAGCGATTGCGCCGAGGCCGCGAGAGCGGTGGCGAAGGCTAAAGCTACGATCGAGCGGCGAAGCAGCGCGAGACGCATGGCGATGTTCCCCGTGAGTGTTCTTGTGAGTGTAGCCAGCATACTGCACGCCATCGATCTCTGGCATGCTTCCCAGCATGGCGACGACGAGCTGGGATGCGCTGGCGGCGGGGCAGGGGTGTCCGTTCGACGCACCGCGCGCAGAGCACACCGCGCACTGGGATCTCGTCGCGCGGCTGACCGTATCGTCGTGGTATTTGCCGCACAATCAGATGTACCGCGGCCACGGCATCCTCGTGTTCGACCCGCGGCACGTCACGCGACTCGATGAGCTCACATCCACCGAATGGCAGAGCTACGCCTCGGACCTGCGCCACATCGCGCGCGCCATCGTGGGCGTTTGCAAGCCCGATCATTTGAACGTCGAGTCGCTCGGCAACGTCATGCCGCACCTGCACTGGCACGTGATCCCGCGCTATAAGAACGACGGCCGCTGGAGACAACCGATCTGGGCTGCCGACGTCAACGCTCAGCCCGAGCGGCGACTCGTGGCCAACGACCGCGAGCGCCTGCTCGGCGAGTTGCGTGCCACGCTCTCGCCAGTTGCCGAAGCGCCGAGCGCCGAGGAGGCATCGAACCCGCCGATCGGCTAAGCTGCGCACCCCTCGCGCCGGTCGCCGCCATGTCCCTCGCCGTGCTCCGACACCAACCGAGGCGCGCGGACTTCGCCGCTCTGCTGCGCCTCGCCGGCCCGCTCGTGCTCATTCAGGTGGGCACGATGCTCATGGGCGTGATCGACACCATGATGGTGGGCCGCGTCTCGCCCGCGGCGCTCGCGTCCGTCGCGCTCGGCAACATGTACTTCTTCGCGATCTCGATCTTCGGCATGGGAGTGCTGTTCGCGCTCGACCCGATCGTCGCGCAGGCGCTCGGCGCCGGCGATGAGCTCGCGGTGCGGCGCGGCCTCCAGCGCGGGCTCGTGCTGTCGCTCGTGTTGACCCTGCCGATCACGCTCGTGCTGCTCACGGTCGAGCCCGTGCTCGTGCTCGTGGGCCAGCCGGTGGAGGTCATTCCAGACGCCGCGGGCTACGTCCATCGCAACGCGTTGTCGGTGTGGCCGTTCTACGTGTTCGTGGCGCTGCGCCAAACGCTGCAAGCGCATCACCGCATCTGGCCGATCGGCATGACGATCCTGATCGCGAACGTCGTCAACGCCGGGCTCAACTACATCTGGATCTTCGGCCATCTCGGATTCGATGCGATGGGCGTCATCGGCTCGGCCTGGGCCACGACCGTGAGCCGCTGGCTCATGGCGGTGTTGCTGCTCGCGCTCGGCTGGCGCACGCTGCGCCCGTATCTGCGCGAACGGGCTCCGAACCTGCTCGACGCCAAACCGCTCGGCCGCATGCTTGCGCTCGGGTTCCCGATCGGTGCGCAGATGATGCTCGAGGGCGGGGCGTTCAACATCGTCGCGCTGCTCATGGGTTGGCTCGGCGTCGTGCAGGTCGCCGCGCATCAGATCGCGCTGAATTTCGCGTCGCTGACGTTCATGGTGCCGCTCGGCGTGTCCGCGGCCGCCGCCGTGATCGTCGGGCACGCCGTTGGCCGCGGCGACCCGGAAGGCGTGCGGCGCTCGACGTTGGCTTCGCTCGCCGTCGGCGCCGGGTTCATGCTCTGCACCGCGGTGCTGCTCGTCAGCGCGCCGCACTTTCTCGCCGGTCTGTACACGCCCGACGCGGTGGTGCTCGCGCTCGCGGCCGTGCTGCTGCCGATCGCCGGCGTGTTTCAGGTGTTCGACGGCCTACAGGTCGTGGCGATCGGTCTGCTGCGCGGGCTCGGTGACACGCGCATGCCGATGATCGTCAACGTCATCGGCTTCTGGTGCATCGGCATCCCCGTGAGCCTGTGGCTCGGGTTCGGCCTCGACTACGGCGCGGTCGGCCTCTGGTGGGGGCTCGTCGTCGGCCTCGGCGTCGTCGCCGTGTTCCTGATCGTGCGCGTGCGGCAGCGCGAGCACCATGGTCTTACGCGCCTCATCATCGACGAGCACGCGAAGGCCGCGCTGCGGACCGACTCCGTCGTCGACTAGCGGCTTGTTCGGCATCCTGTCGCGCGCGTGGGGCGCGGCTTTGCGCACGACGCGGCGGATCTTGCGCAGCGCCGCTCGGACCTTAGGATCGAAGCCGGCGATGTACTCATCGATCGTAGCGGGTCTCAAGCGTGCGGGCATGGCTCGATCCGCTACGCGCTCATCTTTCTTTCGCGCAGCCCTGCGGCTTTAAGACGCGTTCGCGTGACGCGGGATGTTTGAGCAGCTTCTCCGCCGGCCGGCGAGGACGAGGCAGCAACTCCCCGCCACAGTTGGGGCAACGGCCGCGGAGTATTTCCTCGGCGCACGTGCGGCAGAAGGTGCATTCGAACGAGCAGATCATGGCGTCGGGCGAGATCCCCGGTAGCTCGCGGTCACAACACTCGCAATTAGGGCGCAGTTCGAGCATCTAACAGCAACGCTGCGGCTACTCTCGACCCCGGACACTAGAGCACCATGCAGGGTACGCGTCAATTGGCAGTGTGGAGTGCGCAGGCGCGGAATTCCCGCGCGCTCGGCGGGACTAAGATCATCGTCGACGGCGCAAAGGAGAGCAGGGCATGCGCATCGCAACTTTCGCAGCAGCAACGCTCGCATTCGTTGGTGTCCGCACCGAGGGACAAGCCCTCTACACCGAGGTCACGGTCACGCACCTGCCCGCGGGTCTCGCGGGCCGGTGCATGGACGCCGCTGCGGGCGACGCCGACGGCGACGGCGATCTCGATCTCGCGCTCGCGATGGAGTTCGAGCCGAAGATCCTGCTCCTCAACGACGGACGAGGAAGATTCAGCGATGCGTCGGTCGAGCTGCCGCGTGCCGTGCACGACAGCGAGGACATCGCGTTCGCCGACTTCGACGGCGACGGCGATCTCGATCTCGTGCTCGTCAGCGAGGACGACCGCACCGACGAGCTGTATTTCAACGACGGCAAGGCCCGGTTCTCCGATTTGAGCGAGCGGCTCGTGCCCGACGACGTCTCGAACGCGCTCGTCGTGCTCGACCTGAACGGCGACGGCGCGCCCGACGTGCTCACGGGCAACATCGGCGTCGACCGCGCGCTAATCAACGACGGCAATGGCTACTTTCGCGACGAGACGGCGACGCGGTGGCCGCAGGGTCGCGACGAGTCGCGTACGCAGGACCTCGAAGCGTTCGACGCCGACGGCGACGGCGATCTCGACGTCGCCGTGGCCAACGAAGGCCAGAATCGGCTCTATCGCAACGATTCCGGAGTGCTCGTCGACGTGACGGCGACGCACCTGCCGCGCGCCGACGACGAGTCGCGCGAGATCCGCGCGGCCGACTTCGACGCCGACGGGGACCTCGATCTCGTCGTCGCCAACGTGCGTTTCGTCCTCGACGAGCCCGAGCGCGACGTTTTGTTGCTCAACGACGGCAGTGGCCGGTTCAGCGCGGCACCCACCGGCTGGCAGCCGGCGGGCCGCGATCAGAACAACTTCACCGTGCAGGCCCTCGACATCGACGCCGACGGCGACGTCGACATCGTCTCGCCCAGCACGATTTTCGGGCCGGCGGCCGGCGAGTATCGCGTGCTGCGGAACGACGGCCGCGCGCGATTCACGGCGGCGACGCCGGGCTCCGTGCTGCCGGCGGACGTCGACGGCAACGGTTTCGACGTCGAAGTCGCCGACTTCGACGGCGACGGCCGCACGGATCTGTTTCTCTGCAATCGCGCGTCGGTCGACGACGACCCGGCCCGCTCGGGCGGCCAGCAGCGACTATTGCTCGGGCGCGCGCCGTAGCGTTACGACGGCAGCAGCACGCCGGAGCCACCCGCCGATTTCGGCAGGTCCTTGTGCTTCGGCAGCGAGTCGACGATGCGCAGCACGGCCTCCCGATAGTGAAGGTGCTCGCGCGGGCGAAACTCGAGCGCCGGGAGGATGGCCGCGTAGACGTCCACGAGCTTGATCGCGGGATGCTCGGTGAGCAGGTGGCCGCCGCAGAGCTTGCACCATTTGCGGGCGCTGTTCGGCGTCTTGCTGTACGTGCCGATGTGCTCGGCCCCGGCCGCGATCTTGACGGCGCCGGGTCGCCACAGCGTATAGGCGTTGATGGGGCCGGCCGACCAATGCCGGCACGATGTGCAGTGGCAATAGCCCATCGTGACGGGCTCGCCGGTCACGACGAGCGCAACGGCGCCGCAAAAGCAGCTGCCCTTGTAGGTCTTTTCCATGGTGTCCTCGGTCTCGAACGTCGGCGGCGCTTGGCCGGCCGCTACTATAGCCGACCACGCGCCCGCTCGCGGCTCTGCACGGTTAACGTCCGTTAGCCGTTAATCCACCGTTAAAAGCTGGACGTGACGACGGCGTCTTGCCCATCATTCGCGCCCCAAGTCCTGACCCCATCAGAGCATGAAGAAGGCCCATTTGCCGGACGCACGGTCCTCGCCGCGCGATCCTCGGCGCTCGCTGCTCGCGGTCGCGGTGGCCGCAACGCTGACGGCATCGCTCGCGTCAGCCCAGGCTCCGCCGCCCGCGGCGGGCGCACAGCCGGAGGCCCAGGCCGGCGGCAACGCAGCGCAGGAGCCCATCGAGGAGGTCATCATCTTCGGCCGCAGCTTGCAGCTCGTCGGCACGGCCGGGGCCGCGAGCGAAGGCACGGTCGGCGGCGCCGACTTGCTGGTGCGGCCGATGTTGCGCGTGGCCGAGCTCCTCGAGGCCGTGCCCGGCATGGTCGCCGTGCAGCACTCGGGCAGCGGCAAGGCCAATCAATATTTCTTGCGCGGCTTCAACTTGGATCACGGCACCGACTTCACGGCCTACGTCGATGGCGTGCCACTGAACTTGCGCTCCCACGGCCACGGCCAGGGTTACCTCGACATCAACGGCCTCATGCCCGAGACCGTCGATCGCATCGACTACCGCAAAGGCCCCTATCGCGCCGATTCCGGCGATTTCGCCATGGCGGGCGCCTCGTTCATCAGCACGATCGACCGGCTCGAGGCGCCGTTCGCTGCGCTCGAAAGCGGCGAGGGCGGTTGGCGGCGTCTAGCGGCCGGCGGCACGAAGGACCTCGCGAACGGTGCGTCGTTGACGGGGCTCGTCGAGCGCAAGCACTACGACGGCCCCTGGGAGCTCGAAGAAGGGCTCGAGCACATGTCGCTTTGGGGCAAGTATCTGCGACCGACGGACTTCGGCACGCTCGCCGTGACCGTCTCGGGCTACGACGGCAATTGGCATCCCACGGAGCAAGTCCCCGAGCGCGCGATCGGCACGGCCGTGTGCGAGGACGCGTTCTGCGTGCTCGATCCCACGGCCGACGGCGACACCGAGCGCTGGATCGCCGGCGTGCGGCTCGAAGGCGACGTCTGGAGCGCGTCGGCCTACGCTCAATACTACGACTGGTTCATGCAGTCGAACCCCACCTATGACTTTCAGATCAACCAGTTCGATCGGCGTTGGACGACGGGCGGCCGCTACGAGCGCACGGCCTTCGAGAACGCCATGGTGACGGTCACGGTCGGCGGCGACTTCCGCTACGACGACATCGGCAACGTCGGCCTCGACGAGTCCGATGCCGGCACGTTCGTCGCCAACATCAGCCAGAACAGCATTCAGGAGACCTCGCTCGGCGCGTTCGTCGAGGCGAGTCTCGCGCCGACGGACCGGTTGCGGTTCTTGCTCGGCGCGCGTGCGGACGTCTACGACTTCGACGCGACGGCCAAGACCGCGGGCAGCTTCGAGGGCCACGAGACGGACTCGCGCGCGTCGCCGAAGGTCGGCGTTGCTTACACGGTCAACGACAGCGTCGAGCTCTACGGCAACTGGGGCCGCGGTTTCCATTCGAACGACGCGCGCGGCGTCGTCAATCCCGTCGATCCCATCGCGGGGCTCGCACCTGGCACCGGCTACGAGGCCGGTGCCAGGTTCGAGCTCGGCGCCGTCAAGCTCACGAGCGCCTACTGGTGGCTCAACCTCGACAGCGAGCTCATCTTCGTCGGCGATTCGAACTCCGTGGAGCCGAAGGGCGGTTCGCGCCGCGAAGGTTACGAGCTCACGGCCTTCTGGCGGCCCGTCGAATGGCTAGGGCTCGATGCCGTGTACACGGGCAGCCGCGCGCGCTACGTCGACAATCCGGACGGGCCGTACATCGAAGGCTCGGTCGAGCACGCGGGCCAATTCGGCATCTCGGCCATCAAAGAGAAGTGGGAAGCAAGCCTGCGGGTGCGTCACTTGGGTGAGTATGCGTTGACGCCCGATAACGCGCAGCGCGCCGACTCCCAGACCTCCGTCGGCGTGCGCGGCGCGTACCGCTTCGGTAGGGCCGAGGTATACGCGGAGCTCCTCAACGTGCTCGACGAGGACGGCAAGGACATCGTCTATTGGTACGAGGCTTACGTCGACGGGCTCGATCCGCCGGGACTGACCTCGGAGGATATCGATTGCGACGTCGTCAATTGCCGCATCAGCCGCGCGGAAGAGCCGCGGACGTTGCGCGTCGGGGTGAAATTCGAGTTCTGACGCGGGCATGGATGCCCGAGGTAGAGCAACGCAGGCGAGGGCAGGGATGCCCGAGGTAGAGCAACGCAGGGAGCAGTTGCCGAGAGCAGTTGCCGGGAGCAGTTGCCGAGCTAGCGCGCGCCGGCCCCGGCGAGTGTGGCCGCGACGTCGAGATGGCCGTACGAGCGCGCCAATGACAACGCGCTCGAGCCTTCCTCGTCGAGCAGATCGACTGCCGAGCCCGCCTCGATGAGCAGCCGCACGACGTCGCCGTGCCCTTCGGCCGCGGCGATCATGAGCGCGGTGCGTCCATACCAGCGCTCGCGCGCGTTGACGTCCGCGTAGTTCGTGGCGGCCGTGGGGTTACGCGCCACCGTGTAACCCGCGGACTCGAATACTCGCGCCTGGGCCCGCTGCTCGGCGAGGTCGAGCAGCGAAACGTTCGCCCCGCCCGTGAGCAGCGCCCGAACGACGTCGATGTTGCCGGCGTTGGCGGCGGTCATGAGCACGGTCTCGCCGGAGGGCAGCGCCGTGTTCGCGTTGGCGCCGGCGGAGAGCAGCAGCCGCGTCGCGACGGGATCGCCGGCACGCGCTGCAACGTACAAGGGGGTCACGCCGTACGAATTGGCCTTGTCGACGTCGGCGCTCGCGGCGATCAGCAGCTCGGCGATCTCGGCGTGACGGCCGTGCACGGCGCGCATCAGCGGCGTCGTGCCGTCGGCTTCGGGCTCGTTGGGGTCGACGCCGAGCGCCAGGAAGTTCTCGACGGCCGTGCGGTTGCCCATGAGCACCGCCTCGGCGAGCGTGGCGGGCTGATAGTCGCGGAAGCCGACGCCGACGCTCGGCGGCTCGTTGCCGCATGCCGCGAGTCCGACGCACGCGACGAGGATCCAACCGTTGAACCACACCCTACGCGGAACGCGCATCTCGCTCCCCGATTGGCCCCTGCAATGGCCGCTAGCGATTGCGCCCTATGATACGCCGGGAAACTGAACGGCCGCTTAGTAATTTCCGCTAGCGGTCGTAGTAGCGGACCGACTTCTCATTTTCGTTGCAGACGAACTCGATGAGCTCGGCGTCGGGGAATAAACGCTGGTTCACGCGTACTCTGAAGGGACGCGTGTAAGCCGTTGGGTCTTCTATGGTTATGTCGATCTGCAACGTGCCGTAATCGAGCCGGCGGAAGCGCTCGGTCATCTTGCCGCGGCCCGTGACCGGGCTGCCCTGGACGTCGAGCCAGACGTCGTCGCGGAACCCGACGGTCTCGACGACGAGAGTGTCGCTTTCCCAACGGCCGACCGAATAGCCGTACCACCAGGGCTGCAAGTCTTCGTCGACCGTCGGCAGCGGACGGGCGTCCGTGAAGATCTGCCGCAGGCCCTCGTTACCCTCGTACATGATCACGATGAGCTTAGGCGTCTGCACGATCTTGCGCGGCTGCGGGTGCAAGTGGAGCTGCATGAGCCCCATCGGCAAGCAGAGCGCGTCGGGGTTGTTCTTCTGGTTGTTCGACATGCGCTCTTGGCGCAACAACGCCGCGAGCGGCGTGAAGGGCAGACCGCCGGCCACGCCGGCGCCGAGGTTCCAGAACGTGGCGGCCGGCGGGCCGCCGTCCGTCGACTGCAAGGCGTCGAAGTCGGGGTTGATGCCGCCCGGGCCGAGCCGTTCCCAGAGCCCCGAGAGGTCGGGATGGCCGTCGGCCGCGACCGGCGCGGGCGCCTTGAGATCGACGGTGCCGTCGGCGAGCCGCGGCGCGCGCTTCGCTTCGACGCTCGGCCATTGCGCCACGAGCGGTAGCGCCACGACCAGAGCGACCGCACCGACGAGCGCGCGGGTGCGAGAGACCCAGGCTGGAGCGTGAGCCCGCACTTTGTTATTGCGTCGCTTCGTTTTCGGCCGACGAGCCTGCGAACAGGCGCTTGCCATCGGCCAGGGTCACGGTGCTCGCGTTGCCGACGAGCGGGTTGTTCTTGGCGCGGCTCCCCGTGACCGTGACGACGTCGCCGATCTTCATCGAGTTACGGTTCCAGCCACGGCGCATGAGGCCGTTCGGGCTCGCGAGCTCGAAGTCCCAGTTGACGGTTTTACCGGTATCGTCCTGGGCGTCGATGTAGAAGCGCGCGTGCGGATTCATCCACTCGACCTTGGTGACGGTGCCCGTGACCGTGACCGGCAGATTGCGGTCGAATTCCGCGGAGAACGAGTGGTGCGCCGCGGCGGAGCTCACGACGAGGACCGCGCCCGCAGCGGCGGTCGGCAGAATCCAGGCGAGTTTCATGACGTGCTCCTTGAGACTAGGGATCGAAATTCAGCGACGACTTCTCGTTCTCGTTGCAGATGAACTCGATGAGCTCTTGATCGACCGTCAGTTGATGGCCCACGCGCACCGTGAAGGGTTTCGTGTAGGCCTTGGGATCGTCGACCGTGACGTCGATCTCGAGGTGGCCGTAGTCGGGGCGCCGCCAACGCTCGATGAGCTTGCCTTCGAAAGTGAACGGACTGCCGTAGACGTCGAGCCAGCCATCTTCGACGAAGCCGACCGACTCGACGACGAGCGTGTCCCCTTCCCAGTGGCCTACGGAGTACCCGTACCACCAAGGCTGCAAGCTCTCGTCGGCCTCGGGCAACGGCCGGCCATCGAGAAAGATCTGCCGCAAGCCCTGATTGCCCTCGTACATGATCACGATGAGCTCGGGCGTCTGCACTAACTTCCGCGGTTGCGGATGACCGTGGAGCTGCATGAAGCCCATCGGCAGACAATGCGCGTCGGGATTGTCCTTTTGGTTGTCGGCCACGCGCTGCGCACGGAGCTCGCGGGCCCAGTCCTTGAACGGCAGGCCGCCCGGAATGTTGGCGCCGATGTCGAAGAACGTCGCGCGCGGCGGTGAGTTCGGATCGACGGGCGGCCGGCCCGGTTGAATGCCGAGCTGGTCGCCGCTGCCGTCGGCCACGTCCTGAAGCGAGCGCGACGGGCTCGCCTGACCCGGCGGTGGCGCCGCCGCGATGGAGTTGAGATAGATCTCCCAGAGCCCCGAGAGATCGGGTTTGCCGTCGGCGGTGCGCGGCGCGGGCGCCGTGAGATTCGGCGTGCCGTCGGCGTTGCGCGGGACGTTGGGCGTCGGGTACGACGGCCATTGTGCGCTCGCCATGCCGGCCGTCGCTGCGAGTCCGAGCGCGAGCAAAGTCGTCTTGAGACGAGTGGTCATCGATGTTGGGCCTGGCCGATGAGGCCGAGAAAATACCGCATTCGCGCTTAGGCTGAAAGCCGAGCACCCTTAAGAATCGTGCGGCCTAAGCGACCGCCCACGGAAAATGCTACGCTCGCGCTTGCAGGCCGCAAAAGACGGCCACCAGGGGGAGCTCCGTTGTCAACCGATCCGCGTGACGTATTACTGAAGTCGCCGATGGCCACGATGCAGGTGCTCATCGTGGCGATCACCGTCGGCTTGAACGCGCTCGACGGGTTCGACGTGCTGTCGATCAGCTTCGCCTCCCCGGGTATCAGGAACGAGTGGGGCTTGGGCCCGAGCGGGCTCGGGTTCGTGCTGTCGATGGAGCTCGTCGGCATGGCGCTCGGCTCGATCTTCCTCGGCGGCCTCGCCGACAAGATCGGCCGCCGCCCGACGATACTCGGCTGCCTCGTGGTCATGGCCGTGGGCATGTACATGGTTACGACCTCGGGCGGCGTGCTCGGCGGCGTCGTGACGCCGGTGTTCGCGGTCTTCGGCAGCGACGTCGATCCGCGGCTCGCGGACCTGGCGATCTGGCGCATCATCACGGGGCTCGGCATCGGCGGCATGCTCGCGGCGATCAACGCCGTGGCCGCGGAGTTCTCGAACGACAAGCGCCGCGACGTGAGCGTCGCGATCATGTCGATCGGCTACCCCGTGGGTGCCGCGGCCGGCGGGTTCATCACCTCGGCGGGCCTCGAGCTCGAGAACTGGCGCTCCGTGTTCCTGTTCGGCGCCACCGTCACGTTGGTCTTTATCCCGCTGGTCTTTTTCTTCGTGCCCGAGTCCGTGCACTGGCTCGCGCGCAAGCAACCGAAGGGTGCGCTCGAGAAGATCAACCGCACGCTGCGCCGGTTCGGCCATGCGCCGATCGCGGCCCTGCCTGTCATTCCGCAGGACGTGCGTCAGCGCTCGGTCGCGGACATCTTCCAGGGCAGCCTGTTGCCGATCACCGTCATCGTGACGATCGCGTATTTTTTCCACATCACCACTTTCTACTACATCGTGAAGTGGGTGCCGACGATCGTCGTCGACATGGGTTTCGCGCCGAGCTCCGCGGGTCAGGTGCTCAGCTGGCTCAACGTCGGCGGCGCGACGGGCGGCACCGTAGTCGGCTTGCTCGCGATGCGCTACAACGTCAAGTTCATCACGATCGGCGTCATGCTCGTGTCGACCGTGATGGTCTCGTTGTTCGGGCGCAGCCCGAACGACCTCGTGGCGCTCATTCTGATCTGCATGGCCTCGGGCTTTTTCACGAACGGCGCCATCACCGGCATGTACGCGCTGTTCGCGAAGGCGTTCCCGACGCACGTGCGCGCGTTCGGCACGGGCTTTGCGGTCGGCGTCGGCCGCGGCGGCTCCGTGCTCGCCCCGATCGTTGCCGGAGGCCTGTTCGCCGCGGACCTCGGCCGGCCCACGGTCTCGATGATCATGGCGCTCGGCTCGCTCGTCGCCGCCGGCGTCCTCACGATGCTCGTGGTCAAGAGGGATGCCTCCGAGAACGAGTCGGCTGCGCGCTAGCGGATTCTGAAGGCTGAGGTTCTATGATCGAAGCGATTGAGAACAGCGCGTACGCCGTATGGGTACGCGAATCCCCGTCCATCTTCGCCTACACGGCGATTCTGTCGCTGCACGCCATCGGGCTCGCGATCATCGTCGGCATCAACACGCTCGTCGCCCTGCGCTTGCTCGGCTTCGTGCCGGGCATTCCGCTGCAACCGCTGCGCAAGCTGTTTCCCTGGATGTACTTGGGTTTCGCGATCAACCTCTTCTCCGGTACGTCGCTACTGGTCGCGAACCTGACCAACGACTTGGGCAACTGGCTGTTCCTCGCCAAGCTCGTGTTCATCTTGTTCGCGATGATCAACCTCGAGCTCACGCGCATGTATGTCTTCGATAAGCCGGCGGCCGCGGGGGCGGCGGCGGGCGCGCTGCCGAAGCATTCGGGCACGTTCGCGGTTGCCTCGATCGTTCTCTGGAGCTTCGCGATGGTCGCGGGCAGGTTCACGGCCTACCCGAATTTCGTCGAGGCGTGGCTTGGTTTCTGAGTGGTGATGGGCGATGGAAGCGTTCTCTGATTTCTTGATCACCTTGCCTATCGGCGACTTCGTCGCCACGTACGATTGGGTGTGGCCGTTCTGCGAGACGTTGCACTTCGTAGGCATGTGCGTGCTGCTCGGCACGGTCGGCGTCGTCGACCTGCGCATCCTCGGCGTCGGCAAGGGCATCCCGATTCACCTGCTCGAGAAGTTCGTCCCTCTCGGCGTCATCGCTTTCGTCGTCAACGCCGTGACCGGGTTCATCTTCATCGCGGGCAACCCCGTCGGCGGACCGATGGAGTACCTCGCCAACCTATCGCTCCAGATCAAGATGAGCATCGTGCTGATCGCGGGCATCAACCTGTTGGTCTTCTATGTGGCCGGCATCGAGAAGAAGGTCGCCGGCGTGCCTGCCGACGGCAACGCGCCCGCCAGCGCGAAGGCCGTGGCCGCCGTATCCATATTCGCGTGGATCATGGTCATCGTGATGGGCCGCTTCATCATGTACAACGACACGCTGTTGTACGCGCTCGGCCTCTAAAGGACGTCCCTGCGCGGAGCGCCGCGTTAGCTGGCACGTTTACATCGTCCGCTGCGCCGACCGCACGTTCTATACGGGCGTCGCCAAGGACCTGTCGGCCCGCATCGCCGCGCACAACGACGGCCGTGGCGCGAAGTACACGCGGCAACGGCTACCCGTGAAGCTCGTCTACTCGGAATCGGCCGCGGACCGCGGCGCGGCGCAGCGCCGCGAGCGTGAGATCAAGCGCCTGCCGCGTGCGGCGAAGCGCGCCCTCTGTAGAACACTCAGCACTAATTCACGAACGTGAAGCGCCGGCCGTCGGGCAGGATGATCGCCTTCAGAAAATAGGCGTTCGGGTTGCCGCGGAGCGGAGCTCCGATCGCTTTGATCGGCTTGCCGACCGCGATATCGGCGGGATTCAAGCCCATGCGCACGATCATGTTGGCCGGGGCGCCCTCGATGAAGTTGATCGTCCCCTCTGTGCCGTCGTCCTTCGTGACCTTGAGCGTCATCGCCATGTGCGGGTTGCGCATTTTCAGGGTCTCGACGACGCCGTCGAACGCGATGTTCTCGTCCATGTCGTAGACGGCGAACGAGTGATGCGCCGTCGCGGGCAGTGCTGCTGCCGCGAAGGCCGCGGCCAACAGGCCGATCGATCGGTTCTTCATGGCAACGCGTCCATGTCGGGCAGCGCCAGGCCGCGCTCGCTCAGGTACTCGTCCCACAGCGCGTCCGTGCACGTGTACTCGAGGAGCTGCAAGTCCGGGCGATGCCGCAGGGTTCCCGTGATCTTGATCGGCGTCGTGTAGACCTTCGGGTCGGTGAGCACCACTTCGTTGACGATGAACTTCGTCTGCTGGCCGTCGACGTCGCGCTCCTCGAGCCGCATGCGCTCGACGACGTGCGCGTCGGAGGACGTCGCCATGCGCGTCATGTACGGGTATGGCTTCAGGTTCGTCGTCTCGATGACGAGCGTGTCGCCTTCCCAATGCGCCACCGAGTGCCCCATGGCCGACGGCAGCACGGGCTCGGGCGGCCCAAAGTCGGCCATGTAGATCTTCCGGTACATGCCGTAGCCTTCCCAGTAGATCGTGAGGTCGTGCGGCCGCTGCTGGATCTCGACCGTGAACGGCGCGCCCCACACGGCACGCGGCATGCCGGGCCATTGGCAGTAGCGGCCGGGGTCGTCGTCGAGCGTGAAGGCCTTCTCGTACTCCGCGAGCGCCGCTTGCGCGGCCGGCGTGTACTCGGCGCGTTGCGGGTCCTGCTGGCGCCCGGCAGGGAACCACAGTCCGCTGAAATCCGGATGCTCGGCCGCGGCGGCAACGGGTGCGGAGTCGGGCAGGGCCGCGTTACACCCGCAGAGTGCGACGAGAGCGGCCGCCAGCGCGGCAGTCGATGCGGACGTGTGCATGCAAACCCCCTGGAGCGATTGCTGCGCATCATAACCGCCCGTGGTGGGGCGGCAGAAGGGCGGAAGGGCGGTCGCGCGGCCGCGGCCACTCAATTTTGGCGGCCATGGATGGCCGACATGCCGCAAATGCAGGAGCAATTTGCGGCTGCCCGCCAGGGATGGCGGGCATGCAGCAAATGCAGGAGCAATTTGCTGCGGAAGCGGGCGTGTCAGGGTGCGGGGAGCTCGAAGTCGATCTCGTGTCGGGCGAGCACGTCGGCCGTGAACACAGCCCACTGGTCGCGCGGGATCCATACGGCGCGCAATGCCTCGAGCGCCTCCGCGGGCGGCACGGCTTCGTGCACGACGCGATACAGGAACGTGAACGCCGAAGCGCGCATGTTGAGCTGACAGTGCACCAGCACCTTGCGGTCGCGCGCGCCGTTCATGACGGCGCTGAACAACGCGAAGTCCTCGTACGTCGGCTGCTGCCAGCTCACGGGGATGTTGACGTAGGTGGGGCCGTCCTCGGCGACGAGCTTGCCTTCGTCCGGCACCGCGCCCGGATTGGTGGGCGGCGCGAGATTGACGACGAGCGTAAAGCCCTGCTCGCCGAGCGTCGCGAGCGTTGCCGCGTCGGGCTGGCCGGCCGTGTGCAGGCGCTCGGTCGCGGCCACGTAGTTGACGCCGACGGCGCCAGGAGGAGTCGATTGAGCGCAGGCTGCGGTGGCGAGCGACGACAACAGCGCTACGAAAAGGCAGCGAGCGAGCAACGAGCGCATGGGTGAGCTCCGTGCGTGGCGACCTGCCTATGCTAGTGGCGGCCGAACGCCGCCGCCAGCGCGGGCTCGTTCAGGGGCCGACCGGCGGCCCGCGCGACAGCGCGACGATGTCGGCGTAGGTCATTCCGTCGATGCGATGCCTGATCATCTCGGGCACGATCGGGTTGTCACGCAGGTTCTTGGGCAGGTCCGTGAGGCTGCCATACCCTGCGAACGCAAGGCTCGCGGCTGCGCCGTTCAAGCTCGTCTGTTGCGCAGGGGACAGGCTCGCGCGCAGCCGCTGCCAGCTCGAGCGAAACGACTCGAGCGACGCGTTGTCGATCCTCACCACGGTCGATGGCCGCGGCCGCGCGATCTCACGTTGCGGCGTCTGCGCCGGGCGCGCTTGGGGCTGGGATCGCGCCGCGGGCGGCGGCTCGGCCGTGGGCAAAGGTGTGGGCTTAGGTCCCCGCAGCGATGCGCAGCCGCCGAGCAGAACCGCAACCCCCGTCAAGATCAACCGTCTTCGCATGGCTCCGTTCCGTTGCCGCGAACGCCAACCTGGCCGAGCACGGCATGCTGGCATAGGACGAGGCCGTCAGACCGTGACGCCGCTTCCTAAAAATGCGCTGCGGGATTGTGTGAAATCGCGAGGCCTGCGGCCCTACTTCTTGAGGCGCCAGCCCGTCGTGAGCATCCACCAGGTCGTGGCGAGACAGATGAGCATGAACGCGAACGTCATGCCTAAGCTGATGCCGACCTCGACGTCGGCGATCTCGTAGAAGCTCCAACGGAAGCCGCTTACGAGGTAGACGACGGGATTGAACAGCGTCACCGTCTGCCAGGTCGGCGGCAGCATGCTGATCGAGTAGAAGCTGCCGCCCAGGAACGTCAGAGGCGTGATGACGAGCAGCGGGATCACTTGCAGCTTCTCCCAGCTATCGGCCCAGAGGCCGATGATGAAGCCGAACAGGCTGAACGTCGCCGCCGTGAGCAGGAGGAAGCCGAGCATCCAAAATGGATGCGTGATCTCGATCGGCACGAACATGGCCGCGGTCGCGAGAATCACGAAGCCGAGCAGCACCGACTTGGTCGTTGCCGCGCCCACGTAGCCCAAGATGACCTCGGCCGCCGAGACCGGCGCCGACAGCAGCTCATAGATCGTGCCCGTGAAGCGCGGGAAATAGATGCCGAACGAGGCGTTGCCGATGCTCTCCGTGAGCAACGACAGCATGATCAAGCCAGGCACGATGAACGCGCCGTAGCTCGTGCCGTCGATTTCCTGGATGCGCGAGCCGATCGCCGAGCCGAACACGACGAAGTAGAGCGACGTCGAGAGCACGGGCGCCACGATGCTCTGCACGATCGTGCGGAACATGCGAGCCATCTCGAAATGGTAAATGGCTCGGACGGCGTGCCAGTTCATGCGGACCTCTTGACGAGGCTCACGAAGATCTCCTCGAGCGAGCTCTGCGTCGTGCTCAAGTCCTTGAAACCGATGTTGGCCTCGGCGAGCGCCGCGAGCAGCGCGGTGATGCCCGTGCGTTCGCCGCGCGTATCGTAGGTGTAGACGAGCTCGAGCCCGCCGGCGTGGAGCTCGAGCTGCAGGTGTGCAAGCGACACGGGGATCGCGTCGAGCGGGGAGTGCAGGTGCAGCGTCATCTGTTTCTTGCCGAGCTTGCGCATGAGCTCGATCTTCTGCTCGACGAGGATGATCTCGCCGCGATTGATGACGCCGATGCGGTCCGCCATCTCCTCGGCTTCCTCGATGTAGTGCGTCGTGAGGATGATCGTGACGCCCGAATCGCGGAGCTGGCGCACGACGTTCCACATGTCCTGGCGCAGCTCGACGTCGACGCCGGCCGTCGGCTCGTCGAGGAACAGCACTTGCGGCTCGTGCGCGAGCGCCTTCGCGATCATGACGCGGCGCTTCATGCCGCCCGAGAGAGTCATGATCTTGCTGTCTTTGCGATCCCAGAGCGATAGCGACTTGAGCACCTGCTCGCAATAGTCGGCGTTCCTCGGCTTGCCGAACAGCCCGCGGCTGAACATGGTCGTGTCCCAGACGGTCTCGAAGGCGTCGGTCGACAGCTCCTGCGGCACGAGGCCGATGAGGTCGCGCGCGGCGCGGGCGTTACGGCGGATGTCGTGGCCACCCACCGCGATCGTGCCGCCGCTCGGTTTGACGATGCCGCAGACGACGTTGATGAGCGTCGTCTTACCCGCGCCGTTCGGACCGAGCAGGCCGAAGATCTCGCCGCGCTCGATGTCGAGGTTGGTGCGCTTCAACGCCTCGAAGCCCGACGCGTAGGTCTTCGTCAGGTCTCTGATCGAAATGATCGACTGCATGGTGCTCGCCCAAGGGAGCGCCCATCATATGGATCGCCCACGCCGTGACAAGCGCCTTGCCGATGCCCGCGGAAAGAGGGCACGCTAGCGAACCATGCAGGAAACGATGCCGACAGTATTGGTCCCGGGGTTGCTGTGTTCCCCGCGGCTCTACGCCGAGCAGATTCCCGCGCTCTGGCGCCTCGGGCCCGTCGTCGTCGCCGATCATACGCGCGACGACAGCATGACCGACATCGCGCGGCGCCTCCTCGCGCAAGCGCCGCCGCGGTTCGCCCTCGTCGGCCTGTCGATGGGCGGCTACGTGGCGTTCGAGGTGCTGCGCCAGGCGCCCGACCGCGTCGCGAAGGTCGCGCTGCTCGATACGAGCGCGCGCCCCGACCTGCCGGAGCAGGGCGAGCTCAGGCGGCGCCAGATCGAGCTCGCGCGCGGCGGCCGCTTCGGCCAGATCGCGGGGATGCTCTTTCCGCGGCTCGTCGCCGCGTCTCGTCACGGCGACAAAACGCTCGAAGCGGTCGTGCAAACGATGGCCGAGGAGACCGGCGCCGACGCGTTCGTGAGGCAGCAGACGGCGATCATGGAGCGCGTCGACTCGCGCCCGGGGCTCGCCGCCATTCGCTGCCCGGCGCTCGTCGTCGTGGGCGCCGAGGACGCGCTCACGCCGCCCGATCGCGCGGCCGAGATCGCCGCCGGGATCCCGCGCGCGCGCCACGTCGTCGTGCCGAATAGCGGACACCTGTCGACGCTCGAGCAGCCGCAGGCCGTCACTCGCGCTCTGACCGAATTCCTGAGCGATGGATAACCCGTACAAGGCGCCGACGACGCCCGTGAAGGACGTGCCGCCGCCGCCGCGGTCCCCGCTTCTCGCCGTGCTCGCGGGAGTCGCCGTCGACATCGGCGGAACGATGGTGGCGGGGCTCGTGATCGGTATCGTCTACGCGGTGATGCTCGCGAGCCAGGGCATGAACCCGGAGCAGATCGGCGAGGTGCTCGTGGAGGCCGATCCCCGGTCCGGGTACTTCGCCGTCAGTGTCGTCGTTGGGCTCGGGTTCTCCGTGCTCGGGGGCTACGTCTGCGGGCGCCTCGCGCGCCGTCGGGAACGCTTTTTCGCCGCGATCGCAGGGCTGCTCAGCGTCGCCATCGGGCTCAGCATGGGAGGCAGCGCTTTCGACTTTGGGGGCGACGCCGGCATGTCGCTGCTCTCGTTCGCGAGCGTCGTGCTTGGCGGGGAGCTCGGGCGCCGCCGCAATCTAGCGGACGCGCGCGCAGCAGGCGTCGCTAACGCGGCGTGAGGCGAAGCAGCGAGTCGCCGCCGAACACGTACAGCGCGCCGTCGGGGCCTTGGCGCACCTCGCGCACGCGGAGCTCGAGCTCCTCGAGCAGCTGCTCCTCGGCGACGACGCGCTCGCCGTCGAGCACGAGGCGCACGAGGTGCCGGCCCGCCATGGCGCCGACGAACAGATTGCCGCGCCATTCGGGGAACAAGTCGCCCGTGTAGAACGCCATGCCCGAAGGCGCGATCGACGGCACCCAGAAATAGATCGGCTGCTCGACGCCTTGCATCGCCGTCGCACCCGTGCCAATAGCCACGTTCTTGCGCCCGTCGGCTTGGCGCGCGTCGTACTGGACGCCGTACGACACCTCGGGCCAGCCGTAGTCGCGCCCGGCGCGCACGATGTTGATCTCGTCGCCCCCTTGCGGGCCGTGATCGACGAGCCAGAGCTCGCCCGTCGTTGGGTGCAGCGCGGCGCCTTCGGGATCCTTGAAGCCGTGCGCGAAGGTCTCGCGCGACACCGTCGCGCGGCCGAGCCACGGGTTGTCGGCCGGGATCGTGCCGTCTGAGTTGATGCGAATCACACGGCCCGTGAAGTTGCGGCGCACGTCGGGCTCGTGCGGCGTGGTGTGCTCCGTGCCGTCGAGGTCGGAGTCGTAGAAGCGGAACGCGTCCGCGCCGGTCACGTACATCGACCCGTCGCGCGCGAACACGATGCGCCGCTCGACCTTACCCTCGACGAGCGTCTCGACGCCGAGCAGCTGCCGGTTGTCGAGGCTGAGCTGGCCGCGCGCGACGCGCTCGGCGCCGAGATCGAGCAGGCGGCGCTCGGCAAGCGTCTTGTTCCAGACCTCGTTGTAGTAATGCTCGATGGGCCATTCACGCGCCGCCTCGCCTTTGGGCGGCGCGAAATACGTGAAGTACACGTAGCGGTTGCTGGCGAAATTCGGGTCGAGCACGACGTCGTGGAAGCTCTGTGCCGCGACGACCTTGACGGGCGGTACGCCGGAAATCGGCTCCGAGACGGCGCCCATCGGCGACACGGTGCGCAGCGTCCCGCGCCGCTCCGACACGAGGAAGTTGCCGTCGGGCAGGAACGCGAGCGCCCAAGGCCCCGTGAGCTCGTCGGTGATGACCTCGACGCGATAGCGCGACTCGCGCGCCGGCGGCGGAGCCTCGGTCTGGCCGGCGAAGGCCGGCGCCGGCTCGTGCGTCTGTGCGCCGGCAAGCGGAGATAAGAAGAGCAAGGTGGCCGCGAAGCCGCGCGCGAGCATGGCCGTCTCCCGTTGTGGTTTCGCCTTAGACTAGCACTGGCCCTTGGCATCGCGACACAGAAATGCAGGTTCACCTCGTCGACGGCACCTTCGAGCTGTTTCGCGCGTTCTACGGCAACCCATCGCGTCGCGACGCGCACGGTGACGAGGTCAACGCCGCGCACGGGCTCGTGCGCTCGCTGCTCGCGCTGCTTGGCGAGCGCGACGTCACGCACGTGGGCGTGGCGTTCGATCACGTCATCGAGTCGTTCCGCAACGATCTCTACGCGGGCTACAAGACGGGCGAGGGTATCGATCCTAAGCTCCACGCTCAGTTCGGGCCCGCCGAGGATGCGTGCCGCGCGCTCGGCGTCGTCGTCTGGCCCATGGTCGAGTTCGAGTGCGACGACGCGCTCGCCACGGCCGCGGCACGGTTCGCGAAGACGGGTGGCGTCGAGCGCGTGGTCGTCTGCTCGCCCGACAAGGACCTTGCGCAGTGCGTCGTCGGCGAGCGCGTCGTGTGCCTCGACCGCCTGCGCCGCAAGACCCTCGACGAGCGCGGCGTCGTCGAGAAATTCGGCGTTCGGCCGGCCTCGATGCCGGACTGGCTCGCGCTCGTCGGCGACAGCGCGGACGGTTATCCCGGCGTTCCGAAGTGGGGCGCGAAATCGGCAGGCGCCGTGCTGGCCGTGTACGAGCACCTCGAGCGGATTCCGGCCGTAGCGGAGGATTGGCGCGTCAAAGTGCGCGGCGCCGAAGCGCTCGCCGAGTCGCTCGCCGCGCAACGCGACGAGGCCTTCCTGTTTCGGCGGCTTGCGACGCTGCGTACCGATGTGCCGCTCACGGAATCGGTCGCAGATCTTCGCTGGCGCGGCCCCGACGAGGTGGCGCTCAAGGCCCTCGCGGCGCGCTGGCGCGACGATGCGCTCGTCGCGCGCGCCGTCGCGCGTGCACAGCGCTAGCGCTAGCGAGCTGCGGCGCGCAGCATCGCGACGAGGTCGGCCGGGCGGTCGAGCATGACGTCGTGGCCGCAGTCGATCGTCGCGGTCTTCCAGTCTTTGGCTTTGGCGATGGCGTGGAACGGCGGGAACGGCGAGTGCTCGTAACCCGTGGCCAAGATGTGCGTGCACTTGGCGGCGGGCAGCGCGTGGCGCAGCCGCACGCGCTGCTGAAACGTCGCGAGCGGCTGCGGTGTGCACTGGCGGTCGACCCAAGCGCGATCCGCGGCGTTGACGCGAAAGAAGTCCGCTGCGATCGGCTGCACTTGCCAGCCGCGGCCGCTCTCGACGGCGCCGCGCACCTGGCCGTCGCGGACCTCGGGCGGCAATACGTCGTGCAGCCCTTGGCCGTCCTCGAGGATGAACGCGTCGAGATAGACGAGGGCGCGTAGTCGCTCCGCGACCTGATCGGCGACGCCCGTGATGACGCAGCCGCCGTACGAATGGCCGCAGAGCACGACGTCGTCGAGCTCTTCCCAGCGAATGAGGTTCGCGACGTCGGCGATGTGCGTCTCGAGGCCCACCTGCGGCGAGACGAGATGCGATCGCTCGCCGACACCCGTGAGCGTCGGCGTGAACACCTCGTGACCCTCGGCCTGGAGCGTCTGGCGGACGCGCTTCCAGCACCAGCTGCCGTGCCACGCGCCGTGCACGAGAACGAACGTCGCCATGAGAATCCCCCGGAGAACGACCGTCCCATCATAGATCGACAGCAACGCAGGCGATCGACGCGCCAGCCTTTTGCTCGAGGAACTGCATCGCTTCGATCGCCGTGCTGTAGTCCATACGCTCGCCCTGCCACTGGCAGCGGCCCGTCTCGGCGGTGATTGCGAGGCCCGCCTCGCGGTTCAGCAGGTGGAGACGCAGCGTCTCCTCGAAGCCGGGGTAGGGCGCCGCCTTCGGTCGCGAATTGTTTCCGCGGAAACATCGCGCGCCATTCTCTTCCACGCGCCCACCATCTGGGCGCGAGAACACCAATACGCCGTCGTCGGTGACGGTGACCCCATAGCCGCCTTCGTGCACGAGCCGATGATGGAAGCCGCACAACGTGACCAGGTTGCCGAGCTTGGTTTCGCCGCGGTCGGCCCAGTGCTGGATGTGATGCCCTGCGGTGAAGCGGGTGCGGTCGCAACCCGGGAAACGGCAGCCGCCGTCGCGAGCGCGCAGCGCGCGACTAAGGGCCGGCGGGATGCTCCGCGACTTGCGGCCGATATCGAGCGGCTTGCCGTCCGTATCCTCGACGAGGCCGACGATCGTGGCGTCGCAGGCAAGGCGCCGCGCCGTATCGACTGCGAGGGCGGGGCCGTCGTCGAGCTCGCAGCGGTGCGGCTCGTCGCCCGCCGCCGTGCAGGCGTCGGACAGAACCGCTTGATCGATGTGCACGACGACTTGATAGCGGTCTGCCGAGGAGCCGGCGCCCGTGTCCTCGCCGCGCTGCGCGAGAAAGGTCTCGGCCATGTGCTTGAGCGCATCGGCGCGCCGCGCGCCGGCCGTCGGCGACTCGTGCGTGTCGGTTTCCGCGGAAACATGGCCTTCCGACACAGACGGTTCGGTGGGCTCGCGCAACGCTTCGACGGCCGTTTCGAGCGCCTTGCGCACGATAGCGCCGACCTCGCGCGGCAGCCGCGCGGTCAAGATCAGCTCGCCGTCCACGTCGAAGAAGTAGTTGACGTGCCGTCGTGCGTGCTGGACCTGCTCGAGCTTCCCGGCGTCGCGCCGCTGCGTCCAGTGATATTTGCGCACGAGCTTCTCGACGTGCGCAGCCGTGCCATAACGCGCGATGTGCACGAGCACCGATTCGTTGGCCGCCGTGGCGACGCGCGTCATCGCGCGCACCTTCGAATAGGAGAACTCGCCCTTCGCGAACGCGTCGCTGATTTCGGGCAGGTTCTCGAGCGCACGCGCGACGCGCACTTTCTCGCGCGCCGCCACGGGCCCGATCCCGCACTGCCAGTTCAGCCACTGCGCCGTGTTGGCGAGGCCGTGGCGTTCGTACGCTTTGCCGCGATCGAACTCGGCGACGAGCGCGAGGAAGCGATACGTGGCCGCGTTGAGGTGACCCCAGAGCTCGGTGATCTGCTCTTCGAGCTCCTCGAAAGCGCGCCATTGACGGAGGTTGGCGTCGGGGTCGAGAGGGGTGGCGCAGGCCATAGGAACCTCCGTTAGATAGCTGGTTGGATGTCCAGTAGTGTGAACCTAAAGGGTAGGTAGGTCAATCAGTTACGTAGGTTGGTGGCGTGCGAAAAGGGGGTATAGATATATGCCGGCGAAAATATCACCCAGGCCGCCCTTTGTTTGTCGAGACGCTTAGACCACGCGATCGTTGGGGTTGCGATTCTTGCCAGCCCGCCGCCCGCTCAGTTTCTTGCCGGAGGCGACCTCAAACGCGATTGGCGAGACGTAGTAGTAGCGATTGGAGCGAGAGCCGACGACGACGCCGTTGTCCATCCGGATCGATTTCGCTTCAGGCACCGTACCGCAATACCTAGGTAAGAACCCGTACTCGTCACGCATACAGCGCACTAGTGGGAGGGAGTCGCCGACGTCTTCAGGCATCATCTGATACTAAACGCGAGCGCTGGTCTTGGGAGGAATGGCCTAGTCGGCAATCGCTCGCCGCGTAATTCGAGCCCGCAGTTCCCTGCCATCCTCTCGCACTACATAGAGCCACTTGTTGTTCTTGTCGATACGCGCCTGGACCTTGGTGCCCACTATGAAGTTCGCTGCGGCGTTCTTGCCAGAAGCAAGGATGGTCGCATAGGTCGCGGTGATTCTCATGCCCTCCATTTCAAGAGCTAGCGTGTTCTGGTTGGTGGCGTAAACGCCACCGCGTCCGTCTGAAACGAGTCCCGTACTTTGTCCCGCGTCAACGATTGTTGCGGTGGAGTAGTCATCCGCACTTGCCGAGTAGGCAAGGGCCACGATTGCGATGAAAGGGACGATACGCACGGATGTCCTCCTTCCAATGACTAAAGTCTCATGGTGCTCATTCAGCAGGATAGCCGAGCCCCAGCGAGAACGCTGGCGAAACCTAGAAATCGTCAACCTGACTTTCTCGGACCCCATGGACGATTTCAGCAGCGCGGGCAGAGCCGAAGGGGGGCCGTCAGTACGGCGTCCCGTCCTTGTGCGCGAACACCCCGCTCACGCCGGCGCGGTCGTAGCGCGCCGCGTTGAACCGCAAGTCGATATCGGGATACTCGCCCCAGTCGTCGTCGTCGCGCGTTCCGACGACGAGAAACCGCGCCTCGTTCGAGCCGCTGCGATTGATCAGGTGGTGGCCGTTGCGGACGCCGGCTTTCCAGGCGGCGCAGTCTCCGGGACGTAACGTGACTTCGCCGTCGTCCTCGACGAGCACGAGCTCGCCGGAGAGCACGTACACGAACTCGTCTTCCTTCTCGTGCCAGTGCCGCTGGCTCGCCCAGGCGCCGGGCGCGAGCGTCACGAGATTCACACCGAATTGCGTGAGGCCGCCCGCGACGCCGGCTTGCACGGCCGCGCGTCCCTGGCACGGCGCATCGAACGGTTTGGGATAGCGCGAGCCCTTGAACGAAGGGGCCTTGGCGAGATCGATTTTCGGCATTTCGTGTCCCTCCGACGGCGAGTCGGTCTATTTCAAACGGAGCTGACCGGAAAGCCGCCGTCGCGCCAAGCTTTCATGCCGCCGTCGAGCGCGGCCGCGCGCAGAAAGCCGAGATCGCGCAGCGTCGCTGCCGCGAGCGTGCTGATCTTGCCGAGCTCGCAGACCGTGACGATGCGCGCCGTGGGGTCGGGCAGCACCTCGTTGATGCGCAGCTCGAGTTGGCCGCGCGGCAGGTGCTTGGCGCCGGGCAAGTGCCCCGAATCGAACGCATCCTTCTCGCGTACATCCAGCACGATCAAGGAGTTGCCCGTTGTTTCTATGCGCCGTTTGAGCTCCGCGAGCGACACGAACGGCACCTTCGCGGCGGCCTCGCCGAGCAGCTGCGCCACCGTCTTGCCGCCCGTCATGTTCGTGCGCAGCGCCTCCGTGAGATGCGTCGGTGCCGCGAGGTTCAGATGATTCATCATGTCGATGAACTCCGCGCGCTCGCGTTTTTGCAGCCGAGCGTTCTGCGCGATCTCGCGGCCGAGAGTCGAGGATCCCAGGTTCTTGTAGTCGTGGCCGGGGAACACCTTGAGCGCGGGGTCGAGCTTCAAGAGGCCGTTGAAGAGACTGTCGTAGAGCGCGTCGGCGTTGCCCGTCGGCAGGTCGGTGCGCCCCGTTCCGCCGACCAGCAACGTGTCGCCCGTGAACACGCGGTCCTCCACGCGGATGCAGAGCGAGTCGCGCGTGTGGCCCGGTGTGTGCAAGAACTCGAAGCGCAGCGTGCCGACGACGAGCATGTCGCCGTCGTAGACCCGCAGCGACGCGAACGGTGCGGGGCTTAAGGGGTGCATGACCACGGGCAACCCGAGGCGGAGCCCGAGCTCGTGCGTGGCCGAGAAATGATCTGCGTGCGTGTGCGTGTCGATGAGGTAGTGCAGGCGTAATCCGTCGCGCGCCGCGCTCGCGAGGTAGTGATCGATCTTGAGTAGCTCGGGGTCGATCAGGGCTGCGGCGCGCGTTTCCGGGCAACCGACGAGGTACGACTGGCAGCCGCCGGTTGCGATTTGCTCGAAGATCATTTTTTCTTTTTGTTGGTTTTCTTGTGGAACGACAAGTCGTCGGGGTTGATGAGGTCGGGTGCGGTCCAGCCGTCCAGGTCGTACTCGGCCATACACTGCTCGGCGAAGCCCTTGAACTTCGCAGCGTTGCCGTTGCCCATGGCGCCGAACAGCACGTAACGGCGGATCTCCTCCGTGCTGCCGCCGTAGTTGATCTCGTAGAGCTCGTGGCGAGCGCCGAACTCGGTGCCGATGCAGTCCCAGAGCAGCTTCATGAGCTTGATGCGTTGCTCGGCCGTGTAACCGTTGGAGCCCCGCATGTAGCGGTCGATGTACGGCCGGATCGCGGGGTTGCTGAAATCGCGTGCATGCGAGTTCAGGTAGATCAGACCCGATGCGACGGTTTGCTCGATGAGGTACTTGATCTTCGAGTAGGCGATCGTCGCGAGCACCTGATAGGCGCCGCCCGGGTCCGGGTTCGGCAATAGGTACGGACCCTTCCACGGGCGCGGGTCGCGGACCATCGCGTCCGTGAGCGCCCAGAACATGTTGCGCCACGCGAGCACCTCGCCGACGTTCGCTTGCACGCCGCGGTAGTCTTTCGTACCCGAGGCCTCGACGGCCTTGAGCAAGAGCCCGGCGATGAAGTCGAGTTTCACGGCGAGCCGCGTGCAGCCGTGCACGACGAAGCGCGGCAGGAACCCGGTGCGCGGAAAGAAGTTGTTGGCCTTCTCGACGTCGCCGTAGACGAACACGTTCTCCCACGGCACGAACACCTTGTCCATGATGAACACGGCGTCGTTCTCGTCGAGGCGCGACGACAGCGGCTGATCGAACGGGCTCGACATCACCGAGGCCGTCATCTCGTACGAGGTGCGGCACAAGAATTTCAAGCCAGGCGCGTTCGTCGGCACCATGAACACGAGCGCGTAGCTCTTGTCCTGGAGCGGGATCAGGCCGTGGTGCGCGATGAACGTGTAGTTCGTGAGCACCGAGCCCGTGGCGACGACTTTCGCGCCCGAGATGATGAGTCCGCCGTCGGTCTCCTTGTCCACGTGCACGCAGACGTCGGCGACTTTGTCGGGCGGCTTGTCGCGGTCGACGGGCGGATGAATGATCGCGTGGTTCACGAACGGTACGCGCTCTTGGCAGAACGTGTACCAGCGCTTCGCGTTCGCCTCGAACGGGGCGTAGAACTCGGCGTTGCCGCCGAGCGTGCCCAAGAACGCCGCCTTGTAGTCCGGCGAGCGGCCCAGCCAGCCGTAGGTGATGCGTTGCCACTCGGCGATTGCGTCGCGGCCCGCGATGGATTCTTCCAAGGTTTTCGGCGCGCGGAAGAACGCATGCGTCTTGCCCTTGCTCTTGCCCTCGACGTCGGTGGGCAGCAGCAGCTTGCCGTTGCGCTTCGGGTCGTGCAGGGCGTCGAACAGCCGTGCCGTCATGCGCGCCGTGTTGCGAAACGCCGGGTGCGCGGTCACGTCGTCGACGCGCTCGCCGTAGATGTACACCTCGCGGCCGTCGCGTAGCGACTCGAGATACTCGACGCCGTTCTGCGGGCGCTCGCACCGTACCGCACCGATGTTCTCGCCGCTCGCAGCGTCGTTCCTGCTCGCCATGAATGCTCCTTGGTCAGTTTTTCCGCAAACTCTCGTAGGCTGCGGCGACGAATTGCTCCGTCGTCCAGAGGCCACTCGTCGCGCCGTAACGGGCATCGTAATCGGCTGTGGGCCGGGCCGCGTGCACTTGCCGCAGCGTCAGACCTAAGTCGATCATGCCGCGAATGCGGTCGCGGACGATCGTGACCATGTCGCGGTACTCGACGACGTCGGCCTCGTCGCAGAGGCGGCCGTGGCCGGGGATCACGAGCGTGCCGCCTTCCTGCTTCTCGGCGGGCACGGTGAGCTCGATGATGCGGTTGAGCGCGGCGATGACGCCGTCGATGCCGCCGCCGTCCTCGGGACGGATGACGGGGTAGCCCGTGGTCGTGAACACGTCGCCGGTGCTCACGACGTCCGAACGGCGGAAGAACACGATGACGTCGCCATCGGTGTGCGCGGCCGGTTGGTGCAGCAGCTGCACGGCCTCGCCGTTGAAGTGCAAGTCTTTCTGGGGCATGAACAGCGTGTCGGTGGGCCACGCATCGAACGGTGGCGGATTCGCCTGTCCCGACATCCTGACGAGCACGTTCTCGTGCGCGAGCACGGCCGCGCCTTGGGCTGCGTCGGCGATGGCGCCCGAGACGTTGCCGCCCGCGATCGTGCTGCCGGCTCTCGCTACACCCTCGTTGCTGCCGGCGTGATCGGCGTGCCAGTGCGTGTTGACCACGTAGCGGATGGGCTTGCTCGAAATCTCGCGGATCGCCTCGAGGAGCGCCGCCGAGGCGGTCGCGAGCTTCGTGTCGACGATGAGGACGCCGTCGTCGCCGACCTGCACCGTGGTGTTGCCGCCGGCGCCGACGATCATGTAGATCCCGTCGCGCACGGGCAAGATGGCGAGCTCGGTTGAGGGCGGTGCTTGGGCCGCGGCCGTGGCCACCGCACACGCGCCCGCGAGGGCCGCCGCGAAGCTCGACGCGCGCGCGGTCACGAGGCGGCTCCGCAGGGTGTGGGGTTCCACGCGCCGCCTTCGGATTCGCGCCGGAAGTGATTGCTCGTGACGTAGCGCTGCGTGAGATAGCGCGAGTCCTCGACGATCGTCGTCACGACGAGCCACTCGTCGCCGTTCGGGGCCGCGAAGCGCGCGAAGTACTCGGTCAAGGCGGCGCCCTCGCTGTAGGGCACGCCGTTGCGCCGCAGCCAACCAGGTGCCAAGTGCGTCGTGCGCACGTCGAGATAGCCGCCGCCGCGCGCAGCCCCGCCGCCCGCTCCCGCGAGCCCGGGGCCGCCGGGCGGCGCCGGCGGCCGAACCCATTTCGCGACCGAGTGCCCCTCAAGCGTGTGCTGCGCAGGCGGCTGCGCCGCGCCGAAGCGCAAGCTCCGCGTCTGTCGTCCCGCGTCCGTCTCGATCGTGAGCAGCTCGTCGCCGGCCCAGCGGATGCGCAGCCGTGTGGGCATGCGCAACAGCGCCGCGGCGCCGTAGGCCTCGCAGGCGCCGTCCGTCGCCGGGTCCCATTCGTCGGCGACGCGGCGACCCGCGTCGTTGAGGGGCACGCTCGCATAGTCGCCCTTGGGTGGTGTGACCATACGCCAGCGCCAATCCTCGTTGACGATCGCGACCCACTGGCCCGTGAGGTCGATGACCGCCGCCTCGCGTGCCGTCTGCGGCGCGGCTGGCGCCGCCGGCTGAGCGACGCCGAGCGCGGCGCAGGCCGCGGCAGTGGCCGTGGCGGTGATCATGCCGAGGCGCCGCGCGAGCTTCGACGCGTTCATCGCAGTGTCTCCGCGAACTCGGGTAGCGCCGTCGCCGCGCCGCCGCGCGTCGCTTCGGGCGGTAGGCCGTAGCGCTCGCCGAACTCGACGACGTACGGATTCTGCCCCGGCAGGTAATGGGGCACGAACTTAGGATCGCGCACCACCTCGACCACGGGCTCGCACGGGTAGGGCGTCATCGAACCGCTCGGTGCGAGCAGGAAGCCGTTCGTCTTGACGAGCGGCTCGGTGAGATACACGGGATCCTCGACGATCATGACGTGCGTCATGAGGTCGCCGTAGCGGTGGAAGCGATCGGTCATCGTCGCACGGTCGCTCAAGGGCAAGCCGTTGCGGCGCATCCAGCCGGCTTTGAGATGAGTCGTCTTGACGACGAGAACGTCGCCGTCCCAGCTGCCGGTCGAGAAGCCCTGCCACGTGTGGGCCGCGTAGTCGGGTGGATGCGCGCGGCCGTCCATCCAGATCTCGCGATGCTGTTCCTGCCAGGCGATGTGCGTGTGGATCGTGACGAGCTGCTGGGTGTCCTCGTCGCGGTCTTCCCAGATACGCAGGACTCCGACGCCGCGGAAGCCATAGGTCGACGGGTGCGGCTTGCACTGATGCTCGGGCATCGAGAGCAGCGACGCGTCCCACGCTTCGGCGCGTAAACGCGCGGCATCGCTGATCGGCAGGCCGGCGTAGTCGCCGATCGAGGGGCCGGGGATTCGCTCGTCGACGTCCTCGTGGAAGATCGGGTTCCAGTAGCCGACGAGGTTGGTTTGGGCCGGGGCCGCGGTCGCGAACAGCAACGCAGTACCCCACGGCGCGAAGGTCGCAACTACCCTCGATAGCAACGGCATATGGCGTCCCCCCGACTTCGTCGTTATTGTGGCGATCGGCGCGTAGCCGACCGCGCGGTTGCCATCATAGCGTCGGTTCGAAGAAACAAGAAAAAGGGCAAACCCATATGGCACAACCAACGACGACGAGCGCCGGCGCTTCCGCACGCACGGGCTGGGACACTTCTTACGAATGGAAAGCCGTGGCGCTGCTCGGCTTGGGCTTCGGCCTGGTCGGGCTCGATCGGTGGATCATTGCGCCGCTGTTTCCGTTCATCGCCGCGGACCTCGGCCTCGCCGAGGGTGACGCCGGCCGGCTGGCCGGCATCCTCGGCATCCTCTGGGGCGTGTTCGCGATTTTCTCGGGGCGGTTGTCGGATGCCATCGGGCATCGCAAGGTGCTGATCCCGGCGATCCTGCTGTTCTCGTTGATGTCGGGGCTGTCGGGCATCGTCCAGGGCCTGACGGCGTTGATCCTGATTCGCGCGCTCATGGGCGCGATGGAAGGCACGTACTGCCCCACGAGCTTCACGGCCGTGGCCGCGGCGTCGCACCCCAAGCGTCGCGGTCTCAATCAAGGTCTCCAGCAAAGCGGCTTTGCGCTGCTCGGCCTCGCGCTCGGACCCATCATCGCGATTCAGCTCCTCAACGTCGTGCCGTCGTGGCGCTGGGTGTTCTGGATCGTAGCCATTCCGGGCTTCGTCGTCGGCCTGTTGCTGTTCTGGCAGCTGCGCGAGCCCAAGGACACGCAAGCGGGCGCGCTCATCGGTGCGACGACGCCTGCCGGCTCTTGGCTCGAGGTGCTCAAGGCGCCGAACATCATCGTCTGCATGTTCGCGCTGCTGTGCGCCATGGCCTGCGTGTTCGTGCTGAGCGCGATGGTGCCCGTCTACCTCGTCAACGTATTGCAGCTCACGCCCGGACAGATGAGCGTCGTGACGTCGGCCATCGGGTTCGGCGGCTTCTTCGGTCAGGCCGGCTGGCCCGGGCTCTCGGATAAGTTCGGCCGCAAGCCGCTCGCGATTCTCGGCTTCGTCGGTGCGACGCTCTGTGTATGGTGGTTCGCGAGCACGGGAGCCGCCGTGCTGCCGCTGTTCGTCGCGCTGTTCGTCTGCTCGTTCTTCTGCCTCGGCAACATCGCGCTCATCACGGGCCCGATCGCGACCGAGTCGGCGCCGCGCGGGCTCATCTCGTCGGCCATCGGCGTCGTCGTCGGTGTAGGCGAGATCTTCGGCGGCGGCGTGGCGCCCATCATCGCGGGCGGTGTCGCGGACCGTTACGGCCTGCCGAGCGTGCTCAACGTCGCCATCGCGGGTGTCGCGCTCGGTATCGTCGTGTGCCTGTTCTTGCGCGAGACGGCGCCGCGCTTTACGGCGCAACCACGGGGTTCGTGAGCGTGCCGACGCCCTCGTAGCTGCACTCCATGCGATCGCCGGCCTTGAGCAGGATCGGCGGGTTGCGGGCCGAGCCGACACCGGGCGGCGTGCCCGTCGCGATCACGTCGCCGGGGCGCAGCGTCAGGATGTTGCTCGCGTAGACCACCTGCTCCTGCACCGTGTGGATCATCTGTGCCGTCGTGCCTTCTTGCAGCTGCTCGGCATTGAGCACGAACGTCATTCCCGCGTTGCCGATGTCGCGGATGAACTCCTTGGGCGTGATGAACGGACCGAGCGGCGCGAACGTGTCGTGGTTCTTCGTGACGAGCCAATCGGAGCCGAAACGCGAGTCGCCGCGCCCGCCGCGATCCGACATGTCGTTCTGGAGCGTGTAGCCGAACACGTAATCGAGGGCCCGGGCTTCGGAGATACGGCCCGCCGGGCGGCCGATGACGACGCCGAGCTCGCATTCCCACTCGATTTGCGTACGACCCACGGGCATGCGCACGGCCTCGCCTTGGGCCACGATCGCGGACGGCAGCTTGATGAACATGAAGGGGTTCCAGCGCGTGTCGCCGGTCTTGCGTTCCCAGATACCCGTTGCGCTCGTCGTGCCGGCCGGGGCCTCGCCGGCCGTCGCGGTGCGCACGTCGCCTTGCCGCCTTGCCATCTCGAGGTCGTGCTCGCGGTAGTTGACGGCGACGTTGAGCATCGTCGTCGGAACGACCGGCGGGAGGATCTTGAGCGCGCCCAAGTCGTACACGTAGGCGGGGCGCGTATCGCCGACCGTTCGCACGATGTCGACGATGCGCTGGCGCAGGCCGGCATCGTAACGCGCGATGAGATCCTTCATGTCGGTTGGCGCGGCGACGGTCGAGGCGGGAGTCGCGATCGCCGCGTGAGCCGCGCCCAAGTCGATGACGACCGAATCGCGCAGCACGACCCCGACGAACGTGCGGCCCTGGCGCTCGAACGTCCCGAGCTTGAACGGCGTCGGCGCGGGTTGGGCGATGGCTACGACGGCAACGAGGGCAGCGAGCCCTCCGACAAGCTTAAGTTTCATTGGGGTCCCCCTCGAAGATGACGCGGATGCGAGCCCGACTATCGTAGCGCGCCCACGCCGCGCAGGGCCAATGCCGGTGCGGAGCCGAGGTTGCAGTGGGGAACGAAGTGGGAGTTAATAGCCCGAAAGCCGACTCGGGGGAATCATGAGGATCGAAACACTACGCTGGGGCGGCGCAGCGGTGGCCGCTCTCGCGGCGGGAGCCGCGAGCGCCCATCACGGTTTCGGCAACTTCGACCGCAGCCACGAGGTCGCGCTCGAAGGCACTATCACGAGCATCGACTTCGTGAACCCCCACGCCTACGTCTATTTCGAGGCGACGAATCCCGACGGCACCAAGGTCGCGAAGCGTTGCGAGATGCGTGCCGCAACGGTGCTGCGCCGCTCGGGCTGGTCGCCCGAGATGTTCAAGCCGGGCGAGCTCATCAAGGTCGAGGGCGCGCCCGATCGTTTCGACACGAACTCCTGCTACGTCCACACCGTCGTGTTCGCCGACGGCACGACGGCCGATCGTTACGCGCAGCTCTCGAAGCCCGCGGCGGCGCCGGCCGCTGCTGCGCCTCGCGCGGCACGCCTGGCGAGCGGTGAGCCGAACATCACGGGCGACTGGGCGCCCGAGCAACGCGTTATGACCGACCCGCGCGGCCGTAGCGGTGCGCTCGTGCCCGTGAGCCAGGTGGGCGAGCCGGGCGCCTCACCGGCACCGCCCGCTGGTGGCGGCGGTGGCGCCGCGGCCGGTGGGGGAGGCGGCGGCCCCCCGCGCGGCGCGCGCGTCACCTATACGGAAGCCGGTAAAGCCGCGGCCGACGCGTTCCGCGGCGGCACGACCGACAACCCGCGCATGCGCTGCGAGACGACGAGCATCCTGTTCGACTGGACGTTCGACGGCCCCGTCAACCGCATCACCCAGAGCGGCGACACGATCACGCTGCAATACGGCCAGCTCGGTTTGACGCGCACGATCCACATGAACATGACGGAGCACCCGGCGAACGTCGAACCAACCCGCGCGGGTCACTCGATCGGCCGCTGGGAGAACGACGTGCTCGTCGTCGACACCGTGGGCTTCGCGCCCGGCTTCTTGAACCCGCCGATCAGGAACAGCGAGCAACTTAAGGTCGTCGAGCGCTTCACGCTCGATCCGAACGCGATGACGATTCGGCGTGAGTACACGGCTACCGATCCCGTCAACTTCACGGATCAGTACACGGGCAACGACACGATCGGCGTCGCCGACCTGCCGTACGCGCCCGATGCGTGCGCCGAGCTCACCTTCGTCGACTTCTCGGGCGACGGTGTCGCTCCCGACGCGAACTCGGGCGGTATCGGCCCGCAAGGCGCTGCCGCCGCGCCGGCCCAGCAGGCCGCGGCGCCCGCCGCGTGGTGGGAATTCTGGAAGTGGTTCGACTAGCCCGGCGATTGTGCGAACGGCGCTGCGCGCCGACGCGGTAGCAATGAGGGGACCCGCCATGCGACGACTAGCTCTTTCTTTGACCACGCTGGCCGCAGCACTCGCTGCCTTCCAAGCGACTGCGCAAACCGGCGAGCGCGAGTTCATCCCGGTGACGGATGCGATGCTCGCGAACCCCGCGCCCGGCGACTGGCTCATGTGGCGTCGCACGCTCAACGGCTGGGGCTACAGCCCGCTCGACGAGATCGACAAGAGCAACGTCGCCAAGCTCGAGCGAGTCTGGTCGCACCCGCTCGGCATGGGCAACCAGGAGGCGACGCCGCTCGTCTACAACGGCGTCATGTACGTGCCGAACAGCGGCGATTACGTGCAGGCGCTCGACGCCGATTCGGGCACGCTGCTCTGGGAGTACCGCCGTTTCCCCGAGGGCGGACGCGGCGGCACCAACCGCAACCTCGCGATCTGGGGCACGACGCTCATCGACGCCGGCGGCGACAACCAGATGTACGCGATCGACGCCCGCACGGGGAAGCTCGTGTGGGAAACGAAGGTGCTCGAGCCGACGTTGCCCGCGCGCGCGAGCTCGGGCCCGATCGTCGCCAACGGCAGAGTCATCACGGGCCGGCAGTGCCAGCCGCAGGCGACGCACGAGTCGTGCGTCATCACGGCGCACGACGCGGCGACGGGCAAGGAGCTCTGGCGTACGCGCACGATCCCGCGCAAGGGCGAGCCCGGCGACGAGAGCTGGGGCGACGTGCCGATGGAGCAACGTTGGCACGTCGGCACGTGGATGGTGCCGAGCTACGACACCGAGCTCGACCGCATCTACATCGGCACGTCCGTCACGATTCCGGCGCCGAAGTTCATCTTGGGCGGCGTCGACAAAGAGCACCTCTATCACAACTCGACGCTCGCGCTCGATCCTAAGGACGGCAAGATCGTCTGGTACTACCAACATCTGCTCGACCACTGGGATCTCGACCATCCGTTCGAGCGCCTGCTCGTCGACACGGCCGTCGCGCCGGATCCCTCCGAGGTCGCGTGGATCAACCCCGCCTTGAGGCCCGGCGAGCGCCGCCGCGTCATGACGGGCATCCCCGGCAAGACGGGCATCGTTTACACGCTCGATCGCGTGACGGGCGAGTTCCTCTGGGCGCGGCCCACGGTCATGCAAAACGTCGTGAAGAACATCGATGGCGCGACGGGCAAGGTCGAGGTCGATCCCGCGCGTGTCTTCACGCACGCGGGGCACGAGCTCATGGTGTGCCCCGGCACGAACGGCGGCAAGAACTGGCCCGCCGGCGCGTACAGCCCGCGCACGAACGCGATGTACATGCCCATGCAGAACATGTGCATGAACGCCACGGTTCAGAGCGGTGAGCGCGATCCGCGCCTCGTGTACGGATTCTCGACCGAATACATCGCGGCGCCGGGCGCCACGAACATCGGCGTCGTTTGGGCCATCTCGGCCGAGAAGGGCACGACGGTTTGGAAGCACGAGCAGCGCGTCGGCGTGCTGTCGCTCGTGGCGACCGGCGGCGGGCTCGTGTTCGGCGGCGACGTGGCCGGCAATTTCCACGCGCTCGACGACGCGACGGGCGAGGTGCTCTGGGAGACCAACCTCGGCGCGCCCGTGAGCGGTTATCCCGTGTCGTTCGCCGTCGACGGCAAGCAGTACGTGGCCGTGACGACGGGCGGCTCGCTGGTCGCGGGCGCGGCGCGCCGCGTGACGCCGGAGCTCACGGGCGAGCCCACGCCGTCGCAGGTGTACGTGTTCGCGTTGCCGTAGCGGCGAGGGTGCTCGTGCACGCTCTGCGATTCTCTGCCGCGTTGGCGCTCTGCCTGGCCGCCACCGCCGCGGCGCAGGCGCCGAACCCCGCCGTCGAGCGGCACATCGCCGCCGCGCGCGCCGCGGCCGGCGAGCATGCCGCGATGGTCGATCGGCTCTGTCCCAGCCCAAGCGTCGCGCGGCCCGTGCAGGGCAATCGGACCGCGCCGCGCGGGACTCCGTCGCGCGAGTCGTGGCACGCCGAGCCCGTGAAGGTATTCGACAACTTCTATTTCGTCGGCATGACGGAGTTCTCGGCGTGGGCCGTGACGACGAGCGCCGGCATCATCGTGATCGACCCCTTGTTCGACTACTCCGTCGAGGACGAGGTCGTCGAGGGTTTGCGCAAGCTCGGGCTGGACCCCGCCGACATCGAGTACGTGTTGATCAGTCACGGCCATCTCGATCACGCCGGCGGCGCGAAGCTGTTGCAGGAACGATTCGGCGCGCGCGTGCTGCTCACGGCCGCCGATTGGGATCTCCTCGAGCGGGATAACCCCGCGTGGAAGCCGCGCCGCGACATGGAAATCACCGACGGCATGCGGCTCACGCTCGGCGACACGACGCTCACGATGCACCATACGCCGGGGCACACGAACGGCACCGTGTCGACGCTGATCCCGCTGCGGGACGGAGAGAAGCGCCACGTCGCCGCGCTCTGGGGCGGCACGTTATTCAACTTCGGCCCCGACGCCGCGCGCTTCGCCGCGTATGCCGAGTCGGCGGCGCGCTTCCGCGAGCTCGCGACGGCCGCGGGCGCCGACGTGCTGCTCTCGAATCACACCGACTACGACGGCACGAAGCAAAAGTTGCCAGCTCTCGCGAGCCGCGCGCCCGGCGCGCCGCATCCGTATGTCGTCGGCAACGAATCGGTGCGGCGCTACCTCACAGTGGCGAACGAGTGCGCGCAAGCCGCGCTCGCGAGCGTTGAGTAGCGCTATCCGGCTTCGCGCCGCCGGGCGCGGCGGCTCGCGGGTGCGAAGAAACAGAACGTAGCGGGCAGATCCAGCCGATTTAGGCCCTCTCGGTGAGATGGAGTCCCGTGTGCGGAGGGCCGCTGCGGTAACCGTGGCTCGTCAGGAGTCACCATTAGCCGTTGCCTTTTCTGCAATATTCGGGATTATCTGCAGTGGCCCCTTGGCCGTTCGAGGGTTTCCAGGCCATGTTCGGACTTATCCCCCACTTCTCTGCCCTTACGAAAGGAAAATACCTGGGCAGACTTGAAAGTTATGCGGCGCTATCTGACGTTCCAGCAACTTTGGGCCTTCGATGAGAACTCCCATGACGAAGCGAATCTGTATAGCACTCTCGCTGATATGGATCTTGACCGCCCAGGCACAGGATCAGACTGCGGAAGTCCTGCTATTTGGAGTGTTTCATTTCGCGAATCCTGGTCGTGATGTCGTTCGCGTTGATCAGGTCGACGTATCGACCCCTGCGAATCAGGCGTACCTTGATGGGCTTGCGCAGCGCTTATGCGAATTTCGGCCAACAACGATTCTGTCGGAGTTCGATCGCGCCCGCGAGTCTGATATCCAAAAGCAGCTCGATAGCTACAGTGCGGGCAAATCGGAACTACCCGGAATTAACGAAATCTATCAAATCGGATTTCGCGTGGCCAAGGCTTGTGGGATCGAGAAGATCTACGGCTTTGACGAAAGCGAAATCGGTTGGGACGCTGAGCCGCTGTTCGAGTACCTCGAGAAATCTGCGCCCGACCTGTTCGTGGCGTTCAACGCTGAAATCACCCGACTGCAGGCGGCCCAAGCAGCCGCGCATCGAGACCTTGGCCTCAGAGGATTGCTGGTTCGTGCGAACGATCCCGAACAGGACCGGCTGAACAAGGACTTCTATCTGTTCACGAACGCTGCTGGTGCGGGGCTTGGCTTCGAAGGCGCAGATGCGACCGCCCGCTGGTGGCACAGGAATTTCCGGATGTATGCCAACATTCAACGCTACGCGACGGGAGGCGAGCGTGTCTTAGTCGTCGCGGGGCAGGGTCACACGGCAATACTTCGTGACCTGCTAGAGATCGATCGACGCATTAGTGCTCGCGATATTCACGCCTACCTTTAGTTTCGACGCAGGCCATCATGCTTAAGGAGGAACAGGTTCTCGGTCACCTGGCGCCGCCGCATAACAAGCAGTTGCAGCGGACGGTGATACGGCATCGCGGCGACACCGCGAGCGCGCCATTTCATTATGCGCTCGCGGTGCGCTTCACACGACAGCGCGCCGCCGCTGAACTGCGGCGTTATACGCTCTTGCGTTCCGTTTGAGGTCGCCTGCTAACATCAGCAGACATTGGGAGCATCACAGGCACTCACCATGTCAGTCTCAATCAAATCGCTTGGCATTGACCGCCTCGGAGTCGAGGATCGGTTGGCTCTCATTGAGCAAATTTGGGACAGCATCCCGGCGGATAGCGCGGCCGTCCCGCTAACCGACGCCCAACGTGCTGAGCTCGATCGACGAATCGCAGATCACGAGGCGAATCCGAACGACGTTGTTTCTTGGGACGAAGAAAAGACATCGATTGCTGAACGTCTTAAGCGATGACTCGTGCGGTCGTCCTTCGGCGTGCAGCGCGGCGCGAGTTCGACGACGCCGCAGTCTGGTACGAGGAGCGCCGTATTGGTCTCGGCGCAGAGTTCACCGCGGAGCACAACAACGCGGTGCACCGCACGGCGGCTAGTGGCGGCGTACGCGCACAAGGCCATCGCAATGATCGTCGATAAAGTGCGCGCTGGTGTCGGTCCGTGGGCCGGCGGTGAACGCGAGCGTTGAGCCTGTAGATGCGTTCCGGCCTACTGTGCCGGCTCGACCTCGACGCGGCAGTCGAAGAACGTCGGCGCGCGGCCGATGTCGGTGAGCACCTGATTGGTGAGCTCGTTGGCGTTCTTGCCGTCGCGCGCGAGCTTCTTCCACCACACGGAGAGCGCCACGACGACGCCGGGGCGTGCACGGTCCGTGACGCGGGCTTTGAGCGCGAGCGAGCCGCGGTCGTTGAAGACGCGCACGGTCTCGCCATCGGCGATGCCGCGCGCGGCCGCATCGCGTGGATGAATCTCGAGCTGCGGCTCGCCTTCGACCGGGCGCAGGCTCTTGACGTTGACGAACGTCGAATTCAAGAAGTTGCGCGCCGGAGGCGAGATCATCGCGAGCGGGTAGTGCGCGGCGAGCTTCGCGTCGGCGACCTCGTGCGGCGGCACGTAACCGGGCAGCGGATCGACGCCGATCTCGGCGAGCTCGGCCGAATAGATCTCGCACTTGCCGCTCTTCGTGCGGAAGTTGCCTGCGGCGAACGGCGCGTAGGTCTGCGGACGGTCGAGACGGCGCCAGCCGGCCTGTTTCAACGCTTGCCAATCGAACCCGGGCTCCGCGAACGCGACGGCCGCGATCTCGTCGTCGGAGTCGCGGAAACAGGGCTCGTCGAAGCCCATCTTGGCCGCGAGGCGGCGGAAGATCTCGCTGTTCGGCAGCGCTTCGCCGAGCGGCGCGATCGCGGCGTTGTTGGCGAGCATGTAGAGGTGGCCGTAGGACTTGTGCACGTCCAAGTGCTCGAGCTGCGTCGTGGCCGGCAGCACGTAGTCGGCGTAGTCGGCCGTGTCCGTCTGGAAGTGCTCGAGCACGACCGTGAAAAGATCCTCGCGCGCGAAGCCCGCGGCCACGGAACGCGAGTCGGGGGCCACGGCCACAGGGTTGCTGTTGTAGACGATCAACGCCTCGATCGGCGGGTCGGTCTGCTTAAGGTCGCGGCCGATCGTGCTCATGTTGATCGTGCGCGGCGTGCGGCCGGCGAGCAGGTCGGGGCGATACAGCGCGGCGCCGTTCACGGGGAACTCGCCGCTCGTCGACAGCAGGAGGCCGCCCGCTGGGTCGCGCCAATGTCCTGCGAGCGCCGGCAGGCAGGCGATCGCGCGCACGGCGTTGCCGCCGCCGCGAGCGCGCTGCATTCCGTAGTTGAGGCGGATGGCGGCGGGCTTCACGTGCGCGTAGTCGTGCGCGAGGCTCTCGATCTCGGCGACCGAAATGCCGCAGATCTCGGCGACGCGCTGCGGCGGGAATTCGCGCGCGCGCGTGAGGAGCGCGTCGGCCCCGAGCGTGTAGCGGCGGATGTAGTCGTCGTCGAGCCAGCCCTCGCGTGTCATGACGTGCATGATCCCGAGCGCGAGCGCGGCGTCGGTGCCCGGCAAGAGTGCGATGTGCTCGTGACACTTCTCGGCCGTCAGCGAGCGGTACGGGTCGATCGCGATGAGCTTGGCGCCGCGGCGTTTCGCCTCTTGGGCGCGGGTCCAAAGGTGCAGGTTCGACGCGATCGCGTTCGTGCCCCAAAAGACGATGAGCTTGGCGTTCTGGAACTGCTCGATGTCGGTGCCCACCCGCGTGCCGAGCGTGTAGTTCAAAGCCTCGGCGCCCGCCTGCGCGCAGATCGTGCGGTCGAGAAAGCTCGCGCCCAGGCGATGGAAGAATCGTTGCGCCATCGCTTCGCCCTGCACGAGCCCCATCGTGCCCGCGTAGCTGTACGGGACGATGCGCTCTGGATCGACCGCCGCGATGCGCGCAAGGCGCTGCGCGATGTCCGTGAGCGCCTCGTCCCAGCTCACGCGCACGAGCTGCCCGCGGCCCTTCGGCCCGACACGCTTCTGCGGAAACAACAACCGGTCGGGGTGGTAGACACGTTCGAGGTAACGAGCCACTTTCGTGCAGAGCTTGCCGGCCGTCGTCGGGTGGGCGGGATCGCCCGTGACCTCGACGGCCACGCGCCGGCCGCCGCGCATCTCGGTCGTGACGAGCATCGCGCACGTGTCGGGACAGTCGTGCGGACAGGCCGCGCGAACGACGGTGCGCTCCGGTGCCGGGATTGAGGCCATAGCGCATTCTAAAGAGGTATGGCCGGCCGCTCCAGCGAGTGCTTGGCAACGCCCGCGCGCGATGCGATGCTCGCGCGTCGGTTCGAGGCAACTGTAAGGAGCACGTCGATGGTCGGGGGAATCTCTTGGGTCCGCGCCGCAGGCTACGTCGCGTCGTGGTCGTTAGTGGCCGCCGCCGCGCAGGCGCAACAACAGCCCGACCTCGGCGTCGCGCCCGTCAAGCTCGCCGACGTGCCGTACGTCTTCGATACGGCCGAGCAGCACGGTATCCGCGTCTCCGTGGTCGTGCGCGGCCTGGCCCATCCGTTCAGCCTCGCGTTCCTGCCGAACGGCGACGCCTTGGTCGGTGAGCGCAGCGGTGCGCTGCGGCTCGTCCGCAACGCCGCGAGCGGCAAGGGCGGGGCGGCGACGCTCGAGGCGCAAACGATCGCCGGCACGCCCGAGCGGTACACGCAGCGGACTAGTGGCTTGCACGACATCGCGCTCCACCCGCAGTTCGCGCAGAACTCGCTCGTTTACTTCTCGTACAACAAGCTCGGCGAGGTCATTCCGGATTCGAATCCGCCGGGTCGCCGTCAGTCCGCAATTACGGTGCAGCGTGGCAGGCTCGCGGGCACGGCGTTGACGAACGTCCAAGAGATCTTCATCGGCGAATGGTCCACGGGCTCGAGCGGCTCGCGCCTGGCGTTCGGCACCGACGGCTTGTTGTATGTCTCGACCGGCGCGCCGTTCGGAATGACGACGGCGCAGGATCCCTCCAGCGTCTACGGCAAGATCCTGCGTCTGCGCGACGACGGCAAAGCGGCCCCCGACAATCCGTTCGCGAAACAAGCCGGTGCGCGCGCCGAGGTGTTCACCATCGGCCATCGCGACCAACTCGGGCTCACCGTGCATCCGAACGGCACCGTGCTCGCGGCCGAGCACGGCCCGAACGGCGGCGACGAGGTCAACGCGATCCTGCCGGGCCGCAACTACGGCTGGCCCACGTGGACCTACGGCCGCAACTACGACGGCACGCGCCTGTCGGCGATGCCGGTCGTCGACGGCATCGAGCAGCCGCTCGTGCTCTTCCTGCCGTCGATCGCCCCGACGGGTATTACAATTTACACGGGCGACAAGATTCCCGCGTGGCGTGGCAACCTGTTCGTCGGCAGCGCGCGCATTGGCGAGATTCCGCGCACGGGCGGCCTCGAGCGCGTCGTGCTCAACGACACGCTCGGCGAAGTGCGCCGCGAGCGCCTGCTCGGCGACCTGCGCCAGCGCATCCGCGACGTGCGCCAAGGCCCCGACGGTCTGCTCTACGTCATCACCGACGAGGACGACGGTGCACTGCTGCGCATCGAGCCCACGGCGCTGTAGCAGCGCCGTTCTAACGAGGGCTTACACATGACGAACCGTACAGGTTGGCCGCCGAAGCTGGCAGCCGCCGTAGCCGTCATCGTGGGGATATTCCTGTTGCTCGCGGGTGGCGGGCATCTGAGCGCCATTCTCGACACGAGGGCCGGGCAGCCGTTCGATTACCGTTTCGTCTCTTTGCTCACCACGAGTGGCATCCTCATGGCTCCGGGCGTTGTCGGCATCGCGACGAGCTATTGGCTGTGGCACGGACGGACCTGGGCCTACGTGTCTTGCCTATTGTCGACGGGCGCGTTGATGCTCTACCTGGCCCTGCTCCTTTACATGAAGACCCAGGTCCCCGCGGGCTCCACGGCTGCTGGTGACGAGGTCTACTTCGTCACCGGATTGGCGTCGGTCCAACTCGTCGTGATCGCAAGCGTGTTCTCGTGGTTGCATCGCGGCCGAGCACGCGAGCCGTCCGCAGTCACGACCCGGCCGAGTTCCGTCTAGCGCATCGTGATGACGGCCGGCCGCTCCGGCGGCGCCAAGTCGGGCGCCGCGGCGTCCATGGCCGGCGGTTGCCAGCCGAGCATGGCGAGCAGCACGGCGAATCCGATGACGTAGCCGAGCGCTACGTGCCAGCCCTGCGCGAGCCACTGCGCGGCCGAGCGCGCCTCGGGATGAACGCTCGCCAGCGCGACACCCGCCGACGACCCGAACCAGAGCATCGAGCCGCCGTAGCCGACGGCGTAAGCGAGCACTCCCCAATCGTAACCGCCTTGTTTGAGCGCCAGTGCCGTGAGTGGAATGTTGTCGAACAACGACGACAGGAACCCGAGCCCCAACGTCGACTGCCACGACGCCGCGGGCAGTTTCTCGACGGGCATCATCGAGGCAGCCAAGACGAGCGCGAGCAGGAAGCAGCTCGTCCGCAGGGCTCCGGGCAGCCGCCGCCAATCTGGGCGCCGGATCGGCGCCGTCGCCAACAACGCGACCCAAACTGCTGCGCCCAGCACGGGGACACGATCCTGGAGCTCGGGAAACAGGAGGTTGCAAGTGACGTTGGCCGCGACCGCAGCGCCGAGGATCAGGGCGACGACACCGATTCGCGGCCAGTCGAGCGCAATCGAATCGAGGCCTTGCTTGACGATCGGCGCGTGCCGGTATTGCTGGCGCGCGGCGATCAGGCCGCTCACGACGAGCGCCGCGGCGGCGGCCACGTAGGCGTGCAGCACGGCGCTAGGGCTCACCCCGTCGATCCACATCATTGTCGTCGTCGTGTCGCCGATGACGCTGCCCGAGCCGCCGCCGTTGGCGGCGGCCACGATCGCAGCGAGATAGCCCAGGTGCACCTTGCCGCGAAACACGCTGCGGGCCATGGCGCCGCCGATGAGAGCGGCGGCGATGTTGTCGAGGAACGCCGAGAGCACGAACACAAGCACCAGCAGCAAGAATGCGCCGCGCCAATCGCTCGGCAGGATCTTCGGCAGCTCGGCCGGCACGTTGGAGTCTTCGAAGTGCTTCGCGAGCAGCGCGAAGCCGAGCAGCAGCCCGAGCAGATTGGCGAGCACGACCCACTCGTGAGCCAGGTGCGAGCCCAAGCCGGCGGGCCCTGTGCCCGTGGCGAAGCCCGTGAACGCTAGCTTGTAGGCGACGATGGCCGCGAGGCCCGCGAGCGCGACCTGCAGCGTGTGGTGATGGAACAGCGCAATACCGGCCAACGTCAGACCGAACAGCACGAAGTCGAGCGGCGCGCCGAGGGCGACAGCTGCGGCGCCGGCGGCAAACGCGCCCGCGAACAACGCGGGGTGGCGAGCGAAGAGCCGCAACGCGCGGGATCGGCTACCCGCGGCGGGGGAACGAACGTGAGGGGCCGCCTCGACGTGCCCGGCGTCGAACGATGTCACGGCTCTTCCTTGAGCACATGTGGCGGCGAGTATGAGCGCGGCAGCCTGCCGCTGCCGCGACCGAACGCACAGCGTCTAGATAACGTGGGGCACGGCCCGTGCCAAGTTGTTGCCGCAGGGCGACTGGCGCCGCGGGGCGGCGGTCAACGGCGCGTTTTACAAAGTACGACGACCCGGCTGATCCGGCTCTACATCGAGAGGACGACCTTGCCGACCATCGCGTTCGACTCGAAGTATGCGTGCGCCGCGGCGAGCTCGCCGAACGCGAACACACGGTCGACGACGGGCACGATGCGGCCGTCGGCGAAATAGGGCAGGAAGTCGCGCTCGAATGCGCGCACGGTTTTTGCGCGCTCGACAGGCGGGCGCAGCTTGTTGCTGACGCCGAATAGGGTCAGCCGTTTGGCGTGCAGCGCCTCGAGGTCGATCCGTGCCTCGAGCGTGCGGTCGAGATAGCCGACCGTGGCCAAACGGCCTTCGTAAGCGAGCGACCGGACGCACTCGGCGAACACGGTGCCGCCGACGTTGTTGACGACGAGGTCGACACCCTTGCCCGCAGTCGCTTTCATCACGGGCTCGTAGAACCCGGCGCCGCGCGTCACGACGCCGACATCGAGCCCGAGCGCGCGGAGTCGCGCGATCTTGTCGGCCGAGCCCGACGTGCCAATGACTTGCGCCCCGAGCGCCTTCGCGGCCTGGAGCGAAGCGACGCCGACGCCTGACGACACGCCCGTGACGAGCAACCACTCGCCGCGCTTAAGATGGCCATGCGTGACGAGCATGTCGTGCGCGACGAGGAACGACAGCGGAATGGCCGCGGCCTGTTCCCACGACAGCCGGGTGGGGATGCGCAGCGCCTCGCGCGCGTCCATGAGCGCGTACGATGCGAAGCCGCCGACGCAGCGGCCCATGACGCGTTCGCCGAGCGTGAAGCCCGTGACGCCGGCGCCCACGGCCGCGATCTCGCCCGCGCATTCGATGCCCGCAGGTTTAGCGCCCGCGCCGCGGGCGCCGTGACCGAGAAGGAGCTCGCCGCGATTGAAGCACGTCGCGCGCACCGCGACGAGCAGCTGACCTTCCTTGGGCTCGGGTTGCGCGCCGTCGCGCGGCTCGAGCGCGGCGCCGCGCTCCGTGGGGACGACCCAGTAGGACTTCATCGCGCAGCCTCGAGGCTGCCGAGCCCGCGGTTAGCGGAACTCGTTGATGAGCCCTTCGAGCGCGGCCTGGACGTGGAAGTCCTCCCACGCATACTCGGCGCGCACGACGGCTTCGATCTCGGCGCGCGTCTTGCCCTGGCCCACGAGCTGCGCGAGCGTTGCGGCGAAACGCGTCGCACGGGCGCGAAAAGCCTCGAGGTCGGCGCGCGTCGAGACTAGGCCGTGGCCCGGCACGACGGTATCGAACGGCAGCTCGAGCGCCTCGGCGACGGCCTTCGGCCAGTCCTTGGCGCTGCCGCCGCCCGGGTAGTCGACGAGCTGGGCCGAGGTGCCCGGGCCGTTCGCGAAAATGTCGCCCGCGGCGAGCACGCGCTGCTCGGGGAACAGCACGACGACGTCGCCGTTCGTGTGCGCGCGCCCGACCTTGTGGATCTCGACGGCCTTGCCGCCGAGGTAGAGCGCGGCGTGATCGCCGACCGTGATGTCGGGTTGCCCCGCCTGGTTGACCGCCACCATGCGCGCGCGCGCTTCCGTCGAAGCCACGGCGAGCGCATCGAGCGCTTGGAGCTTCGCGTTGCCGCCGCTGTGGTCGGCGTGATAGTGCGTGTTGACGACGTACTTCACGGGCTGATTCGTGACGGTCTTGAGAATCGCCATGATGCTGTCGTGGTCGATCTCGAACTTGTCGTCGACGAGCAGCACGCCGTCGTTCGTGACGAGCGCCGTGACGAGGCCGGGCACGGCCACGTTGCTGATGACGTAGATGTCGTCGCGGACCTTGATGAGCTCGAGTTGCGCGGGCTCGCTGCCGAACTGGGCTTGCGAGCAGGGCGCGAGCAGCAGTGCCGCGGCGCCGCAGACGGTGGCAATGACTCGGTAGCTCATGATGGCGCTGTCTCTCCGCAAGGGCGTTCGTGACTGCGTGCAGTCTACTCGAACCGCCGGGTCGTCGTCCGCTGCCGGCGATGCCCGCGACACGATGCCGCAGTGTATTGTCAACGCGCTGCGGACGGACGATCATCGTAGGCCGAGCGCTCGAGAGGTGTCGTATGTCGAAGCGGTTGAGTGGGTCGGCGGCGGCGTTCGTCGCGTGTGTCTTGGCCGGCTCGACTGGCGCCCAGGCACCCGCGGCGGACGGGCCGCGCTACGAGAACGGCACGGATCTCGTCTTGCCGGTCGATTATCGCTCGTGGCGGTTCATCGGCGCGGGCCTCGGCATGACCTACGACGGCGAGCGCGGCACGCAAGCCGGCGGCGCCGACAATCCGCGCTTCACGCAGACGTTCGTCAATCCGGCCGCCTACGACCACTTCATGCGCACGGGCGGCTGGCCCGACGGCACGGTGTTCATGCTCGAGTTTCGCGCCTCGCAGAGCGAGGGCTCGATCAACCGCGCCGGGCGCTTCGCCACACAGCTCACATTCCTCGAAGCCGAGGTCAAGGATTCGCGCTTTCCCGACGGCTGGGCGTTCTACGCGTTCGGGCCCGGCAATAACCTCGCGCCTACGGCGCAGCCGCTCGCGGGCGCCGCCGTCGCGCCGTGCATCGAGTGTCACTCCGAGCACGCCGCCGTCGAGCGCACGTTCGTGCAGTTCTATCCGCACCTGCTCGACGTCGCGCGCGCCAAAGGAACGCTGAAGCCCGGCCACTGATGGTCCCGGACGCGGCGGCGTCTGCTAGATCGGCGCGTTCTCGATAACGATTGCGCTCGGCTCGCCATGGCGTGACCGCCGGCGGCTTGTCAAGACAACATTGGCGCGCTTAGCCTAGGCAAACACGCGAAAAAAACACAGGAAACATCAACTTGTCCGTACATATGGCCGCGCGCGAGCGCGAAGGCTCGCGTCAATGACCCGCGCGGCCCAGCGCTTCGACGAGCACGACGAGGCGCAGCTCCTCGATGCGATCGACAAGTGGATCGCGCGCGACTTGAAGCCGATCGTGCGCGAGTACGATCACGCCGACCGCTATCCCACCCACGTCGTCGAGCAGATGAAGGAGCTCGGGCTGTTTGGTGCGACCGTGAGCCCGGACTACGGCGGCCTCGGCCTCGCGGCGACGACCTATGCCAAGGTCGTCATGCGCATCGCGGCGGTGTGGATGTCGATCACGGGCATCTTCAACTCGCACCTCATGCTCGCGCTCGCGATCGAGAAGTTCGGCACGCCGGCGCAGAAGGAGCGCTGGTTGCCGAAGCTCGCCTCGGGCGAGATCCGCGGCGGCGTGGCGCTGACCGAGCCCGATGCCGGCACCGATCTCCAAGGTATTCGCATGACCGCCGTGCGCGACGGCGACGACTACGTCATCAACGGCACGAAGACCTGGATCACGAACGGCGTCGAGGGCTCGTGCGTCGCGCTGCTCGTGAAGACCGATCCCGACGCCGCGCCGCGCCACAAGGGTATGAGCCTATTCATCGCACCCAAGCGGCCGGGCTTCACGGTGGGCAAGAAGCTCGACAAGCTCGGCTACAAGGCCATCGACTCGGCCGAGCTCGTGTTCACGGATTATCGCGTGCCGGCCGACCACCTGATCGGCGGCGCGGAAGGCCACGGCTTCTACCAGGTGACCGGCGGGCTCGAGCTCGGCCGCATCAACGTCGCGGCGCGCGGCGTCGGCATCGCCGAGGGCGCGCTCGCGCTTGCGACCGACTACGCCCAGACGCGCAAGACGTTCGGCAAGCCGATCTGCGAGCACCAGGCGATTGCGCTCAAGCTCGGCGAGATGGCGACGCGCGCACGCGCCGCGCGGTTGCTGACGCTCGACGCGGCGGCCGCGTTCGACCGCGGCGAGCGCTGCGACATGGAAGCCGGCATGGCGAAGTACTTCTCCTCGGAGGCCGCGCTCGAAAACAGCATCGAGTCGATGCGCATCCACGGCGCCTACGGCTACTCGAAGGAGTACGACATCGAGCGGCTCTACCGCGACGCGCCGCTCACGGTCATCGGCGAGGGCACGAACGAGATCCAGCGCATCATCATCGCGAAGCAGTGGCTCAAGCGGAACCCGCTCGCATGAAGCCGCTCGAAGGATTGCGCGTGTTGAGCCTCGAGGTCTGGGGCGCGGGCCCGTACGGCTCGCAGCTGCTCGGCGCGCTCGGCGCCGAGGTCGTCAAGATCGAGAACCCCGCGACGGGCGGCGACCCCGCGCGCGCCGTCGGCCCGCATTTCTTGGGGGAGGGTGACAGCCAGTACTTTCAGGCGTGGAACACGAACAAGCGCAGCGTCGTGCTCGATCTCAAGCTGCCGCAAGGGCAGCGCGACTTCGGGACGCTCGTCGAAAGCTCGGCCGCGGTCGTCAACAATCTGCGCGGCGATCAGCCCGTGAAGCTCGGCCTCGACTACGCGACGCTCGGCAAGATCAATCCCGCGATCGTCTGCGCCCACATCTCGGCGTACGGCCGCGACAACGAGCGCACGGCGTGGCCCGGCTATGACTTCCTCATGCAGGCCGAAGCGGGGCTCATGAGCTTGACCGGGGAGCCCGACGGCCCGCCGGCGCGTTTCGGGCCCTCGATCATCGACTTCATGACGGGCACGACGGCGATGGTTGGGTTGCTCGCCTGTCTTTTGAACGCGCAGCGCACCGGCAAGGGTTGCGACGTCGACGTCTCGCTGTTCGACGTGGCGCTGCACCAGCTCAACTACTCGGCGACGTGGTATCTCAACGCAGGGCAAGCGCCCACGCGGCTCGAGCGCAGCAGCCATTTCTCAGTCGCGCCCGTGCAGACGTTTCCGACGGCCGACGGCTGGCTGTTCGTCATGTGCATGAGCGACAAGTTCTGGCTCGAGCTCTTGAAGGCGCTCGATCTCGACACGCTCGCGAACGACGCGCGCTTCGCCGACGGCAACGCGCGCCATCGGCATCGGCGCGAGCTCACGGCGGCGCTCGACCCCGCGTTTCGCAAGCGCACCACGGCCGAGTGGCTCGACCGGCTCGCGGGCGTGCTGCCCGTGGGCCCCGTCTACGGCGTCGCGCAAGCGCTCGACAGCCCGTTCGTCGCGCAGTCGGGCATGATCGAAGCCGTGGCGTATCCGGACCGCGCCGATCTCCGCGTGCTCGCGAGCCCGATCAAGATCGACGGCGCGCGGCCGGCGCTCAAGCCGGCGCCCAAGCTCGGCGAAGCCAACGAGGCGCTGCTCGGGCGGGCCGCGCCCGGCGCGCGGGTCGAACGCCGATGAAGCTCGCCGGCCTGCGCGTCGTCGATCTCTCGGTGTTCCTGCCGGGGCCGTATCTCACACTCGCGCTCGCGGACCATGGTGCCGAGGTCATCAAGATCGAGCCGCCCGACGGCGACCCCGGGCGGCGCATCGGCGTGAGCGACGGGCCGACAACGGTGTTCTTCCGCAACCTGAATCGCGGCAAGAAGAGCGTCGTGCTCAATCTCAAGGAGCCGCGCGATCGCGACCGGTTGCTGCGCCTCGCGGCGACCGCCGACGTGTTCGTCGAGTCGTTCCGCCCCGGCGTCGTGGATCGGCTCGGCGTTGGCTACGAGCACGTCGTGCGGCAGAATCCCGGCATCGTCTACTGCTCCGTCAACGCGTTCGGCAATACCGGGCCTTATCGCGACCGGCCCGCGCACGACCTCGCCGTCGAAGCGCTCACGGGCGTGCTCGCGATGACGCAGGGCGACGACGGCCGGCCCGCGCTGCCGGGGATTCCGATGGCCGACATCGCCGCCGCGCTCAACGGCCTCGCGGGCGTGCTCATGGCGCTCGTGAAGCGCCAGGAGACGGGCCGCGGCGACTACGTCGAGATCGCGATGTTCGATTCGCTGTTCGCTGCGACGCCGAACGTCATCGGCCCCGTGTTCGCCGAGGGTCGGCAGCCGGATCCCAAGACGCAGCGCACGACGGGCGGCGCGGCGTTCTATCGGCTCTACGACACGCGCGACGGCAAGCAGCTCGCGCTCGCGGGCCAGGAGCCGAAGTTCGTCGAGAAGGTACTGGGCGCGCTGGGGCGCCTCGATCTCGTCGAGCTCTGCACGCGCGGGCCGGGTCCGCACCAACGGCCCGTCGTCGAGCTGCTCGCGGCGTTCTTCGCAAGCCGTTCGCGCCAGGAGTCGCTCGACTGGCTGGCAGCGCTCGACGTCTGCTACGCGCCCGTCAACACGCTGCACGAGGCGACGCAGGACGCACACGTCGCCGCGCGCGAGCTGTTGCTGCGCGACGAGCGCGGCCGCCCGCATCTCAAGCCCGCGATTCGCTTTGCCGAGGAGCCGGCGCGGCCCACCTTGCGCGAGCCGCTGCTCGGCGAGCACACGGACGACGTGTTGGCCGAGCTCGAGGCCGCGGCCGGAGAATGGTAAGGGTGAAGGAGTTGGAAGCATGACGCATGGCGCTCGCGAGATCGGGCCGCGCCGCTGGCGCGAGACGTTCGGCCGCTACTACGAGGACTTCGAGATCGGCGACGTCTACGAGCACCGCCCGGGACGCACGATCACGCAAGCCGACAACACGTGGTTCACGCTGCTCACGATGAACAACCATCCGCTGCACTTCGACGCCGTGTACGCCGCGAAGTCGGAGTTCGGTCGGCCGCTCGTCAACAGCTGTCTCACGCTGTCGATCGTCGTCGGCATGAGCGTCTCGGACGTGAGCTACCAGGCCATCGGCAACCTCGGCTGGAACGACATCAAGCTGACGGCGCCCGTCTACGCCGGCGACACGCTGTACGCCGAATCCGAGGTGCTTGCGAAGCGCGAGTCCCAGTCGCGGCCCACCCAGGGCATCGTGACCGTGTGGACGCGCGGCATGAATCAGGACGACAAGGTCGTCATCAGCTACGAGCGAACGATCCTGGTGCCGAAGCGCGGCCATGGCGTCGACGACTGAACCGAGCAACAGGAGCCGCGTAATGTCTGCGACGATGGAGGCACTGCCGCCCGGCACGGGCAAGAGTCTCCGGTCCAACGTCGGTTGGGTGTTGCTGCTCGCCGGCGCGTGGTTCCGGCGCAAAGAGCGCTAGAGTACGGCTTCGACAGGCGTAGTCGCTTCGGTGACGCAGGTGGGTGACATGCGGACATACGTCGTGCCGCTGCGCGAGCTCAAACGCACCGACGTCGAGCTCGTCGGCGGCAAGAACGCTTCGCTCGGCGAGATGTTGCGCGAGCTCGGCGACCTCGGCGTGCGCGTGCCCGACGGGTTCGCCACGACCGTTCACGCCTATCGCGACTTTCTCCAGCAAGAAGGCCTCGCGGGTCGTATCGAGCGCACGCTGCGCGAGCTCGACGTCGACGACCTCCCGGGGCTCGCGCGGGCGGGCGCCGAGATCCGAAAAGCGATCCTCGCGACGCCGTTGCCGGCGCGCCTCCGCGACGAGGTCGTCGCGGCGTGGCGCAGGCTCGAGGTGGGCGGCGAGGGTGCCGTCGCGGTGCGGTCGTCGGCGACGGCCGAGGACTTGCCGGAAGCGTCGTTCGCCGGCCAACAAGCGACGTTCCTCAACGTGCGCAGCGAACAAGGTCTCGTCACCGCGATGCACGAGGTGTTCGCCTCGTTGTTCAACGATCGCGCGATCGCCTATCGCGTGCACCAAGGGTTCGACCACTCGCGCGTCGGTATCTCGGTGGGCGTGCAGCACATGGTGCGCAGCGACCTCGGCGCGAGCGGCGTCACGTTCACGCTCGATACGGACTCCGGGTTCCGCGACGTCGTGTTCATCACGAGCTCTTTCGGCCTCGGCGAGACCGTGGTCCAAGGCGCCGTGAATCCCGACGAATTTTACGTCTACAAGCCGGGGCTCGCGGCGGGCCGGCGCGCGATCTTGCGGCGTAACCTCGGCGAAAAGGCCATCAAGATGATCTACGCCGAGCCGGGCGCGGCGGAGCGCGTCGTGACTGTGAACGTGCCCGCGGAGCAGCGCCGCACCTTCTCGCTCGTCGACGGTGAGATCGAGGAGCTTGCGCGCCAAGCCGTGACGATCGAGCGGCACTACGGGTGTCCAATGGACATCGAATGGGCCAAGGACGGCGCCACGGGCGGGTTATTCATCGTGCAGGCGCGGCCAGAGACGGTGCAGAGCCGCAGCCGGCGAACGCTGCAACGCTTCGCGTTGCGCTCGCGCTCGCGCGTGCTGGCGGAAGGGCGCAGCGTCGGCCAGAAGATCGCCGCGGGTAGGGCGCGCCTGGTCGCAGGCGTTGCGGAGATGGCGCGCGTCGAGAGCGGCGACGTGCTCATCGCCGACATGACCGATCCCGATTGGGAGCCCGTGATGAAGCGAGCTGCGGCCATCGTGACGCGCCGTGGCGGCCGCACGTGCCATGCCGCAATCATCGCGCGCGAGCTCGGCGTGCCCGCCGTCGTCGGCTGCGGCTCGAGCCTCGACAACGTGCGCGACGGGCAAGCGATCACCGTATCGTGCGCCGAAGGGGAGACGGGGTACGTCTACGAGGGCGCACTGTCGTTCGAGGAACAGGAGATCGAGCTCGGCGCGCTGCCGCCCGTGCCCGTCCGCATCATGATGAACGTCGGCAATCCCGACCGTGCGTTCGGCTTTGCCGCGCTGCCGCACCAAGGCGTCGGGCTCGCGCGGCTGGAGTTCATCATCAACCGCATGATCGGCGTCCACCCGAAAGCCGTGCTGGAGTTCGATCGCCTAGCCCCGGATCTCAAGCGGGCGATCGGCGAGCAGATGGCGGGCTATGACGACCCCGTCACGTTCTTCGTCACCAAGCTCGCGGAGGGCATCGCGCAGATCGGCGCCGCGTTCGCCCCGGCGCCCGTGATCGTGCGCCTGTCGGACTTCAAGTCGAACGAGTACGCGAACCTCCTCGGTGGCCGGGCCTACGAGCCCCACGAGGAGAACCCGATGCTCGGGTTTCGCGGTGCGGCGCGCTACGTGGATGCGTCGTTCCGGCCGTGCTTCGAGCTCGAGTGCCGGGCGCTGCGACTCGTCCGTGACGAGATGGGGCTCAAGAACGTCGAGGTCATGGTGCCGTTCGTTCGCACGTTGGCGGAGGCCGCCAAGGTCACGGAGCTGCTCGCCGACAACGGCCTCCGGCGTGGCGTCGACGGCTTACGTGTCATCATGATGTGCGAGCTGCCGACCAACGCGCTGCTCGCCGAGCGCTACCTCGAGTTTTTCGACGGCATGTCGATCGGCTCGAACGACATGACGCAGCTCACGCTCGGGATCGATCGCGATTCGGCGCTAGTGGCGGCATCGTTCGACGAGCGCGACGATGCCGTGAAGGCCCTGCTGTCACTGGCGATTGCGGCGTGCCACAAACAGGGCAAATACATCGGCATCTGCGGCCAAGGCCCATCCGACCACCCCGATTTCGCGCGCTGGCTCGTCGAGCAGGGGATCGACAGCCTCTCGCTCAACCCCGACACCGTGCTCGAGACGTGGCTCATGCTGGCGGCGCACAGCACGCCGAGGCCATGACGATGGCGGTCGCGGTACGCACGGTTTGCTTCGTTTCGGATCGTACGGGAGTGACGACTGAAACCATGGGCCATGCGCTGCTGGCGCGGTTCGGCGGCATGACGTTCGAGACGGTCACGATGCCGTTCGTGCTCGACGTCGCACAGGCCCGGGGTGTCGTGGCGCGCATCGATGCGCTAGCGGCCGAACGGCAGGCGCGGCCCATCGTGTTCTGCACCGTCGTGGACGAGCGGACGCGCGCCGTCATCAAGCAGGCGAGGGCGCTCGTCATCGATTTCTTTGCCTTCATGGGCGATCTCGAGCAGGAGCTCGGCGCTACGGCCGCCGTGGCGGGTGTCCCGGCCATGCACGGTGCGACGACGGATCCGACCTACAGCGCTCGTATCGAAGCCACCAACTACGCGCTCGCGAACGACGACGGCGCCGGCGCACGCGAGTACCGGTCGGCGAACGTCGTGCTCATCGGGGTCTCACGCTCGGGCAAGACGCCGACCTGCCTCTACCTGGCGCTGCAATACGGCGTGTTCGCGGCCAATTACCCGCTGGCCGAGGAAGACCTCGAGGCCGGCGAACTGCCGCGCGCATTGCTGCTCTACCGCGACAAGCTCTACGGTTTGATTTTGAGTCCAGGGCGGCTACAACACATCCGTGGCGAACGCCGGCCGGGGAGCCGGTACGCTTCGGCGCAGCAGGTGCAATACGAGCTGCGGGCTGCGCAGGCACTGTTCGACCGTTTCCGCGTGCCGCATCTCGACGTCACGGAGTGCAGCATCGAGGAGATCGCAAGCCGGATCATGGACACCATGGCGCTCGCGCGGCATGCGCGCAGCTGACGGCGCGGAAACGAACGCGCTACTGACTGCGCTTGGCCGTGAACGACTGCTCGGCCGAGCCGCCCGGCGGAGGCGTGCCCTCGAACTTGCTCGTGAGCGCGAGCTCGTCGCCCTTGACGGTGCCGCGGTAGCTGATCGTCATCGGGCCATCGGGACCGCCTTCGAACGTCAGCTTGAACGAGATGTCGTTGCCGTCGATGGCGCCGTCCGCAATCGGGACCGCCCCGAACAGCTCGTTGTGCATCGCGCCGGTCAACTTGCCGGCGGCGTCGACGAGGAATTCGAACACGAATGCGAAGGGGCCGAACTCCGTGTCGACGCTGGCGTCCCAGCGGCCGGCCGCGCTTTGCGCGGCGGCGGGCAGGGTCAGCAATGTCGCCAAGGCTCCAAGGAAGATGGCACGAGTACCCATGAGTTTCCTCCGAGCTTGCCAATGATCCGGGGGCTATATATAAGGGAACCGAAGATAAGAACGCAACCCTTTGCTCGAGGCCGATGACGGACACCACTGCCTTCGATTTCAGCGCCCGCGACATCGACGGCCGCGAGCGCGCCCTCGCCGAGCTTAAGGGGCACGTGCTGCTCATCGTCAACGTTGCGTCGCAGTGCGGGTTCACGCCCCAGTACCGCGGGCTCGAGGCGCTCTGGCGCAAGCGCCGCGAGGCCGGGCTCGCAGTGCTCGGCTTCCCGTGCGATCAGTTCGGCCATCAGGAGCCCGGCGACGAGGCGAAGATCAAGCAATTCTGCTTAGCGACTTACGACGTGACGTTTCCGCTGTTCGCCAAGATCGAGGTCAACGGGGAGGGCGCCCACCCGCTCTACCGCTGGCTCAAGAACGAGCAGCCGGGCGTGCTGGGCACGGCCGGTATCAAGTGGAACTTCACGAAGTTTCTCGTCGACCGCACGGGCCGCGCCGTGCGGCGCTATGCGCCCACGGACACGCCGGAGAAGATCGACGGCGACGTCGCCGCGCTGCTCGCGGCCGGCGCCGCGCGCTGAATGGGCGACGCGGCGTCAGCGCCTGCCGCCGGCGCGCTGCCGCGGCGTTTTCTTGCGCGCCGCGCGCGCGGCTTTGGGCTTCTCGCCGGTCTTGTGGAGGCGCCGCAGCTTCGGATGGTACGAATGCCGCTCGGCCCTGGCGGTGAGCGCGCTGAGCCCGCGGCACAGATGGTCGAGCTCGGCCGAGTCGAAGCCTTCGAGGAGCTCGCGCTCGAACCTAATCGCGAGCTCCGTGCCTCGCTCGAACAGCCGCAGGCCCGCGTTCGTGAGCTCGATGCGCAGGATGCGGTTGTTGCTGCTGTCCGGCCGGCGCACGATCGCGCCGCGTTTCTCGAGCGGGGCGATGAGCTCGGTCATCGACTGCGGCAGCACGCCCATGGCGCGCGCGAGCTCCGCCGACGACGTGGCTTCGCCGCATTTGACGAGGAGCAGGATGTAGTACTGGCTCGGCGTCAGCGCGACCTCGCTGAACGCCATCTCGACGCAACCGCGTACGGCGAGCTCGGCTCGCTTGAGCAAGTAGACGGCACTCGTGGGAGCGTCAGCCATCGGGCGTTCCTGCGGTCAAACGGGACCGAGAACCGGCAGGCATCGTATTCGGTTCCCGACGACGTTAGCAATAAGCACGACCCGCGCGCCGTTCGGCTCCGTCGCTGCGCTGCGTCGTGTTCGAAGGGCCGGGCCGTGAGCCGGCGATGCTAAGATCGACGCCTGCGATACGCCCGCAGCTGGACCAATGACGCGACCAACGTCCGCCGAGAGCAGTGCGTCGCAAGAGCAGGCGACGCCGAGCCCGCTCTATCGCCAAGTCGTGCAGACGCTCAAGCAGGAAATCGTCAGCGGCGTGCATCCCGTCGACACGCAACTACCGACCGAAGGCGAGCTGCAGCGGCGCTTCGGGGTCAGCAGGCACACGATCCGCGAGGCGTTGCGGGAGCTGCGCGACGCGGGGCTCGTTGCCTCGCGCCAAGGGTTCGGCACGACGGTGCTGCGCGCGGGCTCGCCGCGCCCCTACTCGCACGAGGTCGCCTCGATCAGCGACCTCATCGAGCTCGCGAACGCCACGCGCTACGACGTGCGTTCGACCGAGATCGTCTCCGCCGACGAAGCGCTCGCCGAGCGCCTCGGCGGCACGATCGGCGCCAAGTGGCTGCGAGTCAGGGGTTATCGTTTCGCGCCCGACGATCGGCGTCCCGTGTGCTGGACCGAGGTGCACGTGCACGGCGACCTCGCCGGCGTCGCGCGGCTGCTCGGCCGCCGTCCCGGCCCGATCTATCTGCTCGTCGAGGACCTCTACGGCGAGACCGTCGCCGAGGTCGAGCAGTCGATTCGCGCGAGCGAAGCGCCCGACCACGTCGCGGCGACGCTCGCGGTGCGGCCGCGCGGGCCCGTCATCGAGGTGCGTCGCGCCTATCGGCTGTCATCGGGCGCGGTCGGCATCGTCGCCGATAACCTCTATCCGATCGACCGATTTCACTTGAGCATGACGCTGCGCCGCGCCAAGGGCTGACCCGTCTACGGACGCTTCGCGAGCGGGACGAACGCCCGGTTCTCGGGCCCCACGTAGTTGGCGCTCGGCCGGATGATCTTGCCGTCGGCGCGTTGCTCGATGACGTGCGCGGCCCAGCCCGTCGTGCGCGCGATGACGAACAGTGGCGTGAAGCACGCGCGCGGCACGCCCATGAGGTGGTAGGCCACCGCCGAGAACCAGTCGAGGTTGGCGAACATCTTCTTGGTTGACGCCATCTCGGCCTCGATCGCGTCGGCGACCGCGAAGCCGCTCATATTGCCGGCTTCGGTCGCGAGGCGGCGCGCGACCTCCTTGATGACGCGATTGCGCGGGTCCGCGACCGTGTAGACGGGGTGACCGAAGCCGATGATGACCTCCTTGCGGGCCACGCGCTCGCGGATGTCGGCGACGGCTTGCTCGGGTGTGCGATAGCGCTGCTGAACCTCGAGCGCGACCTCGTTGGCGCCGCCGTGCTTCGGGCCGCGTAGTGCGCCGATCCCCCCGGCGATGCACGAGTAGAGGTCGGAGCCCGTGCCGGCGATGACGCGTGCCGTGAACGTCGAGGCGTTGAACTCATGCTCGGCGTAGAGCACGAGCGACGTGTGCATCGCGCGCACCCAGGAAGCGCGCGGCGGCCGCCCATGCAGCAGGTGCAGGAAATGCGCGCCCACCGAATCGGTGTCGCACTCGACGTCGATGCGCACGCCCGACTGCGCGTAACGATGCCAGTAGAGCAGCATGCTGCCGAGCGAGGCGATGAGCCGGTCGGCGATGTCGCGCGCGTGTGCGGGGGACTGGTCGCGCTCGCGCTCGATGCAGCCGAGCGTCGAGACGCCCGTCCGCAGCACGTCCATCGGGTGCGCCGTGGCCGGTAGCGCTTCGAGAACTTCGCGAACGGGTTGCGGTAACCCCCTGAGAGATATGAGCTTAGCTCGGTAGCTCGCGAGCTCGGCCGAGTTCGGCAAACGTTCGTGGACGAGCAGGTGGGCGATCTCCTCGAACTCGCAGGCCTCGGCCATCTCGAGGATGTCGTAGCCGCGATAGTGGAGGTCGTTGCCGGTGTGTCCCACGGTGGATAGCGCCGTGTTGCCGGCCACGACGCCCGAAAGGACCACCGACTTCTTGGGTTTGGCGGGTGGCGATACGTCGGTCATTCCTCGCTCCGAAAAAAGAAGCCGCGACTCGGCCGAGCCGCGGCTTCGTGAGCCGGTGACGAAACTCGCGTTGAGGCTATTCGGGCCGCTCGTCCGGCGCGCCTATCCCCGACGAGCCGACGAACAGTTTCGAGCCGTCCGCGAACGTGATGTCGCGGCCGTTGGCGCGGAACGAGCCGTCCTTCGCCTGGAAGCCTTGCACCGAGATCTTGGTGCCGGCCGGCAGCGAGGTGCGGTTCCAACCGCGGCGCAGCAGCGCGTTCGGCGCGCCGCCTTCGACCATCCACTTTTGGACTTCGCCCGAGGACGTCGTGACATCGATGTGGATCCACGAGTGCGGGTTGATCCAATCCATCTTCGTGACCGTGCCCTCGAGCTTCACGGGCCGGTTCGCGTCGAACTCCGCGGCAAACGAATGATGGCCGAGGACGGGTCCGGCCGCGGCAACGAGCAAGGCGCCGGCGGCGACACGGAAGTATTTCATGCGCATGGCAGTCATCTCCCAGCTAGCTGACACTCAAATTTTACTCGGTTTTCTTGACGAGGTCTCCGTAGAGCAGCTCTTCAGAAAACTCGACACACTTGAACTCGAGCAGCTGGACGTTGTCGTCGAGCCGGCGGTAGACCGGCAGCGAAATCGTCCAGGGCTGCGAGAACGTCTCCGCGTCCTCGATCGTGGCCTCGTACTGCAAATGGTTCTCGCCCATGAGCGTGTAGCGTTCCGTGACCTTCATCAGCGCGCTATGGTGATTGCCCGCGCGGTCGAACCACGTTTGGTCGTTGTTGCCCGTGACTTCGATCACGAGGGTGTCGCCTTCCCAGCGGCCGTTCGACCAGCCCATCCAGCTGTCGACCGGCGGCTCTTGGTGGTTCGACATGTGCACGATGCGGTTGGCGCTCGCGAACTCGTAGACGAACAGGATGTCGCCGTCGCCCTGCACGATGCGGAACGGGAAGGGCATGTACGTGGCGCGCGGAATGCCCGGCATGTAGCACTTGGCTTCGGGGTCGGTCTTCGGCCAACCGGCGCGGTTCTCGTCGCGTTTCGCGAGCGCTGCGGGTAGATAAGGAATCGTGTCGCCCTGCACGACGCTTTGGCCGGCGGGAACCGCGGCGATCGCGCCGAGCTCCCAGAACTGGCGCAAGCCCGTCGCGGAGTGGTCCTCGAGATTCCAGTGCGCCGTGCCGATGGCCTGCCACACGCCGTTGAAGTCGGGGCGCTCGCCGAGACGCGGGATGACCGGACCCGCGGGCGCGACCGGGCCGCTCGGCTGGCACGCGCCGACCGCGAGGGCCACCGCGAGCAGCATTCCTATTTTTCGCGCGGCGCCACGCCGCGAGAGCGAGGTTCGAGTGGTCGTGTTCATTGGTTGGCACCGCCCTTCAGGAGTTGTTGGTATGCGGAATCGAAGAAGCTCAGTGTAGCGACTGCCGGGACCGACGTCGTCTCGGTCGCGACCGTGTCGCCGAGCACGTGCGCCTTGCCGGTTGCCGCGTCGCGATATGCGGGCCAGGCCGGGAGCCCCGCGCTGTTCGGGTCGCCCGTGCGCGCGAAGTTGACCCAGTACGACGACATCGTGTCGGCGAGCCGGCGATCCACGTCGGTCCAGGGCACGCCGTCCGCGAGGTTGTCGAACATGTAGGGGATTTCGGCGACGTGCGTGGCGCCGCGCGACGCCCCTTGGTAGTCCCCGAAGGGGGAGGGCCGGGCCGGCGCGGTGGGCGGCACGCGCGTGAAATAGTAGACGTAGGCGTCGTTGCCGCGCATCGCCTGGAGCTCGGCGAACTTGCGCATGGCCCACGCGGCCTCGGCGCTGAACGAGGCGAGATAGGCTTGGCCCGCGGCCGCGTCGTCGGCCGCCGGGAACAGCTTGAGGAAGCCGTCGGCGAGCACGCCGAAGCGCTGCCTCGCCTGAGTCGTGAACTGCTCGGCCGTGAGACCCGGGCGCTGGAAGAACGTGCCTTCGTCCTGGTTCGAGCCGACGAGCAAGTCGACGGCGTTCTGCCGGCCGTTCGCGAACGTCAGCGACAGGTCCTCGGGGATCAGATAACCGTCGACGACGAGGTTGCCGCCGCGGATTGTGGCGAAGATCTCTTGCGCCGGCTTCGTGCGCGCCTCGGCTACCCCCGCGATACCGGCATCGGCGAGCGCTTTCGCTCCTGCCTCCTCGGCGCGCGCGAGCGTGCCCGTGCGTGCCAGACGTAAGCCCATGAAGCCGCCGCTCTGGGCGATGGTGCGATGAAACAGTCCTTCCGCACGCGGCGAGGCGACGAGTGCCGCGACGAGATTAGCGCCGGCGGACTCGCCGAAGATCGTGACGTTATTGGGGTCGCCGCCGAACGCCGCGATGTTGCGCCGCACCCATTGCAGCGCCGCGATGGCGTCCTGCATGCCGTAGTTGCCCGAGACACGCGGTTCCGATTCGGCCGAGAGCTCGGGGTGAGCCAAGAAGCCGAGCGCGCCCAAGCGATAGTTGAGCGTGACGACGACGGCGCCCTTGCTCGCGAGCCCGTCGCCGGCGTAACGCGGCTCCGAGCCGGCGCCGCCGAAGAAGCCGCCGCCGTAGAACCACACCATGACGGGCAGGCGTTCGGCCTTCTCGTCGGTCCAGACATTGAGATACAGGCAGTCCTCGCTCGACGGGGCCGCCGCGGCGTTCGGCCCGCCCGCGCCGCCCTGCGTGCAGCGAGCGCCGTACTCGGTCGCGGCGCGGACGCCGCTCCAGCTCGCGACGGGTTGCGGCGGCCGCCAGCGGTTCGCGCCCGTCGGCGGCGCGGCGTAGGGGATGCCTTTGAACGCCCGAATGTGCGGTTTAGCGCCGACCGTGCCGACGAGGGTTCCGGAGTCGATCTCGACCTCGGCCGGCACGGCCGCGAAGGCACCCGTCGTGGCCACCCAGCCCACGGCGACGGCTGCCCCAAACCAACCTCGCATGGCGATCCCCCCAAGCTCGCTGCCCGTGCGGCGGCGTGGCCCGGAGGCCAGGCCGCACGTAGAATCGGGCTCGTCTTCTGCAGTCGTTCTATGCGAACGCGTTGCGGATGTCAAAGCCGCAGGGGAGTGGGCCATGTCGAGACAGGTTCGTTCGTCGACGACGTTTGGTGTGCTGCTGGCAGCGGCTGCCGCCGGGCTCGTGACGGCGCAGACCGCGAGCGAGCCGCCGGCCGGTTGGCAGGCGCCGCGAACCTCGTGGGGCGATCCCGATCTCGCGGGCATCTACTCGAACGACGACGAGACGGGCACGCCGATGGAGCGACCCGCGGAGCTCGAAGGCTTGACGCTCGCCACCATCACGCCCGAGAAGACGGCCGAGATCGTCGCGGAGCGCGATCGCCGCTTCAAGGCGCAGGTCGACAGCGAGGCCTGGCGCAACAGCATCTCGCCGCCGCCGCACCTGATCTTCGATACGTTCGACCGGCGCAACGAGCGGCCGTGGCTCATCACGGATCCCGCCGACGGCAAGATCCCCGCGCGCACGGCCGAAGCCGATGCGCGGCGGCGCACCGGCGGGGTTAGCACGAACCAGAATTCGCGCGGGCCGTTCTCGAGCTATCTCGACATGGGCCTCTACGACCGCTGCATCACGCGCGGCATTCCGAGCTCGATGATGCCGGCCGGCTACGGTAGCCGTTACGAGATCGTGCAGGCGCCCGACAGCATCGCAATTCGCTACGAGATGATCCACGAGGCTCGCGTGATCCCGCTCGATCGCCGCCCGCACATCGCCCAAAGCTTGAAGCAGTACCTGGGCGACGCGCGCGGCTGGTGGGACGGCGACACGCTCGTCGTCGAGACGACCAACTTCCGCGCCGAGACGGCGCCGCAGCGCTCGAGCGAGAACGTCAAGATGATCGAGCGCTTCGAGCGCACGTCGGCCGACACCGTCGAGTGGACCGTGACGTTCGAGGATGCGACGACTTGGGAAAGGCCGTGGACCTATTCGATGCCGCTGACGCAGGTCGATCACACGCAGCGCATCTACGAGTACGCGTGCCACGAGGGCAATCTCGCGATGCGCAACATCTTGAGCGGCGCGCGGGCGGCGGAGGCTGCCGCTGAATAAGCCCGGCGCGCCGACGGGTCCCGCGTGGCGCGACAGCCCCGCCGCCGAGCGCAACAAGGAGCCCATCGCCGAGGTGCTCGCCGGCGTCCTGCCGCCCGCGGGCCTCGTCTTCGAGGTTGCGAGCGGCACCGGGCAGCACGCGCTGCATTTCGCACGAGCGCTGCCGGCGCTCGACTGGCTGCCGAGCGAGCCCGATCCCGAGCTGCGCGCGCTGCTCGCCGCGCGCGTGGCGAGCGCGGCGCTGCCCAACTTGCGCGCGCCGCTCGCGTTCGACGTGCACGAGCCGCGTGCGCCTCTCGAGCGCGCCGACGCGGTCCTTTGCAGCAACATGATTCACATCGCGCCGTGGCCGGCCTGCGAGGCGCTGCTGCGGCACGCGAGCTCGCTGCTCCAGTCCGGCGCGCCGCTCGTGCTCTACGGCCCATTCATGCGCGACGGCTTGCACACGGCGCCGAGCAACGCGGCGTTCGACGCGAGCTTACGCGCGCGCAACGCCGCTTGGGGCGTGCGCGACCTCACCGACGTCGACGGCCTCGCGCGCGGTCACGGCTTCGAGCTCGCGCTGACCGTAGCGATGCCCGCAAACAACCTCTCGGTGGTTTGGCGTCGCCGCCGCTGATGCACGACGTGCTCGCGGTAGTCGCCGAGCAGCCTCCGTCGTTTTGTCGTTCAAGCGCCCGGGCCGAACCGCGCCCAGGCGATGAGACTCCAGACCACGAGCACGAGTACCAAGCTCACGAACACGGCCGCCGAGCCCAGGTCCTTGGCGCGCCCCGACAGGCGGTGCGGCTCGTCGCCGACGCGGTCGACGACGGCTTCTACACCCGAGTTCAACAGCTCGACGATGAGCACGAGCAAGCACGAGCCGATGAGCAGCGAGCGTTCGACGGCCGTTACCCCAAGCCAGAACCCCGTCGGGATCAGCACGGCGCAGAGTACCGTCTCCTGCCGAAACGCCGATTCGTGCAGCCACGCCGCGCGCAATCCGGCCAGCGAAAAAAACGCGGCGTTGACGATTCGACGCAGGCCCGTGTTGCCGGGTTTGCCCATGTGCTCGAGTCCGCAGTCCGAAAACGCGCGGATGGTAACAGGTGCCGGTGTTACGGTTTCGGTTGAACTAAAACCGTAACACCGGCACCTCCCGCTTCCGTGACGACCTGTCGCTCGCTGCGCAGCACGGGCCGGTCGAACGGAAACGTCTCGTCGCGGACGCGCGGGTCCGTGAGCGCTACGTTAAGGAACTCGCGGAGGTCGCCCTCGTCGATCTGGCTCAGATTGAACGTGTAGAGGCCGGCGCCCGGGATGCCGTCGCGCTCGGGCAGCGGGAGCGCGTTGACGTAGAAGCGAACTGCGGCGCCGAGGCTCGTGAACTCGCCCGTGTGCATGAAGCGGGACTTGAGCGCCGTGTTGCGCAGGCTCGGCACCTTCATCTCGCCGGTATCCTCGGGATCGTGGGTCACGTTCTCGCGGCCGCGGTCGAAGTGCGCGCGCCGCACGCCAATCTGGAAGAACTCGTCGTTCGTGAACTTGGGCGGCGTGTGGCACGCCGAGCAATGAAACGCCTGGAACGCGCGCAGGCCGTAGAGCGCCCGGCCAGTGAGCGCGCTCGTGTCGCCCGCGTCGAAGCGATCCCATGGTGTTTGGTCCGCGACGAGCGTGCGCTGATACGTCGCGAGCGCAAACGCGATGCGCACCGGCGTGATCGCGCCGTCGCCGAACGCTGCGGCGAACAGACGGGGGTAAGTCGGATTCACGGTGATCGCCGCCGCCGTGTCGGGCGGCCAGTCCGTCGCCAACGCGAGCGGCCGCGCGCGCGTGAGGTCGGCGGTTACGTCGGCCCAGGTGCGGCCGGCCTTGGCCATTTCGGCGTCGTTCAAGATCGTGGCCAGCGCTTGGTTCTCGAGCGCGCCGCCGCGCGCGATGGCGACCTTGCCCGTCGTCGGATCTTCGAGCTGCGAGCCCGCGCGGCCGTCCCAGAAGAGCTCCTCGGCCCAGAGCGAGCCGAAGTTTGACGGCGAGAGCCGGCTCGTGACTTGCGGCGCGGTGCCGAAGACTTCATGCAGGCGTGGTTTGCCGTCGCGCCCGAGCGCGACGATGCCCGGCGAGCCGTGCACGTCGTCGATCGTGCCCTTGTCGACGCCGGGATGGCGGCCCGCGCGCGGATCGCCGCCGCCGGCCGCAGGCCGATGACAAGTGCCGCAGGCGATCGAGCCGTCGCTCGAGAGCTGCTCGTCCCAGAACAGGATCTTGCCGAGCACGCGCTTCGGCTCGGTGATGGGGTTCTCGGGCGGCACGGGCACGGGCGGCAGCCCCGCGCGGAGCGGCGCGCTCGCACCGAGCAAGAACACGCCGAGGAGCGCATGTCGCAGCATGGCGCAATTCTAGACGTTCGGCCGGTGGCCTACGCGGTTACGGAAAATCGAAGGTCGACAGCGGCCTACGGCTGCGAGTAGTCTTGGTCCAGAGGTCGTTCGAGCCATGACGCGAGCAGCCGTTCTGCGCGAGTGTCGACGTCCCACGCGGCAGGCGTGGGTCGGGGCGACGCTCGTCGTTGCGTTGCTGCTCGCCGAGTGCTTCGCGGTCACGCACCCGTTCGACGCCGCGGTGCATACCGACGGTCAGCCGTGCACGGTCTGCTTGAGCACGACCAATCTCGGTGCCGGCGCCGTCGCGACCCCGATTCACTTCGAGCTCGATGCGGCCACGCCCGTTTTCGTTGCGACGTTGGTCGCAGCGTTCGTCTCGATCGCACCCACCCGTCGTTTCGCCCGAGGCCCCCCAGCCGTTTCCTTCGCGTTCTGAGTCGTTCGCGCTCGGGTTTCCCGAGGCCGCGATGAGTCAACGTCTTGAGCCTAGCTCAATGAAGGAAACATTCGATGAAAACTCCATTCGATGCGGGACGCAGGGCGTTCCCGCTGCCGCTGGTCCTTGGGCCGCTCGCCGCGGCCTTGGCGCTTCCTGGCCACGGCCAGCCTCACGATGCCATCGAGGAAGTGGTCGTCACCGGAGTCTTGCGCGACAGCTCGCCCGGCGAGCTCGCGCAGTCCGTCACGGTCGTTCGCGGCGATACGCTCGACCGAATTCGGGCGGCGAATCTCGGTGAGACGCTCGCGAACCAAGTCGGCGTGAGCTCCTCGTATTTCGGCGCCGGTGCGTCGCGCCCCATCATCCGCGGCCTCGCAGGCGCACGCGTGCAGATGCTCGAGGACGGCGTCCACGCGATGGACGCGGCCACCGTGAGTGACGATCACGCCGTCACCGTCGATCCGCTCGCAGCCGACCAGATCGAGATCTTTCGCGGCCCGACGACGCTCCTGTACGGCAGCGGCGCCGTGGGTGGCGTGATCAACACCGTCACGACGCGGATTCCGATGCGTGCGCCCGATGACGGTTTCGAGGGGGCGTTCGAGCTGCGCGGAGATAGCGTCGCCGACAGCCGGTCGGGCGCGCTACGCTTCGATGGTGGCGGCTCGCGGTTCGCTTGGCACTTCGATGGTGCGCGCCGCGACAGCGACGATTACGAGATTCCGGGACTTGCGCGCATGGCGCCCGCGCCCGGGGACGTGCCTGGCCTGCTCGCGAACAGCGCGGCGGAGAGCGATGCCGCCGCGCTCGGCGGTTCGTGGCTCGGTGACACGAGCTTTCTCGGTGTCGGCGTGAGCGTCTTCGATACCTTGTATGGCATTCCCGGCGACGAAGCCGTGCGCATCGATCTCGAACAGCGCCGCCTGGACGTGCGCGGCGGTTGGTTGGAGCTGCCCGGTGCCATCGAGGGCGTCAACGTGCGGCTCGGCATGAGCGACTACGAGCACGTCGAGCTCGAAGGTGACGAGATCGGCACGCAGTTTACCAACGATGCCAGCGAGGCGCGCATCGAGCTCCTGCATCGGCCGTTCGGCGATTGGAGCGGCGCGTTTGGTATTCAGGTGGGCGAGCGCGAGTTTACGGCGGTGGGCGACGAAGCCTTCGTGCCGCCCGTGGACTCCTCGAATGTCGGCATGTTCCTCGTCGAGCAGCTCGACCTCGACGCTTGGCAGCTGTCCCTCGGCGGCCGCGTCGAGTCGCAGGAGCACACGCCGTCGAATGGGCTGCCAAGCATCGACGGCACTGCCACGAGCCTGTCGGCCGGCGGTGTGCGCTCGTTCGGCGACCGCTACTCGTTGGCGCTCAATTTCGCGTCGTCGGAGCGCTTGCCTGTCGCCGAGGAGCTCTATTCCGATGGCCCGCACCTCGCGACCGGCGTCGTGCAGATCGGCGATGCTGCGCTGCGCGCCGAAACGGCGCGGCATATGGACATCGGTCTACGTAGCGCGGCCGGCGAACGGACGTGGAGCGTCACGGGGTTCTACACTCGGTTCGCAGATTTCATTTATCTCACTGATACGGGCGATATCGATCCCGTGGACGATCTGCCGATCTTCGTCTTCACGCAGGCTGACGCGAAATTCAGCGGCATCGAGGCGGAGCTGTTCGTGCCTTTTAGGACCGGCGGCACCGGCGAGATCGACCTGCGTCTCTACGGCGACTATGTCCATGGCGAGCTCACGAGCGGCGAGAAGGTGCCGCGCCTACCGCCGCTGCGCTACGGCGCGCGCGTCCAGTACCACAATGAACGGTTGCTCGCCGGTTTCGAAGCGACGCGTTACGCGGAGCAGGACGAGACCGCGCCGTTCGAGACGCTCACGCGGGGCTACACGCTCGTCAACGCGGACGTCCGTTGGCGCCTCGTGACCGAGAAGGGTGCGGAGCTCGAGCTGTTCGTCAACGCCGCCAACCTCGGCGACAACGAGGGCCGCAAGCACACGTCGTTCGTGAAGGACATCGCGCCGCTGCCGGGCCGCAACTTTGCCGTGGGCGTCCGGAGCCGCTTCTAGCGTGACGTGAAAGAGGTAGACTACGCGCCCCGAGCGGCCGCTCGGCCGAAGGTAACGCCCGTTCCGAGGATTGCGAATGTCCGACCTGCCCGCGCTGCGCGCCACCGACCCCGAGATCCACCGGCTCATCGGCCTCGAGACGAAACGGCAGGACGAGTTCATCCGCCTCATACCCTCGGAGAACTACGCGTCGTTCGCCGTCATGGAAGCCACGGGCTCGATCCTCAACAACAAATACTCGGAAGGCTACCCGGGCAAGCGCTACTACGAGGGCCAGGACTACATCGACCAAGTCGAGACGCTCGCGATCGAGCGCGCCCAGCGCCTGTTCGGCATGCAGCACGCGAACGTGCAGCCGTACTCGGGATCGCCGGCGAACCAGGCCGTCTACTTGGCGCTCGCCAAGCCCGGCGAGCCCGTCATGGGCTTGGGGTTGCCGTTCGGCGGCCACCTCACGCACGGCTGGGGCGTCAACTTCTCGGGCATGCACTACAAGTCGAAGCAGTACGAGGTCGATCCCGAGACCCACCGCGTCGACTTGAACCGCGTCGAGACGCTCGCGAAGGCGACGCGGCCCAGGGTCATCTTCTGCGGCGGTACGGCCTATCCGCGCACGTGGGACTACGCGGGCTTCGCGACGATCGCCCGATCCGTCGGCGCCGTCCTCGTCGCCGACATCGCACACATCGCGGGGCTCATCGTCGCGGGCGCGCACCCGCATCCTTATCCGCACGCGAAGATCGTCACCACGACGACGCACAAGACGCTGCGCGGCCCGCGCGGCGGCATGATTCTCTGCGACACGATCTACGCCAAGGACATCGACCGCGCGGTGTTCCCGGGATTGCAGGGCGGGCCGCACGACCACACGACGGCCGCGATCGCCGTGGCGCTCAAGGAAGCCGCGCATCCTACGTTTCGCGCTTACGGGCAGCAGATCGTCAAGAACGCGAAGGCACTCAGCGACGCGTTGCAGGCGCGCGGGTTCCGCTTGATCTCGGGCGGCACCGACAATCATCTGATCTTGATCGACGTGACGCCGCGCGGCATCACGGGCAAGCCCGCGGCGCGCGCGCTGCACGAGGCCGGCATCGAGTGCAACTACAACACGATCCCGTTCGACCCGCGCAAGCCGTTCGATCCTTCGGGAGTGCGCCTCGGCACGCCGGCGATCACTTCGCGCGGCATGCGCGAAGAGCACATGGCGCCGATCGCCGAGTGGATCGACCGCGTGCTCGGCGTCGCCGACGACGCAGAGAAGCTCCACAAGATCCGCGCCGAGATCGCGGAGTTCTGCAAGGCGTTCCCGGCGCCCGGGATTCGCGTCTAGCGAAGGCTCGTTCCGATCGCGTTACCCCTCGCACCGCGTTTGGCGATGGAACGCCCCGCAGCGGCAAAGGTCTTTTGAAGGTACGATTCTGCTGACATAGCGCAGAAGGGATGCAAACCTTCGATGCACCGGGCTCTCGCTATTCTGTCCGTCGGTGTTTTTTGGGCTGTCGCCGACGAGGCCGCGCCTGCGGAGGCGCCCGGCGCCTGTGGGCGCCACGATCTCTCCTGCTGGCAGGATCACTACGCGTCCGAGTGCTCGCGAGCTGCTGCGACCATCGAAACCTGCCTCGTGTTTCTGCAGCGGCTCGAGACGGCGCGGCGGGGCTCCTACTCTTCCGGTGTGGCGCTGCTGCTCGGCGAAACCCTCCACGGCCTGGCGCGGCAAGACGTATCTCCCCAAGCGAAAGAGAGATACCTCGAGCGATCCCGCGCCGCGTACAGGGAAGTCGTCAGGCGCGAGCCTCTCAATGCGTCCGGATACTTGGGTCTAGCCGAAGCGGCGAAGACGGGCGAAGAGCGCGTCGAATGGTTGCGAGGGGCCGTCCGGGCCGAGTTCCAGCCCGTGCACATGGAATTGCTCGCCAACGCACTGTCCAGCGAAGTCGGCGGTCACACGGGGCATATCGAAGCTGCGCGCACCCTCGAGGATGCCTACACGTTCGAATCGACCGCTACCGAGAAGTGGCGATATGGGGCCTCCGCATGGCGGAGGTACACGGACGCGGTAGGTCGTTACCCCTCGGCGGCAAGCCCCAGATCCCTGGACAACGTCGTCATTCGCATCAAGGACGACATCGACTACTTGTTGCTGCAGCGCACGCTGCTCAGTCCCGAATCGCACCTGGCCTACCTCGCCGACGGCTTCGCAACGATGTGCGAAACGAGCATCGCCGAGATCGTGAGTCTCGACGAATGCATGGCGGGCCTCGAGTTGGCGGTAGCCACGGCGGAAGGACCCGTGTCCTCGGGCGCTCGGCGATTGCTCGCCGAAGCCGCGCTCACGGGGATGCGCACGATTGCGGGCGAGTCCCTGCCGCGATCGCTCGAGGCGCGGGGAAAATTCTTGGACTGGATCGATCGATTGTTGACGACGGCGCCCTCGCCGGTGGAGGTGTCGGCGAACTTGCTCGAAGCGCAGGCCGATTACACGGCGGGCCTGCCGGAGAGAGCGGACGCTTTGCTGTCGGCGATCGACCTTTCCCCCAATCGAGGCGATCTGCGATTGAAGCTGGGCGCCACGTACGTCGACCTCGAGCTCTGGCCGGAGGCACTCGAGCAACTGAGGGTCGCAAGATACTTTTTGCCGCCCGAGGAACACGAGCGCGTGGACCAACTGGTCGAGTCCGCGGACCAGGCCTATCAGACGCGATTCCTGCCTCCGCACGCGACCGAGTAGGCGGCGAGTCGATCGCTGCGTAGTCTGGCGGTGGCTTAGTTCGAGACGCCGAAGGTGACCTGGTATGCGGGGGCGTTGCGCACCGCATCGAGCATGTACTCGCCTTGCGCTCGCAGCGACGGATCCGTCAAGTACGTGTCGACGACCCCGCGTGCCCCGGCGGGATCGCGGTGGGCGAGACCCTGAACGACCTGCAGCACGGCCTGCTGCCGTGCGGAATCCGAGCTAAACGCGTTCAGCAAGCCGGTGTCGAGCCCGCCCGACCTGCGGACAGCCGTCGTCGTGAGTACCGCCGTCAGCGCGCTGTCGCGGTTCGCGCCCTGCGGCAGCCGCAGCGTCCACTGTTGAGCGGCGACGGCATCTTGGTTCGACCAAATCCCGACCACGTTACGTACCGCCGTCGTGCGTTCCGGCTCGGTCCGACGATCGATGGCCCAGTCCGCGGCGGCCGCGGGATCGTGATTGGCCCAGTTCATTGCGATCATGCTCGCGAGCTGTTGTGCTTGCATGCCCGTGTGTTCCGTACCGAGCTCGTCGATGAGCCGAGCCGCGGCGGCGCCGTCCCGCTCAGCGACGTTCATCGCGACCGCCGTGGCGGCGCGGTCGTACCAAGGCTCGGCACGAAACTGCGCGAGCCAATCGATGGCGCCCTGCGGATCATTCTGCGCATACCCCTGCGCCACCCCATTGATCCACGGCTCGCGCGCTGCCGCCGGTATCTCACCCGAATGCGCGATCGCAGTGCGCGGGTCGCGCGCCGCGAGCTGTTGCCCCAATTGCATGAAAAGGTTCGGCGACGCGTTTTGGCCGTTCGCGAGCAGCCAGCGCATCGCGCTCTCGGGGGAGCGCTGCGACCACGACGACACGAGCATGGCCCCGAGAGACTCTTGGAACTGTGGATCGTCGCTCGTGAGGAGCCGATTCGCGATCGCTTCCGCCCCGGCGTCATCGCGAGCGCCCATCATTGCGACGTACTGCACGGCGCGCATGCGCTCGCCGGGCGCCGTCAGCTCGAGTGCGAGGTCTAGCGCTCGGTGCGGTTCCAGCTCGGCCAGGCCGCCGATCACGGCAGCGACGAGGTTTTCCCGCCCCGGTAACGACCGCGCCCAGGCCAGCGCGGCGGCAACATCGTGCTTACCGTAGCTGCGCGCGACGACCTGCGTGAACGATTGCCGTTCCTGTCCGAGGGGCATGCGCTCGAGATACCGCACGGCCGCCAGAGGGTTGCGCTCGGCGAGTTGTTGCAGCGCGGAGGATTCCGCGACGCGGCGCAGGTCCTGGGGCAGGTGGCCCACGGAAGCGAGGAGCTGCTCGGGATTCGCGCGCGCGAGCTCCACGAGCGTACCGCCCAGCACGCCGAGCTGCTGGGCTGCCGTGCCGACGGTGGCGAGATAGGCGAGGGCTTCGTCGGGCGCGATACGGGCGAGCACGCGCAGCGCCGCCGATTCCAGCGTGAGCCGCAGGCGCTCGTCGTCGACCTCCCGCGCGACAGCGAACGCGCGCCGCGGGTCGAGCTCGGCCCACCGCTGCGCTGTAAGGCCGAGCGCGGACCGTGGCGCGACGAAAGCGACCGAACCCACCGGTGTGATCGCGGGTGTGGGCGTAACGCTCGCGAACGGTTCCTCCTCCTCACGCGCCGCAAGCACGGCGGCCACGCGGCCCACGGCCGCGGCGTCGTTGCCGAGTGCTGCGATCAAGGCGATCGCGACCGTGGCGGCGGCATCGGGATTTTCGACGGTGCTCAGCGCGGCGAGCGCCTGGCCCGGGGCCGTGCGCGCCCATGCGCCGTACGCAGCGCTCAACGCCAAGCCGCCGACGCCCGCTTCGCGCGCCAGCCGCACGGCGCCGAGGGCATCGAGCTCGGAGTAACGCTTGAGCAACACGGCGAGCGCGAGCTCGCGGTCCGTCGACGACGGTTCCGCGGCGGCTTGCGCGATCATCGCGGCGAGCTCGCTGGCGTTCGCATCGGCGAGCCGTCGATAGAAATCGGGCCCGCCTTCTCTCGCGGCGGCCGACACGGCGGCGCTCGTCGACGACGTCGTCGCCGTGACCGAAGGCCGCAGGTCGCCGAGGTCCGGCAGCGCGAGCGGGGCAGGCCAGAGCAGCAACGTCGCTATGACGCCGAGCGACGCACCGAGGACGAGCGCAATGAGCATGCGAGCCATCGTGGATTCCCCTCGGCAATTGCTCCTGCATTGCTCTACCGCGGGCATCCATGCCCGCGTCGTGGCACTGCGGGCGGCGGCCTAGGCGATAATACGCGCTACCTGCCGTTCGATGAATAGTCCCGCCGTGCGTTCCGATTGGCGCGGACCACGTTGGTTTTCATGGGGCGCCCGCAGCAAGTCCGATCGCTTTGCAGCGGCGTCAAACCTAGGATAGATTCCGTAACGCCTCGCGGAAAAAGGGCCAAGCCTGTGAGAAACACCGTCATGCGTTCGGCGCTTCTGGGTGCGCTGGTTTCGATCGCTGCCACCACCGCGAGTGCGCACCATTCCTTCGCGCCTTACGAGCCGCAGAAGCAGATCAAGCTCGTGGGCACGGTCGAAAAATTCTTGTGGCAGAACCCGCACGTCTACATCCAGCTCCGGGGCGCCGAGGAGGGGCAGGAGGAGCAGGTTTGGCTCATAGAGTGCGCCAATCCCGGCATCCTCAACCGCGTGGGTTGGAAGTTCAACATGATCGAGGAGGGCGACCGGATTACGATCGCCGTGGCCCCGATGCGCAGCGGACAACCGGCGGCGCTCCTGAAAGCGATCAAGCTGCCGGACGGTCGAATTTTCAACAACGGCGGCCCGGCAGGGCCGGCCACGATTGCTCTCGAGTGAAGGCGGGACGAGCCATGCACGAGATCACGAAGCCTCGGGCGATCCTTTTCCTGGGGCCGGCGCTGTTGCTCGTCGGGAGCCCTGTCGTCGCGCAGAGAGAAAGCGCAGCGGCGCGGCCCGAGACCGAATACGGCGCACGCGAGATCGGCGGCACTTGGGAGCGCTATCCGACGCAGTTCGCGGGATTAGGCAGCGATCCGAATGCGCCGACGGCGCCCGAGCCGGTGCCCGATCCGCCGCTCAAGCCCGAATACTACGGGCCGTGGCGCGCTGCCCAGGATGAGGCCGCCGCGCTGACTCGCGCGGGCCTACCGCCGGCAACGAATTACACGCACTGCATCGGCGAAGGCATGCCGGGGATGATGCAGGGCATGTTCCCCATGGAGGTGCTCGATACGGGCGACCAGATCACCATCATCCAGGAAGCCTACAACCAGGTCCGCCGCATCTATGTGGGCGAGGAGCCGCCGCCTCCGGAGGACGCCGAGCCGCGCTTCGCAGGCAATTCGGGCGCCCGCTGGGAGGGCGGCACTCTCGTCGTCGTGACCACCGGCCTCAAGGAGCAGGTCGGATTTCGCAACGTGCCGCACTCGCCGAACCTGCGGCTCACGGAGCGAATCAGCCTGCTGCCCGATCGCGACTACATGCGGAACGAGATCACGGTGACGGATCCCGACTACCTGACGGCGCCGTGGACCTGGACGTGGATGTACAAGCGCTGGCCGGGCTACAAAATGCAGGAATACATCTGCGAGAAGAACCTGTGGGATGCGGACGAGGCCGGCGCCGCCACGCTCACGATCGACCTCGGCGAAGAATAGCGACTCGGCGCAGCCGAGTCGCACGCCGCGGCAGCGAGTCGGCGAGCTATTGCTTGAGGTCGAGCTTGACGTCGACGGCGACGTCCTGCGCCACCCAGCTCGTGTCGTTCCAACCTTCGCCGACGTTGAAGTCGAAGCGGTTGATGCTCATCGTGCCGGCGAACTTGGCCGCGGCGCCCGAGCCCGTGAGCGTGAACTTGAGCGCGATCGGCTTGGTCGTTCCCTTGAGCGTGAGCTGGCCGGTGGCGACGTAGGAGCCGTCGGCGGCCTTCTCGATCTTCTGCGACTCGAACTTCGCCTGCGGGAATTCCTTGGCGTTGAACCAGTCCTTGTCGAGCAGCGAGGCGTCGCGATCGTGGTCGCGCGTGTTCACGGAGTCGAGCTGCACCGTGCCGACGATGCTGCCCTTGGTCGCATCGGCGAGATCGAGATCGATGGCAGCCGTGAACGTCTCGAAGCGGCCGTTGAATTTCGTGCCTTGCTGAGTGCCGACGAAGCCTACGGAGCTCGTCTCCGGGACGACGGTCCACGAGCCGGCAAAGGCGCTCGCGCTGAATGCGAGGCCGGCCGCGATGACGAGGGGCTGCCAATAGAGCGTCTTGGTCATGAGCGTATTTCCCGAGTAGCCGAGGGTCGAGACATATGACGATTGTATGCGAACGGTTCCGGCGCCCGCAAAGCGCAGTTTCCGAACTTGACCGTTCTCTAGAGTTGCGCGCCGCGTTCAGCGGGCGTTCAGTCAGTCTCGCGACATGAGCAGCCGCAGCACGTACCAGAACATGAGCGCGATCGAGGCGAACAGCGCGAGCGCGGCGCCCACGTACCGATCCTCGGGGTAGTGGTGCAGGATGTTCGAGGTGTCGAAGAGCACCGCGGCGCCCGCGAAGCCGATCATCGCCACCGAGAACCACGTGCCGAGCTCGAAGCCGAACAGCACGCTCGCGACGATACCGACCAGGGCCAAGATACCGCCCCAGACGAGCAGGCCGCGCAGGAACGAGAAGTCCTTGCGCGTGATGAACGCGACGGCCGTGAGTCCTCCGGTGCCGAGCAACGTGACGCCGACGGCGCTCTCGACGATGCCGGGCTGCGCCGCCACCGCGAGGGCGAGCAGCGGCAAGAAAATGATCGCTTCGGCGACGACGAAGCCCACGAGCGCGAGGTACTGCAAGGGCTTCGACTCGACGCTGTGCGCGACGTGCGTCGCGAGCCAGCCGACGATCATGAACGCGCCCAAGATCAGTAGCCAATTGACGCCGAGCAGCGTTTGTGCGAGCGGCACCGCGAGACCGCTCTCGAACAGGTACGACTCGATCGCGGCGAACAGCAGGATGGCGGCTGCCACGTGACCGTAGGTGCGCCAGATGAAGGTCGAGCGTGTCTCGACGCTCGCCTCGGACACCGGCATATAACTCGTCAGGCTCTGCGCGGACTGCATGGTTCGCTCCGTGGCCGATTGAGAGAGGCGGTCATTCTAGCACCGGCGTATTCGCTCCCCTAGAATCGGGCTTAAGAGCCCCGCGGAGTCCACGCCCATGCGAGCCGCAACGAGATCGCACCGCGCCGGCGCGGCCCGGCGCTCCATATTGTCAACTGGCGGGCGCCACTGAGTGCGGTGCTGGGCCTGGTTTGCGGCCGCGCTGCTCGGCGCCTGCGCCGAGTCGGCACCGGATCTTCCGCAGGTCCCCGGTGCTCTGCCTACCGCCGACTATCTGCACGGCGCCGATTGGCCGAGCTACAACCGCGACCCCGCCGGCACGCGTTATTCACCGCTGACCGCGATCAACAGGACCAACGTCGACGATCTGCGCCAAGCCTGGTCGTATGCGCTCAGCGCGGGCCCCAGCGCGGCCCCGGGCGAGGCGCGCACGGGCTCCGAGCTCACGCCGCTCGTCATCGGCGGTCTGCTGTACGCGACGGCGGCCGATCGCGTCGTCGCCCTACGCGCGCACACCGGCGAGGAGGTGTGGCGCTTCGCCGTGGAGCAGGGCGTGGCGTCGCGCCGTGGCCTGGCCTACTGGCCCGGCGACGAAGCGACCGCCGCGCGAATTTTTTTCACGGCGGGCCACAGGCTCGTGGCGCTCGAGGCGGCGACGGGCTCGAAAGAGCCCGGCTTCGGCGCCGGCGGCGAAGTCGAGATGGCCGCGACCTATGGCGGTGCGCCGACACGCTTCGAGGACTCGCTCATCGTCGGCTCGAGCAGTGCGCCCGGCGGCGTGCGGGCCTTCGACGCGCGCACGGGCGCGGAGCTCTGGACGTTCGACGCCGAAGGGGCGCTGTTGCACCCCGCGTACTCGGTCACGGTCGATGTCGACCGCGCGTCGCTCTACGCCGTGTTCGCGGGCCCCGGGGCCGATGCTTTCTACGGCGGCGATCGCGAAGCCGAGAGCGCGATCGAGAATGCCGTCGTCGCGCTCGATGCGCGCACGGGTCGGCTGCTCTGGCATTTTCAAACGGTGCGCCACGATCTTTGGGACTACGACCTCGCGGCGCCCCCGGCGCTGCTCGACGTCACGATCGGCGGCGAGCGCGTGCCCGTCTTGGCGCAGGCGGCGCCAGCGGGGTATCTCTACGTCTTGAATCGTGTCACGGGCGAGCCCGTGCTCGGGCTCGTCGAGACGCCCGTGCCGCGCTCCGACGTGCCCGGCGAGCAGAGCGCACCGACGCAGCCTATCCCTAAGGCGCCGCCGGCGCTCGCGCGCGTGAGCTACGCGGCCGAGGATCTCGTCACCGCGCGCGACACGACGGCCGAGCACGCGGCTTTCTGCCGCGCGCTGCACGACCGCGGCGGCGGCTTGCAGAACTTAGGACCGTTCACGCCGTACCGCTATCGCGCCGAAGACACCGAGCCGCGCTCGACGATCGCGTTCCCGGGCTCGCTCGGCGCGGCGACGTGGGGCGGTGTCGCCGCCGATCCCAGAAGCGGGCTCGTGTTCGTCAACACCAACAGCGAAGGCGGCATCGGTTGGATCGAGCCGAACACGGCCGATGCCGTGTCGGCCCAGACGGGCCGGGCGCGCAATGAGCGGCTGCCGTACCGGCGTACGAGCGCCGTCGGCGGGCCGCACGCGCGGTTCTGGTGGCGCGATGCGGCCGCCGACTCCGCCGGCAACGAGCAGAACGGCGACACGGCGGCCTGGCCGTGCCAGAAGCCGCCCTGGGGGGAGCTCGCGGCCGTCGACGTGGCGACGGGCGCGGTCGTGTGGCAAGTGCCGCTCGGCATCACGGCGGAGCTGCCCGAAGGGCGCAAGCGCACGGGCCGACTCAACCTCGGCGGCCCGATCGCGACGGCCGCGGGTCTCGTGTTCATCGGCGCCACGAACGACCGCCGCTTTCGCGCGTTCGACTCGCGCACGGGCGAGGAGCTTTGGGTCACGGAGCTGCCGCTCAGCGCGCATGCCGTGCCGATCACCTATGCCGGCGACGACGGCAAGCAGTACGTGGCCGTGGTCGCGGCCGGGGGCTCGAGCGTAGACGGCGCCGGCGCGGCCGATGCACAGTCGCTCATCGCCTATGCCTTGCCTTGACGAAATGAACCGCGATGCAAGCTCGTAGAACGCAAGTCGGCATCGTCGGCTCGGGGCCTTCGGGCTTGCTGCTCGCGCAGCTGCTCGACCTCTCAGGCATCGACAGCGTCGTGCTCGAGCGGCGCAGCCGCGACTACGTGCTTGGGCGCGTGCGCGCGGGTGTCATCGAGCAGGGCGTCGTGGCCATCCTGCGCGAGGCGCGCGTCGCGGAGCGTCTGGATCGCGAAGGCCTCGTGCACCATGGCGTCGAGATCGCCGCCGGCGCAGGGCGCCATCGCATCGATTTCTCGGCGCAGGGCGCGAGCCTCACGGTCTATGGCCAGACCGAGCTCACGAAGGACCTCATGGAAGCGCGCGCCGCGGCCGGCGCGCCGCCCGTCTTCTCCGTCGCGGATGTCCGCATCGAAGGCGCGAACGGCGACCGGCCACGGCTGACGTTCCGGCACGAGGGCAACGAGCGCGCCGTCGAGTGCGACTTCGTGGCGGGTTGCGACGGTTTCCACGGCGTGAGCCGCGAATCGATTCCGACGAGCGTGCGCAAGACGCACGAGCGCGTCTACCCGTTCGGTTGGCTCGGCGTGCTCGCCGACGTCCCGCCCGTCTCGGAGGAGCTCATCTATATGAGCCACGAGCGCGGCTTCGCGCTGTGCAGCATGCGCTCGGCCACGCGCAGCCGCTGCTACCTGCAATGCGAGCTCGACGCGGACCTCGCCGAGTGGAGCGACGCGCGGTTCTGGGACGAGCTGCGCGCGCGGCTGCCGGGCGAGCTCGCGGCGCAATTACAGACCGGCCCCGCGCTCGAGAAGAGCATCGCGCCGCTGCGCAGCTTCGTCTGCGAGCCGTTGCGCTATGGCCGGCTGTTTCTCGCGGGCGACGCCGCGCACATCGTGCCGCCGACCGGCGCCAAGGGCCTCAACCTCGCGGTTCGCGACGTCCACCAGCTCGCGCAGGCGCTCGTCGCGCACTACCGCGAGCGGCACGACACGCTGCTCGATGGTTACTCGGCCGCGGCATTGCGTAGAATCTGGCGTGCGGAGCGGTTCTCCGCCTGGCTCACGTCGGTGCTGCACTTATTTCCCGGTCAAACGTCGTTCGATCGGGGCATGCAGCTCGCGGAGCTCGATCAGCTCGCGAGCTCGGCGGCCGCGCGGGCCGCGTTCGTCGAGGCGTACACGGGGACACGAGGGTAACGAAGCATCCATGTCGAAACTCAAGGACAAGATCAGGGCGCGCCAATTCGCGATCACGGCGGAGATCGTGCCGCCGCTGTCGGCTGCGGGGACGAAGCTGCTGCACGAGGCCGGCGAGCTCAAAGGCAAGGTCGACGCCATCAACCTCACGGACGCCGCCGCCGGCAAGACTTCGATCAGCAGCTTCGCGGCCGCGGCGATCCTCGTCGCGAACGGCCACGAGCCGGTGCTCCAAGTGACGTGCCGCGACCGCAATCGCATTGCGCTCGCGGGTGATCTCATCGGCGCCGCGGCGCAGGGCGTCGAGAATCTTCTGATCTTGCGCGGCGACGATCCCAAGGGCGGCGACCAGCCCGACGCCAAACCCGTCTTCGACTTCGAGTCGATCGATCTGCTCAAGGTCGCGCGCGACATGCGCGACAAGGGTGAGCTGCCGTCGGCGCGCAAGATCGACTCGCCGCCGAAGTTTTTCATAGGCGCGGCCGACGTGCCGCGCCGGCCCGACGCGAAGTGGTCGCCCGAGCCGTTGCGCAAGAAGATCGAGGCCGGCGCCGATTTCATCCAGACCCAGTTCGGCTTCGATCTCGACGTCGTGCGCGCCTACGCCGAGCGCCTGCGCGCCGAGGGCATCACTGACAAGCTCGGCGTCATCATCGGCGTCGGCCCGATCCGCTCGGCGAAGTCGGCGCGTTGGATGAACGAGAACCTGTTCGGCGTGCACGTGCCGGACGCGATCATCGCGCGGCTCGAGGCCGCGCAGGACCAGGCGGCCGAAGGGCGGCGCATCTGCGCCGAGCTCATCGCGGGTTTGCGCCAGATTCCGGGCGTGGCGGGCGCGCACGTCATGGCGCCGGCGCAGGGCACCGAGGCGATCGCCGCGGTGCTCGGCTCGTTATGAATGGAGGGAATCGATGAATCGCTACCTAGCAAGCTCTAGCTCGATCGCAGCGCTGGCCCTCGCCGCCGCAGCGGTCGCCCAACCGGCTCCCACCGCGCCCGCGACCTGCCAGGCGCAAGGCTTCGCCGTGCCGGCCTACAAGTCCGTCGAGGTGCTGCCCGACGGCCGCGTCACGTTCCGGCTTTGTGCGCCGCAGGCCACCGAGGCGCGCGTCACGAGCCCTGACATTCCGGACGTCATTCCCGGCGGCTTCGGCGGCGGGCCGAACGGCTTGGCGATGACGAAGGACGACCAAGGGCTCTGGAGCGTGACGACCGACAAGCCCGTCGCGCCCGACAACTACCGCTTCAACTTCAGCGTCAATGGCGCGCGTGTGCCCGATCCGCTTGCGACGTCGTTCACGCGCGAGCGCGTGGGCGTGAACTCGACGTTCGAGGTGCCGGGCGCCGAGGGCGCGTTCCAGGCCTACGACAAGGACATCCCGCACGGCATGGTGTCCGAGCTCGAGTACTGGTCGCAGTCGCTCGGCGTGAAGCGCCGCGCGCACGTCTATCTGCCGCCCGACTATTTGAGCTCCCGCGGAAGCTACCCGGTGCTCTATCTCGTGCACGGCGCCGGCGACAGCGACGACAGCTGGACGCGCACCGGCCACGCGCATTACATCCTCGACAACTTGATCGCGGCGGGCAAAGCGAAGCCGATGATCGTCGTCATGCCGTTCGGCCACACGCCCGAGCGCCCGGGCGCGAACGTGCTCGCCAACACCGACTTCGGCGACGACTTGCTCGAGGATCTCATTCCGCTCGTCGAGTCACGTTTCCGTACGCGGCGTTCGCCTTCAGCGCGCGCGATGGCCGGGCTATCGATGGGCGGCGCGCACACGCTGCGTTACGGGCTCACGCACCCCGAGCTGTTCCACTATCTCGGCGTGTTCAGCATGGGCCTCGGGATGAACAACAACGTTCAAGAGATCGCGAGCTACGAGACGGCGAACGCTGCGGCGCTCGCGCGCAGCGCCGAGGATCTCGAGCTCTTCTACTACGCGATGGGCAAGGACGACTTTCTCTACGGCACCGTCGCGCCGACACGCGCGCTCCTCGACAGGCACGGCATCGCGCACGTCTACCACGAGAGCGGCGGCGGCCACACGTGGATCAACTGGCGGCGTTATCTCGCCGATTTCGCGCCGCGCTTGTTCCAGGACTGACGCGCAGCTAGCGCTGCGGTGCGGGTACCGGCACAGGCGCCGGCGCCTGGCGTTGTACCTCGGACACGCCGAACCATGGTGCGTCGAGGTACTGGAGCGTCGGCTCCACGTGCAGCGCGCCCGCGTAGTTCACCCGCACGGTGTAGGCGAGCATCTCGCGGCAGGCCGCCGTCCACGTCGTCGAATCGCCGATCCCGCCGTAGACGCTCACGAGCTCGCTGCAGAGGTAGCCGGAATCGCGGATCGCGATGAGGAACGTCGTGTTGCGGAACGTCTCGGACATCGCGCGCAGCTCTTCGAGCTTGGCGCGCTCCGGATCGTGGGCGACGGGCTCCGAGGGCGTCGAGTCGCTGATGGCCGCTTCGCGGGCGACCGGCTCGCCGGCGCCTGGCAACGGCTCCGGGGGAAGCGTAGTCGGATCATGCAGCCGAACGCTCGTCACGACGGCGCCGATCGCGACGACCACCGCCGCGATGCCTAGCCAACGCCATGGGCGAGCTACGCGCTCCATCCGCTGTCTTCCTCCGTAAGCGCTACTTGCGCCTCCGCCCGACGCGCGGCCGTTCGCGCGCAGGCCCCGGTCCCTTGACCTGCACGGGCCGGGCCGGCCGGTCGAGGCGCACGGCCGTCAGATGATTGCCCCAGACGCAGCCCGTGTCGAGCGCCGTCACGTCGCGGCGGCGCAGCAGACCCAGGGCTGCCCAATGGCCGAACACGACGTGCGTGCCGGCGGCGCGCCGTTCCGCAGAGTCGAACCATGGAATCAGGCCCTTGGGCTGCGTGCCGGGCTCACCGGAGTACGACAGATCGATACGGCCGCGGCGATCGCAGTAGCGCATGCGCGTCAGCGCGTTGATCGTGTAGCGGCGGCGGTCGGTCGCGCCGAGCTTGCGGCTCCACGCCGACGGCTCGCCGCCGTACATCTCGCGCAGCGCGTAGCGCCACTTGCGTCCGCGCAGCAAGGCTTCGACGTCGCGGGCTTCGCTGCGCGCCTGCGCGACGGTCCAGAGCGGTGGAATTCCCGCGTGCACGAGCACGCGGCGCGCGCGCGCGTCGTAGTGCAGCAGGGGTCTGTGCCGCAGCCAGTCGATGATCTCGCCCGCGTCGGGCGCCTCGAGCACGTCGTGAAACGTGTCGGCGGGGGACAGCTCGCGCCGGCCTGCTACCGTGGCGAGCAGGTGCAGGTCGTGGTTGCCGAGCACGCAGGTCACGCTGCGGCCGAGCCCCATGACGCGCCGCAGCACGGCGAGCGAGTCGGGGCCGCGGTTGACGAGATCGCCGACGAGCCAGAGCCGATCGCGCGACGGCCGAAAGCTCAGCTTGCGCAGCAGCGCGTCGAAGGCGCTCGCGCAGCCTTGGATGTCGCCTATCGCGAATAGCCGCATGCGGATGCGCGGCGCTTGCCGTTACGCGACGGCTCGCCGCGCGGCGTCGATCGTCGCGGCGAAGGCGGGCCACTGCTCTTTGAACGACTGGCGAACACCGCGAGCGAGCCCGAGCTGGCTCTTGCGCAGCTGCAAGAGCGCCGACGGCAATTCGCCGTCGGAGCCTTGCTTCCGCAGCAAAGCAGCATAGTTGCGTAAACGCGCGTTGGCCGTGTACGCGTCTTGATGCGTGCCGAGCAGGTCTTGCAGAGCCTTGCAGGCTTTGGCCGTTTGTTTGAGGTGTGGATACACCTCCGCGAAGAACTCGAGCTCGTAGCGCAGCTGCTTCGCTTTGATCCGCAGCTCGTGCAACGCCTTCGGCACGGGTCGCTCGGCGAGCGGTTCGCCGAGGCGACGGACGCGTGCGACGCTGCGGCGGATGCCCCGCCGCACCGCGTCACGCACCTTCAACGAGCGCCACCGGCGCAACGAGCCGGCGCTGGGCCCCGCTGCTACGAACCGTTCGAGATCGGCGAACAGCGCCGCCGTGCGCGGGCTCGTGAACGTTGCCGCCGCCCGCTGCCGCGCTTCCGTGCGCTCGCGGCGCAGGTAGAGCTCGTACCCGCTCAAGCCCCCGCGCAGCGCCGGCGGCACGGTTTGCACGTAGGCCTTGAAGCTTTCGGCATACACGTCGAGATCGCGAACGTCGCCGAGCGAGCTCGCGAACCAGCGGAGCTCGGCGCGAAGGCGCACGACGGCCCGGCTCGGCAGCATGCGCCCGAACAGCCGGAGCGCGACACGCAGCCGCCGGGCCGCGACACGCAGCTGATGGATCTCGTCGGGGGTCGGTGAATGCTCGACCTCGGGCTCGTTGGCTCGCAGTGCCGCAACTTCGCGCCGCAGGATCGCGTGCGCGAAGACGATGAACGCGTCGTCGGGGCCGAACCCCGGCGCGCGGACGACGGCAGGAGTCGGGGCCGTCGTCGGCGCAACGTTTCGTTGTGCGCGTGGCTCGCTCATGGAGGAATTGTTGTTGGGCTTGCCTTGCCCTAAGTGTCTGTGACATTAGTGATGCGCGCGAGGGGGTGTCAAGGCGCTCCGAAGGCTCGCGCGTATTCATCGTCAATGCTAGGAAGCAGATCCAACCTATGGAAATCATTGGTGTATACAACTTCAAAGGCGGAGTCGGGAAGACGACGACCTCGGTCAACCTCGCGTACCGATCGGCGGCGGAGGATTGGCCGACCGTGCTCTGGGATCTCGATCCGCAGGGAGCCGCCACGTACCTCCTGCGTCAGGAGCCGCAAGAGACGGGCGCGGCGAAAGAGCTGATTCGCGGCCAAACGCCGCTTCGCGACGTCGTCGTCGCCACCGACCACGAGCGGCTCGACCTGATTCCGGCCGACTTCTCGTATCGGCGCATGGACGTGCACCTCGATAAGCGTCAGGACGCGACGACCCTTCTGCTCAAGCTGATGCGTCCGCTGCAGGAGCGGTATGCGTGCTTGATCCTGGATTGTCCGCCGGGTCTGTCGCTCGTCTCCGAGAACGTGATGCACGCGGCCGACGCGCTCGTGGTCCCATTGCTGCCCACGCCGCTCTCCGCTCGCATGCTCGAGCAGCTCTTCGAGTTCATTGCGGCGCGCGGCTGGCGCGACGTCAACGTGCTGCCGTTCTTCTCGATGGTCGATCGGCGGCGCGCGCTGCACAAGGAGACGGTCGCGGAGCTACGGGCGCGGTTCCCGGCCATTCTTAAGACCGAGGTTCCGTACGGTAGTGAGTTCGAGCGCATGGCGGCGCGGCGCGCGCCGATCGAGTCGTACGCGCCCGCGAGCGCGGCGGCCGAGACCTACCGGGCTCTGTGGCGCGAGGTCGACGAGCGCCTGACGTCGCTGTCGAACGCCCGCGCCGCACGAAGCGGGGCGCAGGCGGCTCAAGCAGTGGGCGTGGAGACCGCAACCGCCGAGATCGCGGCCGATTCGGATCTCATCGGGAGCCCGTGGTCGGCGGGGCGCGCCTGACCGGCACCTCTTACGGGAGCGCGAAGACGTAGAGGTTGTTGGCCGTGCCGGCGCGGGCCTCGGGCGTCAGCGACGCGAGGCCGAACGTGTTCGGCGTCGCGCCCGTGCTCACGGCGACGTATTGCTTGCCGGCGACGGCGAACGTCGCCGGGAAGCCCGTGACGTGCGAGCCCAGGTTCACTTCCCAGAGCACGGCGCCCGTCGCGGCGTCGTAAGCGCGAAAACGCCCAGCCGTGTCGCCGCCGAACAATAGCCCGCCGGCCGTGGTCATGAGCGAGGTTTGTCCCGCGCGCTGCTCGCGCTTCCAGGCCGTGCGCCCGGTTGCCACGGAGATGGCCTCGATCGTGCCCACGTTGGTTTCGCCGGGCGCGAGCTGGTCCCTGGTGCGAATCGCGTAGAGCTCGTCGAGGCTCGGGCGCGCGGCCGTCGACGTCGACGTCATGCAGACGTTTTGCAGCGGCATGTAGATGAGCCGCGTCTGCGGGCTGTAAGTCCCCGCGTGATAGTTCTTGCCGCCCGTGAGGCTCGGGCAGACGAGCATCTCTTGGCCGGGGCCCGTGAAGAGCTTCTCCTCGTTGACGACGCCTTGGCCCGACTCGGTGTTCACGCGCGCGATGACGTTCTGCGCGACGGTGGGTCGTGCCCAGAGGAACTGGCCCGTGTCGCGATCGATCGTGTAGACGATGCCGGTCTTGCCCGGCACGCCCGTGATGACTTTGTGCGTGCTGCCGGCGCGCACGCGCGGATTGATCCAGGCGACGGCGGCGGCATCGGGAGCGACCTCCGTGTCGACGAGGATGCGCTCGAACGGATGGTCGAGGTCCCAGTGATCGACGTTGTGCTGGAGGTACCAGACGATGCGGCCCGTGTCCGCATCGATCGCGAGCGTGCTGTTGTGGTAGAGATGTTGCTCGTCGTTGCCGCCAAGCATGAACTTCGGCGCCGGCGAGGTCACCGACGTGCCGACGTAGATGCGGTTGAGCTCGGGATCGAAGCTCGGCACCATCCAGAGGCCGACGTGGCGGCGCTCCTCGTAGGGAATGTCGCCCCACGTGTCGCCGCCGGGCTCGTCGGGCCGCGGGATCGTCCGCGTGCGCCAGAGCTCTCTGCCCGTCGTCGCGTCGAAGGCCGTGAGCACGCACGCTTCGGGCCCGCCCTCGGGCTCGCAGCTGCGGCCCGAGATCACCTTGCCCTTGGCCACGATCGGGCCCGAGCTGTGCTGTGCGCCGCGGCGATAGTCCAAGATTTGCGTTTCCCAAACGAGCGCGCCCGTGCGCGCGTCGAGCGCATAGGCGAAGTTGTCGGCGCCGTTGTCGAGGATCAAGTTGCCGTAGATCGCGAGGTTGCGGTTGATCGACGGAAACGGAATGTACTCGTTGTTGTCGTCCTGCACGGGACGGCGGTATTCCCAGATGAGATCGCCGGTCGCGGCGTCGATGGCCTGCGTGATGTCGTTCGGGTTCGGGAAGAACATGACGCCGTCGTGCACGAGCGGCGTGCCTTCCTGGACGCCTTGCGCGAGCGGGCGCGTCCAGACGAGGCGAAGCTGCGCGACGTTGCTCTTGTCGACCTGCGTGAGTGGGCTGTAGCCCCAGTGATTCAGCGTGCGCCGCCACGAGAGCCAGTCCGCGGGGTCCGGGTTCTCGAGCATCGCGTCCGTCACGGGGCGCAGCGCGCGTGTTTGCGCCGCGGCGCCCGACGAGGCGAGTGCGGCGAGCAGCGCAGTAAGAAGGGTAGCGGTCTTCGTCGCAAGAGGTCGCATGCGGGCTCCGATTCGATCAGGCTCGTTGAGCTGCGGGGGCCGCTGTCGACGGCTCCGAGTGGCCGGCGGCGTAGCGGTACTTCGGCATGAAGGCCATGAGGACGGCCGACGCGAGCAGGATGACCGCGGCGGCGTAGAGGCCGTTGTCGTAGCTCAAATCCGCCGACAGCTCGCGCAGCTTCGGTAGTCCCCAGATGCCGACAGCAGAGCCGAGATAGAACACGCCGAAGATCACGCCATAGACGCGGCCGTAGGCGACGTTGCCGTAGTAGCGCTTGATGAGGAACGCGAGCACGTCGAACTCGGCGCCCAGCAGGAAACCGATGAGCAGTGCGCTCACGTAACCCAAGTCCGGATAGAGCGCGTAGAGCACGCACGCCACGGCGCCGCCGATCGAGACGGTCGTCATCACGCGCGGCGCGAAGATGTGATCGATGACGAAACCGACTGCGACGCGCGCGAATAGCAGGCCGAACGCGAACGTGATTTGCAGCTGTGTCGTCTCGGCCGCTGTCCAACCCGCGTCCCGAAGCAGCGGCACCTGTTGCGTCACGAGGCTGGTGGCCGTAATGCCCAGCAGGAGGAAGCCGAGGTTCAGCATCCAGAAAGTCGGTTCACGCGCTGCTTCCCGTAGGGGGAGGCCGAATGCTTTGGCCGCGACGCTGTGCTTGCGGGCCGCGATGTCCGCCGCGGAGGGCTCGCGCACGCAGTAAGCGACGACGGGCCAACTGACGAACAGCACGAGCAGCGCGATCACGACCACGGCTTCCCGCCAACCGTAGGCCGCAATCATCGGAGTGATCACGAGATACGGCAGAGCAAGGCTGCCGACGCCGATCCCTGCATTGGCACAACCGAGTGCCAAGCCCAGCTTGCGGTCGAACCAGGGAGTCACCGCTTGCAGATAGCCGAGCGGCCAAAGGCCCAAGCCCGCGACGGGCACGATCGCCCAGAGCAGGTAATAGACGTAGATGTTCGCAGGGGTGAAGTAGATAGCCGACAAGCTCAAGGCGAAGAGGGGAATCGACGTCAGAACGACGCGGCGTGAGCCGAAGCGGTCGACGAGGAAGCCCTGCAACGGCGACACGACCACGATCATGTAGGCCACGAGCGAGAACGCGAACGACACGTCGGAGCGCAGCCAGCCGAATTCCTGCTCGATGGCCGGGATATAGCCCGTCACCGTGAGGTTGGCGATGACGCTCGGGCCGAGCGCCAGGCCGACCGTGGCGCCGAGCGTCGTCAGGATGCCGTTGCGCGAAGCTTCGGATGGCGGAGCGACCGTCTGCATGCGTTCCCCCGGAGCGTTAGCGGTGTTTTACGGCAGAGCGAACACGAACAGCTGGTTGCGGAGCCCGGGCCGAACGTCCGGCGTCAGGCTGACGAGACCGAGCGCGAGACCCGAGCCGCCCGTGCTCACGGCGATGAATTGTTTACCGTCGACCGCAAACGCGACCGGGTAGCCGTTCACGGGCGCGCCGAGGTTGACCTCCCAAAGCACTTCGCCCGAGCGTTGGTCGTAGGCGCGGAAGCGGCCGTTGACGTCGCCGCCGAACAGGAGGCCGCCGCCCGTCGACATCAGCGACAGCTGGCCCGCGCGTTGCTCGCGCTTCCAGACCGTCTCGCCCGTCGAGACCGAGATCGCTTCGATGACGCCGACGTTGTCGGTGCCCGGCGTGATTTGCACGCGGTTGCGCAGCGCGTAGGTCACGTCGGTATCCACGATCTCGTTCGCCGACGTCGTGGACATGCAGGTGTTGTTGAGCGGGTAGAACATCACGCCCGTGAGCGGGCTATAGGTGCCGGCCGGATAGTTCTTGCCGCCGGACGTGCTGGGACAAATGAGCTTTTCTTGGCCCGGGGCCGTGAAGATCTTGTCGGGGCTCACCGTGGCGGCGCCCGACTCGACGTTGATGTCCGAGATGACGTTCTGCATCGTCGTTTCGCGCGCCCAGAGGAAATCGCCGGTCTCGCGGTCGAGCGTGTAGACGATACCCGTCTTGCCGGGCACGCCGGTGATGACCTTGCGCGGCTCGCCGCTGCGCACGCGCGGATTGATCCACCTCACCGACTCCGGGTCCGGCGCGACCTCCGTATCGACGAGCAGGCGCTCGAACGGATGATCGAGATCCCAGTGATCGACGACGTGCTGGAAATACCAGACGATCTCGCCGGTGTCGGCGTCGAGCGCGAGCGTCGAGTTGTGATAGAGGTGCTGCTCCTGATTGCCGCCGAGCATGTATTTCGGCGCGGGCGCCGTGACCGACGTGCCGACGTAGATGCGATTCAGCTCGGGATCGTAGCTCGGCACCATCCACATGCCGACGTGCCAACGCTTCTCGTAGGGAATGTCGCCCCAGGTCTCGTCGCCGGGCTCGCCGGGCTTTGGGATGGTGCGCCGGCGCCAGAGTTCGCGGCCGGTTCGTGCGTCGAACGCCGTGATCACGCACGCTTCGGGGCCGCCTTCGGGCTCGCAGCTGCGCCCCGAGATGACCTTGCCGTCGGCGACGATCGGGCCCGAGCTGTTCTTGGCGCCCGCCCGGTAATCGAGGATGTGCGTTTCCCAGACGAGCTCGCCGGTGCGCGCGTCGAGCGCGTAGGCATAGCCGTCCGCGCCGTTGTCGAGGATCAGGTTGTCGTAGATCGCGAGATTGCGGTTGGTCTCGGCGGCCGGGAAATACTGGCCGACGTCTTCAGGTACCTTGCGTCGGTGCTCCCAGATGAAGTCGCCGGTCGCGGCGTTCAGCGCCTGCGTCACGTCGTTGGGATTCGGGAAGAACAGGATGCCGTCGTGAACGAGCGGCGTGCCCTCCTGATAGGCGCCGTCGCCGAGCGGCCGCGACCACACGAGCTTGAGCTGCGCGACGTTGCGGCGGTCGATCTCGTCGAGCGGGCTGTAGCCCCAGTTGTTCAACGTGCGGCGCCACATCGGCCAATCGGCGGGATCGGGATTCGCGAGCATCGCGTCCGTGACGGGCGTGATCTCGGCGGTCGTCTGTTGCGCGCTCGACGGCGCGGCGAAGGGCAGTGTCAACGCGCCAAGCACGGCGCAAAAACCGGCGGCACGGGCCATGTGGAATCTCCCCCCTCAGTCGTTGTTCGCGGTGTCCCGGCATCTTAGCTCAAAGCCCGGCCCACACCCACGCCCGCTTCGCAGAGCGGCGTCGCACGCTTTCGTTGCGGCTGGGGTGGTGGCGCGGCCGGTTCGCGGCAATCTTCGCGGCCGCGCGCGCCGCCGTTCATCGAGCCGCCGGCGCTGCGCGCGGCGATCACACCGGCGGGCCGGGCTGCTGGCACGCAGCCGGGCCGCAGCCGAGCGGCCCACGCCGAAACACGTGGCCATGACTTGGGCGGCGTGGCTCAAGCGCGTGTTCGGCATTGAGATCGAGCAGTGCGTGCGCTGCGGCGGGTGGCTTACGGTGATCGCGAGCATCGAGGAGCCGGAGCTGATCGAGCGCATTCTCGCGAACCGGCGGGAGCGGGGAGACGAAGAGGCGTCGGCTTCGCCGCTCGGGCCGCGCGCTCCGCCGCAAACAAGCCTGTTCTGACACACGAGAATCCTCGACGTGCTCGTCTTTCGGGTCGAGCGCGAAGGGCCGTGCTGTGCGCGCTGAGGCCGGGATCGAGAATCGGCCGGTGGGGGGGCGACCAAAGACCAGCGTGAAGGGCGTTTCGCGGGCCGCCGTCGAGGGGTTCTCGTCCGGCGTTACACTCGGCTTTGACAGAAGGGCCGTTTATACGCCTTAGTCGCGGGTTCTCCGAATAAGTGAGGCGATTTGCGGTCGCTCACAGCTGGTCCCGGAGCAGGGCCGCTGCGTGCTCCCACAGCTTTTCGGCGAGCGGCCGCTGCTGCCACTGCTGCAGGCTGATGCGCCGCGAGTGCCTGATGTCATCCTCGAAAATCTCGATCTGGCGGCGCGCGAATTCGGCGTCGTAGACATTCAGGTTGGCTTCGTCGTTCAGCCGGAACGAGCGGTTGTCGAAGTTGGTCGAGCCGACCGACACCCACAGCGCATCCACGACCATGACCTTGCAGTGATACATGGTGGGCCGGTATTCATGGATTTCGACGCCCGCCTCGAGCAACGCTCCCCATACCGAACGCGATGCGCGCCGGACGATTTCGGTGTCGGTATGCTCTCCCGGCACCACCACCCGAATCCTGACGCCGCGTTTCGCGGCGGCCACCAGTGCGCGCAGCGTCTGGTTGTCCGGCACGAAGTAGGCGCTGGACAGGTC
>CAZCZE010000033.1:0-53761 GCA_964503125.1 uncultured Gammaproteobacteria bacterium
CGAGATGGTGATGCCGGGCGACAACATTCAGATGAAGGTGGAGCTGATTTCGCCGATCGCGATGGAAGAGGGTTTACGCTTCGCGATTCGCGAGGGCGGCCGCACTGTCGGCGCCGGCGTCGTCGCCAAGATCATTCAATAGGCAGATTCAATAGATTATTCGGGAAAATCATGGCGAATCAAAATATTAGGATCCGGCTCAAGGCGTTCGATCACCGTTTGATCGACAAGTCGGCGCGGGAAATCGTCGAGACGGCCAAGCGCACGGGCGCGACGGTCCGCGGGCCCGTGCCTTTGCCGACCAAGATCGAGCGCTACACCATTCTGATCTCGCCGCATGCGGACAAGGACGCCCGGGATCAATACGAGCTCCTGACCCACAAGCGGCTCATGGATATCGTTGATCCGACGGACAAAACGGTCGACGCGCTCATGAAGCTCGAGCTTCCGGCGGGGGTGGACGTCCAGATCAAGCTCAATTGAGCTCGTTGGACTAGGGATTTGCAGGTGGTTATAATGCCGGGCTTTTCACCGGCCCGGTTTCGCGACCGGGCCGTTCAGTCTTGGGAGTAGTAGCCACTCGAAGCCTCGAGCGGCCACAGTCCAACAACGACGCCGCCCCTTGTGGGTTGGAGTCATGGGTGCCAGGGCGCCTATAGGCAGCCCTGGCTGAAGCGCCGGCCGAAGTAGTCGGTGCGGATAGCGAGGAAGACGAATGTCAGTCGGTTTAGTGGGCCGAAAGTGCGGCATGACCCGCATTTTCCGGGACAACGGTGACTCCGTGCCGGTCACCGTCATCGAAGCCCTGCCCAATCGCGTCACGACGGTCAAAACGGCCGAACGCGACGGCTATCGCGCGGTGCAGGTCACCGTCGGCGCCGCGCCGAAGGCGCACCGCACGACGAAGGCCGTCGCCGGACACTTCGCGAACGCGAAGGTCGATCCGGGCCGCGGCCTCTACGAGTTCCGTCTCGGCGAGGGCGAGGGTGCCGACCTCACCCCCGGCGCCGAACTCAAGGTAGACCTGTTCCAGGTCGGCCAATTCGTCGATGTCAGCGGCACGACGAAGGGCAAGGGCTACGCGGGCGTCATCAAGCGCCACCACTTCTCCCACCAGTACATGTCGCACGGCAACTCGCTTTCGCACCGCGCGCCGGGCGCCATCGGTCAACGGCAAACGCCGGGCCGCGTGTTCCCCGGCAAGCGAATGGCGGGGCGCTTGGGTGCAGACAAGGTCACGAAGATCAATCTCGAGGTCGTCAAGATCGACGCCGAGCGCAATCTGCTGCTCGTCAAAGGCGCGGTCCCGGGCAGCGAGAACGGCCAAGTCGTGGTGCGTCCGGGCGTCAAAGCCACGGCCAAAGCCACCGCCAAAGCCACGGCGAAGAAATAGCTGCGGCGCGAGATCGAGCGATGAAAGTCAAATTGGTTGACGGCAAAGGGAAAGGTAGCAGCACGCTCGAGCTCGCGGATGCGACGTTCGGCGCGGCGTTCAACGAGCCGCTCGTCCACCAGGTCGTGACGGCGTATCTCGCCGGCGCGCGCGCCGGCACGAAGGCGCAGAAGACTCGCTCCGAGGTCAGCGGCAGCGGCAAGAAGCCGTGGAAGCAGAAGGGCACGGGGCGCGCGCGCGTAGGTTCGATCCGAAGCCCGATTTGGGTCGGCGGCGGCCGCGCGTTCGCGGCGCGGCCGCGCAGCTTCGAGCAGAAGGTCAACCGCAAGATGCACCGCGGTGCGATGCGTTCGATCTTGTCCGAGCTCCTGCGCCAGGACCGGCTGCTCGTGACGCCCGAGCTCGGCGTGTCGGCGGCGAAGACCAAAGAGCTGCGCGGCAAGTTCGAGAAGCTCGGGTTCAGCGCAGGCCTCGTCGTCGTCGAGGCGTTCGACATGAAGCTCTGGCTCGCGGCGCGCAATCTGCCGAACGTGAGCTTGCTCGAAGCGCGGCTCGTCGATCCCGTGAGCTTGGTCGGCGCCGACAAGATCCTCGTCACGGCCGCGGCTCTCAAAATCGTCGAGGAGCGGCTCAAATGAGCAACCCGGCCCACCGCGAAAAGCTCATGCAGGTCCTGCTCGGCCCGCACGTCTCGGAGAAGGCCACGAGCCTCGCCGAGGGCGGCCAGTTCGTGTTCAAAGTGCGCGACGACGCGACCAAGAGCGACATCCGTCAGGCCGTCGAGCTCTTGTTCGAGGTCAAGGTGCAGCGCGTCTCGGTCGTGTGCATCCCGGCCAAGGCCAAGCGCTTCGGCCAGCGCTTAGGACGGCGTCAAGCGTGGAAGAAGGCCTACGTGCGACTCGCGCCGGGCCAAGACATCAACTTCATGGGCGCCGAGTCGGCTTAAGGCGCGGGGCAATATCGTGGCGTTACGCAAGCTCAAACCAACATCGCCGGGTCAGCGGTTCGTAGTCCGCGTCGTCAAGGAAGGATTGCACCAAGGCGATCCTTACGAGCCGTTGCTGCGGCCGATGCCGAAACGCGGCGGACGCAACAACCAAGGCCGCATCACGACGCGGCACCAGGGCGGCGGTCACAAGCGCTACTACCGCGTCATCGATTTCAAGCGCGACAAGGACGGCGTCCAGGGGCGCATCGAGCGGCTCGAGTACGACCCGAACCGCACGGCCCATCTCGCACTCGTGCTCTACGCCGACGGCGAGCGTCGCTACATCCTCGCGCCGAAACGCGCGCAGGTCGGCGATCCGATCGTGTCGGGCGCCGACGCGCCGATCAAGCCCGGTAGCGCGTTGCTGCTCAAGAACATTCCGATCGGCTCGCTCGTGCACTGCATCGAGCTGAAGGCGGGCAAAGGCGCGCAAATGGCGCGTAGCGCCGGCGCGTCGGTGCAGGTCGTGGCGCGCGAAGGCGAGTACGTCACCGTGCGCTTGCGCTCGGGCGAGATGCGCAAGGTGCACATCAACTGCCGCGCCACGATCGGCGAAGTCGGCAACGACGAGCACAACCTGCGCAAGATCGGCAAGGCCGGCGCGCAGCGCTGGCGCGGCATTCGCCCAACCGTTCGCGGCGTGGCCCAAAACCCCGTCGACCATCCGCACGGCGGCGGCGAAGGCAAGTCGGGCCAGGGCAACCCGCATCCGGTGTCGCCGTGGGGCCAGAAGGCCAAGGGCTACAAGACGCGTCGCAACAAACGCACGCGCTCGATGATCGTGCGCGATCGTCGGCAGAAATAGTTAGAGAGACTTGAGCTAGAGAACCTATATGTCGCGTTCGATCAAGAAAGGCCCTTTTGTCGACATTCACCTGCTCGACAAGGTAGCAAAGGCAACCGCCACGAGCGATCGCCGGCCCATCAAGACCTGGTCGCGCCGCTCGATGATCGTGCCCGACATGGTCGGCCTCACGATCACCGTGCACAACGGCCGGCAGCACGTGCCCGTGCTCGTCTCCGAGAACATGGTGGGCCACAAGCTCGGCGAGTTCGCGCCGACGCGCAGTTTCAAGGGCCACTCGGGCGATCGCAAGGCCGCCGCTGCCATCGTCGGCGCGCCGGGTGCGCCGGGCGCCGCACCGGGCGCCGCGCCGGCCGGCAAGCCGGGCGAGAAAGGCGAGAAGTAATAGGAGCCGTCGGTCATGCAGGTTGTCGCCAAACTTCGCTTCGCTCGCATCTCGCCGCAAAAGTGTCGGCTCGTGGCCGACCAAATTCGCGGCCAGTCGGTGGCGAGCGCGCTCAAGATCCTGGCGTTCAGCCGCAAGAAAGCCGCGCGCATGGTGCACAAGGTGCTGGAATCCGCGATCGCCAACGCCGAGCACAACCATGGCGCCGACATCGACGAGCTCAAGGTGGCCAACGTGCACGTCGACGCGGCACCGTTTTTCGCCCGTTACGCGGCGCGCGCCAAGGGCCGCGGTGACCGCATCCTGAAGCGCAACAGCCACATCACCGTTCGAGTAGGCGACGAGTAACGTATGGGTCAAAAAGTTCATCCCGTCGGCATTCGCCTCGGCATCACCAAGGATTGGTCGTCGCGGTGGTATGCGAACACGCAGACGTTCCCCATCTACGTCGAGCAGGACCACCGCGTGCGCGAGTTTTTGCGCAAGAGGCTCAAGGACGCGTCGGTCAGCCGCATTCACATCGAGCGCCCCGCCAAGAAGGCCAACATCACGATTCACACGGCGCGGCCCGGCGTCGTCATCGGCAAGAAGGGCGAGGACATCGAGAAGCTGCGCGGCGATGTCGCGAAGCTGCTCGGCCTGCCGCTGCACGACGTGCGTCTCAACATCGCCGAGATTCGCAAGCCCGAGCTCGACGCGCTGCTCGTGGCCGAGGGCATCGCGCAGCAGCTCGAGCGCCGCGTGCAGTTTCGCCGCGCCATGCGCCGCGCCGTGACGAACACGATGCGCATCGGTGCCGAGGGCATCAAGGTGCGCGTGTCGGGCCGTTTGAACGGCGCCGAGATCGCGCGCTCCGAGTGGTACCGCGAAGGTCGCGTGCCGCTGCACACGTTCCGTGCCGATATCGACTACGGCCTGGCCGAGGCGCGCACCACGTACGGCGTCATCGGCGTCAAGGTTTGGGTGTTCCGCGGCGAGGTGCGTGAAGCCGCGGCGGAGCAACCCGCTGCGGAGCCGGCCGAGGCCGCGCGGCCGCAACAGGCATAGGGCGAAACGGCATGCTGCAACCGAAACGCACCAAATTCCGCAAACAGTTCAAGGGCCGCAACCGTGGGCTCGCCCAGCGCGGCAACTCGGTCGCCTTCGGCGATTTTGGGCTCAAGTCGCTCGATCGCGGCCAGCTCACGGCGCGGCAGATCGAGGCGGGCCGGCGCGCGATGACGCGCTTCGTGAAGCGGGGAGGGCACATCTGGATCCGCGTGTTCCCCGACAAGCCCATCACGAAGAAGCCCCTCGAGGTTCGCCAAGGCAAGGGCAAGGGCAACGTCGAGTACTGGGTGGCGCAGATACGACCCGGCAAGTTGCTCTTCGAGATCGCCGGCGTCACCGAAGGAGTCGCGCGCGAGGCGTTTGCGCTCTGTGCGGCCAAGCTGCCTTTGAGCACCACATTCGTCGAACGGCATGCAGGCTGATGAAGACCAAAGAGTTCCGACAGATGCTCAGAGGCAAGCCGGACGCGGACTTGAGCGACGAGCTGCTGAAGCTGCGCCGCGAGCAGTTCAACCTGCGCATGCAGGCCGCCACAGGGCAAGGTGCCAAGCCCGACCAGCACGGCAAGGTGCGCAAGAACATTGCACGAATCAAAACCGTGCAGCGCGAGCGCGTGAAGAAATAGCGAGACAGACATGAGCACAGCAGACACCAAAGATACGCCGACCCATCGCCCCACGATCGGTCGCGTCGTCAGTAGCAAGATGCAGAAGAGCGTCACCGTGTCGATCGAGCGTCTGGTCAAGCACCCGGCCTACGGCAAGTTCATCCGCCGCACGACGACGATCATGGCGCACGACGAAGAGGGCACGTGCCGCGAAGGCGATACCGTCGCCATCGTCGAGTGCCGCCCCATCAGCAAGCGCAAGTCCTGGCGCGTCGTCGAAATCGTCGAGCGCGCGCCGGTCGACGTCGATGCCGGGGTCGAGGCGTAAGGGACAGACATGATCCAAACTCAAACCCTGCTCACTGCCGCCGACAACAGCGGCGCGCGCAGCCTGATGTGTATCAGGGTGTTCGGCGGCTCGAAGCGCCGCTATGCGCGCATCGGCGACATCATCAAGGTCACGATCAAGGACGCGATTCCTCGCGGCCGCGTCAAGAAGGGCGAGGTGTACCACGCCGTCGTCGTGCGCACGCGGCACGGTCTGCGCCGCCCCGACGGCTCCCTGATTCGTTTCGACGGCAACGCCGCGGTGCTGCTCACGAACAAGCTCGAGCCCATCGGCACGCGCATCTTCGGGCCGGTCACGCGCGAGCTGCGCACGACGGCGTTCATGAAGATCATTTCGCTGGCTCCGGAAGTGCTCTAGGAAGAGACTCACATGCAGCGCATCAAGAAAGGCGATCAGGTCATCGTGATCGTCGGCAAGGACAAAGGCCGGCGCGGCACCGTGCTCAGCGTCGAGCCGGACGGCCGCGTCGTCGTCGAGAACGTCAACGTCGCGCACAAGCATCAGCGGCCGAATCCGCAGAAGGGTGTGGCCGGCGGCATCGTGGAGCAGGAGAAGTCGCTACACACGTCGAACGTGGCGCTCTTCAACCCCACGACGCAAAAGGCCGACCGCGTGGGATTCCGTCAGTTGTCGGATGGCCGCAAGGTGCGGTACTTCAAAGGCAACGGCGAAGTGTTGGATACGTGATCACTACGAAGTGTTGGACTAAGTGATATGGCAACGAGACTACAAGAGTTCTACCGCAAAGAGGTCGTGCCTGCGCTCATGAAGCAGCTGAACCTCAAGAACCCGATGGCGGTGCCGCGCATCACGAAGATCACGCTCAACATGGGCGTCGGCGAGGCGCTCGCGGACCGCAAGGTGCTCGACAGCGCGATGGCCGATCTCGCGAAGATCTCCGGTCAGAAGCCCATGTCCTGCAAAGCCAAGAAGTCTGTCGCGAGCTTCAAAGTGCGCGACGGCGTGGCCATCGGCTGCAAGGTGACGCTGCGCCAGGCGCGCATGTACGAGTTCCTCGACCGGCTCATCAGCGTCGCGATGCCCCGTATTCGCGACTTCCGCGGCGTGTCGCGCCGCGCGTTCGACGGCCGCGGCAATTTCAACCTCGGCGTCAAAGAGCAGATCATTTTCCCGGAGATCAATTTCGACCAAGTCGACGCAATCCGTGGTCTCGATATCTCGATCACCACGACGGCCCGTACCGACGAAGCGGGCAGGGCGTTGCTCGAGGCCTTCAAGTTCCCGTTGCGGGGAGATCGTTAAACCATGGCCAAGAAATCCATGATCATGCGCCAGCGCCACCGCGAGAAAGCGGTCAAGCGCTATGCCAAGAAACGTGCGGAGCTCAAGGAGCTCATTCGCGAGCCGAAGACGTCCGACGAGGACAAGGCCGAGGCGCAGAAGAGCCTCCAGAAGCTGCCGCGCGACGCGAACCCGATTCGCCTGCGCAATCGCTGCGCACTCACGGGCCGGCCGCACGGCTTTTACCGGAAGTTCGGGTTGTCGCGCACGAAGCTCCGCGAGACAACGATGCGCGGCGAGATCCCGGGCCTGCGCAAGGCCAGCTGGTGAGGATGTCGTCATGAGCATGACCGACCCGATCGCCGACATGTTGACGCGCATCCGCAACGCGCAGACGGCGCGCAAGCCGTCCGTGACGCTGCCGTCGTCGAAGCAAAAGGTGGCGATCGCCAAAGTGCTCGCGCAGGAAGGCTATCTCGGCAGCGTGAGCACCGAGACCGTCGAAGGCAAGGAGCAGTTGACGCTCGAGCTCAAGTACTACCAGGACCGCCCGGTCATCGAACGCATCGAGCGTGTGAGCCGGCCTGGCTTACGCATCTACAAGCGCGTCGATCAGCTGCCCGTCGTGCAAGGCGGCCTCGGCGTCGCGATCGTGTCGACGTCGCATGGCGTCATGACCAACATGCAAGCCAAGGCACAGGGCCACGGCGGCGAAGTGTTGTGCATCGTTCTCTAAGTTAGTCGAAACGCGAGCCACAACGATGTCGAGAGTAGGAAAAAGGCCCGTCGAGCTCGGTAAGGACATGAGTGCCGAGGTCAAGGGCCAGTCCGTCACGATCAAGGGCAAAAAAGGCAGCCTCACGCTCGACGTGAACTCCGAGATCGAGGTCACGGTCGACGGCACGCGCCTCGAGGTCGCGCCGCGCTCGGGCAGCCGGTTCGCGAACGCCATGGCGGGCACTACGCGCGCGCATCTCGCCAACATGGTCACCGGCATCGGCAAGGGCTTCGAGAAGAAGCTCGAGCTCGTTGGTGTCGGTTACCGCGCCGCGGTGCAGGGCCAGAAGCTCAACTTGACGCTCGGCTTCTCCCACCCCGTCGACTATCAGATCCCGAAGGGCATCTCGATCGAAACGCCGAGCCAAAACGAGATCATCGTCAAGGGAATGGATCGGCGCCAGGTCGGCCAAGTCGCGGCCGACCTGCGCAGCTACCGGCCGCCCGAGCCCTACAAGGGCAAGGGCGTCAAGTACGCCAACGAGCGTATCGAGATCAAAGAAGCGAAGAAGAAGTAGCTATGGGCCTAGACAAGAAGGAAAGACGCCAACGTCGCGCGCGCCGTACGCGCGTGCGGATCTCGTTGCTCGGTGTGCACCGGCTCTGCGTGCATCGCACGCCGCAGCATATCTACGCGCAGATTATCGCGCCCGAGGGCAATCGCGTCGTCGTAAGCGCCTCGACGCTGAGCAAGGAGCTGCGCAAGGAGCTCAAGAGCACGGGCAACGTCGCCGCGGCCGCGGCCGTCGGCAAGGAAATCGCCGCGCGCGCCAAGCAGGCCGGCATCGAGAAGGTCGCGTTCGACCGCTCGGGCTTCAAGTATCACGGCCGCATCAAGGCGCTCGCGGACGCGGCGCGCGAAGCGGGTCTCAACGTTTAACGGAGTGCGGCTTTTGAGCCCGTCCCAAGCGAGCGGAAATCATGTCAAACCCTGATGAGTTTCAAGAAAAGCTGGTCGCTGTAAATCGCGTCGCCAAGGTCGTGAAGGGTGGCCGGCAGTTCGGCTTCACGGCGCTGACTGTCGTCGGCGACGGCAACGGCCGCGTCGGCTACGGCTACGGCAAAGCGCGCGAGCTGCCGCAGGCCATTCAGAAGGCGATGCAGGCGGCGCGCAAGCGCCTGCAAAACGTGAGCCTCAGGAATGCCACGCTGCAATACGAGCTGCGCGGCAGCCACGGCGCCACGCGCGTGTTCATGCAGCCGGCCTCCGACGGCACGGGCGTCATCGCAGGCGGCGCCATGCGCGCAGTGCTCGAGTGCGCCGGCGTGCGCAACGTGCTCGCGAAGAGCTATGGGTCGCGCAATCCGATCAATGTCGTGCGCGCCACGATGAACGCGCTCGCGGGCATGCGCTCGCCTACGCAGATCGCCGCCAAGCGCGGCAAGAGCGTCGAAGAGCTCTTCGGCTAAGGGTGCACCGTGGCTAAGGCGAAGAAAAAAATTCGTTTGACGCTCCTGCGGAGCCGTTTCGGCCAGACACCGGGGCATGCGCAGTGCGCGAGCGGCCTGGGTTTGCGGCGCCGGCACCAGACCATCGAGGTCAACGACACGCCCGAGAATCGCGGCATGATCCACAAGATTCGCTACATGCTGCTCGTCGAGGAGGCTTGAGATGCGTCTCAACGATCTACACCCCGCGAAGGGCAGCAAGTTCAACCATAAGCGGCGCGGCCGCGGCGTGGGGTCAGGTCTCGGCAAGACCGGCGGCCGCGGCGTCAAAGGCCAGCGCGCGCGCGCGGGCGGCTACCACAAGGTGGGTTTCGAGGGCGGCCAGATGCCGCTTGCGCGGCGCCTGCCGAAGATCGGCTTCGTCTCGCAGACGCGCGACGAGAAGGCCGAGCTGCGCGTTCACGAGCTGGCGCGGTTCGCCGGTAAAACGGCCGATCTTGCGGCGGTCAAAGCCGCGCACTTGGTGTCGAGGCGTGCGTTGACGGTCAAGGTCATCGCCTCGGGGAAGCTCGACAAGCCCGTCACGGTCAGCGGGCTCAAGGTCACGGCCGGCGCGCGCAAGATCATCGAAGCCGCGGGCGGCAAGGTTTTGGAGTAACCAGGCGATGGCGAAGGCAGGCACGGTCAATCCGGCCACGTTGCTCGGTGACGCGACGCGTTCCACCGATCTCCGCCATCGCCTGTTGTTTTTGCTCGGCGCGCTCGTCGTCTACCGCGTCGGCAGCTTCATCCCCGTGCCCGGCATCAACCCCGAGCAACTGCGCCTTCTGTTCGAGCAACAGCAGGGCACTATTTTGAGCATGTTCAACATGTTCTCGGGCGGCGCGCTGTCGCGCCTGTCGATTTTCGCGCTCGGCATCATGCCGTACATCTCGGCCTCGATCATTCTGCAGATGGGCACGCACGTCATCCCCGCGCTGCAGCAGTTGCGTAAGGAAGGCGAGTCAGGCCGCCGCAAGATCACGCAGTACACGCGCTACAGCACGGTCGTGCTCGCGGGGTTCCAGTCGATCGCCATGGCCGGCGCTTTCCAGACGCAGGGTGTGGCGCTGGTTCCGGGCACGGGCTTCATCATGACGGCCGCGATCACGCTCGTGACCGGCACGATGTTCCTCATGTGGCTCGGCGAGCAGATCACGGAGCGCGGCATCGGCAACGGCATCTCGATGATCATTCTCGCGAGCATCTTGTCGGGCTTGCCCTCGGCCATCGGCGGCACGCTCGAGCTCGTCAACACGGGCGGAATGAACCAAGCGGTGCCGTTCCTGCTCGGCTTCTTGGCACTCGGCGTCATGGGCGCCGTCGTGTTCATGGAACGCGCGCAGCGCCGTATCGCCGTGAACTATGCGAAGCGCCAGCAGGGCAGGCGCATGTACGCGGGGCAGACGAGCCATCTGCCGTTCAAGATCAACATGTCGGGCGTCATCCCGCCGATTTTCGCGTCGAGCTTGATCCTGTTCCCGGCCACCATCGCGGGCTGGTTCGGCACGAGCCAGGGCGCGTCGTGGCTCCAGCGTCTTGCCGCGAGCCTGTCGCCGGGCCAGCCGATCTACATCTTGCTGTATGCGGGCTTGATCATTTTCTTCTGCTTCTTCTACACGGCGCTCGTGTTCAACTCGCGCGACACGGCCGAGAACCTGCGGCGCTCGGGCGCCTTCATCCCGGGCATTCGGCCGGGCCAACAGACGGCCGAGTACATCGACAAGGTGCTGACCAGGCTCACGTTCTGGGGCGCCATGTACATCACGGCCGTGTGCTTGGTCCCCGAATTCTTGATTCTCGAGTTCAACGTGCCGTTCTATTTCGGCGGTACGTCGGTGCTCATCGTCGTCGTCGTCACGATGGACTTCATGGCGCAGCTCCAGGCTCACATGATGACGCACCAGTACGAAGGGTTGCTCAAGAAAGCCAATCTCCGCGGTTACGGCAAGAGCGACGACAAGTAGGGTCGTTTGGAGCCTAAGCAATGAAAGTGAGAACGTCGGTTCGCAAAATTTGTAGGAAGTGCAAGATCGTGCGCCGCCGCGGCGTGGTGCGCGTGATTTGCGAAGACCCTCGGCACAAGCAGCGCCAGGGCTAGAGGTTAAACACTATGGCACGTATCGCGGGCGTCAATATTCCGACCAACAAGCACGTGTGTGTAGCACTCACGCACATCTTCGGCATCGGCCGGAATCGTGCACTCATGACCTGCAAAGCGGCAGGCGTCGAAGCGAGCACGCAGGTCAAGGATCTCACGGAGCCCGAGATCGCGAGGCTGCGCGACGTCATCGCGAAGTTCCCCGTCGAGGGCGATCTGCGCCGTGAGGTCGCGATGAACATCAAGCGCCTCATGGACCTCGGTTGTTACCGCGGCATTCGCCACCGCCGCGGCTTGCCGCTGCGCGGCCAGCGGACGAGGACCAATGCGCGCACGCGCAAAGGCCCGCGTCGCGGCGTCAAGAAACTAGGAGGCTAAATGGCAGCCACACCGCCAGTCGTTGCAGCGAAAGTTCGCAAGAAGGCCAAACGGCAAATCTTGGACGCCGTGGCCCACGTGCACGCGTCGTTCAACAACACGATCATCAGCATCACGGATCGGCAGGGCAACACGCTCGCGTGGGCGACGGCCGGCAACTGCGGCTTCAAGGGCTCGCGCAAAAGCACACCCTTCGCTGCGCAGGTCGCCGCCGAGAAGGCCGGCAATGCGGCGAAAGAGTACGGCGTCAAGAACCTCGAGGTGCGCGTCAAAGGCCCGGGCCCGGGGCGCGAGTCGGCCGTGCGTGCCTTGAACGCCGTCGGTTTCAGGATCACCGAGATCGAAGACGTCACTCCGATTCCTCACAACGGCTGTCGTCCGCCGAAGAAGCGACGGGTTTAAGCGGAACAAAACATGGCGAGATACAGAGGCCCAACTTGTAAGCTTGCGCGTCGCGAAGGCACGGACCTGTTCTTGAAGAGCGGGCTCAAGCCACTCGAGCAAAAGTGCAAGCTCGAAGTACCCCCGGGCGGCGCGGCGCAGCGGCGTCAGCGGCTGTCCGACTACGGCGTGCAGCTTCGCGAGAAGCAAAAGCTGCGCCGCATGTACGGCGTGCTCGAGCGGCAGTTCCGCAACTACTACAAAAAGGCGGCCAGGGTCAAAGGCGCGACGGGCGAGAACCTGCTGCGCATGCTCGAAGCGCGGCTCGACAACGTCGTCTACCGCATGGGGTTTGCGTCCACGCGCGCGGAGGCGCGCCAGCTCGTGAGCCACCGCGGCATCAAGGTCAACGAGCAGATCGTCAACATTCCGTCGTACCAGTTGAAGGCGGGAGACAAGATCGCCGTGCGCGACCGCGCGAAAGAGCAGCTCCGCATCAAGTCGGCGCTGTCGGTCGCGGGCCAGGTCGGCTTCCCCGAGTGGGTCGACGTCGACGACAAGAACATGCAGGGAACGCTCAAGAACCTGCCCGAGCGCGACGAGATTCTGCCGGACATCAACGAGAATCTGGTCGTCGAGCTCTACTCGAAGTAACGCGAGGACACCTGTAGATGACATCAGCAACGGAATTCCTGCGGCCGCGCGCCGTCAAGGTTCAGCCCCTCGGTACCAATCGCGCTCGCGTGACGGTGGAGCCGTTCGAGCGTGGGTTCGGTCACACGCTCGGCAACGCGCTGCGGCGCGTGCTGCTCTCGTCGATGCCGGGCGCGGCCATCGTCGAGGCGGAGATCGAGGGCGTGCTCCACGAGTACACGAGCATCGAGGGCGTTCAAGAGGACGTCGTCGACATCCTGCTGAACCTGAAGTCGATCGCGATCAAGATGCACTCGCGCGAAGAGGCCGAGCTCCAGCTCGCGAAGAAGGGCCCGGGGCCCGTGCGCGCGGGCGACATCGCCGTCGATCACGACATCGAGATCGTCAATCCCGATCTCGTCATCGCCAATCTCACGAAGTCGGGCGAGATCCGCGCGTTCCTCAAGATCGTGCGCGGTCGCGGCTATCGACCGGCCACGACGATCGCTACGTTCGAGGAGCAGACGCGCCCCATCGGCCGCCTCCAGCTCGACGCCTCGTTCAGCCCGATCCGCCGCGTCACGTACACCGTGGAGCGCGCGCGCGTCGAGCAGCGCACCGACCTCGACAAGCTCATCGTCGACATCGAGACCAACGGCACCATCGACGCCGAAGAGGCGATTCGCCGCGCCGGCGTGATCTTGAAGAACCAGCTCGACGTGTTCGTCGACCTCCAGGGCGAGGACGAGGTCGGCTTTGGCCGCGCCGAGACGCAGATCGACCCCATTTTGCTGCGCCCCGTCGACGAGCTCGAGCTCACGGTGCGCTCGGCCAACTGCCTGAAGGCCGAGAACATCAACTACATCGGCGACCTCGTGCAGCGCACGGAAGTCGAGCTCCTGCGCACGCCGAACCTCGGCAAGAAGTCGCTCACCGAGATCAAGGAAGTGCTCGAGCAGCACGGCTTGGCGCTCGGCATGCGGCTCGACAACTGGCCGCCGCCGGGGCTGCGCGCGGAGGAGCCTTCGACCTCCACGCCGCCGCCCACGTCGATGGCGTTCTGATCAGTCGGAGTTGCTGCGATGCGTCACAAAAATTCGGGCCGTAGGCTCGGCAGAAACTCGCCGCACCGGCGCGCGATGTACCGCAACCTCGCGGCATCGCTGCTCGTGCACGAGACGGTACGGACCACGCTGCCGAAGGCCAAGGAATTGCGCCGCGTCGTCGAGCCGCTCATCACGCTTGCGAAAGAGGACGGCGTGAGCCGCCGCCGGCTCGCGTTCAACCGCCTGCGCGACGACAAGGCCGTGGGCCGTTTGTTCACGGAGCTCGGCCCGCGCTTCAAGAGCCGCCCGGGCGGCTATCTGCGGATCCTTAAAGTAGGCTTCCGCGTCGGCGACTCGGCGCCCATGGCGATCGTGCAGCTGCTCGATCAGCCGGAGAAGGCCGCCGAGCCCAAGGCGCCGCGCACGACGGCGTAACGCTTCGCCGGTCAACCGACTCGCCTGGGCTCGATCAGTTGCGCGGTGGGTCGCGGCGCGCGCGCCAACGCTGCCGCGGCCGCCGTAGCGTGATCGTTTGCCACGGAACACGCACGGCGCGCGCCGCGCGCTCGAGCCACAGCGGACGGTAGATAGCCGCGTCCTCCGCCGATAAGACGGCGGGCTCCTCCGCGGGGTCGATTCGCCGCCCGTACTTGAGCTTGACCCAGGCGTTCCTGTCCATCTGTTGCAGCGGCGCGAACACGACGCGGTTCCAAAGCGCGCTCGTCGCGCTGCGGCGCACGGCGATGCCGAAGTCGATGAGATGGGGCCGCTCGCCGCCGCCGACGACGATGTTGTCCTTGCGCTTCAAGTCGCTGTGCGCGACACCGGCCGCGTGCATTGCCTCGATCGTCGCGAGCAGCTTGGCGAAGAATGCCTCGCGGTCGCCTATGTGCGGCTCGTGCTCGCGCAGCGAAGGGCCCTCGAGGTGCTCGAGCGCCAAGCTGTCGCCGACTAGGCCGAACGAGCGCGGAATGCCGGCGATGCCCCCGAGGTGCGCGTAGACGGCGGCCTCGCGCCGTAACAACGACCGCCACAGGCGAGCCAAAGGCCCGCCGGTATGCGGCCTCTTGACGACGACCGCGCCGGCCGACGTCTCGTAGAGATGAACCGACGCTTGGTAGCCGCTGCCGAGCTCGCGGCCCGGGCCCGACTCGATCGCGGCGCGCAGCTCCGCCGCGAACACCCCGGACGGCTGCGAAGGGTCGTCAGCCACGACGCTCCGCGGCGATCAGAAAAACGCCCGCCACGCGACCCAAGCGGCACACGAGAGTGCGAGCACGACGAACACGAGCTCGCCGTGGGTGTTGCTGACGTCGAGGGACCAGCGCCGATCGCCGGCCGCGGCGGGCGCCTGGCCGCCGAAGCGCGGCACGAGCGCGGGCGTGCGCGCCGACCACTGCTCCCAGGCTGCGCCGAAGATGCGGTACAGCTTGCGGTCCTCGTACTCGATGGCGGTGGGGTAGTAGAACCAGAAGAAAAGCAACGCGAGCGGGATTCCCCACCCCCTTGAGCCCGCGAGCGCGAAGCCCAGGATGAGCAGGATGTTGCCGGTGTAGAGCGGGTGGCGAACGAAACGATAGGCGCCGTCGGTCGCGAGCTCTTGGTTCTTGACGATGAAGCCGCTCGCGTAGAGGCGCACGAACGCACCGACCATGGCTACGCCTAACCCGATCGCGGCGAGCTCAGGTCGCGGCGCCGCCGTCACGGCGTAGACGACGATGAGCACGACCGCGAGCACCTGCCGAGCGGCCTCGTGGTAGCGCAGCTCGCGAATGACGTGCTTGAGACCCGTGCGCGGCGGTAGCTCTGCGGTGCGGTGCGACATCGTTCCCTTGTTCCTAAGACTGGCGGCCGTTGCCTCGCGGCGCCGCGGCGAAGGCGTCGCGCGTGAGATTGCGATGGCCGTCGGCCGTGACTTCCACGTTGTCCTCGATGCGAATGCCGCCGAACGGCACGAGGCGCTCGATCATGGAGCGATTGAGCTTGTCCTCGTGCTTTGCGAGCAAGGGCTTCAGCAGGGACGGAATGAAATAGAGTCCGGGCTCTATCGTCGTGACGACGCCGGGCTCGAGCGTGCGCGTCAACCGCAAGTACGGCGCGAGCGGCGGCGGCTCGCGTTTCTTCCCGGTCCGATCGGCGAGGCGGCCGCCCGCGTCGTGCACCTGGAGCCCGAGCAGGTGGCCGAGCCCGTGCGGCAGGAACGCGCGCGTGATGCCGCTCGCGACAGCCTCGTCGGCGCTGCACGTGATGAGCCGATGCTCGCTCAGCACCGTGGTCAGTTGCCGGTTCGCGAAGGCGTGCAGCACGACGAAGTCGGCACCGGGTTTCACCTCGGCGCAGACGCGCTGCTGGAGCGCGTCCATGCTCGCGATGAGCGCCGCGAAATCGTCGCTCTCGGAAGCCGAGTAGGTGCGCGTGACGTCGGCCGCGTAGCCGTAGAACTCGGCGCCTGCGTCGATGAGCAGCGAGCGCGTGACGGGCGGCGCCTCGGCGCGCAGGCGCGTGAAGTGCAGCGTCGCCGCGTGCTCGTTGAGCGCGATGATGTTGGCGTATGGCAGCTCCGTCTCGCGCTGACCGCTCGCGGCGAGATACGCGTTGTGGAGCTCGAGCTCGGTGACGCCGGACTTGAACGCGGCGGCCACTGCGAGATGGCCGCGCACGGCCGCGGCCTGTGCCCCGCGCATGCAGAGACGCTCGTAGGTCGTCTTCACGGCACGCGTGAAGTCGAGGTGATTGAGGAACCGTGGGTCGTTGATGGCCGGTAGCGCGCTGTGGCCGCCGCGCTGCACGGCGCGCTCGGCGCCCGAGCCCACGGCGACCCAACGCGCGCCGCTGCCCGAGAGCTTGCGCGCCTCGACGTCGGTGCGCGCGATGCGGATGTCGAAGTGCTGAGTCCAGTAACCCTCGGGATCGCTCGGCGGCTCGTGCCAGTAGTCGTCGACCTGCTTGTAGACGAGCATCGGCTTCTGACCCGGCACGAGGCGCAGGAACGACCCCGGCGCTTGCGTCAGCGGCACCCAGGCCTTGAAGTACGGCTCGACGCGGAACGGGTAGGTCTGGTCGTCGCGGAAGATCACGCGCTCGTCGCCTGCGAAGATGACGGCGCCGTCGAACCCCGTGGCCCGCAGCGCCTCGTCGAGCCGCTGATCGAGGATCGACAGGTGCGCGCCGTATTCGCTCGCGAGGCGAGCTTCGAACTCTTCGCGCGACGCGAACGGAGCGTCGAGATTCGTCGGGCTGATCGTGAGGTTGCTGCTCAAGTGCTCTCGTTAAGGCCAGGCGCGTCGGCTAGGCGGGAATCATAGACGGCCGGCCCGCCGACCCCAAGGCCGGCCGCCTCCCCCGCGCGAACGCGAACACGGCCAAAGTGAGGCGCTTGACCCCTGCCGGGACCGCGCGGAGACTGCCCGTTCCCTGGTCGCAAGGAGCCCGTCATGCGCGAGGCCGTCGACTCGCTTTTGGGCCGCTACGAGGCGGGGCGCTTGAGCCGCCGCGAGCTCGTGACCGTGCTCGCCGCGCTGGCCGCGGCGCCCACGACCGTTCGCGCACAAACGCCGGCGCTCGCGGCCGCGACGCTCAATCACGCGAGCCTCATCGTCTCCGATCTCGACCGCTCCGTGGCCTTCTACCGGCGCACGTTCGGCCTGGCCGTCAAGAGCACGCAGCAGGGCGGCGTCAATCTCGCCGTGGGCGACGCGTTCCTCGGCATCTATCAAGGCGGCCAGAACGCGATGCCGCACATCAACCATTTCTGCTTCGGCTTCCACGACTTCGACGCGGGGCGCACGGTCGCGGCGCTCGAGGCGCAGGGCCTGCGCGCCGAATCCCGCGAGCGCGACGGTGTGACGCAGGTGTACACGGCCGACCCCGACAATCTGCGCATCCAGCTCCAGGACGTGAGCTTCTGCGGCGGCACCGGGGCGCTCGGTAACGTGTGCACGGCCTAGCTTCGGCGGCGTAGTCATGGAAGTCGTTCTCACGGGCATCAAGCCCACGGGCAAGGCGGGCACGCTGCACATCGGCAACTACGTCGGTGCGATGAAGCCGGCCGTCGTCGCGAGCAAGAATCCAAGCGTGCACTCGTATTTCTTTCTCGCGGACTACCACGCGATCGGCGGCGACGCCGACGGTGTGGCGAGCTCGACGCTCGACATCGCCGCGAGCTGGCTCGCCGTCGGCCTCGATCCCGACAAAGTAGTTCTCTATCGGCAGTCCGACATACCTGAGATCCCCGAGCTCACGTGGATCCTGCAAAGCGTGACGGCCAAGGGGCTCATGAACCGTGCGCACGCGTACAAGGCGGCCGTCGCGGAGAACGAGGCGACGCCCGGGCGCGACCCCGATCAAGGCGTCATGATGAATCTCTATTCGTATCCCGTGCTCATGGCCGCCGACATCTTGATGTTCAAGGCGGCCAAGGTGCCCGTCGGCAAGGACCAGAAGCAGCACGTCGAGATGGCGCGCGACATCGCGCAGCGCTTCAACCACCATTTCGGCGAGACGTTCGTGCTGCCCGACGCCGTCATCGGCGAGAACGTCGCGACGCTCGCGGGCCTCGACGGCCGCAAGATGAGCAAGAGCTACGGCAACGTCATTCCGTTATTCGCGCCCGAGAAAGAGCTCCGCAAGCTCGTCATGAAGATCAAGACCAACTCGCTCGAGCCGGGGCAGCCGAAGGACCCGAGCGACAGCCTGCTCTACGACATCTACCGCGCGTTCGCCACCGACGCCGAAATCACCGCGATCGGCAAGCGCTACGCCGAAGGTATCGGCTGGGGCGACATGAAGCAGGTGCTCTTCGAGCGCATCGATTCCGAGCTCGCACCGGCACGCGCCGAGTACGAGCGCCTCGTTGCCAACCCCGGCGAGGTCGAGAAACTGCTGGTCCGCGGGGCGGAGAAGGCGCGCGCGGTGAGCCGGCCGTTCTTGGCGGAGATTCGCAAGCGCGTGGGCATCCGGCCGCTCGCGCGCTGAGCCTCCTGGATGCGCTGGTTGCCGCGCACTGACAACCTGGTTGTCAATCTCGTGTGTTTTGACAATCGACTTGTCAATCGCGCGGAGGCATACCACGCACGCACCCGCACACCGACATGCCTGCGCGCCCACACACTCGCCCGCGAGAAACCGCCAACCGCAGCCCCCGCGATCACGCCGCGACGATCGCCGGCCGCCGCAAGCCGACCTGCGTCGCCTGCTCGAACGCTGCTCCAAGCTGCAGCACGCCGAAGTCGTCGCGATAGCGGCCGACGATCTGTATTCCGACCGGCAATCCCTCCGCCGTGAACCCCGCGGGTACCGAGATCGCGGGGCGGAACGTCGCCGTGATCCAGTAGCACGACTTCTGCCAAGCGATGTAGTGCTCCATCGCGACGCCCCCGATCTCGCGCGGCCAATCGATCGCGGCGTCGAACGGCGGAATCTGATTCACGCAGCAGAGCGTGAACGCGTAGCGCTCCTCGAAGCGACGCATGCGATCCATGAGCTGACCGTGGCGCACCATGGCTTGCGCGACGGCGGCCGTCGTCAACGATTGGCCGTACTCGACTTCAGCGATCGCTTCGGGCTTCAACAGCTCGCGGTACTGCGCGAGCAGCGGGCCGTAGGTCGCCGCCGACCGAAACGCGCGGATCGTGAGAAAAACGGAGTCGGCATCGGTAAGGTCGGGCGCGGCGTCCTCGACGATGAGACCTAAGTCCTCGAACGTCTTGCGCTGGGCGGAGAGCACCGCGCGCACGCGGCCGTCTAGCGGCAAGCCGCCCAAATCCGGGCACCACGCGACCCGCACGCCGCGAAACTCTCGCTCGAGCAACCCGCGGAACACGGCGGGGTCCGCGGGCAGCAGCGACGGGTCGCGCGGGTCGGGACCGGCCATGGCGCTCATGAGCAATGCGACGTCGGCGACCGAGCGCGCGAGCGGCCCGTTCACCGAGAAGCCGAGCAATGGGAACGACGTGGGCCAAACAGGCACGAGGCCCACGCTCGGCCTAAAGCCCACGATGTTGTTGAAGTTGCCGGGGTTGCGCAGCGAGCCACCGAGGTCGCTGCCGTCGGCGATCGGCAGCATGCCGGTGGCCAGCGCCGCGCCGGCGCCACCGCTCGAGCCGCCGGCGCTCTTCGTGACGTCGTAGGGATTGCGCGTCGTGCCGTACACCTTGTTATACGTGTGCGAGCCCATGCCGAACTCGGGCACGTTGGTCTTGCCGATGGGCAGAACGCCCGCGCGCCGCAGGCGCTCGACGAACACCGAGTCCTCGGTCGGCATCGCGTCCTTGTAGATCGGCGAGCCGCGCGTGTACGGGAAGCCGACCGCCGATTGCAGGTCCTTGAACGCCGTGGGCAAGCCGTGCAGCGGTGGCAACGGATCGCCGCTCGCGGCGCGCCGGTCGGCGGCATCGGCGAGCGTCAAGCACTCGTCGTCTGAGAGCTTCGCGACGATGGCGTTCAAAGTCGGGTTGACGCGCTCGATGCGCGCCAAGTGCGCGGCCATGACCTCGCGCGCCGAGACTTCGCGCGTCCGTATGAGCCGCGCGAGCTCCGCGGCGCTCGCGAAGCAGAGCTCGTCGCCAGGCGCCGCCACGGCGCGCAGCGCGCTGCCGGCCGCCGCGGCGCCCGCGAGCACGGTGGCCCCGGCCGCCATGAATTCGCGCCGATCGCAGCTGTCGTTCCGCAAGGTTGCCCCGTTCGCCGATGAGCGGCTTAGAATAGCCCGGAAGCTACCCAAAAACCGGGGGGACTTATGAGCGGCACGAAGAGCATCCGAGGGTTCTTGAGCACCGTCTTCGCCGCCTGCGCGGCACTCGGTGTGGCCCAGGCAGCCTGGGGGCAAGCGGCCGCGCCGGCGCAAGCGCCGCTGCCCGACGGCTACATGCGCGCGCCGGCGGTGCAAACCGGGCTGGCTCCCAACATGCGCGCCACCGAAACCACGACCACGGCGCACGTCTTCGACGTGGCCTTCACCACGGGCGACGAGATCCTCTCGGGCCTCACCGATCTCGCTCGCAAGCACAACATCACCTCGGGCTACATTACGGGCCTCGGCGGCCTCTCGCGCGCGCTGCTCGGGTTCGGCGATCCCGCGCTCGGCGCGTTCAGACGCATCCCCGTCGACGAGAAAAGCGAGCTCGTCTCGCTGACGGGCCACATCACATCGCGCGACGGCGTTCCGACCGTGCACCTGCACGCCGTCGTCGCGCTCAAGGACGGCAGCACGAAGGCCGGGCACGTGTTCGAGGCGCACGTCGCGCCGGTCGGCGAGATCTCGGTCGTCGCGACGTCGATCGGCGGCGCGGGGCACTGAGCGTGCGCCGGCGCTGGGTGGTCGTTCTCGCGTGGCTCGCGGCCGCGCCCGCCGCCTTCGCGCAGGGCGCCGACCGCGCGGCCGATGAAGCCGCGATCCGCGCCGTCGTCCAAGCGTTCCTCGATACGCGCGAAGCCAACGATCCGGCCGCGCTCGGAGCGCTGCTCACACCCGACGTCGATCAGCAGCAGACTTCGGGCAACACGCGCCGCGGCCGCGAGGCCGTGGTCACGGGCTCGCTCGCGACGCAGCAGAGCACGGGCGGTCGGCGCACGATCGCGATCGATTCGCTGCGCTTCGTGACACCCGACGTCGCCATCGCCGACGGGCGCTACGACAGCGTCGGCCGCGCCGACGGCACGGACCAGCGCATGCTGACCTCGATGGTGCTGCGCCGGGAAGGCGGCGCGTGGAAGATCGCCGCGATCCGCAACATGCTACCGCCCGCGCCGCAGCGCTGACGACCCGTCGCGCCGATTGCAGCGCGCTGACCTAGGCGCAACTAAGCGATGCTCTCCACGAAACTGGACAGGCCAGTCGACCCGGCCCGCGACCACGTGCTCGGCGATGCAGGCGCGGTCATCACGCTCGTCGAGTACGGCAGCTACGCGTGCGACTTCTGCCGCGCGGCCAACGAGCGGCTCGCGAGCCTGCGCGACCAGCTAGGCGACCGGCTGCGGTACGTCTTCCGGCATCGCCCGCTGCGCGGTAGCGACATCGCGCGCCGCGCCGCGGAGCTCGCCGAGCGCTGTCCCGATCACGAGAGCTTCTGGAAGGCGCACGTGGCGCTCATGACGCGCTCGCCGGAGCTCACGGAGGATGACGTCGCGGCAGTCGCGCGCGAGCTTAAGATCGACCTGGACGACTCGAGCGGCGCGGCGCGGCTCGCGCGGGAGCGTGTGGCTGCGGACGAGCGCAGCGCGAGCGCGAGCGGTGTGACGGTCACGCCGACGTTCTTCATCAACGGCCGGCGTTACGACGGGGCGTGGGACGACAGCGCGTTCGAGGATGCGATGCTCGGCTCGCTCGGCTACAAGATTCGCGCGGCCGCGCTCGATTTCGCCGCCTGGGCGCCGTCCACCGGCCTGCTGCTGCTGCTCATGTCGATCGTGGCCGTAGCGCTGACGAACTCGAGCCTGGGGCCGGCGTTCACCGCTTTCTGGGAGCGGTCGTGGGGCATCGCGGCCGCCGACGGCACGTACGTGTTGCCGCTGCTCGATTGGATCAACCACGGCCTGCTGTCGATCTTCTTCCTGGTCGTGGGACTCGAGATCAAGCGCGAGTTCACGGTCGGCCACCTCATGAACCTGCGCGCGGCGGCTTTGCCGGTCGCAGCGGCGATCGGCGGCATGGTGGTGCCGGCTGCGTTCTACGTGCTGCTCGTCGCGCCAGGCCCTTGGGCGCACGGCTGGGGCGTGCCGATGGCGACCGACACGGCGTTCGCCGTCGCGCTCATCGCGACGCTCGGTGCACGCGTGCCCATCGAGCTGCGGATCTTCCTGACCGCTGCGACGATCGTCGACGACATCGGCGCGATCTCCGTAGTCGCGGTGTTCTACACGAGCGAGATCCACTTCGGATATCTCGGAGCCGCGGCCGCGGTGACGGTGGCGCTCGCTCTGCTCAATCGGGCGCACGTCTATCGGGTCACGCCCTACGCGGCGCTCGGAGTGTTGCTGTGGGTCTGCATGCACGCCTCGGGCGTGCATTCGACGCTCGCGGCCGTGATCCTGGCTTTCCTGATCCCGACACGGCGGCCGCCGAACTTGGGCGCGCTCATGGCGCAGGCCAACGCGATCATCGGGGCCGAGGCGCTGCACGGCGATGAAGTGCTGCGGCACGGGCCGTCGTTGCCGGCGTTACGCTCGCTCGACGCGATCCACGAGCGGCTCGAATCGCCGGCCGACCGGCTGCTGCGTAACGTCGCCCCGCGGTCGAGCTACGTCGTGCTGCCGTTGTTCGCCTTGGCGAACGCGGGCGTGATTCTCGACGCGAGCGTCCTCGAGGGGCGCGAGCCGTTGTTCGCCGCGATCGTCTCCGGGCTCGTGCTCGGCAAGCCGCTCGGCATGGTGCTGTTTTGCGCGGCTGCCGTTTGGCTCGGCCTCGCCGTGAAACCGGCCGAGTATTCGTGGCGGCAATTGGCCGGCGCGGGGGCACTCTCGGGCATAGGGTTCACGATGTCGCTGTTCATCGCGGCCGAGGCGTTCCCGCTCGCGGCCGATTTCGCGGCGGCGAAGATGGCGGTGTTCGCGGCCTCGTTCACAGCCGCCGTGGCCGGCGTGGCGATCCTCGCGTGGCCGAGCGCCGCGCCACGGCAAGACGAGAGCCCGGCGGGGCGTGGCGTTTCTTGAGCCGACGCCCTACGGCTCGCCGGTGGGACGCCGAGCCGCGCCCCAAATCGCCGCGAAAACACCGGATTCCCGCCTTGTCCCTGGTCGCCGGTTAGGCATATGCTTCGGCCTATGCCATGAATCGGGGATAGGTATGAGGGACCGTCGCCAGGTCAGACTGTTCAAGAACGGCCGCAATCAGGCGGTCCGCATCCCGCGCGAGCTCGAGCTTCCTGGTCAGGAGGCCATCCTCTACCGGGAGGGTAATCGGCTCGTGCTGGAGCCCCTCGCGGCGCCGTCGCTGCTCGACCTGCTCCGCTCATGGGAGCCCATCGACACGGACTGGCCCGAGATCGATGACCCCGCGCCTCGGCCCGTCGAGCTTCGCGAGTGATGGTCAGGCGCTATCTGCTGGACACGAATGTGCTCTCGCACCTCGTGCGCTTCCCCGGAGATCTGGTTCGCAAGATCGCCTCGGTCGGCAAAGACTCGGTGTGCACGAGCATCGTCGTCGCCGCGGAGCTGCGGTTCGGCGCGCTCAAGAAGGGATCGGAAGCGCTCGTCAGGAGGGTCGATGATTTGCTCGACACGCTGGACGTGCTGCCGCTCGATGGCGACGTGGACCGCGTCTACGCTGCTGTCCGCGCGCGTCTCGAGTCCTCCGGGCGCCCGATCGGCGGCAACGACTACCTGATCGCCGCCAGCGCTCTGACCGCCGACTGCACGCTCGTCACCGACAACGTGCAGGAATTTCGGCGCGTGCCGAATCTCTCCGTCGAGAACTGGCTGCGCTGAGCAGTCGTAACGGGCCTACGCGGCCTCTTGCTCCGGGCGCGCCGCTGTCGCGGACGAGCTCGCCCATACGGTCACCGCGGCCGCGGCGATCGTCGCGGCCGTCGGCTGCCAGCGCAGCAGCTTGAGCTCGCCGGCCTCGTCCTCGACGAGCGCCGTGCAGCTCTCGACCCAGTCGCCGTCGTTGCAGTAGGTGAGGCCGTCGATCTCGGCGAGATCGGCGCGGTGAATGTGGCCGCAGACGACGCCGTCGACGGCCGCCTCGCGCGCCGCGGCGATCGTTGCGCGCCGGAAGCGGTCGACGTAACGCTGCGCGCCGGGGAAGCGCGCCTTGACGTGCTGCGCGAGCGACCAATACGGCCAGTCGAAGAGATCGTGCAGCCAATGCACGAAGCGATTGAGCGTGAGCAGTCGCCGACACGCGAAGCCGCCGAGCCACACGCCGAGCGACGGCCGACGCACGACGGCATCGAACTGATCGCCGTGCACGATGAGCAGCCGGCGGCCCTGCGCGGTCGTGTGCACGGCTTGCTCCGCGATCTCGACGTTGCCGAACTTCACGCCGACGAATGCGCGCAGCTCGTGATCGTGATTACCGGGGAGATAGACGATCCGCGTGCCTTCCTGGCTCATTTTCAACAGCAGGCGCAAGACCTCGGTGTGGCTCGCGGGCCAGTAGAACGTCTCGCGCAGCTTCTCGAGATCGACGATGTCGCCGACGAGATAGAGCTGCTCGCAGCGCGTGTGGCGCAGGAAGTCGAGCAGCAGATTGACGCGGCACTCGCGCGAGCCCAAATGCACGTCCGACAGCCAGATCGTCCGCAGTGCGCGGTGGCGTTTCCTTGAGAGCAACGGGGTCTCCTCCGTGAGAGCCCGCAGTTTGCCGGCTCGCCGTGCTACGGGCGGCGACCTGGCTCGCAAAACCGGCTGCGGCCGCACGCTGCTAAGGTGCGGAACTTCACAAATCGCGGGATTCGGCGAGTTTCTCGCCCCGGCGGCCGGGCGTTACGATGGGCCCGCATCCAGCAAGGACTCGAGGAGGCTCGAATGAAAAGAATTGCGTTGCTCGCACTCTGCCTCGGCGCCGGCGCGCCGCTCGCGGCACAAGACCTCACGATCACCAACGCCCACATCGTCGTCGGCAACGGCACCGTCATCGAGCGCGGCTCGATCGTCGTGCGCGGGGGCCGCATCGTGTCGGTGGCCGCGGGCACGCCTGCGAGCACGAGCGGCCAGGTCATCGACGCGCGCGGCATGAGCGCGATGCCGGGGTTCATCGACGCGCATCGGCACATCAACACGGGGCCCGAGGAGAAGGCGCAGATGCAGCGCCAGCTCGAGGCCGGTTACACGACGATCCTGTCGGGCGGCGGGCCCGGTGATGGCAACCTCACGCTGCGCCAGAAGATCGAATCGGGCGAGATCTTGGGGCCGCGCATCATTCCGTCGGAGCGGATCCGCCTCGCGCAGCACACGCCCGAGTCGGCGCGCGAGGCCGTTCGGCAGATGAAAGCGGCCGGCATCGACTACACGGGCGAGATCTCGCTGACGCCGGTGCCCGGTCCCACGCCGCAAGAGCTCGAGGTGCTGCGCGCCGTGCTCGACGAGGGCAAGAAGGTCGGCGTCAACGTGCAGGTCCACGCCGTGAGCTCGCCGGCGATGAACGCGGCCGTCGAGATGGGTATTCCGCTGCTCGTGCACTTGCCGAACAAGGACTGGGTCAGCAAGGCCGACGCCGAGAAGCTCGCGGCGGCCGGCACGAAGATCCTCATGACGATCGGCTTCGGCGCGCCGGTGTTCGGCGTATTCGCGCAGGACAACGCGCCGCGCTTCCGCGACGGCCGGCCGTGGCCCGAGTCCATCGTCGACGGCGTCGGCGGCGGCGTCGAGGCCGGCTACGCGATGGTCAATGCGCGCACGATCTTCGACGCGGGCGGCATCATCGGTTACTGCACCGACACGACCTACGACGCGCTCGCAGGTCTCGAGCACGAGCTCAAATCGATGAACGTGGTGTTCTCCACGCAGGACATGGTCAAGATCATGGGCCCGAACACGGCGGCGTATCTCGGCATGGAGGACCAGCTCGGCACGCTCGAGGCCGGCAAGCTCGCCGACATCGTCCTGCTCGACGGCGATCCGCTCGAGGGCTATTGGAACTGGCTGAAAACCAAGGTCACGATCAAGGAAGGCAAGGTCGTCGTCGACGTGCGCTGAGAGGGCACGGCCGACGAGCACCGAGCTCGCGCCCGGACGATGTTTCGGGCGCCCCCACCGCTACGCGTGCAGCTCACGCAGCGCTCAGCACCTTCACCTTTGGTGGCGCCTTCTGCGTTGCTTCCCACAGGTCGTATTGCGCCTGCATGTTCACCCAGATCTCGGGCTCGGTGCCGAGGGCGCCCGCCAAACGGATCGCCATGTCGGCAGACACCGGTGCGTGACCGTTGACGATCTCCGAGACGTGCTTGCGTGTGACGCCGAGGGCATCCGCTGCGGCGGTGATACCTACGCCGAGCGGCTTCAAGTACAGATCGCGGAGGATCTCTCCGGGATGGGCGGGGTTGTGCACCGTTAGACCCTCCTATTTGGGCGGGCACCGCATGACGAAGCGCTCCGGCGTGGACGCCGAGAAGGCCTCGGCCGGGTGGTCCCAGCGGATAGGCGGAGCGGATAGTGAGGATACTCGCCACGCTTTGCGTAGCTTGAAGCGGTGCCTCATCGGCCGCAGAATCGGCCGACGCTGAGCTACGGCCGGCCACCAAGAAAGTCACGGCAGGGGGATACCTCATGGCCTTCACACTTCTCGGTCGCGATTTCACGCCGCCCGACTTGCAGGCCAAGGTCACGGGACGCGCCAAGTACGCGGAGGACTTCCGCGCCGACGGCATGCTGTTCTGCCGGTTGCTCACGAGCACGATGCCGCACGCGCGCGTGCGCGTCGACGCGACCGAGGCGCTCGCGATGGCAGGCGTCGTCGCCGTGCTCACGGCCGACGACGTGCCGCCGGCCACGGCGCCCGCCGAGCCCATCCTCACCAACGAGCCGCTGTACGTCGGCGACCGCATCCTCGCGGTCGCTGCGCGCAGCGAGGAGCTCGCGCAAGAGGCCATCGACCGCATCAAAGTCGAGTACGAGGAGCTGCCGTACGTCATCGATCCGCTGGCGAGCTTGTTCCCCGCGGGTCCCGACGCGCGCAGCGACGGCAACGTCGTGACGCAGCAAGGCCTGAAATCGATCAAGTGGACGGCCGCCGATTTCTCGTCGGCGGGTAGCGCGCTGCCGATGGGCGCACCCGGCGCCGAGTGGTCGTTCGGCGACGTCGAGGCGGGATTTGCGCAAGCGAGATACGTGCTGGACGAGTCGTTCGTGACGGCCGCGCTGTCGCACCACTGCCTCGAGCCGCGGAGCTGCATGGCTATGTGGCAAGGCGACAAGGTGTTCGTCTACGGCTCGACACAGAGCCAGACGGCCGTGATGCCGAACTTGGCAAGGCTCGCGGGCGTCGAGCCAGAGCAGCTCGTCTACATCGGCGAGTTCTGCGGCGGCGGCTTCGGCTCGAAGATCAACCCGTATCCCGCGATGGGCGTGCCGATCTACATGGCGAAGAAGACCGGGAGTCCTGTGCTCATGCGCGTGAGCCGCGCCGAGGAGGCGCTGTTCGGCTCGTCGCGGCCCGCGTTCCAGGGCCGCATCAGGATCGGCTTCCGCGCCGACGGCCGCATCACGGCCGTCGATCTCGCCATCGTGCAGCAGAACGGGCCGTATAACGGCGGCGGCGATCTCGGCGGCGCGGCCGGCGCCGTGTCGCTCGTCTATCAGCCGCTCGCGATGCGCTACCGGGGTATCCAGGTCAGCACCAACACGACGCCGACGGGCGCGCAGCGCGGGCCGGGACAGAACCAGATCGCCGCCGCCGTCGAACCGCTCATCGACAAGGCGGCCAAGGCGCTCGACCTCGATCGCGTCGCGATCCGCCGCATCAACGCGGCCGACAACGGCGCGAAATACGACTCGCAGCAAGGCCCCGTCACGAGCGCGTATCAACGCGAGGCGCTCGAGCGCGGTGCCGCGGCGTTCGACTGGGAGCAGCGCAAGCTGCGCAGCGGCACGACGCGCGGCTCGAAAGTCGTAGGTCTAGGCGTAGGCCAGGCGTTTCACGCGGCGGGACGCGGCGGCCTCGACGGCATCGTCCGCATCACGACCGACGGTAAGCTGCACATTCACTGCGGCGTCGGCAACCTCGGCACGTTCTCGTACGCCGCGACCTCGCGCGTCGCGGCCGAGGTGCTCAAGATGAGCTGGGACAACTGCATCATCGAGCGCGGCGACTCGCGCTTGGGATTGCCGTTCTCGTCGCCGCAAGCGGGTAGCAACACGTCGTTCACGATGTCGCGCGCGACGTATGCCGGGGCGATGGACGCGCTCGCGAAGCTCAAGGAGATCGCGGCCGCGACGCTCGGCGGTGCGGCCGACGACTACGACGTCGAGAACGAAACCGTGTTCGCGAAGGCCGACCGCGCCAAGAGCATGACCTACGCCGCGGCCGCGCAGCGCGCCATCGAGCTCGGCGGCCGCTACGCAGGGCAAGTCGTGCCCGAGGACGTCAACGCCGTGACGAAGCTCGGCGCCGCGGTGATCGCGGGCACGGGCCTGATCGGCGTCGCCAAGGACAACATCGCCGTCACGGGCATGGTGCCCGCGATCGCCGTCGGCTTCGTCGAGATCGAGCTCGACAAAGAAACCGGCAAGGTCGACATCGTCGACTATCTCGGCGTCGCCGATTGCGGCACGGTGCTCCATCCGATGGGCTTGAGCGCGCAGATCAGGAGCGGCGCGGTCATGGGCTTCGGCATGGGCCTCTCCGAGCGGCACATCTACGATCCGCAGAACGGCCTGCCCGGCAACGTAGCCCTCATTCAGGCGAAGCCCCCTTCGTATCTCGACGTGCCGTCGCACCTGCAGACGCTCGCCGTCGACATCGAGGACCCGCAAAACCCGATCGGCGCGAAGGGCATCGGCGAGCCCGTGCAGGGCTGCGCGACGGCGGCCGTGCTCGCGGCGATCTCGGACGCTCTCGGCGGCCACTACTTCAACCGCGCGCCGGTGCTGCCCGATATGATCGTCAATGCGGCCGCGGGGCGCGACCAGTCGCACGAGCCGCTGCAGGTCAGCACGGCCTGATGCGCACCCGAAGCGTCGGTTGTGCGCTGGCTCTCGCCGCCGCCATCACGGTCGCGACGCCGGCCGTGGCGCAGCGCGAGTTTCGCGTCTATCCGAGCTTCGAAGGTGAGGTGGCCGAGGCGCCGCTGCCGCCGGATTACCAAGTGCCCGGCGAGCTCGTGATCGGCCGGTTGATGTACCCCGACGACCGCTTCGGGTACGGCGGCGAGTGGCGGCGCGGCGGCACGGGTTGGACCGACGACTATCCGCGCGGCGATCGAACGCTCGTCCAGATGCTGCGGCGCTTCACGCGCACGAACGTGCGGGGTGTCGAGCAGCCCGTGAATCTCGAGGACGGCGATGACGTTCATTACTGGCCGTTTCTCGTCGCCGGACTGGCCGGATCTTGGAATCTCAGCGACGAGCAGGCGGCGAGGCTGCGCGAGCACCTGTTGCGCGGCGGGTTTCTCTTTTGCGACAGTTTTTTCGGCGAGCGCAACTACGTGGTGTTCGAGGAGAGCTTGAAGCGCGTGTTTCCGGATCGGCCGATCATCGATATGACCGACGATCATCCGATCTTTCACGCGGTGTTCGATTTGCCCGAGATGACGAAGGTCGTCATCCCGAACGCCAACTCGGTCTTCTATGGCGGCCGCATGGGCGGAGGCCCGCCGCGGTGGCGCGGTGTCGAGGACGAGGACGGCCGGCTCATGGTGCTCATCGCCTACAACAACGACGTCCAAGATGCGTGGCAGTGGGCCGACGACCCGCGTTATCCCGGCGAGCTCGTGAATCTCGCGCTGCGGCTCGGCGCCAACGTCGCGATGTACGCGATGACCCACTGATCACACGACGTCGGCGCCGCCGCTCCGCCTAGCCGCGGTTCGCCGCCCGGCCCAGCCGGGGGAAACGGAGCTCGACGCCAGGCGGAAGGTGAAGTCGTAGCCTTTCGTGAAGCCGTTCGCGCCGGCGTTTCAGGGGGGTGCTTGCGCCGCCGCGGCGGCTCCGGCGCGCACCGCCGCCCGGCACGCCGCGGCGCCGGCTCGTTCGCAAGTACCGCTACGTGGGCGCCCGGAAGCGCGTATAGTGCGTCCGCTCCCTATCGCTTCTGATGAGCCTGCGGGCATGTTGCCCACATCCTCTGGACGGCGAGAACGCTACCTTAGGAGGTAACCATGGGCAGGAAACTTTACGTCGGCAATTTGCCGTATTCCGCCACCGAGCAGTCGCTGCGCGAGGCCTTCGCGGCCAGCGGCACGGTGGATTCCGTCAGCTTGATCACCGACCGCGACAGCGGCCAGAGCAAGGGCTTCGGCTTCATCGAGATGAGCACCGATCAAGAGGCCCAGGCGGCGACGCAGGCCATGAACGGCAAGATGCTCGACGGCCGTCAGATCAAGGTCAACGAAGCCAAGCCGCGGGAATCGCGTGGTGGTGGTGGTGGTGGCGGCGGCGGTCGGGGCAACGGTTACGGCGGTGGCGGTGGCGGTGGTGGCGGCGGCTTCGGCCGGCGCTACTAGACCACCTCCGCGACCGAGACTTCGGCACGGCGGCGTGGCGGCGCATAGCCGCCACGCCGTGTGCTTTCGTACCGGCTCGACACCCTTCACTTTCGACCAGCGGACGAAGCCATGGCAGGTTTCAAAACTCAAGGGAAGCGCCAGCGTGAGCTCGCGAAGCTGAACAAGCGTCGCGCCAAGGACGAGAAGCGCGCGCTGCGCAAGGCCGAGCGATCCGGGTCCGCGGTGACTGCCGTGACGCCGGCGGCGATCGTTGCGGCGCCCAAGCCGCCGCCCCCGAGCTACTACGGTGGCATGCCTGCAGCCGCTCCAGTGAGCAAGGCGCCGACGCTGGCAGAAATCGTCCAGCGCTGGAAGACCACGAAGGTCGTCAAAGCGAAGACTCGCTAGGCGCGCGCACGGCGCCGAAGGGCCACGGCCCTCCGGTCCGCCGCCGCGAGCATCACGCGATCGTGCCGGTGCCGATCGACAGGACGCCATCCACGAGCGCCGCGACGACCACGCCCACGAGGGCGAGTTGCCAGACGGACTCGTTCATCAGGAACGCGAGCTTGCGGAAGATCGTCTTCGGCTCGTTGCGCTTGTTCATCGTGTTCATTGCCGTTTTCTCCGGTTGAGTGTGTTGGCGATTCGGTGTCGGGTCCTGGGGTCTCAAGTCTCAAGCGATCGTCCCGCCGCCCATCGACAGGGCGCCGTCGACCATCGCGATCACGACGACGCTGACGAGGACGAACTGCCAGACGGCCTCGTCGACCAGGAAAGAGAGCTTGCGTCGCATGTTCATTGCCGTTTTCTCCGTTGACTCAAGTTGCGATTCGGTCGGCGGCAGGAGCGGTGGTCTGCTCGGTCCGGGGTTGGGCCTCACTGACTGCTCGTTCCCTCCGCCTTGGGACACAGTTTCGGGGAGCGCGGCCGGGGGTACCTGAGCGAAACGAAATCCCTCGCGAATCGTTTTCTTCGCATTTGCCCCTTTTTGGGAACGTCGGGCGTAAGCAGGCCCGGAAGCCGGGCGCGCGCTCGCGGCCGCGATGGCCGGGGCGCAGCAGCGGGGCGCCGCAGGCTGACGGCCGCGGCGGTTCGGGGTTGCGGTCGCTAGCGCAGCAACAGTCGGGCTTGGGCCGTGCAGCCTTTGGCCGCGAGCCAGGCCGCGGCGGCCAACGGGTGCTCGGCGACGCGGGGCTCGAGCACGTGCAGGCGAATGGCGACCGAGCGCTGCGCCGCGGCGGGTCGCACGAGATAGATCTCGGCGTCCTGGAGCACCAGCGCCTGCGGCCAGCTCGCACGCTGCGCGCCCGCGCCGAAGGTCAAGGCAGCCGTCCGTTCGCTGCCCGTGGCCGTGATCTCCCACGGTGCGGCGTCGCCGGCCTGCTCGCGCCACAACGCGACGTCCACGCCACCCAGCACGCATTGATCGCCGCTGCGCTCGGCGTGCACGAGCCACGGGTCTTGGCGCGTGTCCTCGGTCGCCGCATCCTCGCCACCGCCGCGCACGCCGCCGACGCCGCCCACTTGCGTTCTCTCCGTGGCCACGAGCAGCGCCAACGCTCGGCGCAACGCACCCTCGTCGGGGGCTTCGCCCTCGGCCGGGCCGTTGTGCGGCCCCTCTACCCTAAGGAACCGTGCGTCCTCGGTGACGAGCAGCACGAACTCGCCGCGCTCGAGCACGATCGGCAGCGCCGCGTCGACGAGCGAGCCCGCCGCGTGACGCACGGAGTTCGATTCGAGCACGACGTGCTCGGCCGCGTAGGCAGCGCCGGCGAGGAGCGACGAGCACAGCGCGGCGAGAACGAGTTTCGAGTGGCTCATTTTTCCTCCAGGACTATCGTCTCACCCACGGCGCCCTGCCGGAGCCGCGTAAGATGCAAGCGTGGCAGCGGCTCGTCGGGCCAGGACTCGCAAAGCGCCGCGAAGCGCTGCTCAGAGGCCTCACGATCGCCTGCCAGGAGCTCATAGGCGCCAAGATAGTCCTTACGAAACTCTTCCGGTAGGTCGGCCGCCGGCGTTACGCAGGCCAGCGCTTCGCTCTTGCCTTTGAGCACGAGGCGTCCTACGGGCAGGAACGCGTCGCTTGGGCGGTGCCGAGCCGCGGCCTCGCTCAAGCACACGCGCGTCCCGAGGTGACGGTTGGCGCTCTCGAGCCGCGCGGCCGTGTTGACACAATCGCCGTGCGCCGTGTAGTGGAACCGATCGGTGCTGCCGACGTTGCCGACGACGGCGTTGCCCGTGTGCACGCCGATGCGCGTGATGCCGAGCGTAAGCCCCTTGGCGCGCTGCGCCGTGCGGAACTCCTGGCTGTAACGATCCCACGCGAGCGCGCAGCCGACGGCTCGGGCCGCGTGATCGGCCTGCCGCGCGGGCGCGCCGAAGAACACGGCGATGCCGTCGCCGACGACGCGGTCGATCGTGCCGCCGGACTCGAGCGCGATGCGCAGCATGCCGCTCAAGTAGTCCTGAAGCAGCGCCACGGTGGCGTCGGGCGTGAGTCGTTCGGCGACCGTCGTGAAGCCTTCGAGGTCGGAGAAGACGAAGCTCATCTCCCGCCGTTCGCCGCCGAGCACGAGGCGCTTCGGGTCGGCGAGGATCTCGTCAATCAGCCCCTGCGATACGTAGCGGCCGAACGCCTCGCGGATGAACCGCTTCTCGATCTCTCCTTCGCGGCGTGCGTACGCACCGCCCAAGCCCGTGGCGAGCAGGAACCCGGCTGCCGGCATGAACAGCGGCAACAGCGCGCCGCCCGCCGTGAAGTAGGCGACGGCAAGTGCGGAGTAGCCGGTGAGACCGGCGGTGCCGAGCAGGATCTTCGGCCAGAGGCCGAGCGGCGCGAACGCGAGTCCCAGTCCCGCGAGCACGGCGGCGACGAGGATCGCGGCCGTCGCGCCTGAGCCTACGGCCGGGAACTCCGCGCCGTCGAGCAGCTGGCCGAGCGCTTGGGCGTGCAGGACCACGCCCGCCATCATCGTGCCGCTCGGTGGCACCGAGAGGGGCGTGCGGAACGTGTCTTGGTTCGGCAAGTCGGCGCCGATGAGCACGATGCGCCCCTCGAAACGCGCAGGGGGCAGGAGCGCCAGATAGTGCGCCGGATAAAGTGGCACGAGCGGCGCGTTGCCGGCCGCCGTACGGTAATAGAGGAGCTGCGGCGTGCGCGGCGCGCTCGCGCCGGCCGCGGCGGCGAGCGCGGCGGCGAAACTTGAGCGAAAGCCGTCGGCGCCCGTCTCGCCCGGATAGATATACCGGACCACGCCGCCCGTCGTGAGCATCCCGGCGAGGCCGATCGTGCGCCGCGCGAGAAACTCGCTCTGGAAGGCGAGCTGCCGCGCGGTGAGTCCGTTGGCCGCGTCGCCCACGGCGACGATCGCGGGCTGCGGAAAACGATCGAGTGCCTCGAGCAGCGCGCGGTCGTCTTCGGCGTTCGTCGGCTGGTCGAAGATGAGATCTAACCCAAGCGCGCGCACGTTGCGCCGCCCGAGCTCGTCCACGAGGTCGGCGATCAACCGCCTATTGATCGGGGAGCGGAACGGCACGCGCGCGAGCGTCTCCTCGTCGATGGCCAGAATGACGATGTCATCGCGCTGCGCGCGCGGCGCGGCGAAGTGCGCGAGCCTGAAATCGTCGAGGAACAGCGAGGCTTGCCGCAGCGGCGCCAGGTAGCGCGTGCCGAGCCAGGCGAGCGCGACGGCGATCAAACCGCAACCAAGCGCGGCAATGATGGAGCGGCGGCGTCTGCTCATCCTGTGCTAGAGTCGACCAAAATAACGAGGCGGCCTCGATGGGTGGTTTCGTCGCAGGCGGCGGTTCCCTTTTCGGTTGGCGCGCACGCTGCAGCGTCGTGGCGGTTGTCTACGCGCTCGCCACTCCGGCGATGTCGTTCGGCGCAGAGCTCGCTGCCGAACCGCGCGAGCGCGCGACGACTATAGCGATCTACGCGCGCCTCGGCCAGTTGCAGCTCTCGCTTGGGAATCACACGGCCGCGCTCGAGGCACTGTCGAGCGGGCTTAAGCTCGCCACGGGCGCGGAGCACGACGAGAGCGCCGCCGGCCTGCTCAACGACCTCGGTCGTGCGTACGTCGACGCCGATCGGCCGCTCGAGGCGCTCGCGGCGTTCGCCGACAGCGCGCGCTTGGCCCCGGAAGGCGCTGCCGAGCTTGCGCTGAGCGCGACGATCAACCTGGTGCGAGCGCTGGCGGAGAACCGGCCCGGCGGCGCGCTCGGCGCGCGGCTCGACGCTTTGCGTGGCGCCGCGCTGGCGTTGCCGAGCTCGGCGACCAAGGCCGAGATCCTGCTCGCGATCGCCGCGCTCCATGCCGACGTCGACGCCACCGGATTGGCCGGCGACGGCCGCGCCGCGCGCGCGGCCGAGCTCGCGCGCGCCGCACTGGCGCTCGCGGAGCAGCACGACGACGCGGCGCTGCGCGCGGACGCCTACGGGCAGCTTGGGTTGGCTCACGCGGCCATGGGTGACGCCGAGCGCGCGCTCGCGCTGACGCGCGAGGCCCAGTTGATCGCGCAGCGCGCGGGTCTCGCCGGCACGCTGTACCGCTGGGAGTGGCAGGCGGGACGCCTGCTGCGCAGGTTGAACCGCAACGCGGAGGCGCTGCAAGCGTACCAGGCAGCGATCGACACGCTCGGCGCGACGCCGATCGCCGCCGTGACGTCGCGGCGCATGTTCCAGGCCGAGGTGCTGCCGCTCTACGAGGAATACGCCGACCTCATGCTCGCGAGCTCGCGGCGCCTTACGGGCGCGGCCGCCGACGCCGTGCTCGCCGACGTGCAGCGCAGCGTCGAGCTCTTGCGGGTCGCCGAGGTTAGAAACTATTTCGAGAACCAGTGTTCCGTCCCCGATACCGCGACCGCCGCAGGCGCCGCGGGCACGGACGCGGTCGTGATCTATCCCCTGTTGTTCGCCGATCGCCTCGAGATCCTCGTGAGCACGGGAAGCTCGCTGCGCCAATTCACGACCGACGTCGGCCTGCCCGAGCTCGAGCGCACGATCCGATTGCTGCGCGAGGCCATCGAGAACGGCGAGTCCGGCACAGGGTACCTCGCCCACGCGCAGCGACTCTATACCTGGCTAATAGCGCCGCTCGGCGCCGTCCTCGAGCAAGCTTCACCGAGTACGCTCGTCATCGTGCCCGATGGCGCACTACGCACGGTGCCGCTCGCCGTGCTGCACGACGGCGAGCGCTTCCTCGTCGAGCGCTATGCCCTGGCGACGACGCCCGCGCTGTCGCTCATCGGCGCCGTCAACGTCGAGCCCGTGAGCCGCGTGCTCGTCAACGGTTTGAGCGCGCCCGTGCAGGGCTTCGCCGCGTTGCCGTTCGTCGCGCAGGAGCTCCGCAGCATTGCGGCCACGTTGCCCTCGAGGGTGTACGCCGACGAGTCGTTCGTCACTGCTACGCTCGAGCGCGAGATACTCGCCGGCGGCTACTCGATCGTCCACATGGCTACCCACGCGCAATTCGAGGCCGATTACCGCCGCTCGTTCCTGCTGACCTACGACGACGTGATCACGCTCGACGAGCTCGAGGACATCATGGGCAGCCAGCGTTTCACCGACGAGCCCATCGACTTGCTCGTGTTGAGCGCCTGTCAGACCGCGGTCGGCGACGAGCGTGCGGCGCTCGGCCTCGCCGGCGTGGCCGTCAAAGCCGGTGCGAGGAGCGCGCTGGCATCGCTGTGGCACATCAACGACGAATCGACGGCGTTGCTCGTGGCCGAGTTCTATCGGCAGCTCGCGGCTTCGGCCGGCCGGGCCGCTGCGCTGCGCGGCGCACAGCTGCGGCTGCTCAACGAGCCGCGTTATTCGCACCCGGCGTATTGGGCGCCGTTCCTCATGATCGGTGATTGGCGGTGATGCCCTCGAGCCGCACAGCCCCGCTCGCGCTGCGCCGCCTCGCGTGGCTCGTGCTGCCGCTCACGGGGTTCGCGGCGGCGCAAGCGCGCGACGACGCGCCCGTGGAGCCGGGCTCGTTCGCGGCGCTCGACGCGCTGTTCGTCACCGACGTCGTCGTCGAAGGCAGCTCGGTTTTCAGTGCAGCGGAGCTCGACCGGTTCACGGCGCCGTACGAGCAGCGCCTGGTGACGTTCGAGGATCTCCAGGAGCTGCGCCACGCGCTGTCGCGTCGCTACGTCGAGCGCGGCTACGTCAGCTCGGGCGTCGTGATTCCCGATCAAGCGGTGACGAATGGCGTCGTGGTGCTGCGCGCCGTCGAGGGCGCGCTGACGGACATCGTCATCGAAGGCAACCGCCGTTGGCGTGACCGGCCGCTCGCGCGCCGCGTCGAGCGAAGTCTGGACGCCCCGTTGAACGTAGCCGATCTGCAAGTGGGGTTGGGCCGCCTGCAACGCGATCCGTCGATCGAAAGGCTCAACGTGGAGCTCGCGCCGGGCGGCGCGCCCGGCGAAAGCCAACTGCGCGTAGGCGTAGTCGAGTGGCGGCCGTTCGAGCTCACCGTGCTCGCGGGCAACGATCGCTCGACGGCCGTGGGCGAGGACCGCGCCACCGTGGGGCTCACGTATCGCGGCTTGATCGGCAACGGCGACTCGCTCTCGGCGCGCATCGGCACGACGGAGGGCGCGGCCGACAACATGATCGCGTATCGCGTGCCACTCGGGACGCGCGGCACGGCGCTCGAGGTGGCGCTCAGCGATCAGGATGCCGACATCGTCGAGGAGCCGTTCACGGCCGTCGACATCGAAAGCCGTATCGAGAGCTGGGCCGTGACGGCCGAGCGGCCGTTCGTCGACGGCGCCGAGCGCACGCTCACGGGTTTCGCGAGCCTCGAGCACAGGCGCAGCGAGAGCACGCTGCTCGGTGTGCCGTTCTCGTTCGCCGCGGGCGACGTCGACGGCAAGGCACGCGGGAGCTCGCTCGCGCTCGGCGTCGAATGGTCACGGCGCGGCGCGGCGCAGGCGTGGGCTGCGCGCACCCTCGTGCAGACCGGCCTCGACGCGTTCGACGCCACCGACAACGCAACGCCGCCGGACTCGGATTTCACGCTGCTGCTCGCGCAGGCCGAGTACGCGCGGCGTATCGATTGGCGCCACGGGCAACTCTCCGCGCGCGGCGTTCTGCAACTCGCCGACGACCCGCTGCTCGCCATGTACAAACTGCCTGTCGGCGGCCGTTACAGCGTGCGCGGCTATCGCGAGAGCCAGCTCGTGCGCGACAGCGGGCTCGCGGCGTCCGTCGAGTATCGGTTCGCCGCGTTTCTCGACGATACGGGGCAACGCCGCGGCAAGCTCGATCTCGCGATGTTCGCCGACTACGGCGTGGCCGAGGACGAGGACGACTCATTGTTCACCGCGGGCCGCGAGGATCTCGCGAGCGTCGGCTTCGGGTTGATCTGGGAGCCGCTGCCCGGGCTCAAGGCCGAGATTTATCACGGCGCCGATCTCAAGGATCGGAACAACCCGCGCGAGTCGCTCCAGGATCGGGGCATTCATTACGGGCTCACGTACCGGAGGTCGTTCTAACGTCATGCGCATGCCGCTCCGAGCGATCGTTCCACTCATGGCCGCGCTGCCCGGTGTGGCGTCGGCGCAAATCGTGGTCGACGGCACGGTCGGCCCGCAGGGCGCGCTCACGGGTCCGAGCTACGCGATTGGCGACACGCTCGGCACGCAGGTCGGCGCGAATCTCTTCCACAGCTTCAGCGAGTTCAACATCCGAACCGGCGAGAGCGCGACGTTCAGCAGCGCGTTCGCGGGCGTGACCGACAACGTCATCGCGCGCGTGACGGGCACGAGCGCCTCGACGATCGACGGGCTCTTGAGCAGCACCCTTCCGGGCGCCGATCTCTGGTTCATCAATCCCAACGGCCTCGTCGTCGGCGCGAATGCAACGCTCAACGTGCAGGGCTCGTTCCACGCGAGCACGGCCGACGCGTTGCTGCTCCAAGACGGCGGTCGATTCGACGCGACCAACGTCACGGGCTCGAGCTTGACGATCGCGAACCCGCGCGCGTTCGGGTTCCTCGATGCGATGATCGGTTCGATCACCGTTGACGGAGCCGGCCTGCAAGTGCCCGCGGGCGAGGCCTTGAGCCTCGTCGGCGGCGCTCTAACGTTGAACGGCGCGCGGCTCACGGCGCCGAACGGCCGCATCGAGCTGCAGGCGGCCGGGGGCGCCGGCAACGTCGCGCTGCGCGGCGCAACGCCGCCGGGCACGGCCGTGACGGCGCGCGCGGGCGTGACGTTGACGACGGCCGAGCTCACGACGGCCGCGGGTGGCGGCGGCGGTGGTGGGGGCGGAGGCGGCGGCGGCGGCGGTGGCGGCGGCGGCGGAGGCGGCGGTGGCGGCGCGGCGCCTCCCGATATCCTGATCGTCGGCGGTCAGTTCCTCATGCGCTCGACGTCGCGGCTCACTGCGAGCACCACGCGCACGGCCACCTCGGCGGGCTCGGGCGACGTGCGCATCGACGTCACGAGCGCGCGCATCCAGGGCGGCAGCCAGATTCGCACGGGCACGGGCGGCGCCCACTTGGGCGGCGCCGTGACCGTCACGGCCGTCGACAACGTCACGTTCGACGGCGGGCCGACGGGCGGAGGCGGTGGCGGTGGGGGTGGTGGAGGCGGCGGTGGAGGCGGCGGCGGGGGCGGTGCCGCGAGCACGGCGTCCGGAATCTTCTCCGAGGTTGGCGCGGCGGCCACGGGTGGCGGTGGAGCGATCACGGTGCGCGGCACGCAGATCAACGTCGACAACGGCGCCGAGATCTCGGCACGGACCAGCGGCGCCGGGCGCGCCGGCGACATCAGCTTGATCGCGACGAACGCCGTGCGCGTGACGCAAGAGGGGCAGGTCAACGCGAGCACGGCAGGCGCGGGCGCGGGCGGTAACATCCTGCTCGAGGCGCCGACGGTGGCGACGCTGAACGGCGCGCGCGTCGGCAGCACGGCACAAGCGACGGGCAACGGCGGCAACATCGCGATCCGCGCAAGCCAGTCGTTCGAAGCCACGGGCACGAACGGCTCGACGGATCCGGCCACGAATCGCGGCACGCGCATCACGGCCGCGAGCTTCTTTACGGCCTCGGGTTCCGCAGGCTCGATCGACATCGCCGCGGGCACGGTGCAGCTCGCGGACGGCGCGCGCATCTCGTCGAGCACGTCGGGCATCGGCGACGGCGGCTCCGTGCAGCTCACTGCGACGGGTGAGGTCGTGCTGCGCGGCACGCGCCTCGACGGCAGCGGGTCGGCGATCAAGGCTTCCACGGAAGTCGAGGCCGACGAGGGCGGCGTCGTGACGGGGCCGCGGCTCGGTGCGGCGGGCTCCGTGTCGATCGCTGCGCCCTCTCTGCAGTTGCTCGATGGCGCGGAGATCGTCGGCAACACGGCGCTGCTCGGCCCGGGCGGCCGCGTCGTCATCGACGTGGGCGAGCTGCACGTGGCGAACGCCCGCATCGCGAGCGAGTCGACGGCTGTCGGCGCAGGGGCCGGCGCCGCGGGCGCCGTCGACGTGACGGCCGACGTCGTGCTGCTCGAGGCCGGCGGCAGGATCTCGGCGGCCACGGTCGACGGCCCGAGCGGCACGATCACGGTGACGGCCGACTGGATCGGCATCACGACGGGCGGCATCGTGTCGGCCGCCTCGGCCGGCGCCGGTCAGGGCGGCGACGTGGTGCTCGAGGCGCGCGCGATCGGGCTCGCGCAGGGCGGCACCGTGTCGGCCAGCAGCACCGGTAGCGGCAACGCCGGGGCGCTGCGCGTCAGCGCCGCGGAGACCCTAACGCTCGAAGGCAGCTCGTTGCGCACGAGCGCTCCGCTCGCCGCCGGCGGCGACATCGAGATCGCCGTGGGACACAGCGTTTCGCTCACGGACTCTGCGATCACGGCGGAAGCGGGCGGCGTGACGCCGACGGACGCGGGCGGCAATGTCAGCATCGACCCGGACTTCGTCGTCTTGAACGGCAGCGACATCGTCGCGCGCGCGAACGCCGGCAACGGCGGCAATATCACGATCGAGACGGGCTTCTTCGTCGCTTCCGCCGACAGCGTGCTCGATGCGTCGTCGACGCGTGGCATCGACGGCCAGGTGCTCGTCGACGCCCCCAACGAGATCACGGGCAGCGTGCTGCCGCTCGAGGCACCGCCCGTGCAAGCCGAAGGCTTGTTCACACAGAATTGCGTGCCGCGGCTCGCGCGCGAGCGCAGCACGCTCACCGTGACGACGCGCGGTGCGGCGACGTCGGCGCGCGACTATCTCGCGAGCCCGCTGCCGGCGCCGGCCGCGAGCAACGTGGCGGCTCGAGCAGCGGGCTGTTGACGGGAGATCGACCATGGGGCGACGTTTGCGCGTGGGGGTTGCCGGTATGCTCGTCGCCGTGCTGCTGCCGGCGTGGGGGCAGCACGGCGCGCCGCCGAACGGAGAGTGGCCCACCTACGGCGGCGACCTCGGCCACACGCGCTACTCGCCGCTCGGTGAGATCGACGCGAGTAATTTCAACCGCCTCGAAATCGCCTGGCGGTTCAAGACCGATAGCTTAGGTCCCAACCGCGAGTTCAATTTCCAATCGACGCCACTCATGGTCGGCGGCGTCGTCTACTCCACGGCCGGCTCGCGGCGCGCCGTCGTCGCGCTCGACGCCGGCAACGGCGAGCTGCTCTGGATGCACCGGCTCGACGAAGGCCCGCGCGGCCAAGTCGCGCCTCGGCAGCTCTCGGGCCGCGGGCTGGCGTACTGGGAGAACGGCGACGACAAACGCATCGTCTATGTGACGCCTGGTTATCAGATGATCGCGCTCGACGCGCGCACCGGCGATCGCGTCGAGACCTTCGGCGACGGCGGCATCGTCGATCTGAAACAGAACATCGATCAGAATCTCGATGCGCTCGACAACGAGATCGGCTTGCACGCGACGCCGATCGTCGCGAAGGACGTCATCATCGTGGGCGCCGCGCACCCGACGGGCGCGAATCCCACGAGTGCCCGGGTGACCAAGGGCTACGTGCGCGGCTTCGACGCGCGCACGGGCGAGCGGCTCTGGATCTTCCACACGGTGCCGATGCGCGGCGAGTTCGGCACGGAGAGCTGGCTCCGCGACTCGAACGACTACACGGGCAACACGGGCGTCTGGGCGCAGATCTCCGTGGACCCGGAGCTCGAGACCGTCTATCTGCCCGTCGAGGAAGCGACGGGCGACTATTACGGCGGCGAGCGTCCCGGCGACAACTTGTTCAGCGAGACGCTGCTCGCCGTCGACCTCAACACGGGCGAGCGCAAGTGGCACTACCAGCTCGTGCACCACGGCATCTGGGACTTCGACATCCCGTGCGCGCCGATCCTGTTCGACACCGTCGTCGACGGCCGTCCCGTGAAGGCCGTCGCGCAGCCGACGAAGCAGGCGTTCCTGTACGTGTTCGATCGCGTGACGGGCCGGCCGCTCTGGCCCATCGAGGAGCGGCCCGTGCCGCGGGGCGACGTCCCCGGCGAGTGGTACTCGCCGACGCAGCCGATCCCTTCGCAGCCGCCGGCTTACGACCGCCAGGGCATCACCGAGAACGACCTCATCGACTTCACGCCGGCGCTGCGCCGCGAGGCGCTCGAGATCGTGGCCTGGCACAAGATGGGGCCGCTGTTCACGCCGCCCGTGGTCAGCCACATCGACGGCCCGCTCGGGACGCTCCTGGTGCCGAGCCAGGACGGCGGCACGAACTGGCAGGGTGGCTCGTTCGATCCCGAGACGAACATTCTCTACGTGGCCTCGGGCTCGACGGTCGTGAGCAAGGCGGTCGTGCCGCCGTACCCCGGCCAGTCCGAGATGCCGTTCATCGAGGGCAACGCCGTCACGGGGCCGCGCACGACGGGCGGCTCGGGCTCGGCCGCAGGCGGCGGGCGCAGCGAGTTCCGGCCCGCGGAACGCCGCGTGGCGACGCCAAGCGACCCGTCGCGCGGGCCGCCGAAGCTCGCGCTCTCCGTGCAGGGGTTGCCGCTTTTGAAGCCGCCCTACGGCCGCGTCAGCGCCATCGACATGACGCGCGGCGAGATCCTCTGGCAGGTCGCGCACGGCGAGACCCCCGACGACATCAAGGCCCATCCGCTGCTGCAAGGTCTCGACCTGCCGCGCACGGGGCAGGCCGGCTCGCCGGGCACGCTCGTGACGAAGACGCTGCTGATCGCCGGGGAGCGGCTTTATACGACCACCCCGACCGGCGAGCTCGGTGCCATGTTGCGGGCGTATGATAAGGCCACGGGGCGCGAGGTCGGCGCGGTCTACATGCCGGCGCCGCAGAGCGGCTCGCCGATGACCTATGGGTTGAACGGCGAGCAGTATCTCGTCGTCGCGATCAGCGGCGCGCAGTACGCGGGCGAATTGCTCGCGTTCAAGCTGCGGCGATAACGACTCGATGACTCATTACAACAACCCAATGGGGAGCTTACCTATGCTGCGCCGAATTTTTCTCCTGCTGCTGCTGCCGGCACTATCGATCCTCGGTTGCACGAACGACGGCGACTCGTCGGCCGCGGCGCCCGCGGCCGCGCCCGACGCCAATACCGTATTGACCGACGTAACGGCCGCGCTGGGCGCCGGCGACTTGCGCTCGATCACGTATTCCGGGACGGCGTGGCGGATTAGGAACAGCTTCATGCAAACGCCGAATGCGAGCCCGCCGTGGCCGTTGCGCGACGAGATCACGAGCTACCGGCGCGCGATCGATCTCGCGGCGCCGGCATCGCTCGCCACCGGCGACACGTTCGCGCAGAACCTGTTCCTCGAGCCGGCCGTCGCGGGCAGGTACACGCAGAACATCCCGGCCGATCGCCTGGGCTGGTCCGATCAGCTCGAGATCTGGCTCACGCCGTGGGGCTTCGTGCAAGGCGCCAGGTTGAACGGCGCGACGGCCAGCCGACAGACCGTCGACGGCACGCAGTTCACGGTGTTGTCGTGGCAATCGCCGGCGACGCAGACCGCGCCGTCGGGGCTGCGCTATACGGTCAACGGCTACATCGGCGCCGACAACTTGCCCGCACGCGTCGAGACGTGGGTCGAGCATCCGTTCATGGGCGACTTTCGCGTCGTGCAGGTCTACAGCGACTATCGCGACTTCGGCGGCGTGAAGGTGCCGGCCACGATCGAGCAGCAACGCGGGGGCGGCGGCATCTTCGGCGTCAACGTGACGGCCGCTGCCGCGAACCCGGCCGATCTCACGGCGCTGCTGACGCCGCCCCAGCCCGCTGGACCCGGCGGCCCGCCCGGCGGCGCACCGCCTACCCCGCCCGCGGTCACGGTCGAAGAGCTGGCCGACGGCGTGCACCTCGTCACGGGCGGCTACGTCGCGCTCGTCGCCGAGTTCGCCGACCACGTGCTCGTGTTCGAGGGAGGTCAATCCGAAGCGCGCGGCCAGCGGATCGTGGACGAGGTCAAGCAGCTCATTCCCGGCAAGCCTATTCGCTACATCGTCAACTCGCACCCGCACTCGGATCACACGGCCGGGCTCGTGCCGTTCATTCGCGAGGGCGCGACGCTCGTCACGCACGCCAACAACGTCGACTTCTTGCGCATGGCTTTGAGCACCCCGCGCACGCTGCTCGGCGAGCCGACGCTGAGCCCGCAGGTGCAAGCCGCCGACGGCGTCACCGTTTTCGAGGATGCGACCATGCGTGTCGAGCTGCACTCCGTGCCGAACGGCCACAGCGACGGCACGCTCGTGGCCATCGTGCCGTCGGCGCGCACGCTGTTCCAGGCCGACTTCACGCTGCCGGCTGCGGGTGCGATGCCGAACCCGTTCGTCGTGACGCTCGCGCAGTACGTCGATTCTGCCAACGTGCAGTTCGATCGGTACCTCGCCGTGCACGCGGCCGCCGTGCCGCAGACGCGCGCCGACCTGTTGGCGACGATCGGCAGGTGACGCGGGGGATCCGGGGGACCCATGAGGGTCGCACTCGCACTACTGTCGGCTCTCGTGCCGCCGGCGCTTGCGGTTGCCCAGGAGCCGCAAGCGGTCGAGACGGAGACGTTCGTCCCGATTACCCCGATCCTACGCTCGAATCCCGAGTACCCTCTCGTAGCGCAAAGATTCGGCAACGAAGGGTGGGTCATGCTCAGCTTCGTCGTCTCCGAGACGGGAGAGGTCGAAGAGCCCATGATCGAGGACTCGAGCGGCGTAGAGGCGTTCGAGCGTGCGGCTCTGGACGCGATCCGGAGATGGCGCTACACGCCCGCCACGGTCAACGGCGAGCCCGTCGAGCAGAGTATGCTGAAGACGCGCATCACCTTCGCCCTCGAGGGCCCCGCGACCGGTGCGACGCGCCGGTTCCAAGACGCGTACCGCGCGATCAGGCGCCTGCTCGACGCGGGCGATTACGCCGCCGCCGAGCCTCTGCTCGGCGAGATGGAATTCGGTGGGCGGCAGAATCTGTACGAAGACGCTCTGTTCTGGGCGCTCAAGTACGGTTACCTCGAAGGCGTGCAGTCCACGGACACGGCGGCGAAGCAGAGAGCGCTGCAATTGGCGCTAGGACACCAAGCTGACCACCTGCCGGCGGATATGTTGGTTGCCCTGTTCCAGCGCTTGTACGTGCTGCAAGTGCAAGCGACCGACTTCAGCGCGGCGCGGAGCACTTTCGAGCGCCTGCGCGACTCCGAGGCAGCGAGCAAGTCCGACCAGCATGCACGCGCCGTGGCGGAGTTGACGCCCAGCTACGAGCAGATCGAGCGGGTGATCGCAGGACCCCAGGTGTTGACCGTCAAAGCCGAGATCGGCCAGTACGACTACTGGGTTCACGACCTCATGCGCCGTTCGTTCTCGATAGCCACCGTGAACGGCCGCATCGATGCCGTCGACGTTCGCTGCGAGCGCGGCACCAGGCGTTACGCTTCGTTTCCCGATGGCGCCGTGTGGCAGGTCCCCGAGAGCTGGGGCGAGTGCGGCGTCTACATCAAGGGCGAGCGCGGCACGACGCTCACGTTCGAGGAGTACCCCGCCGACACGCCCGCCACGCCCTTGGCGCGAGAATGAAGCGTTAGTTGTATAAATGTCATACCGCGCTTAGCATCGCGGTATGAGCACGAGGAAGGAGCGGCTGACGGTCACCGTCGACCCGGCGTTCATCGAAGCCGGTAACGACGCCGTGGAGGAAGGTCGCGCGGAGTCCCTGAGCGCGTGGGTCAACGCCGCTCTGGCCGAACGGGTCGCGAGAGAGCGCCGGCTCGTGGCCTTGGCGGAGGCCGTCAGCGCCTACGAAGAAAGGTTCGGCGTCATTTCCGCGCAGGAGCTTGCCGACCAAGCGCGTGCGGACCGCGAATCCGCCGTCGTCGTTCGCGGCAACAAGGCCAAACCCAGCAAACGCAAGACGCGACGAGCGGTGACGACATGAGCCTCGTGCTCGATAGCGGAGCGCTCATCGCGTTGGAAAAGAACGATCGCGTCATGTGGCGCCGGCTCAAAGCCGCGCTGCTCGCCAACAGCGTGCCCGTGTCGCACGGCGGCATCGTCGGGCAAGCGTGGCGCGGTGGCGGCGCGCGTCAGGCGCTCCTGGCCCGCGCACTCGACGGCATCGACGTCCGTCCCGTCGGTGAAAAACTCGGGCGTGCGGCGGGTGCTCTGCTCGCGCGCGCAGGCAGCGCCGACGTCATCGACGCCGCGCTCGTGCTCCTCGCCGACGACGGCGACGACATCGTTACGTCCGACCCCGAGGACATCGAGCCGCTTGCGGCGCACCTCGGTCGCCACGTCGAGCTGGTCCGTGTTTGAGCGCTGCCCGTCCGGTTTTTGGACACCGCCGCTTAGGGTGTCGTGAAGGCGCCTTGATCTATCGCGCGATCGGCGGCAGCGGCAAGGCGACTTGAGCGCCCGAGCGCTCAGCAGGACGGCACAGCGCTCGAGGCGGTCACGGCAAGTAGTAGCGCAGTTGTACCGGGGCCGAAGCGGACAGCTCCCCGTCGACGACTCTCGGCCGGAAGCTGGTGCTCTCGATCAAGCGGATCAAGTCTCGCTCCTCAGCACGTGTCGCATCTTTGCCGGTGGCGAGGATCTCGATTTGCTCGCCCCTGCCGTACTTCGTGACGGCGAACGCGACCTCGATGTAGCGCGACGAATCCGCGGTTGCAACGGCGGCGAATGGGTTCGGTTCGAGCGTCGGCAGGGTGATCGGCACTTCCGGTGCAAAAATCTGCGCTGTCGACGCCCGCACATCGCCGCTTTGCTGGAGCTCCCGGTATGCCCGCTCGTAGAGTCTGACCGCCGTATCGCCGTTCGCGAAGCGGCGACGCTCGGCGGGCGTGACCAGGAGGTGCCAGTCCGCGAGCTCGGCGATGGCGTTGGCGCGATCCGCCGCCGGTGCGCCGCTGCGGATCTCATAGGCGATCAAACGAAGGAGACTGTCCCAACCGCCGACATTCCGCCCACTGGGCTCTAGACAAGTACCCACCAGCGGCAACGCAAGGAGCTCATCGAGCGTTCCGGTCCGACACAAGGAAGGGGCGCGGGACGTGGTGACTTGTATGGCTTGTTTCTCGAGCTCACGGAGCTCCTGACTCGCGTAGTCGCCGTTCTTGACGACGACCTCGATCGCAGCGGCGTAGTACGCCCGGATTACTGCGCGAAACCGCCGGTAGACCGCCAACTTGCTGCCAGATCGACAGCCGCCGTCTCCGTAATAACAACCGAAGTAGACCTCCGGAGGGAGGTATCCGGCGCGGTACTGCGCGAGGGCCTCCGACCGATCCTCGGCGAGCTCGCGGAAGATCGGTACCATCCGGATGTCGTCGAGATGTTGCCTCGCGATCGTGACCATGTCCTGCTCGAGGTCCCACACTCGTTGGTGATCGCCGAGCGCTTTTTCGCTGCGTACCTGTTGTCGCAGTAGCAGCGCCTCGTCAGCGGACGTCAAGCCCTGATGGACGCGGGTGACGTGTCGCGCTTCTTCGAGAGCGACGATCGCCAGAGCGTTGTTGCCGGACTCTTGGTACGACAGGGCCAGGGCGCGCAACGGATCGATTGCGCCCTCTGGTGTGGGCCCGCCTTCCGCCCGCAGTCGAGTGATCTGCTCGACGAGCTGTATCTGCGCGTCGGTTGTGGCCAAGAGTTCGGGCTGCGCTAACACGGCGCCCGATGCTACGTAAGCGGCTGCGGCGGTGCCGAGGAGCTTATTCATGCGCGTGCTCGTTAAACGGGCATGCCAAGGCTGGCAGCTCCCCGTGCGAAGGGCAAGCAGCTTGGGGCTGGCGCAGTTGGCTCCCGTCCACGACTGAGCGAGGATAGGTGCTGGTACGGTTTGGGGGAGAGCCATGAACAGGTACTGTGTACTGGGCGGTATGCTTGCTGTGGTCGGGATGCCCAGTCTCGCGCAGGTCACGGCCGAGCAGCTCGCGGCGGCCGAGATCCGCACCGAGAAGGTCGGCGACAACCTCTACGTCCTGTTCGGCCTCGGCGGTAACATCGCCGTACAGGTCGGACCACAAGGCGTGCTCGCAGTCGACACGCAGTTCCCCGAGCTCGTGCCGCGATACTTGGCGGCGATCCGCGAAGTCGGCGGCCGCGACGTCGACTTCGCGATCAACACGCACTGGCACTACGACCACGCCGACGGCAACCTCGTGCTCGGGCCGACGGGCACGTGGATCGTCGCGCACGCGAACTCACGCGCGATGCTCACGAAGGACAACGTCATCAACACCGTCGTGCGGCCGCCGTTTCCGCAGAAGGCGTACCCGGCCGCGGCGTTGCCGGTCGCGACATTCAACGGCGACCCGACGCGCATGGTCAACCGCGGCTACGCGGCGTTGTCGCGGCCGGGCGTGGTTCAGCGGCGGCGCTGACGGTGCCGGCGTGCTGACGTCGAGCCTCGTCCCGCCCGTGCTGGCGCTCGTCACCTGGACGTTCGTCATGTGGGCATGGCTCTATGTGACGCGGATTCCCGCGCTGCGGGCCGCGCGCATCGATCTCGAAGCCGTGTCGCGCACGGGCGCGAAGCTCGAGCTGCCGCCCGAGGTCACGCGCGTCGCGGACAACTACAACCATCTGCACGAGCAGCCGACGATTTTCTATGCGCTCGCGCTCGCGGCGCAGCTCGGGAACGCCGTGGACGGCTTGAGTGTCGGGCTCGCCTGGAGCTACGTGATCCTGCGCGTGGTCCACTCGCTCGTGCAGGCCACGCGCAACGTGATCGTGGTGAGGTTTTTCGTGTTCGCGGCCGCGTCGCTCGTGTTGTTGCTGCTGCTCGCGCGAACGATCGCGCTGTTGTTCTGAAAATGGCTCGCAACATCGACAGCACGACGCGCCGCGAGCTGTTGCGGCAGGCCGCCGTGCTCGCGGGCGCGACGCTGCTGCCGGTGTCTCTGCGCGCCCAGACCGCCACGCTCGACTCGGTGGCATTGTCGTCGCGCATGAGCGCGATGCTGGGCCCGAACGGCAACGTGCTGGCCGCGGACAGCGACGACGGCGTCGTCCTCGTCGATGGCGGCCACGCGTCGTGGGCCGACGCGCTGCTAACGACGATCGAAGCGGCGTTCCCGGGCAAGCCCGTGCGCGCGCTCGTCAACACTCACTGGCACGAGGAGCAGACGGGCGCGAATCGCGTGCTCGGCGAGCGCGGCGTCGAGATCATCGCCCACGAGAACACCAAGCTCTGGCTCGGCTCCGAGGTCTGGGTGCGCTGGTCCGACAAGAAATACCCGCCGCTGTCCAAGGCCGCACAGCCGACGACGACCGTGTACGATCCGGGCACGCTGACGATCGGCGGCCGGCGCGTCGAGCACGGCTGGGCGCGCGACGCGCACACCGACGGCGACCTCTACCTGTTCTTCCCCGACGAGAACGTGCTCGTCGCGGGCGGCTTCGTCTCGAACGCAGGCTGGCCCGTCATCGATTGGTGGACGGGCGGCTGGACCATGGGGATGCTCAACGGCTTCGATCGTTTGCTCGAGGTGGCCAACGCGCGCACGCGCATCGTGCCTGCGGTCGGGCCGCTCATGTCGCTGGCCGAGCTTAAGGAGCAGCACGCGATGTACCTCACGGTCTTCGAGCGCATCCACGCCATGCTCATCAAAGCGTTCGCCGTCGACGAGGTAGTGGCCGCGAGGCCGACGGCCGAGTACGACGCGCGCTGGGGCGACCCGACCCAATTCGTGACGCTGGCGTTTCAGAGCACCTGGGGCCACTTGCGGGACGCGCATGACACGCGACTGCGCAACATCGCTTAACGGCCGCCGTGCCGCCGCCGTGGCCGCCTGCGGCCTCGCGCTCGCGGGTTGCGGCGGCCCGCCGTCGCCCGAGGCCCTGCGCGCCGAGGCCGGCGAGCGCTGGCAGTTCGTCGCGACCTACTGCTACGAGTGTCACAACGACACCGACCTCACGGCCGACCTCGACTTCGACGCGCTGGAAGGCGATGAGATCGGCGCGCACGTGGAGGTCTGGGAGCGCGCCGTGCGCAAGCTGCGCGGCCGCATGATGCCGCCGCCGGGCGGCGTCAAACCGGGGAACGCCGAGGTCGATACGTTCGTCGCCTGGCTCGAGGCGAGCCTCGACGCGGCCGCGCCTGACCCTAAGCCGGGCTACGTCACGCCGCACCGCATGAACCGCACCGAGTACGCGAACGCGATTCGCGATCTCCTGGCGCTGACCGTCGATCCCGCGACGCTGTTGCCCGTCGACGGCGCGGAAGCGGGCTTCGAGAACATCGCGAACGCGCTCACGGTGTCGCCGTCGTTCATCGACCAGTTCTTGAGCGCGGCGCGCAACTTGAGCGCGCAGGCCGTGGGCTCAGCGGCGCCGCGCGCCGTCGGCGTGCCGTACACGGTCGGCAACGCGCGCGCGCAGCAATTCCACCTGCCGGGGCTGCCGCTCGGCACGCGCGGCGGCGCGCTCATCGAGCACTACTTCCCGGCCGACGGCGAGTATTTCCTCAATATCGGCGATCTCGTGACCGGCCTCTGGGGCTTCAACCAGGAGCACCAAGCCACGCTCATCGCCGTGCTCGACGGCCGCAAGTTTTTCGAGCTTACGATCGGCGGCGGCGAGGAGCTCGAGGAGCTCGACCAGATCGGCGCGCCGGCCGTGGACAAGATCAATGCGCGCTTGAAGAACATCCCCTTCACGGCCACGGCGGGCATGCACCGGCTCGGCGTGACGTTCCTGCACCGCTCGTTCGCCGAGAGCGACCGGCACCTCTACGCGCTCGTGCCGGGCGGCGGCCAGGACACGGTGCTCACGGTCAACAGTGTCGAGGTGTTCGGCCCCGTCGTGCCCGCGGGACTGAGCGCCACGGCGAGCCGCACGAAGATCTTCACGTGCTATCCGCAGGCGCCCGCCGACGACGCGGGCAGGGATGCCCGCGGTAGAGCAACGCCAGGAGCAGTTGCCGAAGAGGCGTGTGCGCGTGAGATCGTGACGACGCTCGCGCGCGAGGCGTTCCGCGGCGCGTTCCACGACGACGACTTGCCGCGCCTCATACGGCTCTACGAGTCGGGAGCCGAGGGCGGCGGCTTCGAGGAAGGCGTCAAGTACGCGCTGTCGGGCGTGCTCGCGCATCCGAAGTTCCTCTACCGCTTCGAGCCCCCGCCCGAAGGTCTCACGGCCGGCGCGAGCTATCCTTTGAGCAGCGCAGAGCTCGCGTCGCGGCTCTCCTTCTTCTTGTGGGGCTCGATCCCCGACGCTGACCTGCTCGAGCTCGCGGCCGCCGACCGGCTCCGCGAGCCCGCCGTGCTCGAGCGGCAAGTGCGACGCATGCTCGCCGACGACCGTGCCGAGACGCTCGCCGAAAGCTTCGCGTTCCAGTGGCTGGGCTTAGGCGAGCTCGACGGTCTCGCGCCCGATCCGTTCCTGTTCGCCGACGTGGATCGACAGATTCGCGCGCACTTCGTCACCGAGGCGCGGCTCTTCGTCGACAGCATCTTCCGCTCGGAAGCGAGCGTGCTCGAGCTGCTCACGGCCGACCACACGTTCGTCAACGAGACGCTCGCGCGCCACTATGGGCTAAACGACGTCCGCGGCGCGCGCTTCCGCCGCGTGCAGCTCGCCGACGAGAACCGCTTCGGCCTGCTCGGCAAGGGCGGCGTGCTGCTCGCGTCGTCGTACCCGAACCGCACCTCGCCCGTGCTGCGCGGCCAGTGGCTGCTCGAGAACGTGCTTGGGGTCCCGCCCGAGTCGCCGCCGCCGAACGTCGAGGCGCTCGTCGAGACCGTCGAAGGGGAGAAAGCGAGCACCGTGCGCGCACGGCTCGAAGCGCATCGCAACAACCCGTCGTGCGACGCGTGCCACGGCATCATCGACCCGCTGGGCTTCGCGCTCGAGAACTTCGACGCCGTGGGGCGCTGGCGCGACGAGGACCGCGAGGCCGGGGCGCCCATCGACGCCTCGGGCGTGCTCGTCGACGGCACGCCGGTCTCGGGCCCCGTCGAGCTGCGCCAAGCGTTGTTGGCCCGGCCGGACCAGTTCGTCCAAACTTTGACAGAAAAATTAATGACTTACGCGCTCGGCCGGACGCTTGGAACTGGCGACATGCCCACAGTCCGGCGCATCGTGCGCGAGGCCGAGGCCAGCGACTACCGGTTTTCGGCGTTGGTTTGGGGTATCGTCAACAGCGCGCAGTTTCAGCGGAAGGGCTCGCCGCGAGACGCCGAGGAGCCGGCCGCTGCGGCGGCCCGCGACTGACGGCAAGGCGAGAAAGGCGGGGAGGCCAGCGCATGTTCCTCAGCAAAAAACACCTGTCGCGCCGCACCGTGCTCCGGGGCTTGGGCGCGTCCGTCTCCTTGCCGCTGCTCGACGCGATGATTCCCGCGGGCACGGCGCTGGCCCAGACCGCCGCCGCGCCGAAGCCGAAGCTCGGCTTCTTCTATTTGCCGCACGGCGCCGTCATGGACCGCTGGCAACCGGCTGCCGCCGGCCGTGCGTTCGAGCTGCCGCAGATTCTCGCGCCGTTCGCGCCGTTCAAAGACGACATGACGATCGTGAGCGGCCTGCGCAACCAAGCCGCCGAAGGCGCCGGCGTGCACAGCGTCAATCCCGGCACGTGGCTTTCGTGCGCGTCGCCTTTTTGGCCCAAGACCGGCGACGCGCTGCGTGGCATCTCGGCCGATCAGATCGCGGCGCGCGAGATCGGCGCCGATGCGCCGTTCCCGTCGCTCGAGCTCTGCACCGAGGTCAAGCCCGGCAGCGGCCAGGCGTGCAGCCCCGAGTTCGGTTGCGGCTTCGGCTCGACGATCTCGTTCCGCGCGGCCGCGCAGCCGCTGCCCATGGAGCACAACCCGCGCAAGCTCTTCTATCGATTGTTCGGCCAGGGCGATACGGCCGCGGAGCGCGCGGCCATCGCGGCGCAGACGGGCAGCTTGCTCGACCTCGTGGGCGGCGAGGCCGCGTCGCTGCGCGGCAAGCTCGGGCCCGCCGATCAGACGCGCATGGCCGAGTATCTCGACTCCGTGCGCGAGATCGAGCGGCAGGCGACCAAGATGGCCGACCAGGATTTCTCGCGGCTCGACTTGCTCGACGCGCCGGCCGGCGTGCCGCAGGAGTTCGACGAGCACATCAACCTCATGTTCGATCTCGCGGCGCTCGCCTACGAAGCCGGGCTCACGCGCATCGTGTCGTTCATGATGGCCGCCGAGATCAGCATGCTCACCTACAACCAGGTGGGCATCTCGGAGGCGTTCCATCCGCTGTCGCACCATCAGAACAATGCCGACAAGCTCGCGCGGCTCGCGGTCGTGCAGTCCTACCATTCGACGGTGTTCGCGCGGTTCCTCGAGAAGCTGCGTAAGACGCCCGACGGCGACGGGTCGTTGCTCGATCACTCGATCCTGCTCTACGGCAGCAACATGAGCGACTCGAACTTGCACAACGCGGATCCGCTGCCGTCGGTCGTGTTCGGGCATGGCTACGGCGCGCTCGCGGGTGGGCAGCACCTTGCGTATGCGCAGGACACGCCGCATGCGAACCTGATCTTGACGCTGCTCGCGCGCGCCGGCGTTCGCGTGGAGTCGCTTGGTAATAGCAGTGGTGAGCTTACGGCGGTTTAGCGCGGTGGTCCGCGCGGTCTTGGCGGCATCGCGGGCGGCGGCCGCACCTCGAAGGCCCCTCGCGAGACACGCCGGAAGTGCATCCCTGCGGCTCGGCGGCGCACATCCCTGTGCGCCGACGGTCTCGCGAGGGGCCTTCGAGATGCGGCC
>CAZCZE010000034.1:0-44616 GCA_964503125.1 uncultured Gammaproteobacteria bacterium
TCCTCGAGCCCCCGATTTTTTGATTTGGCGGCGTCCCGGCGGCGAGCTGACACGATGCGTTGAGGGTGGTGTCCCGGCGCTGACTCGTGAGGCCTCTCGCGAGACCGTCGGCGCACAGGGATGTGCGCCGCCGAGCCGCAGGATGCACTTCCGGCGTGTCTCGGGAGAAGCCTTGACGGCGCGCCGCCGGGACGGCCGCCAAAGCGCCGCCGGGACGCCGCTCAAAAGATTGGCGGCTCCAAAATGTCGTCGGGAATGCGGACGGTGGCCGCGGAACGGACGTTGCCGGCGTAGCCCGTGAGCTCGGCACGCGCCGCCTGGTCGGCGAGCAGGCGCTGGCGCTGATCGCGCTCCGCCTGCGGCATCGCGGTGGGCTCGCCGGCCTCGACGCCCGTGAGCACGATCACGGCCTGGCCGCCGCTCGCGAGCGCAATCATCTCGCGCAACGGCGCCGCGGCCGTCGTCTTCGCCATGCCGAACGTGGCCGACAGCACCTCGGTCGGCACGTTCGCGTCGGCGCGCGTGACCCACGCCGCCGGCTGCCATTGGCCGCCGTGCGCCGCCGCGAGCGCGGCGGGATCGCCGCCGGCCACGAGCTCCGTGAAGAACGCCTCCGCGGCCTCGTCGGCGAGCGCGAGCGCCCGCTCGCGCGTGAGCTCCTCGCGAATCTGGTCGCGGACCTCGTCGAGGGCCTTAGGCTGCGGCAGGTGATGAGTCGTGACGCGCAGCACGAGCGCGTGGTCCGGGGCGAGCTGGACGAGCTCGGTGTTGCGGCCGCTGTCGACGATCTCCTCGGCGAACGCCGCCCGCACGACGGCGGCATTGGCGGCGTCCGGAAACATGCTCGGGTCGCCGGTGCGCGGGAAGCCGTTCAAGGTCTTCAGGGGCAGCTGCATCTCCTCGGCGACGGGCGCGAGCGCGTCGTAGGTATCGAAAGCCCTGTCCTCGAGCTCGTTGGCGGAATCGAAGAACGTGTCCTCGGCGCGGCGCGTGCGCATCTCGGCTGCGAGCTCCGCGCGCACGACCTCGAACGCCTGCTGCGTGCCGGAGCGGAGCTCGTCCAAACGGACGATGTGGAAGCCCTGATCGGTGCGCACGGGTGCGCTGATCTCGCCGACCTCGAGGGCGAACAACGCGTCCTCGAAGGGACCGGTCAGCGCGCCGCGGCCGATCCAGCCGAGATCGCCGCCCTGCCCCTTGGAGCCCGCGTCGGCCGACAGCTCGGCGGCCAGCGCCGCGAAGTCCTCGCCGCCGTTGAGGCGCACCACCGCGGCGTCGGCCGCCGCGCGTGCGGGCGCCTCTTCGTCGTCGACGACCGCGATGAGAATGTGGCGCGCCCTGCGCTCCTCGACCGTTTCAAAGCGCGCGCGCTCCTCGTCATAGGCGGCGCGCAGCTCGTCCTCGGTGACCTCGATGCCGGCCGCGATGTCGGCGAGCGCGAGGTCGATGTACTCGAGATCGACGGTCTCGGCCGTCTGGTAGCTCGCCTGATTGCTCGCGTAGCGTTCCTCGATCGCCGCATCGTCGACGCTGACGCGGGCGGTGAAGGCGGCCACGTCGAACAGCGCGTACGCGATCTCGCGGCGTTGGTTGTAGAGCTCGATATAGCGGCGGAACTCGGCGGGCGTGAGAAACGTCGAGTCGACGATTCCGGATTGGAGATCGCCGACCTCCAGGCTCTCGCGCTGGAGCTCGCGAAACCCGGCCGGGGTCAGCCCCTGATTCGCCAGCATGGCGACGGCCATCTCGTTGGAAAAAACGCCTTCCACTTGAAAAGCTGCGATCTCTTGGATGGCGCGGTCGATGCGTTCGGCCGAGGCGCGATAGCCCTCGCTCGCGACGCGCTGCTTGAGCGCCGCGTCGCGCACGAGGTCTTCGATCACGGCGGCGCGCAGCTCGCGGCGCACGCCTTCCGGTACGTCGGTGCGATAGAGCTCCTGGTATTGGTTCTGGCGGTCTTGGAGCGCGCGGTCGAAGTCGAGGCGCGAGACCTCGTCGCTGTTCACCTTCGCGGCGAAGCTCGCCGTGCCCATGTTGCTGGGATCGACGCCCCAGAAGACGAAAGTCAGCGCGATCAATCCCAGGATGACGACGACGACCCAGCGGCCGAACGTGAGGGAGTCGTGAATGCGTTGCAGCATGGCGAAATTTACTGCCGGGGCACGCTAGTAGCGTGCCGCTCGGAAGGCAAATCGGTCCTCGAGACGCGCGCGAAAATGGCGGAGTGGACGGGACTCGAACCCGCGACCCCCGGCGTGACAGGCCGGTATTCTAACCAGCTGAACTACCACTCCGGCTGGCTCTTCCTGGTGGGTGCTGAGGGGATCGAACCCCCGACCTTCGCCTTGTAAGGGCGACGCTCTCCCAGCTGAGCTAAGCACCCTGGGGCAGAGAGCTGGCTAGTTTACGGCGTCCTTCAATGCCTTACCAGCTTTGAACCCGGGTACGTTGCTCGCGGCGATCTGGATCGTCTCGCCCGTGCGCGGATTGCGGCCGCTGCGAGCCGCACGGTGTTTCACACCGAACGTGCCGAAGCCGACGACCGAAACCTGTTCGCCCTTTTTCAACGTGGCCGTGATGCTGTTGACCACTGCGTCTACGGCGCGTCCCGCATCCGCTTTGGAGAGATTGGCCGCTTGCGCTACGGCATCGACGAGTTCCGCTTTGTTCATTCGAGTCCCTTTGACGACTGTGCGTCAAACTAGTGAGTTATTGACCAGACGTGCGGACACGCACGTTTACCCCGAAAGAATTGTCTCGATGCTTGAGGCCGCCCGCTCGAAACTGCGGCCACCATATACCGCGCGATTTTCCGGTGTCAACAGAGTGCGGCGGCGTTAGTGCGGTAAGTGCGCTTCGTTCGCGTCGTCGTCGTCGACGGCAGTGTCTCTTTCTGGCGTCACCACGACGTCGCTGCGAATGGGACGCGGCGCATGTTGCAATGCCAGCTCGAACACCTCGTCGATCCACTTGACGGGAACAATATTCAACTTGTCTTTGATGTTCTTCGGGATTTCGGCGAGATCCTTTTCGTTCTCGGCGGGGATCAAAACCGTCTCGATGCCACCGCGGTGCGCCGCCAGCAACTTCTCCTTGAGCCCGCCGATCGGCAACACCTCGCCGCGCAGCGTGATCTCGCCGGTCATCGCAACATTCGAACGGGCCGGAATTTTCGTGAGCGCCGACACGAGCGCCGCGCACATGCCGATGCCGGCCGACGGCCCGTCCTTCGGCGTCGCGCCCTCGGGCACGTGAATGTGGACGTCGGACTTCACGTGGAACCCCTCGTCGAGACCGAGCACGGCAGCGCGGCTGCGCACGACGGTCATCGCCGCTTGGATCGATTCCTGCATGACGTCGCCGAGCTGGCCCGTGTGGATGAGCTTGCCCTTGCCCGGAACGATGGCGGCCTCGATCGTGAGCAGCTCGCCGCCGACCTCGGTCCAGGCGAGACCAGTGACCTGCCCGACCTGGTCGTTCTCCTCGGCGCGGCCGTAGCGGAACTTGCGCACGCCGAGCAACTTGTTCAAGTTCTCGGCATCGACCTTGACGGTGCCTTTGCGCGGCTTGAGCAATAGCTGCTTCACGACCTTGCGGCAGATGTTGGCGATCTCGCGCTCGAGGCCGCGCACGCCGGCCTCGCGCGTGTAGTAGCGCACGATATCGATGACCGCGGAATCCGACACCTTGAGCTCGTCTTCCTTCAAGCCGTTCTGGCGCATCTGCTTGGGGACCAGGTAGCGCCGCGCGATGTTGAGCTTCTCGTCCTCGGTGTAACCCGGCAGGCGGATGACCTCCATGCGGTCGAGCAGCGGCGGCGGGATGTTCAAGCTGTTCGCCGTGCAGACGAACAAGACCACGGACAGATCGAAATCCACCTCGAGGTAGTGGTCGTTGAACGTGGAGTTCTGCTCGGGGTCGAGCACCTCGAGCAGCGCCGAGGACGGATCGCCGCGGAAGTCCATCGACATCTTGTCGACCTCGTCGAGCAAGAACAGCGGGTTCCGCACCTTCACCTTGCCCAGGTTCTGCACGATCTTGCCGGGCATGGAGCCGATGTACGTGCGGCGATGGCCGCGGATCTCGGCCTCGTCGCGCACGCCGCCGAGGGACATGCGCACGAACTTGCGGTTCGTGGCGCGCGCGATGCTCTGCCCGAGCGAGGTCTTGCCGACGCCGGGCGGCCCCACGAGGCAAAGAATCGGCCCCTTGAGCGCTTTGACGCGGTGCTGCACGGCGAGGTACTCGAGGATGCGCTCCTTGACCTTGTCGAGCCCGTAGTGATCTTCCTCGAGCACGCGCTCGGCGGCCGGCAGGTCGCGGTGCACTTTCGTGCGCTTGCGCCACGGCACCTTGACGAGCCAGTCGATGTAGTTGCGCACGACGGTCGCCTCGGCCGACATCGGCGACATGAGCTTGAGCTTGCCGAGCTCCGAGGTCGCCTTCTCCTTGGCTTCCTTCGGCATGCCGGCGGCCTTGATGCGCTGCTCGAGCTCGGCGAGCTCGTTCGGCGCGTCCTCCATCTCGCCGAGCTCCTTCTGAATGGCCTTCATCTGCTCATTCAGGTAGTACTCGCGCTGGCTCTTCTCCATCTGCTGCTTGACGCGGCCGCGGATGCGCTTCTCGATGCGCAGCATGTCGATCTCGCCGTCGATGAGGCCGAGCACGTGCTCGAGGCGCGCGCGCACGCTGGCGATCTCGAGCACTTTCTGCTTCTCGGCGAGCTTGAGCGTCATCTGCGCGGCCACCGTGTCGGCGAGCCGGCTGGGCGAGTCGATGCCCGACAGCGAGGTCAGGATCTCGGGTGGAATCTTCTTGTTGAGCTTGACGTACTGCTCGAAGCGCGACATGACGGAGCGCGTGAGCACCTCCATCTCGCGGCGGTCCTGCTCGCTGGCCTCGGGGAGCTCCTCGGGCTCGGCCGTGAAGCTGTCGCCCACGGCAAGATTCTTGAGCCGCGCGCGCTTGACGCCCTCGACGAGCACCTTGACCGTGCCGTCGGGCAGCTTCAAGAGCTGCAAGATCGTCGCGAGCGTGCCGATCTCGTAGATGTCTTTCGGGCCCGGCTCGTCGATGTCGGGCTGAGTCTGCGCCACGAGCAGAATCTCGCGATTGCCGGCCATGGCCTGGTCGAGCGCGGCGACGGAGCGCTCGCGGCCGACGAACAGCGGGATCACCGTGTGCGGATACACGACGACGTCGCGTAACGGCAGGATCGGCAGTCGCCGCGGGGCCTTGTCTTCGGTGCTATCTGTCATGGTTCAAGTCTCACGATTCGCTTGCCCGATTCGGATCGGGCGGGCGTTGGCTGGGCGACGGCGGGCGCGTACGACCGTTGGCCGTAGCGATTGGGCTAACGACGTTCGTCTCCCACGGCGGCGGGCTCGTCCGCCTCGTAGATGACGTACGGCTTGGTTTCGCCGGTGACGACGGCGTCGTCGACGACGACCTTCGTGGCGTTCGCCATCGACGGCAAGTCGTACATCGTGTCGAGCAGCACGTTCTCGAGGATCGTGCGCAGGCCGCGCGCGCCCGTCTTGCGCTGCATGGCCTTCTTCGCGATGGCGCGCAGCGCGTCCTCGCGGAACTCGAGCTCGACACCTTCCATGTCGAAGAGTTTCGAATACTGCTTCGTCAACGCATTGCGCGGCTCGGTCAGGATCTCGACGAGCGCCTCCTCATCGAGCTCCTCGAGCGTCGCGACGACGGGCAGGCGCCCGACGAACTCGGGGATGAGGCCGTACTTGATGAGATCCTCTGGTTCCACGTCGCCGAGCAGCTCGTTGATGTGCTGGCCGCCGTCGGGCGGGCGCACCTCGGCGACGAAGCCGATACCGCTCTTCTTCGAGCGATTCAAGACGATCTTCTCGAGGCCCGAGAAGGCGCCGCCGCAGATGAACAAGATGTTCGACGTGTCGACCTGGAGGAACTCCTGCTGCGGGTGCTTGCGGCCGCCCTGCGGCGGCACGGACGCGATCGTGCCCTCGATGAGCTTGAGCAACGCCTGCTGCACGCCCTCGCCCGAGACGTCGCGCGTGATCGACGGGTTATCGGACTTGCGCGAGATCTTGTCGATCTCGTCGATGTAGACGATGCCCGTCTGCGCCTTCTCGACGTCGTACTCGCACTTCTGCAAGAGCTTCTGAATGATGTTCTCGACGTCCTCGCCGACGTAGCCCGCTTCCGTGAGCGTCGTGGCGTCGGCAATCGTGAACGGCACGTTGAGCAGCCGCGCGAGCGTCTCGGCGAGCAGCGTCTTGCCGCAGCCCGTGGGCCCGATGAGCAGGATGTTGCTCTTCGCGAGCTCGATGTCGTTCTTGCCGCCCTTGTCGCGCGCGCGCGTCTCGAGCCGCTTGTAGTGGTTGTAGACGGCCACCGCGAGGACCTTCTTCGCGGTTTGCTGGCCGATCACGTACTCGTCGAGAACGGCTTTGATCTCGGCCGGCTTCGGCAGCTTGTCGCGGCCGCGCTCGGCGCGCTCGTCGAGCTCCTCGCGAATGATGTCGTTGCAGAGCTCGACGCACTCGTCGCAAATGAACACGGACGGGCCCGCAATGAGCTTGCGTACCTCGTGCTGACTCTTGCCGCAGAACGAGCAGTACAGCAGTTTGCCGTCGTCGCCCTTGCTGCGCGAATCATCGCTCATGGCCACCCGTCCCTACCGCCGGAAGCCCGGTTTCTCGGCCTTATAGCACTTCGACCTGCGCTCTGCAAAGCAGCCGTTTCGCAGTTCTTGCGAAGCGGGTCACAGCGCGTTCTACCGCTCTCAAACCTTCGACAACGCTGCCGGACGTTTCGCAAGCACGTTGTCGACGAGCCCGTACTCCACGGCCGCCTGCGCTTCCATGAAATTGTCGCGATCGCTGTCTTTCTGAATGCGCTCGATGGTCTGGCCCGTATGCTTCGCGAGAATTTCGTTGAGCCGCGCCTTGACTTTGAGAATCTCGCGCGCATGGATCTCGATGTCGGAGGCCTGCCCTTCGAACCCCCCGAGCGGTTGGTGAACCATGATGCGCGAGTGCGGCAAGCAGTAGCGCTTGCCCTTGGCGCCTCCGGCGAGCAACAGGGAGCCCATGCTGGCCGCCTGGCCGAGACAGATCGTGCTGACGTCGGGCTTGACGAACTGCATGGTGTCGTAGATCGACAGCCCCGCCGTGACGATGCCGCCCGGCGAGTTGATGTAGAGACTGATCTCCTTGTCGGGGTTCTCGGATTCGAGAAACAACAGCTGCGCGACGACGACGTTCGCCATGTAGTCGTCGATCGGGCCGACGACGAACACGATGCGATCTTTGAGCAGCCGCGAGTAGATGTCGTACGACCGCTCGCCGCGCGCCGTCTGCTCGACGACGATCGGCACCAGATTCAACGCTCTCGTATCCAACGTGGGCTCCTTAAATCGAAGACGCTCGTCACGCGCCCATGAAATCCTTGAAACTCAGCGCCTTCGTCTTGCTGCTCGCCTGCGCCAACAGGAAATCGACGACCTGATCCTCGAGCACCGATGCCTCGATCTGCGTCATCATCGCGCGATCGCTGCGGTAGAACTGGGCGGCCTCCTCGGGCTTCTCGTACGGCGCCGCGAGCTCCTTGATGCGCTCGTCGACCCGAGTCTGGTCGAGCTTGAGCTTGTGTCGCTTGAGCAGCTCTTGAATCAAGAGGCCGACCGTCACGCGGCGCAGCGCGAGGGCCTCGAACCGCTCGCGCGGGGGCGCCTGCTGCGGATCGCTGCTGCCCATCTGGCGCAGCGCGTCGGCCTGCAAGCTCGCGATCTCCTGGTCGACGAGCGCGCGCGGCACGGTCATCCGATTCGAGCTGATGAGCGCGTCGAATGCGCGCGTTTTCGTCTCGGCGCGCAAACGCTCGTTGAGCTCGCGCGTCATGTTGTTGCGGACCTCGCCGCGCAGCGCGCCGGCGCCCCCCGCGAGACCGAACGCCGTCGCGAACGAGTCGTCGAGGTCGGGCAGCCGCCGCTCCTCGACGCGCGTCACGTTGATCGCGAACGTGGCCTTCTTGCCGCCCAGGTCCTTGGCCGGATAGTTGTCGGGAAACGTTACGTTCGCCGTCGTGGTGCCGCCGGCGCTTAAGCCCCGCAACGCGGCGTCGAACTCCTTGAGCACCTGCCCGCCGCCGACGACGACGTTGACGTTCTTGCCCTGCCCGCCTTCGAACGGCTCGCCGTCGATGGTGCCCACGAAATCGACGCCGACGCGGTCGCCCTCCGCGGCCGGACGCTGCACCTCGTTCCAGGTCGCACGCTGCCCGCGCAGCTTCTCGATCATGGCGTCGACGTCGTCTTCGGCGATTTCGACGCTCGGCACTTCGATGGCCAACTGCTCGAGCGGCTGTAAATCGATCTCGGGGTAGACCTCGAACGTCGCGCGATACGTGAAGTGCTTCTCGCCGGTGCCGTCGGCTCCGCCGAGCGCCTCGATGCGCGGCCCGCCCGCCGGGTTCAAGTTCTTCTCGGCGATCGCGCGCGAATAGGTCGTCCGGATCAGGTCCGACATAACCTCTTCGCGCACCTGGCCGCCGTAGTACTGCCGCACGACCTTCTGCGGGATCTTGCCGGGCCGAAACCCCTTGAGCTTGGCCGTCTTGCGTACTTGCTCGAGACGGGCGGCAATGGCCCGCTCGATCTCGTCCGTCGGCACGCGCACGGTCAGGCGGCGCTCCAACCCCGCTGCAGTCTCGACCGAGACCTCGTAACTCTTTGAATTTGCTGCATTCATCCTAAATTCCGGCCGTCCCAGCTTGATTGGTGCGAGGGGGGAGACTCGAACTCCCACGGGTTGCCCCACTGGATTCTAAGTCCAGCGCGTCTACCAATTCCGCCACTCTCGCCCCGACGGCGATCTTAAGGCGCACATTATAGACGTAGGGCTCTAGCGAAGCTCCAAACCGAGCTGCCGCGCCATGAACAGCAGCTCGTCGGCGGCGTCGCGAATCCTCTGCTCGAGCGGCTTGCCGGGCCCGTGCCCGACGTCGCGGTCGACGCGCAATAGGACCGGTTTGGCGGCGGGATCGCTGGTCGTCGCGGCTTGGAGCGCCGCGGCCATCTTGCGCGCGTGCAACGGGTGGACGCGGCTGTCGTTCTCGGCGGCCGTCAGGAGCACGGCGGGATAGGCCGTGCCCGGCGCCACATTCTGGTAAGGCGAGTACGCCCTCAAGAAGCCGAACTGGGCCGGGTCCTCGGCGCTGCCGTACTCGGGCACCCAATAGCGCGCCATGAGGAAGTGCTGGTAACGCAGCATGTCGAGCAGCGGCACGCTCACGATGGCCGCCGCGGCGAGCTCGGGCCGTTGCGTGATCGTGACGCCCGTGAGCAGGCCGCCGTTCGAGCGGCCGCTGACGCCGAGCCGGTCGCGCCGCGTGTAGCCGTTCGCGACGAGCCAATCGGCCGCCGCGTAGAAGTCGTCGAAGACGTTCTGCTTCTGCTCGAGCATGCCGGCTTGGTGCCACGCCGCGCCGCGCTCGCCGCCGCCGCGCAGATTGGCGATGGCGTAGACGCCGCCGCGCGTGAGCCACGGGCGCCAGGCCGTGAGAAACGCCGGCGTCATCGAGATGTCGAAGCCGCCGTAGCCGTAGAGGATCGTCGGGTTCGTGCCGTCGAGCGTGAGATCGGCGCGATGCACGAGGAACATCGGCACGTTCGTGCCGTCGGCCGAGCGGTACTCGATCTGCTTGACGACGAGCTTAGCCTCGGCGGCCGCTGCCGCGAGCTCGGTTCGCTGCCAGAGCTCGCCGCGCCGCGCCGTGAGATCGACGCGGTGCAGCGACGGCGGCTCGGCGAAGTTCTCGAAGCGCAGCCAGGCGCTCGTGCGCTCGTCGTGAGTGACGATGCTCGCGCTGCCGATGCCCGGCAGCTCGACGGCGCCTTCGAGCTTGCCCGCGCGGTCGAACACCTCGAGGCGACTCTGCGCGCTCACGAGCGTGTCGACGACGATGCGCTCCGCCGCCGGCGCGATGCCGACGATGACGGCGTCGTCGCGCGCCGCAATGAGCTCGCGGAACCGCTCGGGCCGCTCGGAACGAAGATCGAACGCCACGACGCGCTTGTTCGAGGCGCCGTGGGTCGTGAGCGCGAACAACGTGTCGTCGGCGATGAACCCACCCGTCAACGCGCGTTCGCCGACGAGCAGGTCGCGCCGCACGAGCTTGCCCGTCGCGCGCCAGTCGTCGAGATCGTAGAACCAAAGGTCGTTCGAGTCCGTGCCCGTGTAATACGCGATGACGAGCCAGCGGCCGCTGGGGTCGACGATCGGCGACGGGCCCCAGGTCGTCGCGAGCGGGCCCTCGGTGTACTGTTCGAACAGCACCGGGTCGTCGCCGGCCGCCCGGCCGAGGCGGTGCAGCGTGACCTGGCCCGAATACGGATCGGCCGCGTCCTCGAGCTTGCGCACGACGAAGTGCTCGCCGTCGTCGAGCCAAGCGACGGGGTCGACGCGGCCCGCGATCTCGTCGTCGAGCCAGCGGCCCGTCGCGGTCTCGAGCACGCGAGCGAGCGTGTTCTCGTCGCCGGCGCGGTAGGTGCCGAACGCGACGTAACGCCCGTCGCGGCTCGGCTCGTACCAATCGAGCGCGAGCTCGCCGCTTAAGTCGAGGCGGTTGACGTTGACGAGCTCGCGCCGCTCGCCGCTCTGCCCGCTTTGCACGTAGAGCACGGGCTGCGCCTCGTCGCCGCGCCGCAGCGAGTAGAAGAGCCACTCGCCGGCCTCGCGCGGGATACCCCAGGCCGGCAACGAGAGCAGGCCCTCGAGCTCGGCGCTGACGGTCGCGCGCCCGGGCAGCGCGTCGAGCACGCCGCGCGCGTAGGCGTTCTGGGCGTCGGTCCAGCGCCCGACTTCGGCGTCGAGCGCCGCGGCGCCCGGCGCCTCGGGCGCGGCGCTGCCCTCGAGCCAATGGTACGGGTCGGCGACGCGCTGGCCGTGCAACGTGTAGGCGAACGGACGCGGTTCCGTGGGCGGCGGCGCAGCCATCGCGATGGAGCTTGCGAGCAGAGCAATTCCTGCCGTGTAACGCACGGCTCATTATAGCCCGTGTCGCCGCCGCGCAGGCCTACGGAATCGCCTTGCTCACGACTCCCGAGAACGGGCTCTCGACACCCACCGTGTTGATGGACGTCGCCACGAAGAACCAGGTCCCCGGCACAAGGCTCTCGACGACGTAGCTCGTGAGACCCGCGTTGTTGAGCGCCACCGAGTTGGGATAGCTGCCCTGCTGCGTGCCCCAGTAGATCCTGTAGCCCGCGAGGTTCGTCAGCGGCGAGCCGTCGGTATTCTGCGTCGGCGGCATCCAGCTCAGCGTGGCCGAGCCCGTCGCGACCGCCTGAACGGTGATGGCGAACGCCGGTAGCGAGGCCGTGAGCGTGCCGTCGCTCGCCGTGATGACGATGCCGCTCGTCGTGCCGACGTGTTGCGCTCCCGGCGTCCCGGACAGTCGGCCCGTGGCCGTGTTGAACGAGGCCCACGCCGGCGCGTTCGCGACCGTGAACGCCAGCGCATCACCGTCGGGATCGCTCGCCGTCGGCTGGAACGCGTACGCCGTGCTCTGCATGACCGCCGACGGCGGCGTGCCCGTGATCACGGGCGGACTGTTGACCGCCGCCAACAACGCTTCCTCTTCCTCGTCGCCGCCGCAAGCACCGAGCATGAGGCCGAGTGCGGCGATCGCGCAGGCGCGCGCACACCTCTCCCTGTGTGTCATTTTGGGCTCCGTCCCCTAACTCGGCGGAACAGAGTCCAATTTCCATGCCACGCGCGACGAAGCGAGCGGCCGCCGGCCTAGGCACGGCTGACGCCGAACGGCGACGCCGTGAACTGTCCCCGTTCGCCGACAGCGGCGCGACCGATCGGCGACTGAGTCACTCCGAGCCTCGGTCTGCGCGGTCGGCCAACGGCGACAACGAAGCGAACGAATCGCGCGACGGCGAACCGCAATAATTTCGGTGAGCACGGCGTGATCGGCGCCCGGCGTACATCGGCGCACGCTCGCAACACAAACGCTAGCGATCGTCGCGAATTCGCGACCTAGGACATAAGCGGCGCGTTATTCGCGTGGTTCGTGCGCGCGTCCGGCGCGTTCGAGATGGCGACGATAGTCGCCGCTCCAAATTCGCGGTGCGCGCCAAACACCGCGGCGGTAGAGATAGACCCACGCGGGCCGACGAGCCCCGCGCTGCGGCGTCACGACGCTGCGTACTCGCACGAACTGCGGCCGGGCACGAGCGGCGCCCGCCTCGTAGCGATCGAGGACGCGCAACACGCGCACGCTCGCGACGCGATAGAGGTCGCCGACGACCCATTGCCGCGGGCCGTACGGCGCACGCATGCCGGGATATGGCCCGAGATCGTAGAGGCGCCCACGCGCTCGGGCCGGACCGACGTAGTGAGCTTCGGCCGCGAGCCAACGGGCCATCGGTATCGCGACGAACGGGCGCAGCGTGCCGTAGACGAATAGCAGCGAATCGCGCCCGGGAAGCCTTGACGATATCATGCTCGCCTCGCGGCTCATGGTAACGGCGGGGAGAACGCGGTGCGACTGTGCGTTGGGGCTCTGGCCTTGCTCGCCGCAAGCGCGCACGCACGTGGAGTGAGCCCGTATCTCCCCGTCGATATCTCTCCCGAAATCGAACGCAAGATCGAGCGCTTGCTCATCCTCGCCGAACAGCCCGTGCTCAAGCGTCCGATCGCCGCGGCCACGGTTCTCGATGCCTTGCCGCGCGCCTGCGAGCGCGACGCCGCCCTCTGCGACGACGTGCGACGTTATCTCGGCAGCCTCACACGCACGGCCGGCATGAGCTATGCCAGCCTCGCGGTCGGCGGCGGGTCGGGAGCCGACACGCCGCTGCCGAATAGGCACGGCATGACCTCGGGCAGCAACTACGAGGCGGCGGCCGCGGTGTACTGGCAGCCTGGCGACCATTTGCTCGTGACGGGCGGCGTGCTCGCCTATGACGGCGACACCACGCCGACCGGCACCGTGCTGAGCTTCGGCCGGGAGCACGCGCAGATCGACATCGGCTACCGCGATCGGCGCTGGTCCCCGCTCGCGGACAGCTCCATGTTGATCAGCACGCACGCGGCGACGATGCCCTCGGCTACGCTCTCGAACTACGCGCCGATCGGACGCATCGGTTTGCGCTACGAGGCGTTCATCGCCGAGATGAGCAGCTCGAGCAACATCTCGCATCTCGGTGCGCTCACGGCCGGTCATCCCCGGCTCGCGGGACTTCACCTTTCAATCGAGCCGTTTCCGGGTTGGTCGCTCGGCGTCAGTCGCGTGCTGCAATACGGCGGCGGCAGCCGGCCGGGCTCGCTCGGCGACCTCGCCGAGGGATTGCTCGATCCTTCCTCGGACAATACGGGTACCGACGCCGAGTTAGGCAATCAGGCGGCCTCGTTCACGACCGAGTTCATCGCGGCGACGAGAGTCCCGGTCGCGTTGTACTTCGAATACGCCGGCGAGGATACGTCCACGAACAACAACCTGCGGCTCGGCAACGTGGCGCTCGCAGCCGGCATCCGCCTCCCCCGGCTCGGCGAGCGTTTCTCGTTGACGCTCGAGCTCGGCGAATGGCAGAACGGTTGGTACGAGCACCACATTTACGGCGACGGTCTGCGCAACGACGGCCGAGTCGTCGGCCACTGGGGCGCCGACTGGCGCGTCGCCGGCGACGCCGTGGGCGCGCGCAGCACACTGCTCCGGTTGGGCTGGAGCCCGCGGGTTGGCGGCAACGTTGAAATCACCTATCGCGGGCTCGACAACGAGACCTATGGCTCGTTCCCCTACGATTCTGCGCACCTGCTCGACCTTCGTTACGACCGTGAGTGGCGACAGTTCTACGTCGGTGCGGAGCTGCAAGCCGGCAGCGATAGCTTCGGCGAATCGTTCTCGCGCCTCTCCACGTTCATCCGGTTCTAGTGGCGAGCGATCCATGAGCAACACACTTTTGGCGTGCGTCTCGGCAGCGGCGGCGATGCTGTTGGCAACGGCCGCCCGCGCCGACGTGTTCCTGGACTTCGGGCTGCACGGCACGCACCTCGAAGCCGACGTCGCCACGTTCACGAGGGTCACAACTACCGAGACCGGCGTGCACTTAGGTCTAGGCGTGCGACGCGAGCTTGCGAACGGCAGCATCGGGGCGCGCGCAGAGATCGAGGATGTCGACGGTAACTTGCTCCTCGCCGTCCGCGCGCTCGATTATCGCCGGCACCTCACGGAGCGGCTCGCCGTGACGGCGTTCCTCGGCGCGGCACGTCTCGACCTCGCGACGCCGGCGTACGGTTACTATCTCGGCACCGGCGTACAACTCAAGGAGCTGTGGCCGAACTGGAGTCTTGCGATCGACGTTCGCTACGGTGACAAAATCGCACGCGACAACCTGCTACCGAGCGATCCGCAAGGGGGAAAGGACGACAACTTCTACGACCTCTCCGGAATCGCGGTTTACTTCAGCCGCAGGTTCTGAGCCCCGAGAATAGCCTGGGTTCCTTCGACATAGGCGTGGTCGCTGAACGTGGAGATCGACGCGACCGCGGCGGCTGAAAGCCGTGCGCGCACCGCGGCGTCGGCGAGCATCGCCAAGGCTCGCTCCGCCATGTGCGAAGGCTCGGGGCGATCGAGCACCCAAGCGTCGTAGACGTTCGGCAAACACTCGCTGGCGCCGACGAGCCGTGACGTCAATACGGGAACGCCCATGGCCTGAGCCTCGGCGACCACTATCCCGAATTCCTCGAACCGCGCCGCATACACGAACAAGTCGAGAGCCGCGAACCAGCGCTCGGGATGGCGGCTCTTAGGGCGATAGCGCACGGCGCCGGCGCGCACGAGCGCGTGCTCGCGCGCTTCGTCCGATAATCGCTTCGACCCGACTACGAGGAACCGGACCTCGGGGCGCGCGGCGGCGATTCGCGCCGCGCAGTCGAGGAAGAGATCGAGGCCGCGCTTCGCGAAATCCCCCGACGTTACGAAGCCGACTAGCGGCGTGCCGGCGTCGACGCCGAGCGAGCGACGAGCGGCGTCGCGTAACGCCGCCGCTCGCTGGGGCGTGTAGCGCTTTGATTGGTACCCGGGATAGAGAACGGTTACGCGCTCGCGCGCAAGCCCGAAATGCTCGTGCAGCGCGGCCACGACGAGCTTCGAATTCGCGACAACGGTGGCACCGGCCGCGAGCGCGCGAAAGAACTCGCGCTCCCGGCGCACCGCGGCGCTGAGCGCCGCGCTCGGCACATGGCGAGCCGCCTCGGCCGCCACGTTGTGCACGAACACGAGCTCTGCGCTCGGCACAGAAAGCCCGTGGTCGACGACGATCGCGCCCCGCTCGCGCATGCGTTCGATCTCGGTCAAGGAGCGGCGGTGTGCGCGCACGCCGGTGCGCAACCAGAAGCGGAAAGTGCCGCGCGCGCCCGCGAGCAGCACATCGACGCCGGCCGCTCGCAGCCCGCGCCACTGCATCTCGAGCAGCTGTCCGGCACCGCTGCGTGCGTCGAGGCTCCGTCGATAGAGCACAACACTCATGGCACGCGCTCGCCGCTCGGACGCTGCCTGTCGTTAACGGCGGAGGAATTCATCGATCACCGCCATGACGTCGCGAACGTGAGCCGCGAAACTCGGGCGCGACAGCACGTCGACGCTTGCGGCCGCGCTGAGCGCCTCGTACCGGCGCGCGTCGGCGAACACCTCGGCTACCGTGGCCGCGAGTCGCTCGGGATCGACGGCACGCGGCTCCGCGAGTGCATCGGCAACGGGGTCGTAGATGCATTGCGGCAGGCCCGCCTCCGCGCCGCCGAGCTCGACGTAGCGGCGCACGGACAGCGTCGGCACGACCGTGCGCCCCGTGACGCCCTCGGTGACGGCTTCGGTGAGCCCATCGATCCCCGCGGCGACAACGGGGCAACCGTGCGCCGCGGCTTCGATCGCGACGAGGCCGAATGCTTCGGTCAGCGGCACGTGCAGCAAGCAGTCGATGCCGGCGTAGAAGGCGGCCATGTCGCCGACGGCGCCGAGAAACGAGATGCGCGACGCGAGACCCAACCGGGCCGCGAGCTCTTGCAGCCGCGCTAGCTCCGGACCTGCCCCCGCGATGTGCAACTGCACGTCGACAGAGCGCGCGAGCAAGGCGACTGCGTGTAGCACGAGCGCGACGCCTTTCACGGGATAGAGCCGGGCCGCGACACCGAGCTTGAGCGGGCCGCGCGGAAACTGTTTGCGCAGCGGCGCGGATGGCACCAAGCTCGGCCGCAGCGCGTTGCGGCACACTCGGATGTCGCCGGGGTAGTCCCACAGCAACTGCAGCACACGGGCCGACGCGGTCGAATTCGCCACCGCGAGCGGCACGCGTGCGAGATACGCGCGCCGCTCCGCCAGGCGACCGAAGTCCCAAGCGGCCCCGTGCTCCCAATGGATGCACCGCTCTTCGCCAACGGCATCGAGGACGAACCTGCTCCTCGCCGTGCGATTCCAGATCACGACGACGTCGGTCTTTGCGGCGGCGAGTTCGCGGCGGCAGTGCCAAGTCCGCAGCGCCGCGGGCCGCGCCGGCAATGGCAGGCCCCAGCGACGTTTGGCGTGCACGATGTGCGCGAGTTCACCGGCGACACGGGCCGCGACGAATGGGTGCATCGCGCCCGCGGCGTTGAGCCAAACGTGCGCGAAACGCGGCTCGCTCCGGCGCGCCTCGAAAACGAACTCGCCGAAGTGCGCCTCGACACCGGCAGCCTGCTGCAAGCTCACGAGGTGCGTGACTACGGGCACGCTCGTGTTCTCTGCGCTGAGCGGCTGCGGCGGACGCTCGGCCATGAGGTGGTGGGCCGTGTAGGACTCGAACCTACAACCAATGGATTAAGAGGGTGGCGGGAGGTCGAGGGAAAAGAAGGAGTTGGCTTCGCCGTTCCCCAAAGATGCACCCAGTTGTGGCTAAGAAGAATGAAGGAGTTAGCTCGGGGTATTGGGGCCGTCATTTAGTCGGACCCACTTCCGGCACCGACACATCATAAATAGGAACCATCGACGCCGACTTATGGCCGGATGCCGCTAGCTTGTCGCCTTTAGCGTCCGTCACACCCTTCCGCTTCAGGTCGTGGAACCGGAACGGCTCAATCCCCGTCTTCTTGACCGCCGCAGCCACGGCCGCTTCCCACGCATCGTGGAACGCATCGTACCTGATCTTCTGGCCATTCTGATCGTGGATCAATTGCATGGTGCCGATCTTGCTCGGCAGCTTCAGAGCGCGATCCAAAGCCTTCCGCAGTCTGGGCGTCCAACTGATCCACTGGGTCTTGGAGCCTTTACCCCGGATCACCTTCAAGCCCTTGTCATCATCGATGTGCTGCCGCAGTAGCCCGGGCGCGCTGCGCTCGTGCTTGTCCTTGAAGTCAGTGCCCACGACTTCAGATGAACGGAGCCGGCACAAGTAAGCAATCTCCATACATATCTGTAGCCACTCGGGAGCCTGCTCGTAGACCGCATCGTATTCGGCATCGGTCGGGTAACGGGTGCGCGATCCGATCTTGATGCGCTCACGCCCTTCACCGGATTCAGCTTCACGCCGCCTAGTCCCTGCTCGAACGCATGACTGAACACGACGCTGAGGAACGCTAGCTCCCGGTTCGCGCGGCTCGGTGACTCCGCCTCTCGCTTGTCGCGGTAGCGGGCGATCATCGGCGGCTCAATCGTGCAGGCGACGACGGTGCCGAACAGACTGCCGTCCTTGAGCTTCGTGTCGCACATGACTTTCTTGCAAATTTCGTAGTCGTGCTGCGTAGCGGGCGCCAGCTTCTTGAACTTCGGCGGAGGAACCAGCGCCCGTAGTTGAAGTAGACGCCAGGCGGGACGTTTCGGCCTTTCTTGCGCGGTCGAGCCATCCGAACTCGACCTCCCGGCGTACGGGCTCGGGCTTCAAGGCGTCGTTGATCGCGTCGAGCGTCGTCCAAACTTGGCCGCCGTTACCGGCGAAGTACGGAATACCACAGCGGTCCAGGTGGCTGATCAGCCTACCGCGTGCGTCGTAGCCGGTAGCTTCCATCAGCTCCGGCTCCGTGATAATTCCGTTCGCACGCAAACCGAACCTCCAACGACAGCCACGCAGCACACGACCAATTCGTGTGCCAACGTTGTTTCACTGTTGGGCTTCCGGTAGCGAGCAGACTTTCGTGGATGGAAAATCTGCGCGCAGGTTAGGTTGAAAAGCGGCTCGATGACCCTCGATGACTGGTACGAGATCGCCAGGCTCGTTCGCCGAGCGCCGCATGCGGTGGACGAAGCCGACGCCTTACTCACCATGTTCGATAAGGGTCGCTTGTCACTGGCCGCGCTTAAGTGCTCGCTTTGCGCGCTCGTCGTTCGGCTCTGAGCCCCACGGAATCTGGCACTCCGCAAACCGAGCACCTCGAGGATCGCGGAGCGGATGGGACGCTTTAGGGAGCCGGAGGAGTAGCCGCGGGCGGCTGAGGTGCGGCTTGCGGCTCACTGTCGATGTTTGCTTCCGGATCACCGCCTAGCTTTAGCACCATGATGGCAGCTTCCCGTTGTGCCGGCGACAGCGTTCGCTCCAGTTCGCGAATCAACGCTTGTTGCTGTGCCGGCGACAACGACTCGCGGCGCGCCAGATACGCTACCAAAGTCGGCGTACCATTTTGGTCAACAAACCCGTTCACCCGCCACACGTCGAGACCCAGGTCACGCACTAAGTCGTGGAACGTACCCGGGTCCGTACGCTTGGATGGACCCTCCACGAGCTGAACCAGGCACATGCTGGTTCTGCATTCGACTTGCATGGTCACTAGCTGCAAGTTGGCTTGGGCTAACTGACCCAGAATGTTCCCCTCCATTCCAATAGCCCAAAGTGGATCGACACGCTCGGCAGCGAACGCCTGCTCCATCCCGGCCAGCTCAGGATTCGCTAGAAACTGTGCACTTCGCGCTTTTTGCTCCATGGGCGAGAGCGCAACCTGCGCGGGCGGCTCGACCGGATCGCTAGCTGTCGGTTGGTCAGAAAGAGCTGGCACGTCAGCCGTGGCTGGTGTCGAGCGGTCTTTGGGCGTAGCTACGACAGGCGCAACGGGCGGAGGAACTTGTACCGGACTATCGGGCTGTGGGTCGTACGGAATCAACCAAACCAGCACGATCAGAACCGCTATCGCGATTAAGACTTTGCGCACGTCGCATTGCCTCCGCGTCAATGACGCCGGAACCATTCTGAGCAGCGGTGATGATCAAGGCAACCTAAGCAGCCTTCCACATCCCTTCGTACTCCCGAGGATTCATCCCCACGTACCTGACCGTCGAGTAGATCGACGCGTGGCCCGCGAACCTCTGCACAGTCACTAGCCCAAGCACAGAGAAGCCGGTCAACTTCGTACGGATCACCGAGTCCGGGCGCACAGCGCCGTACTCCCGACGCTTCGCGTTCATCTCCGCTTCGGTCTCGATCCACGTGACCTCGACGCGCACGGGCGGTGCAAGTTCTTCACCATGCGCGTGCCCGGCGAGTAACGCCGTGGCCAGTGCCGTGATGAGTGGAGATCGCATTCCCAGGATCGTGCTGGGCATGCGCCAACGGTGCGCCAACTGCTCTCGTATGAACGGGCCGACATCGCTCGGACACGTCAGAGGCTTTCGGATGGCCGAGAACAGTTTCAGTCGGGCCTCGGCAGCCTCCGCAAACAGTTCGTCGTCGGTGGCGGGGCGGTATCGGCCGTTGGGCTGCTTGATGTAGAGCACGAACGTATCGTGCTAGGTGGCGAGCATGGTTCAAGGGAGACAGGTTCGGAGTCACCTGCCCTGCTCACGCGTCAGCCGCCGCCTAATGGGTTTTGGGGGGAGTTTTGGGGATGTCCTTAGCCGAACCGCCCAGAAGCCGGCGTAAGGCGTTGATTGAAGTGGTGGGCCGTGTAGGACTCGAACCTACAACCAATGGATTAAGAGTCCACTGCTCTACCAATTGAGCTAACGGCCCGGCGTGCGGGAATTGGGGTGGACGATGGGACTCGAACCCACGACGGCCGGAATCACAATCCGGGGCTCTACCAACTGAGCTACGTCCACCAGCGTCTTGTCATTCTATCGCATGAGCCTTGGCGCGCCCGGCAGGATTCGAACCTGCAACCCCCGGCTTAGAAGGCCGGTGCTCTATCCCTTGAGCTACGGGCGCAACTCTCATCGAGGTTGTTTGGTCGGGGCAGCAGGATTTGAACCTGCGACCCTCTGCTCCCAAAGCAGATGCGCTACCAGGCTGCGCCATGCCCCGTTGCTTTCCGCGGCATCTTATGCGCCCTAAGCCCTGCACCGCAAACGAGCGGTGCCGCGGCCGCAAATTGCTCCTGCATTTGCGGCACTTCCGCCATCCATGGCGGTCGGCCGCAAATTGCTCCTGCATTTGCGGCACTTCCGCCATCCATGGCGGTGCCTTGAGCGGCCAAAGAGGCTCGTGCGAGAATCCGCGTCCCCGCGCTGCAGGCAGAACCTCCCGTGACCGCAACACTGCTCGACGGCAAAGCCGTCGCTCGACAAATACGTGACGAGCTCGCCGCCCGCGTCGCCCAAGTTCAGTCGAACCTCGGCCGGCCGCCGGCACTCGCGATCGTGCTCGTCGGCGACGACCCGGCCTCCGAGGTCTATGTCCGCAACAAGCTCAAGACCGCCGAGGACGCGGGAATGGGCGTGCACCTCGAGCGGTTGCCGAGCTCGACCCCGCTCGCAACGCTGCTTGGGCTAGTCGAGAAGCTCAACCAGAACGCGCGCTTCGACGGCATCCTCGTGCAGTCGCCGCTGCCGAAAGCGCTCGGTCCCGACGCCGAGCAGCGTGTGTTCGACGCCATCGACCCCGGCAAGGACGTCGACGGCTTGAGCCCGATCTCGGCGGGCCGCGTCCTGCAGAATCGCGACGGCTTCGCGCCGTGCACGCCCGCGGGCGTCATCGAGCTCCTGGTCCGCACCAAGACTCCGATCGAAGGCCAGCACGCCGTGGTCATCGGCCGCTCCGACATCGTCGGTAAGCCGATGGCGGTGCTGCTGCTGCACAAGAATGCGACCGTCACGATCTGTCACTCGCGCACGCGCAACTTGCCGGCGGTGGCGCGCACGGCCGACATCCTCGTGGCCGCGATCGGCCGGCCCGCGTTCGTCACGCGCGAGTTCGTGAAGCCGGGCGCCGTCGTCATCGACGTCGGCATGAACACAGTGACCACAGCCGAGGAGGCCAAGCGAATCTTCGCGAGCTACCCCGAGCGCCTCGCGGTCTTCGAGAAACGCGGCTCCGTGCTCGTCGGCGACGTCCACCCCGACGTCGCGGCCACGGCCGGGGCGCTGACGCCCGTGCCGGGCGGCGTGGGCCCGCTCACGATCGCCATGCTCATGGCCAACACCGTCAAGGCCGCCGAGCGGCGCGCCCGCTAAACTTAGGTCCCGGAACGCGGACTCGCTATCATCGGTCGTAACGAGCCAAGAACCTCCGAGGGAACCGCCATGCGCCTAGCCGGCTTGCTGCTCTGCCTCGCGCTGCTCGCGCCACTCGCCGCGGCCCAGGAAACGCCGGCCGCGACGACGTCGCCGCGCGTGCGCGTCGTGACGAGCTCCGGCAACTTCGTCATCGAGCTCGACCGCGGGCGCGCGCCGCTCACGGTCGCGGCGTTCCTCAAATTCGTCGACCAGGGGTTCTACTCGGGCGTCATCTTCCATCGCGTCGTGGCCGGCTTCATCGCGCAGGCGGGCGGCTACACGGAAGCCGCCACGGACGGCGATGCGGACGGCACCAACGATTTGCAGCCGAAGCCCGTGAACGAGAACGTCGTCAACGAGTCAGGCAACGGCTTGAGCAACTTGCGCGGCACGGTCGGCTTCGCGCGTACCACCGAGCCGCACTCCGGGACGAGCCAGTTCTACGTCAACCTCGCCGACAACCTCGATTTGAACCCGCGGCCCACGCGCTGGGGTTATACGGTGTTCGGCAAGGTCGTCGAAGGCATGGAAGTCGTCGACGACATCGGTCATCGGCCGACGGGTGGCCGCCCCCCGTTCCCGAACAACGTCCCTGTCGAGACCATCGTCATCGAGCGCATCGAGCACCTCGAGTAGCCTCCGCGTGACCGCGCTGTTCATCTCCGACCTGCATCTCGATGCGGGCGACGCCGGGGCGGTCGATCGGTTCGTCGCCTTCACGGAACGCGAAGCGCGCGCGGCGCGCGAGCTCTACATCCTCGGCGACCTGTTCGAGGCTTGGATCGGCGACGACGACGACGACGCGCGCTTGACGCCGGTCGTCGCCGCGCTGCGGCGGCTCACGAGCGCCGGCACGGCGTGCGCGGTCATGCACGGCAATCGCGACTTCCTGCTCGGCGAGCGGTTCTGTGCGGCGACGGGCTGCCGGTTGCTGCCCGACTACGAGCGCATCGAGCTCGGCGGGCAGCCCGTGCTGCTCACGCACGGCGACCTGCTCTGCACCGACGATACGCGCTACCTCACGCTGCGCGGCCGGCTGCGTGCGGCCGACTGGCAGCGCGACTTCCTGGCCAAGACGCTGCCGGAGCGGCGCGAGATCGCGCTCGGGCTGCGGCAGCTCTCGGCAACCGAGATCGCCGGCAAGAGTGAATACATCATGGACGTGAACCAAGCGGCCGTCGAACGCACGATGCGCGAGTTCGGCGTCACGCGGCTCGTGCACGGCCACACGCACCGTCCCGCCGTGCACCGCTTCCCGCTCGACGGCCAGCCGGCGGAGCGCCTCGTGCTCGGCGCCTGGCACGAAGCGCCGCGCATCGCCCGCGCGACCTCCTCCAGCCTCACGCTCGAAACCCTGGGAGGTGCGTCTTACAGCGTCGCGAGCGCGGCGAGCAGCTCGTCGGCCGACTGATAGCGGTCGAAGCGGTCGACGGCCAGCAGCCGGTCGAGCAGCGGCTGAAAATGCGCCAGGGAACGGTTGAAGCGCGGCCGCGGCGCGTGCGCGTGGCGGTAGATCACCCCCATCGGCGAGCTCGCCGTGAACGGCCGTTGCCCCGTGAGCATCTCGTAGAGGATGCAGCCGACGCTGTACAGGTCGCTACGCTCGTCGGTGGGCTCCGCGTGGCCCTGCTCGGGGCTCATGTAGTACGGCGTGCCGAAGATCTGCCCCGCGCCCGTGAGCGCGGCGTGCAGGCGCATCTCCTTGGCGAGCCCGAAGTCGACGAGCGCGAGGCTGCCATCGTCACGGAACATGATGTTGCCGGGCTTGAGATCGCGATGCAGGATGCCCGCGCCGTGGATCGCGGCCAGCGCCGCGGCGATCTGCCGCAGGTAGTCCGCGGCCGTCGCAGGCTCGAGCGGCGCGCGCAGCCGTTCGGCGAGGCTGCCGGCGCCGAGATACTCCATCGCGATGTAGGCGTGGTCGTCGGCGACGCCGAGATCGAAAATGCGCACGACGTTCGGATGGTGGACGCGCGCGATGACCTCGTACTCCTGTAGGAAGCGGTCGAACAGCCGGCCGCCGCCCGCGTCGGGCACGTGGCGCAACACCTTGAGCGCGACCTTGTCGCCGCCTCCTTCGGCCTCGGCGAGGTACACCGACGACAGATCGCCCGAGTAGAGCTTCGCCACGAGGTGGCGCTTCTGCGCGCCGTTCAAGGCCTTGTGGGTCGCGAGCAGCTCGCCCGCCGGGTCGAGGCGCTCGACGTTGAGCTCGCCGCGCACGACCTCGATGAGCCGCTGGTGCTTGACGCGGTTCTTGGGGAAGAAATTCGCGGCCCCGGCCTTGAGCGCGTCGACGGCGAGGAACTCGTCGCTCTCGGCGGCGAACAACAGCACGGGCGGGCAGTCGGGACGGTGGCGCAGTTGTCGCAGGAACGCGAGTCCGGCCTCGCCGCTCACGGGATGGGCCAGCAGCACGAGGTCGACGCCCGAAAGGTCGGCGCCGGCCGCGAGCGGCCCGGCCGAGCTCGGCTGGTGCTCGTCGATGACCGCGTCGGGCCATTCGACTTCCAAGTGATAGCGCAGCAGCTGTCGGTAGTTGGCGTCGTCGTCGATGATCAGGAAGCGCAAGGGGCTGCCGCCCCTAGAGCCCGCTCGCCACCTGCATCGTGTCGTCGTCCTGCTCTTCAGCGCGCACCTTGGCGTCGCGGCGCGCCTTGGCGGAGTTCGAGCGAATGATCTCGAGCGCGTCGAGGTAGGCGCGGCTCACGTCGCCCGTGACGTACTCGCCCGAGAAGCACGACGTGTCGAACCCGTCGATGCCGGCCTTATGGTGCCGCACGGCGGCCACGAGATCGTCGAGATCCTGATAGACGAGCCAATCCGCGCCGATCTTGCGCTGCACCTGCTCCACGGTGCGGCCGGCGGCCACGAGCTCGCCCGCGGCCGGCATGTCGATGCCGTAGACGTTGGGGTAGCGCACGGGCGGCGCGGCCGAGGCGAAGTAGACCTTCTTGGCGCCGGCCTCGCGGGCCATCTCGATGATCTGCTGCGACGTGGTGCCGCGCACCACCGAGTCGTCGACGAGCATGACGTTCTTGCCGGCGAACTCGAGACTGATGGCGTTCAGTTTCTTCCGCACCGACGCCGTGCGCGCCGCCTGCTCGGGCATGATGAACGTGCGGCCGATGTAGCGGTTCTTGATGAAGCCTTCCCGGTATTTGACGCCGAGGCCATGAGCCACCTGCATGGCGGCCGTGCGCGAGGTGTCGGGAATCGGGATCACGACGTCGATGTCGTGGTCGGGACGCACGCGCAGGATCTTGTCGGCGAGCTTCTCGCCCATGCGCAAGCGCGCCTTGTAGACGGACAGGTTGTCGATGATCGAGTCCGGCCGCGCGAAGTACACGAACTCGAAGATGCACGGCGTGTAGCCGCGCCGTGCCGAGGTCTGGCGGCTGTGCAGGTAACCCCGCTTGTCGATGAAGACCGCCTCGCCCGGCAGGACGTCGCGCTCGAGCTCGAAGCCGACGGCGTCGAGCGCGACGCTCTCGGAAGCGACCATATGCTCGACGCCGTTCGGCGTTTCGCGGATGCCGAGCACGAGCGGCCGGATGCCGTGCGGGTCGCGGAACGCGACGATGCCGTAACCGATGATCATCGCGACGACGGCGTAGCCCCCGGAGCAGCGTCGGTAGAGCGCCTCGACGGCGTCGAGGATCTGCTGCGGCTTGACTCCGTTGCCCGTGTGCTTACCGAGCTCGTGGGCGAACACGTTGAGCAGCACTTCCGAGTCGGAGCTCGTGTTGAGGTGGCGGTGATCCTGCTGCTCCACGAGCCTTTTGAGCTCGTCGGCGTTGACGAGGTTGCCGTTGTGCGCGAGGCAGATGCCGTACGGCGAGTTGACGTAGAACGGCTGCGCTTCGGACACCGTTGCGCTACCTGCCGTCGGGTAGCGCACGTGGCCTAGACCTAAGTTGCCCGCGAGCTTGAGCATGTGGCGCTCTAGAAAGACGTCGCGAACCAAGCCGTTGCCCTTGCGGACGCGTAGCCGGCCGCCGTCGTCGGTCATGATGCCGGCGGCGTCCTGGCCGCGATGCTGGAGCACCGTCAGCGCGTCGTAGAGCGACTGATTGACTGGCTCGTGACCGACGATTCCGACCAATCCACACATGGTTCCGCACCTAACCTTGGGACACGACGAACGCCGACTCTATGCTCACCGACGGGACGCTCACCGACGGGACTGCGGGCTGATCTTGCAGGTATTGCGTGCCGAGCTCCGCGTAGTACTTCACGGTGGCGGCGATGCGCTCGGCATAGGGCCGGAAGCTCGCGTCCCGCCACCACGGCTCCTGATCCAAGCCCATGAACTGAATCACGAGCACGGCAAGCCCCAGGAAGACCGCGGCTCGCAGCAGCCCGAACACCCCGCCGAGCGATCGGTCGATACCGCTCAAGCCCGACGTCCGCACCAATTTTCGCGCAACCCAGGACAGGAGGCCACCGACGATGAGCACCGCGACGAAAATCACGACGCGCGCGGCCCAGAGCCGCACCTCGAGCGCCGACGACCATTCGCCGAGCATGGGCTCGAGCTGCCCGGCAAACAGCCAGGCGATCGCGATCGCCGCGAGCAGGGTGATCAGCGACATCGCCTCGGTCGTGAACCCGCGCCACGCGCCGATGGCCACCGAGGCCAGGGTCAAGAGCACGATGACGGAGTCGACGGCCGTCATGTCGTCGCTAGCGCGCCGCCACGACTCTGGCCTCGTCGATGCCGTGAGCGCGCAATGCCGATGCCTTGACGTCGGCTTGTCCACGCGTCGTCGCCGGTCCTACGCGGACGCGATAGAGCGTCCGGCCATTGGCGCGATAGTTCGAGACGTCGGCCTCGTGGCCGAACGTGCCGGCCCGCTGCGCGAGCCGCCGTGCGTTGGCTTCGTCGCTGAACGTGCCGAGCTGCACGATCCAGTCGCCGTCCGCGGCGGCCGCGGGCGCCGGCTTCGGCGGCGGCACGGCGGCGACGGTGACCGGCGCGGCCGCGCTCGGCTGGGCCGCAATTCCGGTGTCGCGCGGCGTTTCTCGTGCGGGTGGATTCCGATTCGTCGCGGTCACCGCGCCGGCTGTCGATTCCGGAGCGGCCGGCGGCGTCTCGGCAGCGGGCTCGCCGAGCCGCAGCGTCTGCGTGCGCATCGGCATCGGCTCTTCGACCGCGGGCAACTGCAGCGAGCTGCCGCCCGAGTCGAGCGGGTTTTCGGGGCCGTCGAGCACCCACGGTATCAGCCACACGCCGATCGCGACGAGGACGGCCGCGCCGACGAGTCGTTCCTTCAAACCCTGGTCCATGGCGTGGATGGGTCAACCAATGGGGAGGCTGCGCAGTATAGCCGAAGCGCCTCGATCGCGGCGCCTACGGTGACGAACGAGCCGTACACAACGATCCGATCGCCGGGGCTCGCTGCCGCGCGCGCCGCGCCGACGGCGGCGGCGACGTCCGCCGCCACGACGACCGGCCGCGCGTCGAGGCTCGCGAGCAAGCTGGCGAGCTCCTCGCCCGTCGCGCCGCGATCGGCGCTCGCCTGCGCGACGAACCAGCCGGCGGCCGTCGCGACGAGCGGCTGCAACACGCCCGCGAGGTCCTTGTCGCGCATCGCGGCGAACACGACCCAGGTGCGCGCGGCCGGCGACAGGCAGCCGAGCGAAATCGCGATCGCGGCGGCGGCGGCCGGGTTGTGGCCCACGTCGAACACCCATTCGACGCCGGCAACGGCATGCCGCTCGAGGCGTCCGCGCAGATAGGCGCGGGCGATGCCGGCCGCGAGCGCCGCATCGGGCACGGGCAGAGCGCCGCTCAAGACTTCGGCAACGGCCGCGCACGCCGCGGCGTTCGCGTACTGTTCCTCGCCGCCGAACGGCGGCAACGGCAACGGCGGCGCAGAGTCGGGATCGCGCGTCCGCAGCCAACCTGCGCCCGCGCGGCGAAAATCGAAATCGCGCCCGATGAGCCACGGCACGGCGCGCTCGGCCGCGGCGTGGGCGAGCACGCTCTTCGGCACTGCCCGATCGCCGATGACGACGGGCTTACCCGCGCGCACGATGCCGGCCTTCTCGCGGCCGATGGCCTCGCGCGTCTCGCCGAGCCACTCCTTGTGATCGAGGTCGATGCTGACGATGAGCGCGCAGTCGGCGTCGACGGTGTTGGTGGCGTCGAGGCGCCCGCCCATGCCGACCTCGAGGATGGCGACGTCGATGCCGCGGCGCTTGAAGACCTCGAGCGCCGCGACGAACGAGGCCTCGAAGTACGACAACGTGATCGGCCCGAGCGTCGCGTCGATGTCCTCGAACACGGCGATGAGGTCCGCGTCCGAAGCGTCGGCGCCGTCGACGCGGATGCGCTCGTTGAAGCGCCACAAGTGCGGCGACGTGAAAGTCCCGACGCGGAAACCGGCATGCCAATAGATGCTCTCGAGCATCGCCACGCACGAGCCCTTGCCGTTCGTGCCGGCCACGGTCACGACCTTGCAGGGCGGCGGGCGCAAGCCGCGCTCGTCGAGGACGGCCGAGAGCCGGTCGAGGGAGAGGTCGATGCGCTTCGGGTGCAGCGTCTCGAACCACGCGAGCCAATGATCGAGCGCGAGGTCACGCCGCGGCGAAGTGGTCACGGGCTTAAGCTCGCGCTCAGGACAGCGTGGGCCGCGCGCAGAGCTTGGCGAGCAGTGCCGCGATCTGATCGCGGGCTTGGCGGCGATCGAGGATCATGTCGATCGCGCCCTTCTCGAGCAGGAACTCGGCGCGCTGAAAACCCTCGGGCAACGTCTCGCCGGTCGTCTGCTCGATGACGCGCGGCCCGGCGAAGCAGATCAGCGCCCCGGGCTCCGCGATGTTGATGTCGCCGAGCAGCGCGAGGCTCGCCGAGACTCCGCCCGTCGTCGGGTCCGTCATGACCGAGACGTAGGGCAGCTTGGCCGCCGCGAGCTGCGCGAGCGCCGAGCTCGTCTTGGCCATCTGCAGCAGCGAATAGAGCGCCTCCTGCATGCGCGCGCCGCCGCTCGCCGAGAAGCAGACGAGCGGTCGCCGATGCTGGATGCAGTACGCGACACCGCGCACGAAGCGCTCGCCGACGACGGAGCCCATCGAGCCCGAGATGAACCGGAACTCGAACGCGGCCGCCACGAGCGGCATGCCCTTGAGACTGCCGGCCATGACGACGAGCGCGTCGCGCTCGTCGGTCTCGCGCTGCGCCTGATTCAGGCGCTCGCGGTAGCGCTTCGTGTCCTTGAACCGGAGCGGATCGAGCGGCTCGAGGGTGGCCGCAAGCTCGTAGCCCGAGTCGGCGTCGAGGAACATCTCGAGCCGCTCGCGCGCGCCGATGCGCAAGTGATGGCCGCACTTGGGGCAGACGTGCAGATTGCGATGGAGCTCGGCGCGATAGAGCTGTGCTGCGCAGCCCGCGCATTTGACCCAGAGGCCCTCGGGCACCGAGTGCTTGCGCCTCTCGGTGCGGATCCGCGAAGGCATCAACTTATCGAACCAGCTCATGGCGGCGCCTGGCGGAGAATCTCCGGCATGATAGCCGAAACCTCCGCCGCGGCATCACGGGTCGTCGACGTAGATCGGCAGGCCGTAATGGTCCGGGTACGCGACCTCGACGAGCGTGAGCCCCGCCGCGGGCGCCGTGACGCCGGCCGCAGTGCGGTCGCGGCGCGCCAGGATCGCGACGGCCTCCTCGGGCGCGAGCTCGCCTCTGCCGACGGCCGCGAGCGTGCCGACGAGGTTGCGGACCATGTGCTGTAAAAACGCGTTGGCCGTGAACTCGAGCGTCACGACCGTCGCGGCCGCGAGGCGGCGCTCGACTACGCCCACGGCCATGAGCCGGCGCAGCGGCGACTTCGCCTGACAACCCGCGGCCCGAAACGCGGAGAAATCGTGCTCGCCGAGCCAACCCGTGGCGGCCGCCGTCATGGCCGCGCAATCGAGAGGCTCGCGCAGCCACCAGACGCGCGCGCGCAGCAGCGCGGGCCGCGCAGCTTGCTGCAAAATCGCGTAGCGGTAGCGGCGGCGCAGCGCCGAGCGGCGCGCGTCGAAGTCTGGCGAAACGGCGTGGGCCCAGCGCACGGCCACGTCCGGCGGTAGATTCGAGTTGATGCCGAGCAGCCACTGGCGCGGCGTGCGCAGGGCGCGTGCGTCGAAGTGCGCGACCTGCTGCAACGCATGCACGCCCGCGTCGGTGCGTCCCGAGCCGTGCACGGTCACGGTCTCGTCGGCGACGAAGCTCACGGCCGCCGCGAGCGTGTTCTCGATGCTGCGCCCCGACGGCTGGCTCTGCCAGCCGACGAAGTCGGTGCCGTCGTATTCGAGACCGAGTGCGATTCTTGGCATAGCGTGCCCGCTGTTGTTGCGGGAGCAGCAAATTGCTCCTGCATTTGCTGCATGCCCGCCATCCCTGGCGGGAGCAGCAAATTGCTCCTGCATTTGCTGCATGCCCGCCATCCCTGGCGGGAGCAGCAAATTGCTCCTGCATTTGCTGCATGCCCGCCATCCCTGGCGGGCAAACGCAACGGCCGCCACGCGGCGGCCGTGTGCAACCGTTACGAGTCGACCTAAGCGCTCAGGGTGTCGATGAGGCCCTGCGCCTCGCGGCGTTGACTGCTGTCGCCCTCGCCGAGCACTTCCTCGAGAATGCTGCGCGCGCCTTCGGGATCGCCCATGTCGATATAGGCGCGCGCGAGATCGAGCTTCGTGCCGACCTCGGTCATGGTCTGCGGGTCGAACCCGGCCTCTTCCGTGCCCGTCGGGGAATCGTCGCTCGAGACGTCGCGGCCGATGTCCACGTCGAGCGGCGTGTTGCCGCCGCCGAAGACGTCGCGCGAGAACGCATTCGCGCGAGGCTGCTCGACGGTGTCGGCGCCGTGCAAGGCGGCCGTGAGGTCATCGAGGTCGAGGTCGACGCCGCCCGCGTCTTTCTTGCCGAGCGCCTTGACGAGCGAGGTGTTGCCCGATTCCGAGTCGTGCTCGTGACGGCCGTCAAGCACCGCGGTGCCGGTCATCGTGCTCGTGCCTTCGTCGAAGCCCGGCGCCATCATCGTGGCGTCCTGGTCGTCGAGCACGGACCTGTTCGCCGCCAGCGATTCGTCGTCGTCGCTGTGCAGCACTTTCGTCACGCCGGTCGCCGACAGCAGCGCGTCATCGTCGCGCAACGCGCGCTGCTCGCGCGTATCCGTCTCGCGGCTCGTGGCCGTCGGCAGCTCGCCGAGATCGCTCGGTAAGCCTTCGAGGTCCTTGACGTCCAATCCTAAGTCGTCGAGATCGATCTCGGCCGTGTACTCCGCCGACGCGGCGGACGCGAGCGCAGCCTGCTCGACGGTCGGCGACTCGGTGCCGCGGCGCGGGATGGCGACGGTCTTCGTCGACATCGTGGCCGATCTGGCCGCCGGGCTCTCGATCGTCGGCGTCTCCATCGTGGGCGAGTCGGACGAGAATTCCAGCGCCGTATTTTCCGCGGTCGCCCAATCGGAGCGGCCGGGCCGCTCGAGCGTCGGCGACTCCTGTGTGATGGCGAGGCTGTCGGCCGGGAGGTCGGGTGTCGTGCGCTTGCCCGTGTCCTCGAGGTCGGCGGCGGAGCCGTCGAACAACGCGGCCTCGAGACCGGCGGCCGTGCTCGAGCCGATGTCGAGCGACGAATCGCCGCCGAAATCACGCGCGGTCGCGGGCCTCGACGCGGCCTTGGACTTCGGGGCCGGGCGCTCGTCGGAAGTCTCGAGGTTGAAGTCGAGGCCGCTGCTGCCGCCCGCGGGTGCGTCGGCGACCGCCGCCTCGTCGAAGGCGAGGTCGAGCGGCGCATCGCCGCCGGCATCGAGATCGACGTCGACGGGTCCGCCGCCGGCCGTCGCTTCGGTGAACAGGCGCTCGTCCGGACAGATCTGGCGGCCCATGATGACCACCTTGTTCCAGTCGGGATCGTCACCCTGCTTGAGATCCGTGCGCAGGGCTTGCGCGGCTTTGAGGAACGCGTCCTTGTTGCCCCACATGAAAAAGACCTCGAGCAGCTTGAGCTTGAGGTCGCGGCGCTCGGGTGCCGCTTCGAGCGCCTTCTGGACGAGCTCGGCGGCCTGGTCGTACAGACCGTAAGCGATGTGGAAGTCCGCCTCGGCCACGGCGTCGGCCTGGTCGAGATTGATGACGGTCTGGCTCGAGAGCGTTTCGTCGGTCGCCGGCGCCGGACGCGCGGGTTGCGCTTGGGGTTGCGCTTGGGGTCGCGCGGGCCCCGCGCGCCGCGGGGCGGGCTCGGGCTTGGGCGGCGGCGCGGGACGCAGGTGCTCGGCGTCCTGCTCCTCGACGACGATCGTCTGCTCGGGGAGCTGGCGGCGCAGGCGCTCCGTCATATCGCGCGTGTCGTCATCGGTCTCCGACTCGAGCGCTTCCCACCGGCCCGTCACGTCTTCGGTGTCCACGCGCCGGCGGCGCACGAACCAGAGTGCCGTCAGCAGCAGCGCGGCGACGCCGATCCCGATCAGCAGGAACGGCTCCCGGAGCCAAGCGAGCGCTTGTGAGACGAGCGAAGGCTCGGCTGCGGCGGGCGTCGGCGCTGTGGCCACGGGTACCGGCGCCGGGACCTCGGCTTCTACCTCGGGCTCCGCGGGCGCGGGAACGGGCTCGGTTTCGTCGGCAAACAGCTGCTCGGACTCGAGATCGACGCCGGGCTCGGCGGACTCGGGCGGCGGCGTCACGGCCGCCGCGGCTGCGGCATCGGCCTGCTGTTGGAGATTCTGTAGCTCGGCGTCGCGCAGCTCGAGCAACCGGCGGCTCTCGTCGAGGTCGGCCGCCGTGGCGGCGGCTGCGGCCCGACCGGGCGCGGCCGCGGGCGTCGGGACTTCTGGCTGCGCCGGCACGGGGGCCGGTGCACGAGCCACGTCGGTCTCGGCCGGCGGCAGCAGGCGCAACTGCCCGCCTTCCGCCGTGCGGTCGCGCCACTCGTCGGTCTGTCGGCGGACCTCGGCGTTGACCGCCGTCACCGCGAGCGTCTGGACGCTCGTCGACTCGGGCAGGCGCAGCGTGGCGCCGGCTCGCAAGACGTTGATGTTGCCGGCGAACGCCCGAGGATTCGCCTCGAAAATGGCGATCATCATTTGATTGAGCGTGACGCCTTCGGGGCGCACGCGCCCGGCGATCGCCGAGAGCGTCTCGCCGCGTTGCACGGGACCGTACACGCCGCCGGCGTCGCTGACCGGGGCGCGGGGCGCCGTGGGCGTGACGCGCGACACGGCCGGCTCGCTGACGGCCGGAGCCGGAGCCGGTGCCGGCGCGGGCGGCGCGGCCGCCGGGACCGGCGCCGGACGATTGATCTGGCCGCCGGGTACCGCTCCGCCCGAGCTTCGCGTCTCGGCCGGCGTCAGCACGGGCGGGGCCGCAGGCGCCGGCAACAACACCGGCGGATCGAGCAACACGGTGTACTCGCGCAGCATGCGGCCGCGCGGCCACGACGCTTCGAGCAACAAAGTCACGAACGGTTCGGCGACCGATTCCAGTGAGGTGACCTCGATGACGCTGCGTCCGTCGCGGGAGGTGACGACTCGAAAGTCGAAGCTGCTGAGAAAAGACGCGCGCTCGAGCCCACGGCTTGCGAAGGTATCGGCATCGGCGAGCCGGATGCGCAGGGTCTGAAGCTCGTCCGGCGTTGCCGAGAGAGCGATCGCGGCGCGGAACGGCTGATTGAGGGCGGACTGCAGCTCGATGTCACCGAGCCCCAGCGCCCACACGGAAGCGGGAGCGGCCAGCAGCGGCGTGATGCCCCAACGTGCCAGTGCTCTCATGCAATCTCCCTAACTACTCGGCCGTCCATCTATGGCTTCGCGCCCGAAGACCCGGCGCCCTGGGCACGACCGAAGGATATCTTACGTAAAATGTACCAAAGCCCACCGGCTCCTGCCGCGGCCGACCGCCGACAACCAGAGTCGTGCGCGCGGAATTTAACAATTTGTGGACCTCGCGGACTGTGATTTTAGTTCGACTTTCGAAATCGGCCCTCCAGGCCGGCCTCAGGGCCGCAGTTACCATAATACGCGCGGGCTCGCACGCATTGCAGCCTCGGCCGCCGGCCGAAGACCCGAGCGGGGTTGTTGGCCTACTGGGGCTGCCGCGCCCCGAGCACGGGCATCGCCGAGCGCACGTCGGCGTTTTGGCCGCGGTGGCGCAGGTAATGGTCCATGAGCGTCAGCGCCAGCATGGCTTCGGCGATCGGCGTAGCCCGTAGCCCGACGCAGGGGTCGTGCCGCCCCGTCGTCACGATCTCGGTAGCGCGGCCTTCCTTGTCGACGGTCGCTCCTGGGACCTGAATGCTCGAGGTGGGCTTGAGCGCGATGCTCACGAGGATGTCCTGCCCGCTCGAGATGCCGCCGAGCGTGCCTCCCGACGAGTTCTTCTTGAACCCGTCGGGCGCGAGCTCGTCGCGATGCTCGCTGCCTCGTTGGCGAACGCACTCGAAGCCGTCGCCGAACTCGACGCCGCGGACGGCGTTGATGCTCATGAGCGCCTTCGCGATCTCGCCGTCGAGCTTGTCGAAGACGGGCTCGCCGAGTCCCACGGGGACGCCGGAAGCGACGACGTTGATGCGCGCGCCGATCGAATCGCCCGCGGCGCGCAGCTGATCGAGGAACACTTCGAGCTCGCGGATCCGCTCGGGGTCCGCGCAAAAGAACGGATTGTCGTCGACGTGATCGAGATCGAGGGCGCGCAGCTTGTACGGTCCGATCTCGGCGAGGTAGCCGCGAATTCGTAAGCCCAGCTGCAGGGCGAGGTACTTGCGCGCGATGGCGCCCGCGGCCACGCGCATGACGGTCTCGCGCGCAGATGCGCGGCCGCCGCCGCGGTAGTCGCGAATGCCGTATTTCTGTTGATACGTGTAGTCGGCGTGACCCGGCCGGAACGTGTCCTTGATCTTCGCGTAGTCGCCGCTCTTCTGATCGACGTTCTCGACGAGCAAGCCGATCGCCGTGCCGGTCGTCTTGCCTTCGAACACGCCCGACAGGATCTTGACCTGGTCGGGCTCCTTGCGCTGGGTGACGTGGCGCGAGCGGCCCGGCGCGCGCCGGTCGAGATCGCGCTGAATGTCGGCCTCGCTGAGCGCAAGACCGGGCGGGCAGCCATCGACGACGCAGCCGTACGCCGGCCCGTGGCTCTCGCCGAAGGTCGTGACCGTGAACAAACGTCCAAAAGTATCGCCTGCCATTTGCCTTGCCCGACTCTATGCGCCGACCGCGGTACCGTGCGCCATTGTGCCAATGATGCGCGCTCAGCTTAAGCGAAGGAAATCCCGGATCTCGGCGGCCGTGATAACGAACACGCCATCGCCGCCGTGCGTAAGCTCGATCGCGATGAGCGGCAGCCGCGCGTGGGCCGCGGCGAACGCGTCCGCGCCGGCGCCCACCTCGAGGAACAGCACGCCGTCGGCCGTGAGGCGCTCGGCCGTGCCTGCGAGGATCCGCTCCGCGGCGTCGAAGCCCGTCGGCCCGCTCGCGAGGCCGACGACGGGCTCGTGGCGGTACTCGGGCGGCAGCGCCGCTACCTCGAGCTCGGGGACGTACGGCGGGTTCGCGACGATGACGCGATAGCGCTGTGTCCCCGGCGGGAAGAGATCGGCTTCGAGCAGGGCCACGCGCTCCGTCACGCCGTGCAGCTCGGCGTTGCGCGCGGCCACGGCGAGCGCGCCGCGCGATACGTCCGTCGCATCGACGAGCACTTCGGGGCAATAGTGGGCGACGGCGATCGCGATGCAGCCGCTGCCCGTGCCGACGTCGAGCACGCGGTCGCCGCTTTTAAGCGCGCACCACGGCGCGAAGCCGCGCTCGATGACCTCGGCGAGCGGCGAGCGCGGCACGAGCACACGCTCGTCGACGACGAACTTGAGTCCCGCGAACCACGCCTCGCCGAGCAGGTAAGCGAGCGGTTTGCGCCGCGCGACGCGCTCCTCCGCGACGGCGAGCGCCCGCGGCAAGAGCTCGAGCGGCGGCGGCGCGCGCCAGTCGACCTTGGCCCAGCCTTGCAGATGCCGCAGCAGCCAGAAGGCCTCGTCGCTCGCATTGTCGGTGCCGTGACCGAAGACGAGCCCGTGCGCGTCGAAGTACGCCGCGACTGCGGCGAGCCATGCGTCGCAGTCGTGCGCCGCACGCAAGCGTTGCTCGAGCTCGGCCAGGCTCATGGGGCGCGCATCATAACTCCTCGGCAATTGCTCCTGCATTGCTCTACCTCGGGCATCCATGCCCTCGTCGGCAATTGCTCCTGCATTGCTCTACCTCGGGCATCCATGCCCTCGTCGGCAATTGCTCCTGCATTGCTCTACCGCGGGCATCCCTCGGCAATTGCTCCTGCATTGCTCTACCGCGGGCATCCATGCCCGCGTGCCGGCGTCGGCAATTGCTCCTGCATTGCTCTACCGCCGGCATCCCTGCCGGCGTATGCGATAATCGCGCTGTGCTCGCCGGAATGCTGAGAGTCCTGGTCGTCGCGTTGGTGGTGCTCGTCGCAGCCGTGTTCTTGCTGCCGCGCCCCGAGCGCGGCGCGCCGCCGCAAACCGCAACGCTGCTGCCCGAGCCGCGCGTGCTCGCCGACGTGCGTTTCGTCGGGACGGACGGCGGCGAGGTCACGCTGCACGAGCTCGACGGGAACTTCACGCTGCTGTTCTTCGGCTTCACGAATTGCCCGGACGTCTGCCCGCTGACGCTCGCGATGCTCGCCGAAGCGCGTGCCGAGATCGTGCGCCGCGCGCCCCGCTTCGTGCCGCGCGTGCTGTTCGTGAGCGTCGACCCGAATCGCGATACGCCCGAGCGAATTCGCGCCTACCTGCAGGGCTTCGATCCCGAGTTCGAAGGCGTGACGGCAGCGGATGCGCAGCTTGGCCCGTTGCTCACGGCGCTCGGCGTGGCCGTAGAGCGACACGAGCACGGCGGCGCGGACTACACCGTCGTGCACAACTCGGCTATCTACGTGCTCGACCCCGAGGCGCGATGGATCGCCGTGTCGACGGCCCCGCACGACCCCAAAGTCGTCGCCGGCGATTTTTTGCGGATCCGTCAGCGCGCCTCGGGCGCCGCGCCGCCCGACGCATGAGCGGTGCGCGCTGGGTTTGGCTGTCGCAACACCTCATACCCAAGAACCTGCTGTCGGCCTTGGTCTATCGCGCGACGCGCTCCCGGCGGCGCTGGCTCACGCGGCCGTTGACGCACTGGTTCGTCCGCACGTACGGCGTCGATCTCGCCGAGGCCGCCACGAGCGATGTCGACGGCTACGCCACGTTCAACGATTTTTTCACGCGCGCGCTCAAGGTGGGCGCGCGACCGATCGCGACCGGGGCCGGCATGGTCGTCGCACCGGCCGACGGCGTGCTCACCGAGCACGGCGCCATCGCGGGCGACCGGCTGTTCCAAGCGAAGGGCCTCGCCTACTCGCTCGGCGAGCTGCTCGGCGAGACCGGCGCGGCCGTCGCGGCGCTGACGGGCGGCAGCTATTTCACGATCTACTTGGCGCCGCACAACTACCATCGCGTGCATGCCCCGCTCGCCGCACGGCTCACGCGCACGCGCTACCTTCCGGGCCGGCGCTTCAGCGTGAGCCGCGCGACGGCTGCCGCGATCCCGCGCCTCTTCTGCCGCAACGAGCGCGTCGTCTGCTGGTTCGAGACGGAACAGGGGCCGATGGCCGTCGTGCTCGTCGGCGCGCTCAACGTCTCCTGTATCACTACGTTCACGCGCGGCGAGGTCGCGAGCGGCGCGCCGCAGCACTGGCCCGAGAGCCCGCCGCGAGCCGTGGCGCAGGGCGGCGAGATCGGCCGCTTCAACATGGGCTCGACGGTCGTCGTGCTGCTCGGCGGCCGGTCGTTTCGGTTCGCCGCTGCGACGGGCGACGGCGCGGCCGTGCGCATGGGCCAAGCGCTCGGTGCGTTCGGGCCGGGCTGACGCGCATGGGTTACACGGTCGCCGCGTCGCTCGCCACGCTGCGGACGCGCGCCGCGATGCTCGCGGCGATCCGCCATTTCTTCGCCGCGCGCGGCGTGCTCGAGGTCGAGACGCCGGCGTTGTCGCACGCGGGCGTGACCGACCCGGCCATCGAAAGCGTCACGGCCGCCGCGCGCAGCTTGGGAGCCGCGCCGCAGTATCTGCACACGTCGCCCGAGTTCGCGATGAAGCGGCTGCTCGCGGCGGGCAGCGGCGACATCTACCAACTGTGCCGCGTGTTTCGCGACGACGAGCTCGGCCGCTGGCACGAGCCCGAGTTCGCGCTGCTCGAGTGGTACCGCGTCGGCTTCGACGACGAGCGGCTCATGTCGGAGGTGGCGGAGCTCATCGCCGCGGCGCTGGCCGCCGCCGGGGAGTCGACGCCGCGCCGCACCGTGCGTCTGCGCTACGCGGCGGCTTTTGGGCACGCTCTCGGCGCAGCGCCGGACGCGCCGACGGCGGAGCTCGTCGCGCGCCTTGCGCACCACGGCATCGACGTGCCGCCCGGGCTCGCGCACGACGCGGTGCTCGATCTCGCGCTCGCGACGGTCGTCGTCGCAGGCTTCGATCCGCAATCGCTCACGTTCGTGCACGACTATCCGGCAAGCCAAGCGGCGTTGGCGCGGCGGAAGTCGACCGATCCGCCGGTCGCGGCGCGGTTCGAGCTGTTCAGCGGCGGCGTCGAGCTCGCCAACGGTTTCCACGAGCTCACCGATCCCGTGGAGCAACGGCGCCGCTTCGAAGCCGAGCGCGCGGCACGCGTGCGCGCGGGCCGCCGCGCGCCGCCGCTCGACGAGGACTTGCTCGCGGCACTCGCGGCGGGATTGCCAAACTGCGCGGGCGTAGCGCTCGGCGTCGACCGGCTCGTAGCGCTCGCGCTTAGGCTAGACAACGTCGCCTCGACAATGGCCTTCACCCACAACCGCGACGCAACGTAGCCTGAGTTTCTCGCCGCGTGACGCATACGGTCCTCTCGAGACCGTCGGCGCACACGGACGTGCGCCGACGAGCCCCAGGGATGGTCTTCCGGCGTGTCTCGAGAGGACCGTATGCGGCGCGCGGTGAGAAACTCAGGCGGCCGACGAAGTAACGTTATTGTTTGACGCGCGAGATGTAGGTGCGAGACCGCGTATCGACGCGGATGACTTCGCCTTCGTTGATGAAGAGCGGCACGCGCACGGTGGCGCCCGTCTCGAGCTTGGCGGGCTTCTGCCCGCCGGTCGCGGTATCGCCGCGAATGCCGGGATCGGTCTCGACGATCTTGAGCTCGACGTGATTCGGCACGGCGACGTAGAGCGGCACACCGTCCCACAACGTGACGATGCAGCTCTGCTGCTCCTTCATCCAATCCTTGGCGTCGGCCACGGCCGCCTCGCCCGCGGTCACTTGCTCGAACGTGTCGGGCACCATGAAGTACCAGAACTGGCCGTCGGTGTAGAGATACTGCATGTCGGTGTCGACGACGTCGGCGCCTTCAGCCGTGTCGCCCGACTTGAACGTGCGCTCGGTGACGCGCCCCGTCTTCAAGTTGCGAATCTTGACGCGATTGAAGGCTTGCCCCTTGCCGGGCTTGACGTACTCGTTCTCCAAGATCGCATAGGGGTCGCCGTCGAGCAGGATCTTGAGCCCGTTCTTGAATTCGTTGGTGCTGTAAACTGCCATGCCGATGTCTTGCTCGGAAAACGAGCGCGGCATCATACCCCTAAGGCTCGCCGAACACGAACCGCCCGAGGACTTCGCGTCTTGAACCCCACTCGCAGCGGCACACCGGCCGAGAGCGCGTCGACGGCGATGCCCGCAGCGCTCGCGTTGCCGTCGTGGCAGGCCGCTCTGCAAGACGCCGTCCGCGACGTAGGCGAGCTCGCGCGCCTCCTCGAGCTCACGCCCGCGGCGCTCGGGCCGGCCGCGGCCACGGGTTTCCCGCTGCTCGTGCCGCGCGGGTTCGTCGCGCGCATGCGCAAGGGCGACCCGCACGATCCGCTGCTGCGTCAAGTCTGGCCACACTTGGACGAGCTCGCCGCCACGCCGGGCTTCACGGCCGATCCCGTGCGCGAGCAGGGGCTCGCGGCGAACGGCCTCGTTCGGAAATACCGGGGCCGCGTGCTGCTCATCGCGAGCGGCGCGTGCCCCCTCCATTGCCGTTATTGCTTCCGCCGCGAGTTTCCCTATGCGGCGCAGCTCGCGGCGCGCGCGGACTGGGCGCCCGCGATCACCGAGCTCCGCAAGATCGACGGGGCGCGCGAGGCGATCTTGAGCGGCGGCGACCCGCTGTCGTTGTCGAACCGCCGGCTCGCCGAGCTGCTCGCAAGGCTCGCCGACACCGCCGTCGAGACCGTTCGCGTCCACACGCGTTTCCCCATTGCTATACCCGAGCGCGTCGACTTAGGTCTGGTCGAGCTGCTCGGCGCCACGCGCCTGCGCACCGTCGTCGTGGTGCACACGAACCACCCCCACGAGCTCGACGACCACGCGGCGCGCGCGCTGACGCGGCTGCGCGCGCCGCTCACGGCCTTGCTCAATCAATCGGTCTTGTTGCGCGGCGTCAACGACGACGCGGACACGCTCGCGGCCTTGAGCGAACGGCTGTTCGCTTGCGCCGTGCTGCCCTACTACTTGCACTTGCTCGACCCCGTGGCCGGCGCGGCGCACTTCGACGTCGCCGCCGAAATGGGCCGGCGCCTCATCGGCGAGCTCCGCGCACGCCTGCCGGGCTACCTCGTGCCGCGGCTCGTCCGCGAGACGCCCGGGGAGTTAAGTAAAACCGTCGTCGCCTGACGCGTGCCGCGATTGTGACTCGCGTCCCTCTGGCCCCGCCGAGCGCTGCTTACACTGCAATCCCCGCCATCCACATTAGAAGACGCTGCATGGCGCAAGCGCCGGTTCCGCTGATCGTGCTGAGCGGTCGCGAAGACGACGTCGAGTTCGTCAACCGCTCGTTGCGCGACGGCGGTCATCCCGTGCGTTGCCATTGGGTCGCGAAGATCGATGCGCTCGCGGATGCCATCGACAACCACGAGCCCGAGCTCGTGTGCTTCTTCCCGGACAGCCTGCCGGCGCCGATTCGCGACATCGCCAAGATCAAGCAAAAGGCCGCGGCGCCGATGCCGCTCGTCGTGGTCACCAGCGCGGCGCAGGAAGCCGACATGGCGGAGGCACTGCTCGCCGGCGCCCAGGATCTCGTTTCGCTCGGGCAGACCGAGCGGCTGCGCAGCGTCGCCGAGCGCGAGCTGCGAGCGTTCCGGCTCGAGCGCGCGCTCAACGAAACGTTGTCCTCGGCGAGCCAGTACAAGAGACAGCTCAAGGCCTTCATGGCGGGCTCGGTCGACGCGATCGCGCACGTCCAAGAAGGCATCCTCGTCGACGCCAACCAAGCGTGGGCCGATCTGCTCGGCCATGCCGCGGCCGAGGGCCTGCTCGGCGCTCCGCTCATGGACCTGTTCGACGCGCCGTGCCAGGCCGCGCTCAAGGGCGCGCTCGTGGCCTGTGGGCGCGGCCAATGGAACGGCGAATCGCTCAAGGTCGTCGTGACGACCGTCGCGGGCACGAAGCTGCCGATCAACCTGAACCTCGAAGCGACGGCCATCGACGGCGACCCGGCCGTGAAGCTCAGCGTGCCGCGCCGGGCCTCCGTCGCTCCCGAGCCCGAAGAGCTCATCGAGCAGGCCGTGCACAAGGACCCCACCACGGGGTTCTACCACCGCCGGCGCTTCCTCGAAGTCTTGACCGATCGCCTCGATTTGGGAACGCGCGGCGGCGTGCGCGTGCTTGCCTACGTTCGTCCCGACAAGTTCCGAGAGCTCGAGGAGCAGATCGGGCCGCTCGCCAGCGAGGACGTGCTCGTGCAGATCGCCGCGCAATTGCGCGAGCTCACGCAGCCCCAGGATCTCTACGGCCGTTTTGGCGGCCAGATCTTCACGCTGTTCCTCGAGCGCGGCGCCTTGCGCGACGTCGAAGCCTGGGCGCAGAACGCCCTCGCACGCATCGCCGAGCGCATCTTCGAGACGGCACACAACACGCTCTCCGTCACCTGCACGATCGGGCTCGCCGAGGTCGGTCCCGCGACCGAGCGGCTCGACGCGCTCGTCGCCGAAGCGCGGCGCGCGAACCAGCTCGGCCGCGACCAAGGGGGCAACCGCGTCGTGCTCCAGCAGACCTCGGACGAGAGCACGCGCGTGCAGCGCTTCGACGAGATCTGGGTACAGCAGATCAAGTCGGCGCTCATGGAGAACCGCTTCCGCCTGGCCCATCTGCCGATTGCGAGCTTGGGCGGCGAGCAGAAGGTCATGTACGACACCGTGGTACGGCTCATCGACGCCCAAGGCGACGAGGTCTTGGCGGCCGAGTTCATGCCGGCGGCTTTCCGCAATCGCCTGTTGCGCGCCATCGATCGCTGGGTCATCGGCGCGACGCTCGGGTTCTGCACCAAGGCGCCGCTCGACTGCGTGTTCGTCAAGCTGTCGAGCGAGTCGGTCATCGACAGAACCCTCATCGAGTGGCTCACGAAAGCCGTCGAGAGCTCGGGCGTGGCGCCGGCGAAGATCTGTTTTCAGGTCAGCGAAGAGAACGCGACGCAGTACTTGCAGCAGACGCAGGCGCTCGCCGCGGCGCTACGCGCGAAAGGCCACCGGTTCGCGATCGAGAACTTCGGCGTCGGCCGCGATTCGGGCCGCATCTTGGCGCAGACGCCGATGGACTTCCTGAAAATAGACGGCGCACTGATGCAGAGCATCGCGACCGACACGGCGTTGCAGGACAAGGTCCGCGTCTACGTGCAGACCGCCGCGGGTCGTGCGATTCCGACGATCGCGGAGCGCGTCGAGGACGCGAACACGATGGCCGTGCTGTTCCAGCTCGGCCTCGCCTACATGCAAGGCCACTACGTGCACGAGCCCGACGTCGTGCTCTCCGACGCCCCCGCTACTCGGCGCTGAGCCGATCCACGCTGCGCCAACCGCGCGGCAGCGCCATTCCGCGTCGCCCGCGTCCCCCCGCATAGTGCGCGAGGTCCGCGCTCTTGATCGTCATGTGGCGCTGACCGGAGTCGATGCGAAGACCCTGTTCGACGCCGAGCACGCAGATCGCGGCGAGCGTCACGCCGTCCTTGGCGGGCACGGCGAGGATCTTGTTGCCCTTGCCGCGCGGCAGCTCCGGGAGCTCCGCAATGGGGAACACGAGCAAACGCCCGTCGGTCGACGCCGCCGCGAGCACCGTTCCGGCCTCGCCGACCGGCGCGGCAGGCACGACCGAGCTCCCCGGCGGCACGCGCAGCGCGGCCTTGCCGGCCTTCTTGTTGGAGTGCAGCTCGGCGAGCTGCACGACGAAACCGTAGCCCGCCGTCGACGCCACGACCCAGCGATCCTCGGGCGCGCCGATGAGCACGGCGCGGAAGCTCGCGCCGTCGGGCGGATTGAAGTGCCCCGAGAGCGGCTCGCCCTGGCCGCGCGCCGACGGCAGCGCGTGCGCCCCGACGCTGTAGGCCCGGCCCGTGCTGTCGATGAACACCGCGAGCTGGTTGCTCTTGCCGCGCGCCGAGGCGAGGAACTGATCGCCCGTGCGATAGGCGAGCCCAGCCACGTCGATGTCGTGGCCTTTGGCGGCGCGCACCCAGCCGCGCTCCGAGAGCACGACGCTGACGGGCTCGCTCGTGACGAGGTCCGACTCCGCGATCGCCTGCGCGGCCTCGCGCTCGACGATGAGCGTGCGGCGCTTGTCGCCGTGCTTCTCGGCCAAGTCCGCGAGCTCGGCCTTCAAGAGCTTCGTGAGCCTGACCTTGGACTTGAGCGTCTGCTCGAGATCGGCGCGCTCCGCGTCGAGCGTCTTCTGCTCGCCCTTGATCTGCATCTCCTCGAGCTTCGCCAAGTGCCGCAGCTTGAGCTCGAGGATCGCCTCGGCCTGCGCGTCGGTGATCTTGAAGCGCTTCATGAGGACCGGCTTCGGCTCGTCCTCGCGGCGGATGATCTTGATGACCTCGTCGATGTTGAGATACGCGACGAGCAAGCCGTCGAGGATGTGCAACCGCTCGGCGACGTGCTTCAGGCGATGCTCGAGCCGGCGCTTGACGGTCGCGTTGCGGAACTTGAGCCAGCCCTCGAGCAGGGCCTTGAGCCCGTACACGGCCGGCCGGCCGTCGAGACCGATGACGTTGACGTTGACGCGCACCGTGCGCTCGAGGTCGGTCGTCGCAAAGAGATGGTTCATGAGCGCGTCGAGATCGACCTTCGACTTGGCCACGAGCACGAGCCGCGTCGGGTTCTCGTGGTCGGACTCGTCGCGCAGATCCTCCATGAGCGGCAGCTTCTTGGCCGTCATCTGCCCGGCGATCTGCTCGAGCACCTTGGCGCCCGACGTCTGGAACGGCAGCTCGTCGATGACGATCTCGCCGTCCTCGATGCGATAGCGCGCGCGCAGCCGCAACGATCCTAAGCCCGTCTTGTAGATCGAAACGACGTCCGCGCGGCTCGAAACGAGCTCGCCGCCCGTCGGGAAGTCGGGCCCCTTGATGTGCTTCATGAGGTCGCCGAGCGTGGCGTCGGGCTCGTCGAGCAGCTTGATGAGCGCGTTCGCGACCTCTTTGAGATTGTGCGGCGGCACGTCGGTCGACATGCCGACGGCGATGCCGCTCGTGCCGTTCAGCAGCAGGTTCGGCAGCTGCGCCGGCAGCAGCTTCGGCTCCTTCAGCGTGCCGTCGAAGTTCGGCTGCCACTCGACGGTGCCCTGCTCGAGCTCGGCGAGCAGCACTTGCGCATAGCGCGTGAGCCGCGCCTCGGTGTAGCGCATGGCCGCGAAACTCTTGGGATCGTCCTGCGAGCCCCAGTTGCCTTGGCCGTCGACGAGCGGGTACCGGAAGCTGAACGGCTGGGCCATGTGCACCATGGCCTCGTAGCACGCGCTGTCGCCGTGCGGGTGGAACTTGCCGATGACGTCGCCGACGGTGCGCGCGGCTTTTTTGGGCTTCGACGCGGCGGAGAGTCCGAGATCGCTCATCGCGTAGATGATCCGGCGCTGCACGGGCTTCAGACCGTCGCCGATGTGCGGCAGCGCGCGGTCCAGGATCACGTACATCGAGTAGTCGAGGTACGCCTTCTCGGTGAACACGGCCAACGGCACGCGCTCGATCCCGTCGAAGTTCAACTCCTGCTCCCTCATCCCTTCTCCTCCACGCGCCAGGTCCGAAGAGGCGCGTTACGCTCAACGCGGCGAGTGGGTGCGGCGGACGTCGAGGCCCCCTGCCGAGACACGCCGGAAGTGC
>CAZCZE010000035.1:0-15614 GCA_964503125.1 uncultured Gammaproteobacteria bacterium
CGTACGCCATGAACGTACCCCCATGCTTCGACGCCATCACCTTCGTCAACGCCGCCGTCAACGTCGTCTTCCCATGATCTACGTGCCCAATCGTCCCCACGTTCACGTGCGGCTTCTTACGCTGAAATTTTTCTTTGGACACGGTTGCTTCCTCTTCGTGTTTGGCTAAGACGTGTTTTGGGCTCAGGCGGCACGATCTTTGATTACGTGCTGGCTGACGTTCGCAGGCGCTTCCGCGTACTGCGCGAATTCCATCGTGTACGTGGCGCGGCCCTGGCTCAAGGAGCGCAGCACCGTTGCGTAACCGAACATCTCGGCGAGCGGGACTCGCGCGCGCACGATCTTGGCCGTAGGCGAATCCTCGATGCTCTGGACCACGCCGCGACGACGGGCCAGATCGCCGCCGACGTCGCCCGTATAGGCCTGCGGCGTGACGACCGCGACGTTCATGATCGGCTCGAGCAACTTAGGCACCGCCTTGCGCGCACCGTCTCGGAACGCCGTCGCGCCCGCGGCCTTGAACGCGGCCGCGTTCGACTCGAGGTCGCGATGCGCCCCGCCGAGCAGCGTGACCTTCACGTCGACGACGGGATAACCCGCGATGACGCCGGCCGCCATTTGCTCGCGCACGCCTTGATCGACGGCCGGGGCCGCGTCCGGCGGAAGCGCGGCGGGCGCCACGGCGTCGACGAACTCGTAGCCCTGCCCGGTAGGCAATGGCTCGAGGCGCAGCGACACCTGGGCCAGCTGCTCGCGGCCGCCTGGCTGCCGCGCGAAGCGGCCGTCTTGCTCGACGGCCTTACGGATCGTCTCGCGGTACGCGACCTGCGGCTTGCCGACGTTCGCAGCGACGCCGAACTCGCGTAGCACGCGGTCGACGACGATCTCGAGGTGCAGCTCGCCCATGCCGCTCAAGATCGTTTGTCCCGACTCGGCGTCGACGTGGACGCGCAGCGTCGGATCCTCGCGTACGAGCTTGGCCAGCGCTTCGACCAACCGAGCGTGCTCTGCCGCGGTCTTGGGCTCGATGGCCGCAGCGATCACGGGCTCGGGAAAGTCCATCATCTCGAGCGTGATGGCCGCGCCCGGAGCGGTGAGGCTGTCACCCGTCGTGACGTCCGGCAAGCCGACGGCCGCGGCGATGTCGCCGGCGCGCACCTCGTCGAGCTCGGAACTCTCGTTGGCGTGCATCTGCACGAGCCGCCCGACGGTCTCGGTGCGGTCGCGCTGCGGCACGTATACGGTGTCGCCCGAGCGCAGCACGCCCGAGTACACGCGGAAGAACGTCAAGTTGCCGTCGGCCGAGTCGGTGGCAATCTTGAACGCGAACGCGGCGAACGGCGCTTTGTCGCTTGGGTTCCGCGTGCCTTCGGCGCCGCCCGGCAACACGCCCTTGACCGCGGGACGATCCGCGGGCGACGGCAAGTAAAACACGACCGCGTCGAGCACGGCCTGGACGCCCTTGTTCTCGAACGCCGAGCCGCAGAGCACGGGCACGATGTCGCCGGCGAGGCACCGCGCGCGCAGTCCTAAGCGAATCTCGTCGACGGCAAGCTCGCCGTTCTCGAGGAATTTCTCGAGCAGCCGCTCGTCGCCGTCGGCGGCGGCCTCGACGACCTTGGCGCGATACGCACGCGCGCGCGCTACGAGCTTGGCCGGAACCTCGCTCTCGATGACACGTAAGCCCTGCGTTTTGTCGTCCCAACGAACCGCCTTCATCGTGACGAGATCGACGACGCCCTCGAACTCGTCCTCGGCGCCGATCGGCAGCTGCAGCACGACGGGGTTGGCCTTCAAGCGCTCGCGCATCTGCTCGATCACGCGGAAGAAATCGGCGCCGACCTTGTCCATCTTGTTGACGAAGGCGATGCGCGGCACACCGTACCTGTTCGCTTGGCGCCACACGGTCTCGGTCTGCGGCTCGACGCCGCCGACGGCGCAGAACACGGCGATCGCGCCGTCGAGCACGCGCAGTGAGCGCTGCACTTCGATCGTGAAATCGATGTGACCCGGGGTGTCGATGAGATTGATGCGGTGCTCGGGCAGGTCGCGCGTCATGCCCTTCCAGAAGCACGTGGTGGCGGCCGACGTGATCGTGATGCCGCGCTCCTGCTCTTGCTCCATCCAGTCCATGATGGCCGCGCCATCATCGACCTCACCGATCGTGTGCGAGACCCCCGTGTAGAACAGAATGCGCTCGGTAGTCGTCGTCTTGCCGGCATCGATGTGCGCCATGATGCCGATGTTGCGATACCGCGCGAGGGGGGTCTTCCGTGCCATGCTCAAGCCTTCCCACCATCGCTACCAGCGGTAATGTGCGAACGCTTTGTTGGCGTCCGCCATGCGATGCGTGTCTTCGCGCTTCTTGACGGCGGCGCCGCGGTTCTCGGCGGCGTCCATGAGCTCGTGCGCCAAGCGCATGGCCATGCTCTTCTCGGAGCGTACCCGCGCGGCTTCGATGGCCCAGCGCATTGCGAGAGTCTCGCGGCGCGCAGTGCGCACTTCGACGGGAACCTGATAGGTGGCGCCGCCGACGCGGCGGGACTTCACCTCGACGGCGGGCTTGATGTTGTCGAGCGCCTGACCCAGGAGCTCGATGGCGCGGCCCTGGTCCTTGCCGACGCGCTCCGACATGCGCTCGAGGGCCCCATAGACGATCTTCTCGGCGACGGATTTCTTGCCGCTCTTCATGACCATGTTGATGAATTTCGCCAGCATGGCGTTGCCGAATTTCGGGTCCGGCAGCGAATGGCGGCGGGGCGCTTGTGCTCTTCGCGACATAGTTAACCCTTGGGACGCTTGGCGCCGTACTTCGAGCGGCCCTGACGGCGGTCGCCGACGCCGCCGCAGTCGAGCGTGCCGCGGACGATATGGTAACGGACGCCGGGAAGATCTTTGACGCGGCCGCCGCGGATCAGGACGACCGAGTGCTCTTGCAAGTTGTGGCCTTCGCCGCCGATGTAGCTTGTGACCTCGAAGCCGTTGGTGAGCCGCACGCGAGCCACCTTGCGCATGGCCGAGTTGGGCTTCTTCGGCGTGGTGGTGTAGACGCGCGTGCACACGCCTCGCTTCTGCGGCGAGGCATTGAGCGCCGGCACGTTGCTCTTGCTCTTGTGTCCCGCGCGAGCTTTCCGAACGAGTTGGTTGGTCGTCGCCATTCGATGTTTCCAAATAAATTTTGGCCCGTTACCGACTCTTGGTTCGGCATCCGGGCCAGCAGAAGTCCCAGCCTAGCCCTGCTCCGCGAAGACTCTTAAGTTCGTGGAACAGGGTCGGAGACGCCAGGACAGCCCGAAATTCTAGGCTTCAGGCCGGACCGGGTCAACAACCGCCATGGATGGCGGGCGTGCCGAAAATGCAGGAGCAATTTTCGGCCAACCGCCATGGATGGCGGGCGTGGCGCGAATGCAGGAGCAATTTTCGGCCAACCGCCATGGATGGCGGGCGTGCCGCGAATGCAGGAGCAATTCGCGGCCCAAGGCTATTCTCATTTCGCCTCTAAGTTGCGGGCGTCTCCTGTGCCGCGGCGGCGGCGGCGGCCGCAGCCGCCTCGGCCTTGAGCTGCTGCTGCACGTCGAGCTCCTTGAGCTCGGCGGCCAGGATCTCCTCCTGCGTGCGGCGCCGGTCCTCGTGGTGGGCATAACCCGTGCCCGCCGGGATCAATCGGCCGACGATGACGTTCTCCTTGAGGCCGCGCAGCTCGTCACGCAGGCCGCGCACGGCGGCTTCCGTGAGAAGGGGGGTGGTCTCCTGGAACGAGGCCGCCGAGATGAACGACTCGGTCGCGAGCGACGCCTTCGTGATGCCGAGCAGCACGGGGTCGAAGGTCGCGGGCTTACCGTCCCTGATCGCGCCCTCCTTGTTCGCCTCGACGACGCGGTGACGGTCGATCTGCTCGCCTCGGAGGAAGCGGGTATCGCCCGAGCCGGTTATCTCGATCTTGCGCAGCATCTGGCGAATGATGACCTCTATGTGCTTGTCGTTGATCTTCACGCCCTGGAGGCGGTAGACGTCCTGAATCTCGCGAACCAGATAGTCCGCGAGCCTCTCGACGCCCTGCAGCCGCAGGATGTCGTGCGGGTTCGGCTCACCGTCGGCGATGATCTCGCCGCGGAGCACCTTTTCGCCTTCGAACACGTTCAGGTGCCGCCACTTCGGAATGAGCTCCTCGTGCTCCTCACCCTCTTCGTCGGTGATGACGAGCCGGCGCTTGCCCTTGGTCTCCTTACCGAAGCTCACGGTGCCCGAGTACTCGGCGAGGATCGCCGGGTCCTTGGGCCGCCGCGCCTCGAACAAGTCGGCCACGCGCGGCAGACCGCCCGTGATGTCGCGCGTCTTCGAGCTCTCCTGCGGTAATCGCGCGAGCACGTCGCCGACGACCACGCGCGAGCCGTTCTCCATGCTGAGCACGGCGCCCGACGGCAACGCATACGCGGCCGGGATATCCGTGTTCGGGAAGCTGATCGCTTTGCCGTGGCTGTCGACGAGCTTGGCCGTCGGCCGATACTCGTTGCTGCGTTGCGCCGCATCGAGGACGACGATGCTCGTCAAGCCCGTGACCTCGTCGACTTGCGACGTCACCGTCACGCCGTCGATGAAATCCTCGAACTTGAGGTAGCCCGACACCTCGGTGACGACGGGGTGCGTATGCGGATCCCAGCTCGAGACGAGCTGGCCCGGCTGCACGGCCTCGCCGTCCTTGACGCCGAGCGACGCGCCGTAGGGCACTTTGTAGCGCTCGCGCTCGCGGCCGAACTCGTCGATGACGGCGAGCTCGCCCGACCGGGACGTCGTGATGCGATGGCCCTTCTGCTCGTGCGTCACGGTCTTCACGTTGACGAAGCGGATCGTGCCCGCGCTCTTCACCTCGACGCTGTTGACGGCGGCGGAGCGCGATGCCGCGCCGCCGATGTGGAACGTGCGCATCGTGAGCTGCGTGCCAGGCTCGCCGATCGACTGGGCCGCGATGACGCCGACGGCCTCGCCGCGATTGACGCGGTGACCGCGTGCCAGGTCGCGGCCGTAGCACTGCGCGCAGACCCCGTACTTGGTCGCGCACGTGATCGGCGAGCGCACGAGCACCTGGTCGATCGAATACTGCTCGAGCGTCTTGACGGCGCTTTCATCGAGCAGCGTGCCGGCCGTGAGAACGACTTTTTCCGAGCCCGGAGCCAACACGTCGACGGCTGCGGCGCGGCCGAGCACGCGCTCGCGCAGCGGCTCGACGATGTCGCCGCCCTCGACGAGCGGCGTCATGAGCAGGCCGGTGGTGGTGCCGCAGTCGAGCTCCGTCACGACGAGGTCCTGCGCCACGTCGACGAGGCGACGGGTCAAGTAGCCCGAGTTCGCGGTTTTCAAGGCCGTATCCGCGAGGCCTTTGCGCGCGCCGTGCGTCGAGATGAAGTACTGCAACACGTCGAGGCCTTCGCGGAAATTGGCCGTGATCGGCGTCTCGATGATCGAGCCGTCGGGCTTCGCCATGAGGCCGCGCATGCCGGCGAGCTGGCGAATCTGCGCCGCGGAACCGCGCGCGCCGGAGTCGGCCATCATGTAGATGGAGTTGAACGACTCCTGCTGCCCGCCTTTGCCCGGACCCTCGGTCACGAGCTCGACGCCGAGCTTCTCCATCATCGCCTTGGCGACTTGGTCGTTGGTACGCGACCAGATGTCGACGACCTTGTTGTAGCGCTCGCCGTCGGTCACGAGACCCGCGGCGTACTGGTCCTGGATGTCCTTGACCTCGTTCTCGGCCGAGGCGAGGATCGGTTGCTTCTCCTTCGGCACGACCATGTCGTTGACGCCGAACGAGACCCCGGCGCGCGTCGCGTAGTTAAAACCCGTGTACATGAGCTGGTCTGCGAAAACCACGGTCTCTTTCAGACCGATCTTCCGGTAACAGAGATTGATCGTCGCCGAGATCGCACGCTTGTTCATCGTGCGATTGATCTGCTCGAACGGCATGCCGTCGGGCATGATCTCCGAGAGCAGCGCGCGGCCCACCGTCGTCGTCGTGAGCTGGGTCGTGACGACGCCACCCACCTTCTCGCGAATGCGCACGCGGATCTTGGCGTGCAGATCGGCGGCGCCCGATTCGTAGGCGCGGTGCACCTCTGCGACGTCGGCGAAATACATGCCTTCGCCACGCGCGTGGGCGCGCTCACGCGTCATGTAGTAGATGCCGAGCACGACGTCCTGCGAGGGCACGATGATGGGCTCGCCGTTGGCGGGCGACAGGATGTTGTTCGACGACATCATCAGCGCGCGAGCCTCGAGCTGCGCCTCGATCGACAACGGCACGTGGACCGCCATCTGGTCGCCGTCGAAGTCGGCGTTGAACGCCGTGCAGACGAGCGGGTGCAGCTGAATGGCCTTGCCCTCGATGAGGACAGGCTCGAACGCTTGAATACCCAAGCGATGCAGCGTCGGCGCCCGGTTCAGCATCACGGGATGCTCGCGGATGACCTGCTCGAGGATGTCCCAGACCTCGGGCCCCTCGCGCTCGACCAAGCGCTTCGCGGCCTTGATCGTCGTCGCTTCGCCGCGCAGCTGGAGCTTCGAGAAGATGAACGGCTTGAAGAGCTCGAGCGCGAGCTTCTTCGGCAGGCCGCACTGGTGCAATTTCAGGGTGGGACCGACAACAATCACCGAGCGGCCCGAGTAGTCGACGCGCTTGCCCAATAGGTTCTGGCGGAACCGGCCCTGCTTGCCCTTGATCATGTCGGCGAGCGACTTCAAGGGGCGCTTGTTCGTGCCCGTGATCGCGCGACCGCGGCGGCCGTTGTCGAGCAGCGCGTCGACCGACTCCTGGAGCATGCGCTTCTCGTTGCGCACGATGATGTCGGGCGCGTTGAGCTCGAGTAGCCGGCGCAAACGGTTGTTGCGGTTGATGACGCGGCGGTAGAGATCGTTCAAGTCCGACGTCGCGAACCGGCCGCCGTCGAGCGGCACGAGCGGCCGCAAGTCGGGCGGCAGCACGGGCAGCACGGTCATGACCATCCACTCGGGCTTGTTGTTCGACTCCAAGAACGACTCGAGCAGCTTCAGGCGCTTGGACAGCCGCTTGATCTTGGTCTCGGAGTTCGTGCCCGAAATCTCATCGCGAACCTTGTTGACCTCGAGGCTGAGGTTCATCGCGGCCAAGAGGTCGCGCACGGCCTCGGCGCCCATGCGGGCGTCGAACTCGTCGCCGTACTGCTCGATGGCCTCGAGATACGCCTCGTCGGACAGCAGTTGGCCGCGCTGCAGCGGCGTCATGCCCGCGTCGACGACGACGAACGCCTCGAAATAGAGAATCCGCTCGATCTCGCGCAGCGTCATGTCGAGCATGAGGCCGATGCGCGACGGCAACGACTTCAAGAACCAGATGTGCGCGACCGGGCTCGCGAGCTCGATGTGGCCCATACGCTCGCGCCGCACCTTGGTCTGCGTGACCTCGACGCCGCACTTCTCGCAGACGACGCCGCGATGCTTCAAGCGCTTGTACTTGCCGCACAAGCACTCGTAGTCCTTGATCGGCCCGAAAATCTTCGCGCAGAAGAGCCCATCGCGCTCCGGCTTGAACGTCCGGTAGTTGATGGTCTCGGGCTTCTTGACCTCGCCGTACGACCACGAGCGGATCATGTCCGGCGAAGCGAGCCCGATGCGGATGAGATCGAAATCCTCGACCGCGCTCTGCTGCTTGAAGAGTCTCAGTAAATCTTTCATTTAGCGCCACCCACTAGTGAGTACTCGCGAAAACACTGTTTGCCTGCTCTGCCGCCGCTCAATCGGCCGTGTCGAGGTCGATGTTGATCGCGAGAGAACGAATCTCCTTGACCAACACGTTGAACGACTCCGGCATGCCGGCCTGCATCTCGTGCGTGCCGTCGACGATGTTCTTGTACATCTTCGTGCGGCCTTGCACGTCGTCGGACTTGACCGTGAGCATCTCCTGGAGCGTGTACGCCGCGCCGTAGGCTTCGAGCGCCCACACCTCCATCTCGCCGAAGCGCTGACCGCCGAACTGCGCCTTGCCGCCGAGGGGCTGCTGGGTGACCAAGCTGTACGGGCCCGTCGAGCGCGCGTGCATCTTGTCGTCGACCAAGTGGTTGAGCTTCAGCATGTACATGTAGCCGACGGTCACGGGCCGGTCGAACCGCTCGCCGGTCCGGCCGTCGTAGAGCACCGTCTGCCCCGTCTCGGGCAGATCGGCCATTTTCAGGAGCTGCTTGATCTCGTCCTCGTGGGCGCCGTCGAACACCGGCGTCGCGATCGGCACGCCGTGGCTTAAGTTGGCCGCGAGCTCGCCGATCTCGTCGTCGTTCAGCGAAGCGATGTCGGCCTTTTGGCCGCCCGTGTGGTTGTAGATCTTGTCGATGAACGTGCGCAGCTCTTTCACTTCGCTGCCGCTCCTGATCATCTCGCCGATCTTGAGCCCCAGGCCCTTCGCGGCCCAGCCGAGATGGGTTTCGAGCACCTGACCGACGTTCATACGCGACGGCACACCGAGCGGGTTCAGCACGATGTCGACGGGCGTGCCGTCGGCCGCATACGGCATGTCCTCGACGGGCACGATGGTCGAGATGACGCCCTTGTTGCCGTGGCGCCCGGCCATCTTGTCGCCGGGCTGCACGCGGCGCTTCACGGCGAGATAGACCTTGACCATCTTGAGCACGCCGGGCGCCAAGTCGTCGCCGGCCGTGATCTTCTGCTTCTTCTCGTCGAAGCGCTTGTCGAACAGCGCCTTCTGCGCGCGCAGTCGTTCTGCGGCCTGCTCGAGCGCGCCGTTGGCCTCGTCGGACTTCACGCGCACCTCGAACCATTTGTCGCGCGCGAGCTCGTCCAAATAGGACTTCGTGATCTTGGCACCGGCCGCGAGGCCGTTGGGCCCGCCTGCTGCCACCTTGCCCACGAGCGCCCTCTCGATACGCTGATAGATGTCGTCCTCGAGGATGCGCTGCTGGTCGTCCAAGTCCTTGCGCACGGACTCGAGCTCTTGCCGCTCGATCGACAGCGCGCGGCCGTCCTTCTCGACACCGTCGCGCGTGAACACGCGCACGTCGATGACGGTGCCGTCCATGCCGGGCGGCACGCGCAGGCTCGTGTCCTTCACGTCGGACGCCTTCTCGCCGAAGATGGCGCGCAGCAGCTTCTCTTCCGGAGTGAGCTGCGTCTCGCCCTTCGGCGTGACCTTGCCGACGAGTATGTCGCCCGCGCCGACCTCGGCGCCGATGAACGCGATGCCGCTCTCGTCGAGCTTCGTGAGCGCGGCGTCGCCGACGTTCGGGATGTCCGCGGTGACTTCCTCGGGCCCGAGCTTCGTGTCGCGCGCGACGCAGGTCAGCTCCTCGATGTGGATCGTCGTGAAGCGGTCCTCGATGACCACGCGCTCCGAGATCAGGATCGAGTCCTCGAAGTTGTAGCCGTTCCACGGCATGAACGCGACGAGCAGGTTCTGGCCGAGCGCGAGCTCGCCCATGCTCGTCGACGGGCCGTCGGCGAGCACGTCGGCCTTCTCGATCGCGTTGCCCGCTTTGACGAGCGGCCGCTGGTTGATGCAGGTGTTCTGGTTCGAGCGCGTGTACTTCGTCAGGTTGTAGATGTCGACGCCGGCCTCGCCGGCCTTCGTCTCCTCGTCCTTGACGCGAACGACAATACGCGACGCGTCGACGGAATCGACCACCCCGCCACGGCGCGCGACGACGGTCACGCCCGAGTCGACGGCCACGGCGCGCTCCATGCCCGTGCCGACGAGCGGCGTTTCCGTGCGCAGCGTGGGCACCGCCTGGCGCTGCATGTTCGAGCCCATGAGCGCGCGGTTGGCGTCGTCATGCTCGAGGAACGGAATCAGCGACGCGGCCACGGACACGATCTGCTTCGGCGAGACGTCCATGTACTGGATCTGTTCGGCGGGCAGCAGCGCGAACTCGTTCTGGTGGCGGCTCGACACGAGGTCTTCCGTGAACTCGCCTTTCGGGGATAAGGCCGCGTTCGCCTGCGCGATGACGTACTGGCCTTCCTCGATCGCCGACAAATAGTCGATCTCGGCCGTCACGCGGCCGCCGGCCACGCGCCGGTACGGCGTCTCGAGGAAGCCGTATTCGTTGATGCGCGCGTACACGGACAGTGAGTTGATGAGGCCGATGTTCGGACCTTCAGGCGTCTCGATGGGGAACACGCGGCCGTAATGCGTCGGGTGCACGTCGCGGACCTCGAAGCCCGCGCGCTCGCGCGTGAGGCCGCCTGGCCCAAGCGCCGAGACACGCCGCTTGTGCGTGACCTCGGACAGCGGGTTGTTCTGGTCCATGAACTGCGACAGCTGGCTCGAGCCGAAGAATTCTTTGACGGCCGCGGCCACTGGCTTCGCGTTGATCATCTCCTGCGGCATCAGCCCTTCGGACTCGGCGAGCGTGAGGCGCTCCTTGACGGCGCGCTCGACGCGCACGAGGCCGATGCGGAACGCGTTCTCCGCCATCTCGCCGACGCTGCGCACACGGCGGTTGCCGAGGTGGTCGATGTCGTCGACCGTGCCGTTGCCGTTGCGGATGTCGATGAGCGTCCGGAGGACCGCGATGATGTCTTCCTTGCTGAGCACGCCCGGGCCCACCGACGTGTCGCGGCCCACGCGCCGGTTGAACTTCATGCGGCCCACGGCCGAGAGGTCGTAGCGCTCGGTGTTGAAGAACAGGTTCTGGAACAAATTCTCGGCGGCTTCCTTCGTCGGCGGCTCGCCGGGACGCATCATGCGATAGATCTCCACGAGCGCCTCGAGCCTCGTCGAGCTCGAATCGATGCGCAGCGTATTCGAGATGAATGCGCCGCGGTCGAGGTCGTTGACGAACAACGTCTCGATCTTCTTGATGCCGGCCGCGACGAGCTTGTCGATGATCGCCTTCGTGAGCTCGTCGTTGGCGCTAGCGAGCAGCTCGCCCGTCGATTGCTCGACGACGTCGTGCGCCACGATCTTGCCTTCGAGGTAGTCGACGGGCACGTCGAGCTCCTTGACCTTACCGGCCTCGAGCTCACGCACGTGCTTCATCGTAATGCGGCGATCCTTCTCGACGATGACCTTGCGACCGATCTTGATGTCGAAGCTCGCGGTCTCGCCGCGCAGCCGCTCGGGGACGAGCTTGAGCTGCACGCCGTCGGCCGAGAGCTTGAACTCGTTCTTCTCGAAGAACAGATCGAGGATCTGCTCGTTCGTAAAGTCGAGCGCGCGCAAGATGATGCTGACGGGCAGCTTGCGGCGCCGATCGATCCGGACGAACACGCAGTCCTTGGGGTCGAACTCGAAATCGAGCCAAGAGCCGCGGTACGGGATAACGCGTGCCGAGAACAGCAGCTTGCCGGACGAGTGCGTCTTGCCCTTGTCGTGGTCGAAGAATACGCCCGGCGAACGGTGCAGCTGCGACACGATGACGCGCTCGGTGCCGTTGATCACGAACGTGCCGTGATCGGTCATGAGAGGCATTTCGCCGAGATAGACCTCTTGCTCGCGGATGTCCTTGACCTTCTTCTTCGGTCCCGGGGCTTCCTTGTCGTAGATCATGAGCCGCACGAGCACGCGCAGCGGCGCGGCGTAGGTGAGGCCCCGGAGCTGGCACTCTTTGACGTCGAAGACCGGGTCGCCGAGACGGTAGGTCACGTACTCGAGCGCAGCGTTGCCCGAGTAGCTGACGATCGGAAACACGCTGCGGAACGCGGCGTGCAAGCCCATCTCGGTGCGCTCAGCGCCCGCAACCTCCTGTTGCAGGAACTTCTGATAAGAATCGATTTGGATCGAAAGGAGGTAGGGAACGCCCAAGATGCTCGGCAGCTTCCCGAAGTCCTTGCGAATACGCTTCTTCTCAGTGAACGAATAAGCCATGCCTGCTACTCCGATAATTAGGGCGAATTAGGGTGAGCCAGCGACGAAACAAAGCGCGCCGGCGGCCACTCTCGCGGCCGACCCGATGCGAAAAACCCGCAGACGCGCAAGCGCTTCCGCCCGTCTCATGCGAGACGCGCCAGCGACTTCCCGCCAATGCCGTGCCCCATCACTTGATGGTGGCTTTGGCGCCGGCTTCCTCGAGCTGCTTCTTGATAGTCTCGGCCTCGTCCTTCTTCACGCTTTCCTTCACGGTGCTCGGCGCGCCTTCGACGAGATCCTTCGCTTCCTTCAAGCCGAGGCCGGTGACCGTGCGGACGACCTTGATGACGGCGACCTTGTTCTCGCCGAACGAGTCCATGACGACGTTGAACTCGGTCTTCTCCTCGACCGGGGCCGCGGCGGCGGCCGCGCCACCGACGGCGGCGACCGCTACGGGCGCGGCGGCGGAAACGCCCCACTTCTCCTCGAGCGCCTTGACGAGCTCGACGATCTCGAGGATCGGCTTCTTGCTCAGCGTTTCGACTAACTCTGCATTGGACAACGACATGACGACTCTCCTAACGAACTGTGATACCTGAAACTGCTACACGTTATTTAAGAAGCAATCGGTGACGACGTCTGCTCGCTGCGAGCCTTGAGCGTCCGGGCCAACATCGCGGCGGGCTCGGCCAGCGTCCGCACGAGCTTCGTCAGCGGCGCGTTGAGCACGCGGGCGAGGCCGGTGCGGGCTTCGACGAGCGTGGGCAACGAGGCCAAGCGATCGATGTCGGCAGCAGGATAGAGCTCGCCGCCGATCGACAGAGCGACCGTCACGAGCTTCTCGTGCTCCTTCGCAAAACCCTTGACCACGCGGGCGGCCGCGCCCGGATCCTCACGCGAGAACGCGAGTACGAGCGGGCCCTTCAAGCTGCCCTTCATGCACTCGAAGCTCGTGCCTTCGATGGCGCGCCGCGCGAGCGTGTTCTTCACGACCCGCACGTATACGCCAGCCTGGCGAGCGGCCATTCTGAGCTTCGTCATCTCGGCCACGGTGAGCCCGCGATACTCTGCGACGACGGCCGATTGCGCGGTTTTCGCGACCGCGGCGACTTCCGTCACCACCGCTTGCTTCGCTTCGACAGTCAGCGACATAACAACTCCCGGCTTCTCCTAAGACGGAGACACCCATTTGCCCGTAAAGGGCATTGCACACATGCCGCGAATCGCTTGCGCGTCTCGCGACTTCGCCGCAAATTGCTCCTGCATTTGCGGCACTCCCGCCATCCATGGCGGTCGCCGACGGTGCGCCTCACTTGGGCAATGCCGAGTCAGGTAACACCATCTGCGTAGGCGGCTTCCGCCATTAACTTCGGCGCCTTAAAGTGCGCCAAAGGCCTACGGTCTTCGATGTCGAAAAAACAGATCCTTTACGCCTCTTCGTCTTCCTTAGCCATGAGCGTCGCTTGATCGACGAGCACGCCCGGGCCCATGGTCGAGGACACTGAAACCTTTTGCAGATACACGCCCTTGGCCGACGCAGGCTTCGCCTTGTTGAGGTCGGCCACGAGCGCCAGCAAATTCCCCTTGAGCGCTTCGACCTCGAAGCTAACGTTGCCGATGACGCAATGCACCGTGCCGCCCTTGTCGGCGCGGTAACGCACCTGGCCGGCCTTCGCGTTGCGCACGGCGCCCGCTACGTCGGCCGAGACCGTGCCGACCTTGGGGTTCGGCATGAGGCCGCGTGGGCCTAGCAGCTGACCGAGCTTGCCGACGACGCGCATCGCATCGGGGCTCGCGATCACGACGTTGTAATCGAGATCTCCGCCCTGCATGCGCTCCGCGAGATCCTCCATACCGACGACCTCGGCGCCGGCCTGCTTCGCGGCTTCGGCGTTCGCGCCCTGCGCGAATACCGCGACGCGGACCTTCTTACCGCTGCCGTTCGGCAACACGGTCGAGCCGCGCACGACCTGGTCGGACTTCGACGCGTCGATGCCGAGATTGATGGCCACGTCGACGGACTCGACGAACTTCGCGTGCGCGAGCTCCTTGACGAGCTTGAGCGCCTCTTCGGCCGGATAGATCTTGCCGGGCACGACGCGATCCGCGATGGCCTTTTGTGCCTTGGTTGCCATGGTTCAGCCCTCCACCTCGAGGCCCATGCTGCGGGCGCTGCCGGCGATGATCTTGACGGCCGCGTCGAGGTCGGCCGCGTTCAAGTCGCGGGCCTTGATCTTGGCGATCTCCTCGAGCTGCTTGCGCGTGACCTTGCCGACTTTGTTCGTGTTCGGCGTACCGCTGCCCTTGTCGATGCCGGCCGCTTTTTTGAGCAGCACGGTCGCGGGCGGCGTCTTCATGATGAACGTGAAGCTGCGATCGTTGTACACGGAGATCACGACGGGCACGGGGATGCCGACCTCCATGCCCTGGGTCTGCGCGTTGAACGCCTTGCAGAACTCCATGATGTTGACGCCGTGCTGGCCGAGCGCAGGTCCCACGGGCGGACTCGGGTTCGCCTTGCCTGCGGGAACTTGGAGCTTGATGTAGGTTTCGATCTTCCGTGCCATACGCCTATCTCAACTTAAGTTACGCTTTTTCTACTTGGCTGAAGTCGAGCTCGACGGGCGTGGACCGGCCGAGGATCTGCACCGCCACCCTGACCTTGCTCTTCTCGTAGTTCACGTTCTCGACGAGACCGCTGAAGTCGTTGAACGGGCCTTCCGTCACGCGTACGACCTCACCGGGCTCGAAGAGCACCTTCGGCCGCGGTTTGTCGACGCCTTCCTGGACGCGATTCAAGATCGCCTGCGCTTCCTTGTCCGTGATCGGCGCAGGCTTGTCGCTGCTGCCGCCGATGAAGCCGAGCACCTTTGGCACTTCTTTGACGAGGTGCCAGGTCTCGTCGTCCATCTCCATCTGCACGAGCACGTAGCCCGGGAAGAACTTGCGCTCGCTCTTGCGGCGCTGCCCCTCGCGCATCTCGACGACCTCTTCGGTCGGCACGAGGACCTCGCCGAATTTGTCCTGCAAGCCGGCACGGCGGACACGCTCGATGAGCGACTCCTTCACCTTGTGCTCGAAGTTTGAATAGGCGTGCACGACGTACCACTGCAAGGCCATAGGCGCTACAAGCTCCCTTGTCCGGTGAGGTAGGTCGTCAGCGCCAGCAAGGCCAAATCGAGCAGCCAAAAGAACACGCCACCGATCAACGCGACGAACAGGACGACGAGCGTCGTCTGGAACGTCTCCTCGCGCGTCGGCCACACGACCTTGTTGAGCTCGACCCGCGCGCCCTGAATGAACTTCCAAAGCCGCCGCCCCTGGAGCGAAGTGAACGCCATGCCGATTCCAGCGGCGAGCGTTACGATCACGGCCAGAGCGCGCAGCAACGCGGACTGATTCGCGAAGTAGTAGTACGCCACGAGCCCGGCGACCACGATGAGGATCGCAAGCGCGAGCTTCGCCGTATCGACGAGTGTCGGTTGTTCTTCTACCTTCGTTTCCATGCCCTGTGCCGTGCACGTCCTTGAGCGACCCAACCCGCTCGTGCCGGGTTGGCAGGCCAGGAGGGACTCGAACCCCCAACCTGCGGTTTTGGAGACCGCTGCTCTGCCAATTGAGCTACTGGCCTTCCGCTACGACGCCTTATTGAATGATCTTGGCGACGACGCCGGCGCCGACAGTGCGGCCGCCCTCGCGAATCGCGAAGCGTAAACCCTCTTCCATCGCGATCGGCGAAATCAGCTCCACCTTCATCTGAATGTTGTCGCCCGGCATCACCATCTCG
>CAZCZE010000036.1:0-86157 GCA_964503125.1 uncultured Gammaproteobacteria bacterium
CCGCTTTCGTTCTGCACGCTGGCAACGCGCGCGCGCAGGACTCGAACTGCCTGCTCGACCTCGGCGACGTGGTTGTCGAGGGCAACGTCCTGATCGCCACATCGTGCGAGCTCACGGGCACCGAAGTGAGAGGCAACGTCATACTATTTGCCGGTGGGTCTCTGATTGCGCGCAACGTTCGCATCAGAGGCAATCTCGAGGGGAGCCGTGCCGACTTCGTCGACATGGAGGGCGGCAGAGTCGACGGCACTATCAGGCTCGAGGAACTGGTCGGCGACCTGAGCACCATCGAAGAGACCGACGCTCGCAGCGACGTTCTGCTCGTACGCAATCGCTCGCGCCTCGAGATCCTCAACAACGACATCTCAGGAGATCTACGGGCGACCCGCAATACGGGTGGCGTGCTGATCGCCGGAAATTCGATCGGCAAGGATTTGGAGTGCGCCGATAACACGCCGCCGCCTCACGGGATCGGCAACGTCGTGGACGACGACAGCGAAGGTCAATGCGAGAACTTGCGGCCGGAAGTTCCGCCGCCTCCGCCGCCGGAAGAGCCGCCGCCGCCACCCCCGCCGGAAGAACCGCCGCCGCCGCCGCCGGAAGAGCCGCCACCGCCTCCGCCGGAAGAGCCGCCACCGCCCCCGCCGGAAGAACCGCCGCCGCCGCCCCCGCCGGAAGCCCCGCCGCCGCCGCCCCCGCCGGACCAGCCGCCGCCGCCCCCGCCGGAAGAGCCGCCGCCGCCCCCGCCGGAAGAGCCGCCACCGCCTCCGCCGGAAGAACCGCCGCCGCCGGAAGAACCGCCGCCGCCACCACCGGAGGAACCGCCGCCTCCGCCGCCACCGGAAGAACCGCCGGCGCCGCCGCCTCCGCCGCCGGAAGAGCCGCCGCCGCCACCTCCGCCGCCGACGCCCGCGCCACCGCCGCCGCCCGCGCCGAGCGGATCCACGCCGCCGCCAACCGATGAGGACCTGGTAGACGGCGGCTCCGGAGCGATGGGATGGCTAGCGGTGTTGCTCCTGTTACTGCCCGTTTGGCGTCGATTCGCTAGCCGCTAGTAAGCCGCCTAGCACCAGGGTTCGTACCGGGTGCAGAATGCTCCGACCAGTCCGGGGGGACCAAGCATGAATCGCCGCGGTTTCGTACGAAACTCTTTGGCCGCCGCCGTCGGCGCCTCGCTTCCTTTCAACGGCGCCTTCGGCGCCATCTTGAGCCCGTCGAAGGCCGTCGACGCGGACATCGACGCGATCACCGGCGACGGCGCCAGCATCACGCTCAAACGCGCCGCCGTGCAGGAGCTCGGCGAGAGCTTGCGCGGCAACCTCGTGCTGCCGGGGCATCCGATCTACGACGACGCGCGGCGCGTGCTCAACGCGTCGATCAGCAAGTTTCCGGCGCTCATCGTGCAGCCGCGCGGCGCGGCCGATATTCGCAACGCCGTCGACTTCGCGCGCGCCTCGAATCTGCTCGTGGCCGTGAAGTGCGGCGGGCACAGCCATGCCGGCAAGTCGACCTGCGACCGCGGCATGATGATCGACCTCTCCCTAATGCGCGGCGTGCGCGTCGACGAGCGGGAGCGCATCGCGCATGTCATGGGCGGCAGCCTGCTCGGCGACATGGACAACGAGACGATGCAATTCGGCCTCGTCACGTCCGCGGGCACGGTGTCGCACACGGGCGTGGCGGGACTCACGCTCGGCGGCGGCTTCGGCCGCGTGGCGCGGCGCTTCGGCCTGTCGCTCGACAACGTGCGCGGCGTCGACATCGTGACCGCCGACGGCGAGCTGCGGCACGCGAGCGCCGAAGAGAACCCCGAGCTGCTCTGGGGCGTGCGCGGCGGCGGCGGCAACTTTGGCGTCGTGACGAATCTCGAGTTCGAGCTGCACCCGATGCAGCGCGAGGTCGTCGGCGGCAGCATCGCATTCCCGTTCAGCAAGGCGCGCCAACTGCTCGACTTCTACGCCGAGTACGAGGCGAGCGCGCCCGACGAGCTGTTCTTGTGCATGGGTCTACAAAACAGTCCGGAAGGACAAGCGGTCGGGATCAATGCCTGCTACAGCGGCCCGGCCCGCGAAGCCGAGCGCGTGTTCGCGAAGGTCCGCGCGGCCGGCGGCACACCGCTGCGCGACACGCTGCGCACCATCGACTACGTCGCGTTGCAGCGCTCGGGCGACGTCGACGACCCGCGCGCCGTCGGCTCGTACACCAAGTCCGGGTTCTCGGCGGGACTCAAGCCTGAGTTCATCGACTCGATCTTGGAGGGCTTCGGCGAGCAGCCCGGCGGCAGCTCCGTGTTCTTCCTCTACCACTGCGGCGGGCAGATCAATCGCGTGGCCGCCGACGCCACGGCGTTCCCGCATCGCGACATCACGCTGACCCCGTTGCTCGCCGTGAGCTGGCCGATGACCAGCGACCCGACGGCGCAGGTGGCGTGGCTGCGCCAGTACTGGGCGAGCGTCGAGCCGCACATGCAGGGCTTCTACACCAACGACATCATCGACGAGACGCAGCAGCAGGTCGATGAGAACTACCTCGGCAATTACTCGCGGCTCGTGGCGCTCAAGAACACGTACGATCCGACGAACTTGTTTCGGTTGAACGCGAACGTCGTTCCGAGCGGTTAGTCCACGCCGCGGTCTGTGTGTGAGTACTGCTCCCGCGCGACCGTCAGGTCGGCGGACGATTTGCTCGCGATCGTCCGCCGCCCGGACGATCGCCGCCCGATCGTCCGTGCCCCTGACGATCGCTGAGGGAACACCCAACCTCACCTCGAGCGCCAGCCCCTCGGACTGCGAGCGGCGTGAACCACCGCCACAATGAGGATCTCCTGCGAGCGGACAAGATAGAACACACCGACTGGAAAACGCCGCACGCGAACGCGACGCAAGCCGCGGTGTAGCTCGGCGTAGATGAACGGAAACTTCGCTATCCGCTGATAGACGACGTCAAGCTCTTGGAGAAGCTCGCGACCGAGACCCGCACGCTGCTCTTCGTACCACGCGAACGCGACCTCGACATCGCGCTCGGCCTCAGGCCGAACGCGAATGTTTCGAGGCATCAGCTAGCGAGCAGCCGCTGCTTTAGCTCAGCCCAGGGAACGCCCGCGCCCGGGTCGCGCTCGTAGGCCGCGAGTCGGCGATCGAGCTCTTCCTTCTGCGCAACCGTCAGCTCGAGCGCCTCGGGGCACTCGGCGACGCTTTCCCACAACGCCTCAACGAGCTTGAGGCGTTCCTCGACGGGCAGCTCGAGCAGCGTCCGCTCGCGGACAGCCTCGGCGGCAAAGCGCAACGCTTCGTGAATGTCTTCAACAGTAAGGTCCGGATACGCCTCGAGGATTTCCGCCTCAGACATGCCGTCTGCAACGGATCCGACAACAGTCGCCACCGGGATGCGCAGGCCGCGAATGCAGGGCACACCGCCCATTTGATTCGGGTTCACTGTGACGCGCGTGAACTTCATCTGGGTGCTCTCGAACGATACCGTGGCCATAGTTTACCTCCGCGGCGCGAGAGCGATTCCGCCTGCATCGGCGTTCGATGATAAGCCCCTCGAAAAGCGCAGTGTCAAGCCAATGCGCGACCGCGAGATACGGGCGCCTTAGGTTTGTACTGGGCCGAAAGGTAGACTCCACGGTGTAATCCCGCTTGCCCTGCAACGAATCTCGCGACATCGGACATCCATGAGGTTCACACCATGAAACGCCTGACAGCCGCCACGCCGCTTCTGACCGCAATCGCGACCGCGCTCGTCTGCGCTAACGCTTCGGCACACCACAGCCAGTCCATGTTCGACACGACGAAGGAGATCGTCATCGAAGGCACGGTCGCGCGCTTCGACTGGGTGAACCCGCACATGTACCTCGTGGTCGCAACGAAAGGCCCGGACGGCCAGCCGGCGCTGGTCGAAGGCGAAGGCGTCGGGATCACGCAGGCGCTCGTCGACGGGCTCGATCGCAACGCGCTGACGCCCGGCACGCCCGTCGTCGTGCGCGCCAACCCCAATCGCGGCGGTTGGGGGAAGCAGGTCCGCGTCATGGACGTCACGACGGAGGACGGCGAGGTCCATCCGTTCTATGCCGCGAATCGCCGGACCCGCACGCTCACGCCGGCCGAGAGCCTCGAGGGTCATTGGGCGCCGTCGCGCGCGGCGTTCGGCGCGGCGATGGGGGCCATGGCGCGCTGGCCGGTCACGCCGGAGGGCCGCGCCGCTCAGGCGGCGCTCGCCGATGATGGCATCTGCAATCCCGATTCCCCGCCCGTCCTCTCGGTATTCGACGAGCTGCGCACGATCGAGCTCGGAGAAGACGAGGTCGTGATGCAGTTCGATAACACGGGCGACCGTTCCACGCGTGTCGTCCATATGACGGCCGCACATCCGGCCGACGTTCAACCCTCTCTCGACGGGCACTCCATCGGCCGATGGGAGGGCGAGACGCTCGTGATCGATACGATCGGCTTCGAGGCCGACTCCTCCGGCCTCGCTCTGAACGTGCCGGCGGGCCCGCGCAAGCACATGGTCGAGCGGCTGACGCTCACGGAGGATCGCACGCGCCTGCGCTACGAGGTCACGGTCGAAGACCCCGACTACCTCACGGGGCCGGCCACGTTGACGCAGCAGTGGGACCACCGCCCCGATCTCGAGTTCTCGCAGAACACGGGGGCGTGCGATCCCGAGGTTGCTCGCAGGTATAAGGACCACGTGCCGGCGGAGTAAGCGGGATGCCGGGAGAATCGGCAGCGCCCTCTCGAAAGCGGCGGATTTACTGGCTTAAACATAGGCTATAGCCTATCTAGATCCTGACAAATAATAGCCCATAGCCTATTTTGTTCTTGATAGGTAATAGGTCATAGCCTATATTTAAGACAGGACAATACAGGTTATAGGCTATCAATATGCATGCCCAGGGTCGGGCGTCAGCCCGTAAATACATCGATAAGCGGCTGAATCCACTCATGAATGCGGATGCGTTTGCGCGTCCGCCGCGCGGCTGGATCAAAGCGATCCGGGAAGCGCTGGGCCTGACGACCGCGCAGCTCGCGAAACGGCTTGGCATCGCCCAGCCGAGCGCCGTCGGACTGGAAAAGGCCGAGGCCTCCAAAGCGATTACGCTCGAGACGCTCGAGCGGGCGGCGCGCGCGCTCGACTGCACGCTCGTCTACGCGCTCGTCCCACGCAAACCGCTTGAGACAATCGTGCAGGAACGTGCGAGCGAGAAGGCGCGCGCGCGCCTTCGCACGATCAGCCACAGCATGACGCTTGAGGATCAGCGCGTACGCGAAGAGGACGAGCACGAGCAGCTTGAGCGCCTTGTGAAAAAGCTGCTCGAGGGGCCCGGCTCCGCGTTGTGGGATGAGCGATGACCGACCCGCTCGCCGAAGAGGACGACGCATCAACCCCTCTCAGTCCGGAGGAACGGGAGGGGTTGATCCCCTCCTACATCACGCTACGCGGCGAACTCAACGAAGCCGAGCAGGCGAACATCCTTGAAGCCGATGCGTGGGCGTTCTCGCGCAAGCGAGACGTGCTCGACGCAGGCTTTCTGGACACGCTGCACAAGCGCATGTACGGCAATGTCTGGCGCTGGGCCGGCACACACCGGAAGAGCCAGAAGAATATCGGCCTCGAGTTCTACAAAATTCGGACGGAGCTGCGCAAGCTGCTCGATGATTGCCGCTACTGGGTGAAGAACAACACCTATCCACCCGACGAAATCGGCGCGCGGTTCCATCACAGGCTCGTGTCGATTCACTGCTATCCGAACGGCAACGGCCGCCACGCGCGCCTTGCCGCCGATCTGCTACTGACCGCGCTCGGCCGCGGTCGCTTCAGCTGGGGCAGCGCCAATCTCATCGACGCGGGAGCAACCCGCGCGGCCTACGTTGCGGCGCTGCGGACGGCCGACAACCACGACTATGCGCCACTGTTCGCGTTTGTCAGGTCCTGAGGAAGCGTCGAATGTCCCAGAGACTGGCGGACTCTAGCGCCACCGCGGCTTGGCGTGCGGAACGAAGCGCGCAGCGGGAGCTGCGCTCAAAGAGTGCTGCTTTCCGTGCAGAGCGCCCGCAGCGTTACACGCCGAAGAAAAGGTAGTCGATCGCGGCGAGTATGTCGCCACGCCGGTCGGCGAGGGATGCGACGGCTCGACCAAGACTTTGCACCGGAATGGTGGTCACGGACGTCACCAATAGCACGAACTCGCCGCGCTCGATGGCCATGATCGGCGTTAGCCGACTCGCGACCACCGGGAACGCCGCACGCGGCGCGACGGGCGCCACCGCCCGCTCGCGGCCGCCTCCCGCCACATCGGCCTGAAGCATAACGATGAACGGGTAGCTCGCTCGCGCGCGAGCGACAGGATTCGCGAAGACTTCAAACTGGGTCATCGTCTGTTGCGGCGTAGTGCTCGCGCGCAAGTTCTGCGAAAGACCCGTGCCGTGCGACGTAGTCATTTGTCGCCGCCAAGTCCATTTCGATCTCCGCGCGCAAAACACGCGGGGACATGGCGTCCGGAAGAGCTTCCAGCTCTTCGAGCAGCGCGCGCAGCAGGCGCACTTGATCACTTCGGCCGAGAGCCCGAATCTCCTGCTCGATGTCGACAAAGACTCGCACCATGCGCAAAGTCTAACGCCGAGAGCTTTCAGCGAGTCAACATCAAATCTCGGCGAACCAGCTTGATATCCGAGATCGCTACGAGCTACTAACGCTGTGCCTTGCGCGCTTTGTTTCCTTCGCGGGTGTCCGAACGCGCGGCTGGACGCCGCGCTGGTCGTGCGAGCTTCAATAGCTTGCGCAACGCTTCGTTCACCGCGGCCGAGCTACGGAAGCGCTTGGCGACGTCGGGGTCGAGCACAACGATGTTGGAACCTTCCTTCATCAGCCTGTGAAAGTACTTGCCGCGAACGGCTTTGCTGTAGTCGAAGGCGTACTCCGGGCGAAGGTCATCCGCCTCTCGCTGACTCCTACTTTTCATGGTTCTTCCTTTCACGTGAATCGCCGGAGTCTAACGCCGCGAGCTTTCGGCGAGTCAACTCGAATCCTGCGCAGTCGGGCGGGGATTCCGGCGGCGACGGTTTGACGATGCGGCTGTCTACTGCCGGCGTACCGGCGTTCCCATCAGTCCGAGGATCGCCTCGTAAACCTGATCGAATTGCCGTTTCGTTCCGGCGTCGAGGTCGGCGACCGACCGCTTCAGCTCATCGAGCTCGCGCGCCAACTCCACGTGAGATACGAGCACTCTGCGCAGCCTGACAAACGCGCGAACGACGTACACGGTCATTTCCACCGCGCGCGGACTGCTCAGAATCGATGCCGCCATGATGGCGCCGTGTTCCGTGAACGCCCACGGCAGGAATTTGCGGTGCTTGCCTCGGCCCGTGTCTAAGGTCGCAAAATGCGACCTTAAAGAGTTAACCTCTTGTTCTGTCAACCGAAACACGAAATCGATCGGGAAGCGATCGGCGTGCGATCCGGAGGTTGCGGCCAGGCATAGGGACCACGTGCCGGCGGAGTAAGCGGCAGCGCTACCGCCAGCGAAACAGCTTCAGCGCGATTGGAAAGCTGAGGAGCAGCCATGCGGCGAGCACGCCGGCCTCCGGCGCGATCTGCGCGAGCGTTGCGCCCTGCAACATCGTCGCGCGCAGCGCGTCGTTCAGAGCCGTGAGCGGTAGCGCGGCGATGATCGGCTGCACGGCGTCCGGAAAGCGCTGCGACGAGAAGAACACGCCGGACAGAATCCACATCGGCAGCATGGTGAGATTCATGAGGCCCGACGCGGCTTCGATGGTGCGAGCACGCGAGGACAGCAGCAGGCCGATCGCGCCGAACGCGAGCGAGCCGAGAATGCAGATGCCGGCGACGAGGATGAGCGAACCGCGAATCGGCACTCCGAACACGAGCACGGCGAAGCCCAAGAAAGCGCCGACTTCGACGACCAGCATCGCGAGCCGAGAGATCAAGAAAGACAGCAAGAAGTAATGACGCGGCATCGGAGTCGCGATGAGCCGCTTCATCAGCTTGCGCCGCCGCGCGTCGACGATGGCGAAGCCCATGCTCCAGATGGACCCACCCATGAGGTTCATGCCGAGCAGCCCCGGCACGAGGAAATCGATGTAGCGCGACCCCGTCTCGCGCATCAGCTCCTCGCGCGCCGCCACGGGGTCCACTCGGCCGGCGCTCTGCTGCACCGCGAGATCCGCGCGCATGCGCGCGTCTCGCCCTTGCGGATTCGTGTCGTCGTAGTGGTAGACGACGGCGCCCGCGGCGGGGCGCTCGACGAGCAGCGCGATTCGCCCTTCGCGGAGCGCACGCAGGCCTTCCTCGAGCGTCGGGAACGCGTCGACGGCGAGCGACGGCGCCTGCTCGAACGCGGCGCGATCTGCGCCGACGAAGCCGATGGAAACCACTTCGGCCGGCGCGTTGCGAAACGCCAGCCCCAAGCCCGCTGCGAGCAGCAGCGGAAAGCCGAAGACCCAGAACAGCGCTTCCGGCTCGCGCAGGAACTCGCGAAACCGGACGAGCGTGAGCTGCCAGAGCGGATGGTTAGCCATCGCGCAGATGCCGCCCTGTCAGCGTGACGAAGACGTCCTCCAACGAGGCCGAGTGCGTGCGCAGCTCCGTGAGCCGAATGCCGCGGCGCACGAGCTCGGCCAAGAGCGCCGGCACTGCGCTGTGCAGCGCCGTCACCTGCATCCGCACCACGCCGTTGTCCGCGCGCACGTCGCGGACACCCTCGATGGCGGACAGCTCTTGGGGGTCGAGCGGCTGCACCGCAGCATCGACCGAGAACTCGACGACATGCTCGACGCCGATCGAGGCGACGAGCTCGCGCGGCGACCCGAGCGCGATGATCTTGCCGTGATCCATGATGGCCACGCGCTCGCAGAGCCGCTCGGCTTCATCCATGTAGTGCGTCGTCAGCAAGATCGTGCGACCCGCGCGCTTGAACTCTTCGATGAGATCCCAGAGCTGGCGGCGCGCTTGCGGATCGAGCCCGGTCGTCGGCTCGTCGAGGAACAAGAGCTCCGGATCGCCGACCAGCGCGCACGCGAGCGCGAGCCGCTGCTTCTGGCCGCCCGACAGCGTGCCCACGCGCGCGCGCCGCTTCTCCTCGAGCTGCACCAGCCCGATGACGTGCTCGGCCGTTGGGCCTTTGCGGAAGAAGCTCCGGAACAGACGCACGGTTTCCTCGACCGTGAGCTTCTCGGAAAGCTGCGTCTCCTGTAGTTGAATGCCGAGCCGCTGCTTGAGCGCGGCGGCGTCGCTCTCCCAGCGCAGGCCGAGCACCTCGAGCTCGCCGGAATCTCGCGGCGTGAGGCCTTCGCAGATCTCGATCGTCGTCGTCTTGCCGGCGCCGTTCGGTCCCAGCAGCCCGAAGCACTCGCCGGCCTGCACCTCGAGGTCGAGGCCGTGCACGGCGACGACGTCTTGGTACGCCTTGCGAAGGTCGCGGACGCATAGCACCGTCTCTGGCATGGACGTGAAGCTTTCCGTTGTAGCTGCTCGATTGGAGGCGAAGAATCATGATCGCCCGATGCGGCGAGCGCAATCGGGCGGCGCTGCGAGGAAGCCGACGGTATTCGCGCGCTGTTCGCCGAGTACGGCCAGGAGGCTCCCGAGCTCGTGCCCGTGGTGCGTGCCCGGGTCACCGCGATCGACGGCGAGGAGCTCAAAACGAATTCCTCGCGGCTTCGTACGTTTATTCATCCGGCGGCTTTTGCTCGAACTGATTTAGCGCCAGAATGGTCCGCATGTCGCCCACCCCGAAGACTCGCGAGAAGCCGTTCGACGCCAAAAACACCGCCGCTTACCCGCTTGCCGAGGCAGCCCGTTACCTGAAGCTGCCCGCAGCCACGCTGCGCTCGTGGGTGGCGGGGCGTGCCTACCCGAGGGGTGACGGCGTGGCGCGCTTTCAACCCTTGATTCAGCCGGCGACGGCGAAGCCGCCGTTGCTGTCTTTCTGGAATCTCGTGGAAGCGCACGTGCTCCGTTCCCTGCGAACCGAGCACGGCATCTCGCTCAAGGATCTGCGAGCAGCGCTCCGTTACGCCGAGCAACACCTACGCGTAGAACGCCTGCTGTTGGACAAGAAGCTGTGCACTGAGGGCGGTGCGCTCTTCCTCGAGCGCTACGGCACGCTCATCAACCTGTCGGCATCCGGCCAGCTCGCGATGCGCAAGGTCTTCGATGAGCACCTGAAACGCATCGAGTGGGGTGCGCTGGCGTTCCCGATTCGTCTCTATCCATTCGTGTCGAGCAGCGCCGAGACGCCGGCAAAGCCCATCGCCATCGATCCCGCAATCGCTTTCGGTCGCCCGATCGTGATCAAGGTGGGCGTAACCACCCAAGCGATCGCCGATCGGATCGACGCCAACGAAGACATCGATGAGATCGCCGCCGACTACGGCCTCCTGCGCAGCGACATCGAGCAGGCTGTTCTCTACGAGCGGGCGGCTTGAACGTTGTCTTCTTCACCGACCGAGACCTCGGCAGACGTTTCCCGGAGATCCTGGCGGCTGCCGGCTTGTCGGTAGAGCGGCACGATGACTTGTTTCCGCACGATTGCCCCGACGAGCGCTGGCTCGAGTACGTCGGGACGCACGGCCGAATAGCGATCACCCATAACAGCCGGATCCGCTACATGCCGAACGAGCGTGACGCCGTCGTTCGGCATTCGGTGCCACTACTGGTCGTAGTCGGCAAGGGTCCGATCAGGGAGCTGGCCGCGAACTTCGTGGCCACCGCGCCGCGAATCTTCGCTTTCCTCGCACGGAACGACCCGCCGTTCATCGCCAAGGTTTATGGGCCCACGCCGGCAGAGCTGGCGAAGCAGCCCGACGCCGTCGGATCGATCTCGCTCTGGTATCCGAAATAGGCGGCCGAGAGTACCCGTCGACCTGCTGCTGCGCATCGTCGATGGCGAGAGTGCGCTGGCGTCAGCGCAGGTTCGTGACTAGCAAGTAGAAACTCACACAGTAGCCGACGGTCTAGATGGCCACAGCGATGCGCAGGTGAATCACGAATGAAAAGCTCACGTGCTGCTACCAAACCACTTGAGCCACCGAGGCTTTTGGTTCGCCGCCGGCCTAGCGCCGGCGGCTATCAGTCGCTTCGCGAAGCCGGAGTCGCGGTGATACGTCATGAACAAGCGCTCGGTGGTGCGCGTCATCGCCACATAGGCGAGCCGCACTTCATCGGCTTCGTCGAATCGTTCGTGCGGCAAGAACCCCACGCCGGGAATTCCTACCACGCGATACTCCAGCCCTTTGCTCGAATGGAACGTCACTAGGTTAACGCTGTCCGGTCGAGCTTCCGCGCCGGCGCCTCGTCTTCGTCTTGTCAGCGTGACGGTAGGTATGCCGGCGCGCTCGAAGGCCGCGCTGATCTCCTCCTCGATGAACTGCTGCCTGTAAATGACAGCCATATCTGCCCAGTGGTGACCGTCTTCGTGCAGCTCGGCGAAAACGCCGGCTAGATAGGTAGCCTCATCGCGCAAAGTCGCGCATCGGAGCAGTCGCGGCTCTGGCCCGTGCCGACCGGCCGCATGCGGCTGGATCAACGGAACGCCATCGTCATCGGCGTCCTCGGGCTTCAGCACGTCCTCGGCGAACTTGTGCGCGATGCTCAACACCTCGGCCGTGTTTCGGTAGTTGAGCCTAAGGATCGTCGTTCGGCCTTGAGCGTTGATGCCGACACTGCGGAAGCTGAAGGCGCCGCGGCGCTTGTAGATCGACTGCGCATCATCGTAGAGGACTAACAACGAGTTGGTCTCCGGATCGATCATCTTGACTACGATTTTCAGCCAATCGCCCTCGAAGTCGTGACCTTCGTCGACGAGCACAGCACCGTACTGGCCATCAGGCACCTGCCCGCTTGCCAACGCCGCGCCGAGCCGAGCTACCAATCCCTTCGCATACTCGTCACGGTCAGTCGTGGCGGGGGGCATGACACAGTGGTAATGCGTCAGCTGATCTCGGCACCACGCGTGGAAGTTGCGGACATGAACGTGCTGACCCACACCCCTCGCGTTGATCACAGTAGCCAAGCGCTCCGCGAGCGTCTTGTTGTAGCAAAGCACGAGAATCGGTTTGGTTAGCAACTTCGCAAGATGGGCGCAGCGATAGACCAGGATCATCGTTTTGCCGGAACCGGCCACGCCGTGGATGACCCTGTGACCGTCACCCAAGCCGCGGGCCAAGCGCTCCTGTTCGACGTCCATCACGCGGATCAGGTTCGGGACGTCGTCAGGAAGCAGCGAGCCTTGTTCAGGAGACGCGATGCGGATCTCTGGGAAAAGATGCCAACGCAACCGCTCGATCTGAGGCAACGACAGCGGCTTGGCTGGCTGCCACGGAAACATTTGCCAAAACCGCTTCTGAAACTCCTCGGCGTCGACGCCCTCATGCATCTCGTCGGCGCAGATGACGCGGTGCTCGGGGATGACTTCGCGTAGCTCCGCTTCGTCGAACTGCTTTCTCGTGATGAACGGCAGAACGACACCGAAGCTCCAGGGAAAGCAGAGCTTGCCGCGGCGCGCATCGTCAGGCGCGTTAACCAGAAGGGCGTCCCCTTGCAGCAGATCGGCCACCTGCTCGGCAAGCTGACGAGACTGCTCGAAGGGATTGAGTTGGTGCTTTATCCCTTCCTGAGTAAGAAGCTCCACTTCCGCCCGGTTAATGGAACGGATGTTCTCCGTGCGCCAGTCCTTGACCTCGAGCACCAACACGCCACGGCGGGGATGGAAGACGATGAAGTCCGGATGGCGCGCCTTTCGACCGACTGGCACGTCGTACCAGATCAGGTAGTCCGATTCGAGCTTCGCTTCGAGGCGCTCGGCAAAGCGCCGTTCGCCGCGGGTCATGCGCGATTTGCATGAGTTGAGCGATGGGATTAGGGCAGCCACGTGGTCGACGCCATGGTTGAGCCGCTAGAAAACCCGCCGTCGGCGGCCAGACAGCCAATTGTCATAATCCCTGCTTTAGCCGGAAAACGACCCACAGGGTGCCAGACCAGATTGTCGGATACGAGTCGCCGCGTGGTCGGACCCCACAGCAGTGCGACAGCATTTCTACTCGAGGCTGTGAAACGCCTTCATGAAGGATCCGTTCTTTAGCTGGAACTTGGCCCCACCGATCTCGCTGACCTTTCGCTTCTTTTCTGTGAACGCTCGGAAGACGATCCCCCACGAAGAGTTCTTCGCGAACAATGCGACGTAATGGACATCGCTGCCAGACCAGTGGTTGTCGACCTCCAAGTCGTCGGACCCGGACTCCGTGGTTTTCACCTGGATCCTGAAGTAGCGCGGCCCGTCCGATACGAGCAGGTCCGTCTTGTGCCCGTGGTCGAAAAGCGGCGTGAAGACCTGCCAGTCCGCCTTCACAAACCAATGCGCGCAAAGCAGCTCGAACGAGCAGTTCTCCAGGTACCTTCGCGTTCCTTCCGCGTGCGCGGTCGACCGTTTCGGCATGTGGGACCTCGGCAAAGAGCACGCAGTGCCGCTAAGTACACACGAGTGCTCGGCGGCAGTACTCCAACCGCGTCTCAAAAACCCCCGTGACCCGATTAAGGCGCGGTACTAATCTAGGCACCCAGCGCAGGCCGCCGCGTGGGTCGCGCACGTCGCCCAAATAGCGCGGAATCACGTGCATGTGGAAGTGCATGACCGTCTGCCCGGCCGCGACGCCGTCGTTGCAGCCGATGTTGTAGCCGGCGGGCCGGTGTCGCGCGTCGATGAGTGCGCGGACGGCATCGACGCCAGTGATGCTTGCGGACTTCTCGTCCGCCGTGAGGCCGCTCCACGCGGCGACGTGGCGCGCGGCACGACGAGCGCGTGACCTGGGGAGACGGGGAACGTGTCCCAGAGGGCGATGATTGCCCGCGGCGGCGGAGTCTATTTCGTCAGATCGACATCGATAGTGAATCCGATGCCACGACGTTTGACATCTGGTGGACTCATCAGCTCGCGGATGGCGGACAGGATGGCAGTGATGGCCTCATCGTGACCCTGGAGCATGCGCTCCAAATCGCTGAGCCGGCGAGCAAGCTCGGTATTGGAGGCAAGCAGCTCGCGTAGCTGCACGAACGCGCGTACCACGTAGACGCTCATCTCGACGGCGCGTGGACTGTCGAGAATCGTGGCGGCCATGATTGCGCCGTGTTCCGTGAAGGCGAACGGCGGAAAGCGTGGATCACGGTGTTTCTGAGAACCGGTCACAGACTGTGACCGGTTCAACCCCTCAACCTCATTGCGGGCAAGGCGGAACAAAAAGTCACCCGGAAACCGGTCGACGTTCCGTTTGACGGCCTGATTGAGCGCTTTGGTCGTGACCCCGTACAGCGCGGCGAGCTCGGCGTCGAGAATGACACGCCGCCCGCGCACCAGCAGGATCGCCTGCGTAATCACTTCGACACGAACGGGCACGGCGCGGGAACTCGACCGTTGCCTTAGGCGACATGAACGTAGCGTCGCTGGCACGCGCTGCCTGGGACAGCTGCAAATCTCAGCTCTTCGGCGAGAAATGCTCGGTAGAGGTCGGCCATGGCCCACGCTTCCGCGGAAGCGCGCACCAGGGCGGTGCAAACCCACCAACGAGCGTTGCCGTTAGCGCCCGTGCTCGACCTTCGCTTCTAGGAACACACGCTCCTGGTGAAACTCCAAGTAGCGCCGCTGCCCTTCGGAGAACGCTCCAACGTTAATACGCTCAGCGACCCGTACGCCCATGCGCTCAAGCGATGGTCGGTGCGCTACTGGCGACACAAGGAGCCGGCCGTCCGTTTCGAACGAGATGAAGCCGCGGTCAAACAGGTGATCGATCGTCGGCGTGAGCAGCAAGCCGTTCTCGCCGTCGAGGCGCTCGGAGTCCGTGCTATTGCGCCACGGTTTGCAGTGGCTCGCGCGCAAGTGCTCGATGCGATCGACGCCCGTGACTCGGCAGCGCACCTCCACTTGGCGCACGCGCTGCTTGAACAGGCCTTGGCCGCGGCGCGCGAGAATCAGCGCCGACTTCTCCGTGTCCGCGATGGGCTGCTCGCGGATCTTGTCGACGAGATACTCTTCCCACTCGGTCTGCCCCTGGCCAGGGGCGCGCGACTGCTCGAACGGCCGATCGGCGACGGCCAAGCCGTGCGCGAGCGCCCGCGTCTCGGGCCCCATCAACGTCAGCAACGCCTCGGCGAACGCGGCGTCGAGTGCGGTGAGATAGATGCTCTGGAGCCCATGGCCGTTCGGCTGCAGCGGCGCGTACTTGTCCGTGAGCAGCGGCGCCAAGACGCGCATGTGGTCCGCGGGGCGCAGCGGGCTCTGCACGGGGACGAAGCGCACGTCGATCTTCCAGCCCACGTTCGACCAGTTGGGCCCCGCCGAGCCGAACTCCGCGGGCTTCGGGCATTCGTAGCAGTACGACTCGGCGACGCCGATGGCGTGAATGCGCGTCCTATAGAACGAGAACACGATGTCGCCGGGCGCGACCTCGCGCATGAATTCGTAGAACGGGTTGCGGTGGTCGTTGACGTTGCGCTTCGGGGACCAAAGGTAGCCGCCGCGAGTCTCGTGCTCGAAGGTCTGGTTTTGGTTGACCCACCAGTAGCGCATGAATGCTCAACCGGAGATTACTCCCGCACAGCCTAAGCGGCATACCTCGCGCCCGCTGCTATCAGTCGTTTCACGAACGCTGACTGACGATCGCACGTCACTATGAGTCGTTCAGTGGCTCGCGTCATGGCTACATACGCAAGCCGCAGCTCGTCGGCTTCAGACTCGCGTTCATTCGGCAGGAACCCAAAGCCGGGAATGGCCACGACCCGATATTCGAGTCCCTTGCTCGAGTGAAAGGTCACGAGACTGACTCTGTCCTGTGCGACCGGATCGGATTCACGAGCACGCTTTGTCAGCATCACGGTTGGAATGCCTAAGCGCTGAAACGCCGTGGTGATCTCGTTTCCGACAAGCCCAGTGCGGAAGACGACGGCCATATCCGACCAGCTGCAATTCTCTGCGTTCAGCTGCATGAACAACCGAGCAAATTGATTCGCCTCATCACGCAGAGTTGCAAACCGCAGTAGTTCGGGCTCAGGCCCGTGTCGGTCAGCGGCTTGTGGCTGCAGGAGCGGAATCCCGTCCTCATCCGCATCCTCGGGCTTCAGTAGATCCTCAGCAAACTTGTGCGCGACGTTGAGCACCTCCGCCGTGTTTCGGTAGTTCAGGCGAAGGACCGTCGTTCGGCCTTGCGCATCGATACCGACACTGCGGAAACTGAATTGTCCGCGCCGCTTGTAGATCGATTGCGCGTCGTCGTAGAGAAGCAATAACGAATCGGTCTCTGGGTCCACCATTTTAACGACGATCTTCAGCCATTCAGCCTCGAAGTCGTGACCTTCGTCGACGAGTATCGCGCCGTACTGGCCAGCCGGGACTTGCCCGCTCTCCACGGCCGCACCCAGTTGCTCGACCAACTGCTTCGCATACTCACTTCTCTCGGTGGCTGTCGGCATGACGCAGTGGTAGTGGACCAACTGGTCGCGACACCAACCGTGGAAGCTCCGAACGTGAACGTGCTGACCAACGCCTTGTTCGTCTATCAGCTGACTCAGGCGCTCAGCCAGCGTTTTGTTGTAGCAAAGAACCAACATCGGCTTGTGCAGTACCTTAGCGAGATGAACGCATCGATAGACGAGGATCATCGTCTTACCGGAGCCCGCCACGCCGTGAATGACTCGATGACCTTCGCCCAGGCTACGGGCCAGACGCTCCTGCTCGATATCCATCACACGAACGACGTCGGGTACGACCTCTTGGAGCAGAGTACTCTGGCGAGGAGGCGCAATTCGGATCTCGGGGAAGAGATGCCAACGCACGCGCTCGATTTGCGGCAGCGATAGGGGCGTCTTGGGCTGCCATGGAAACATTTGCCAAAGCCGCTCTTGGAACTCTTCTCCGTCGACGTCCTCGTGCATCTCGTCGGCGCAGATCACGCGGTGCTCCGGCAAGATCTCGCGCAGATTGGTTTCGTCGAACTGCTTGCGCGTGATGGAGGGGAGCACGACGCCAAAGGCCCACGGAAAGCAAAGTTTGCCGCGATGTGGATCAGTATTCGAGTGTACGAGCGCAGGATCCCGTTGCAGCAGATCGGCCACCGCTTGAGCGAGCTGGCGCGCCTGCTCGAAGGGGTTTAGCTCATGCACCATTCCTCTTTCGGTGAGAAGCACCGTTTGGGCGCGGTTGATCGAGTGGATGGTGTCTATACGCCAGTCTTTGACTTCGAGCACTAATGCGCCACGACGCGGGTGAAAGACGATGAAGTCGGGGTGACGCGCCTTTCGCCCCACTGGAACGTCGTACCAAAGCAGATAGTCGCGTTCGAGCTTGGCCTCGAGCCTGTCCGCAAGACGCCGTTCGCCGCGCGTCATGCGCCGCCTGCACGAACTGAGCGAAGGGATCAGTGTGGCCACTTGTCGATCGAATCACTCGAGGCTGTGAAAGGCCTTCATGAACGAGTCGTGGTTGAGCTGGAACCGGCTCCCACCAACATCTTTCAGTTTGCGCCTGTTCTCCCCGAAAGCTGGGAAAAGCCACCCCCAGGACGAGTTCTTGGCGAAGAGGGCGACATAGTGGACATCGCTGCCCTTCCACTTGTTATCGAGCGTCAGCTCGTCCGATCCTGCTTCGACCGTACTCCCCGTCTCGAGCACAAAGAGCGGCACCGCGACGATCGTTGCCGCCACCTAGACGACGGGCGGATCCACCCGCTCCGGCAGCCGAGAACGGGCCACTATTTTCCCATTTTGGGGACCATTACTATGACAGCGTAAGCTGGTGCGATAGGTTTTGCATCACCGCGCGATAGTTAGTCGTCCTGGGAGGCCTAGTCTCACGCTGACCGGTAGCCCCACGCGTTGACAGAGCAAAACCCAAATTCCGCGTCGCACCAAACGGGAGAGTCTCCAGTGTGAGACTCGCGCGTGAGCCACGCCACCTCAGATCGCACGACTAACCAACACAGGTCGCACATCATGAACACGAGGGTACTCAACGCGACACCAGAGAAGCGCGTATTCCTCTCCATCATTCCAGAGTACGACCTAAGACGCGCGATATGTGAACTGATTGATAACGCGATCGACTTGTGGGCGAAAAGCAAACGGGCCGATCTGCACGTTAGTATTCTTGCTGACGAACGCCAGCAAGCGATCTCGATAGAAGACGATGCTGGCGGAATCGAAGAGCAAAAACTCGATCACATTGTTAGTCCTGGCAAGACCTCGAACGACGTTCACGATGAAGTGATCGGCTACTTCGGTGTAGGTAGCAAGAGAGCCGTCATCGCGTTAGCGCAGGACATCGCGATTCATTCTCGCTTCGAGCATGCGAAGGGTTACACCGTCAGATTCGATGAGCATTGGCTAACTGAAGATCCGAGTTGGCTGCTGCCCTACGACGAATCGGCCCGACGTCTCGCCCCGTACACCACCTATATCGAACTGAACCGTTTGAGGATACCTATAACTACGGCAGAGATTGAGAACCTCAAGAGACATCTGCGAGAGGTCTATGGCAAATTCATTGAGCGTGGGGCGGTGATCACCGTAAACGGTGAGCGGCTAGCGGCAATAAACTTCGATGATCAGTGGTCATATCCGCCAAATCTATTCCCGAGTCGGTTCGTTGCAACGGTTCCCATCGAAGATCGCAGTGTCGATGTCGAAATACTCTCGGGGCTGATCGACCGTCCAGGTGATCCAGATGGCTCCTACGGGGTGTTTATCTACTGCAACAATCGATTAGTAGCTCGCGCGCTCACCGACTTTTCCGTCGGCTTCTCCGCGGGAATGATTGGCAATCCTCACTACAACATTTCGCTGGTGCGAACCATAGTTCGATTGAAAGGACAGTCCCGTGATATGCCGTGGAACAGCAGCAAGTCTGGCGTCGACACCAAACACGCGGTCTTTCAAACGATTCAACCAGCGATTATTGACGCCACAAAAAGGTACGCTCAAGTCTCGAGAAGCCTGCAGGGAAAATGGGACGCCGAGGTGTTTCCGCACAAGACTGGACAGGTGGTAGAAGCGACCCTCGATCACATCAAAGGCATTCCAAAAAGCTACTTGCCCACTCCCCCGGCGAGCAAGCAACGCTGGCACCAAAGGGTTACTGCCGCGAACAGGGCAGTGCTGGAAAAGAAGCCGTGGAGCGCAGGACTACTTGATAGCGTCATCGCAGCAGATGCGATTTCTAAAATGCCTCTGAGCCAACGAAACCGGGTTGCCCTGGTGATTCTCGATAGCACCGTCGAAATCGCATACAAGGAGTACCTTGTCAATGAAAAGAAAATCGGACAGCAACGCTTCAACGCGATCACAAACAACAGATCCGATGTGCAGCGAGAGGTCGCGAAGCACCTTCGATTTAGCGCTTCCTCGCTGAGCAAAATCGACTACTACTACAAACTCCGGTGTAACTTGATTCACCAGCAAGCGACGCCGACTATTGGCGACGCGGATGTTGCTGCCTACAGAAAGATCGTCGAGGGTCTATTGAGACGGTTGTTCGGCCTGACCTTCGCCTGACCGGAACCAGGTTTGCTGGCAGGCAGTGGCGCACAACGCTGATTAGTTGCCGCCAACATCCGAGCACGAGGTCGTCTGCGTAAAGCGCATCGCATGCGCGGCGCCGGTGTGTCGACGCGTCGAGCTACACATCGATCCCGAGGACGTAGATCGGGACTTGGATCGCGCTCTTAAAATGTGGAAGGTACTTTCGTACCTTTTCGAACGACAAGCTTCCTTCCCATTTCTGCTGGTGCTTCGTCGCCATGTGCTTTTGAAACCGGCGAGTGGTAGTCACGTAGACTCCAACATCGATCTGGTCGAGCCCGGAGTACGAGGAAACTTGGAACTTTAAGAGGTCTATGCCCATAAAGCTGGCGTGACCAAATCCAACTTCAATTCCGACTCTGTCCTTCGAAAAGTCCATCTTCGCCGCTGGATCGTCCTCGTCGGCAAAGACGTGTGGCTGATCATTCCAGCCATGCGTTACGAATGACTGCCGTAGAACTTTGTTGAAGTTAGGCCGGGAGAGCGATGCTAGCTCTATCGCACTGCTCGTCAGGATCGCTTCTATCTCCTGTTTGATAGCGAGTTTGGCGTTGAGCACCTGCTCAGCGAAACGGTAGGAATACCGTTCAAGTCTAATGTTTGGCATGAGGCTCACGCGGACGAGGTATCGTTCACTGGCGTACCAGATGCCCTGATCGCCATCACCAATCCTGCCAGAAGACGCTAGCCATAGCGCCGGCAGCGATGACAAAAGGTCCGACATGCTCGCTTAGTGCCGGAAGGCGAATCGCGGAGTGTATCTAAGCTCGAAAGCGTATCCATCGAGTCTGAAAGCGCGATAGCTCCATCTGGAAACCCTCGCCGACGGTCCCGTGGTTCGGTCCCTCGACCCAGTCGAAGGTTGCCTCTAGGCGCATGTACTTGCGACCACCGTCCTGCGTTGGATAGCAGTCTCGGTAGCTGGTCACTTGTTTACCCGCTACTTGATCTAGGTCCTGGCTGGATGGCGGTACGCTTTTCACGCCGCCGCGTATGCGGGCCGTAGTCGGCATCCCGTCAAAGTGGCTTTTCTTCGCCAGCTTGTTACCGATCCTCTTGGCTTTGGCCAGAGCAACTCTGAGGTCTTCGGCGCGAACGTCTTCGAGAATTTCCGCCCATATCGGCGACAACGCTTCATAGACACGTTGGCCATATCGCCAAAGTGCCCAGCCCCACACCAACCAGAGACCGAGTGCGACGCGGCTTGGATGGCCAAGTGTGACGGCGAATCCGCTGTACTCAGCTTTGTTCTGGACGTCGACATCAAGCCAGTAGAACGCGATCAACGCCGCGCTGATCAGGGTCAAAAAGCGGCGCTGTCGGTTGAGCCCACCTTGAAGCGGTTCAGGGACGGTCATTCGCTCCCCCCTTTGGCAGTGGCCGCAGCAATCCTCCTCGAAACAATACCGTAGAGTGGCGTTGATCGCCGAAGGCGGGGGATGGGAGCTGGGGACGTTCCCGTCCCGGGCGTCAACCCTCCCCCTTCGTGACAATTCCTGATAGGGTCGGCGCCAGGTTTCGCCGTCCCTCTTGGCTGCCCCTAATCTGAGTCCTTGCGAGAACGAGCTTATCGACTACTCGGTCGGCGATGATTTTTCTCGACACGCGGTATGACGTTTCGCTACATCGGCTCTAAAGCAAGGCTGGTCGATCAGATCCGAGGACTGATCGGTCCTCGCACGGGTGGGTTCTTCGTCGATGCGTTCTGCGGAACCGGTGCAGTTGCCGAGGCCGCCGCTGACCAGGGGTGGCCAGTCAGACTCAACGATCACCTGTCCTCGGCCGTTATATCGGCGGCTGCCCGGCTCATCTCGCATGGAGAGGTCAAGTTCAAGAAATTGGGAGGCTATCAGAACGCGATAGCCAAACTTAACGCAGCCAGCCCGATCGAAGGGTTCATGTGGCGTTCGTATAGCCCAGCATCTTTCGACCTCTGCGGGATCGAACGACGCTACTTCACCCAACAAAATGCTGGCCGGATCGACGCCATGCGTGCCCTCATCAGGGAATGGACAGCATCCGGAGGCATTGCTGAGCGTGAACAGCGCCTGCTGATCGCTGATTTGTTCAGCGCGGTCAACCGCGTGGCCAACATCGCGGGCACATTTGGATGCTTTCTATCCAAGTGGATGCCTCAGGCCAACGACAGTATCGCGATACGTTGTCGCGAACTGAAACGTACAGCCACTCACGTCGCGATTTCGGTCGGGGATGTGTTCGATGTGCCCGTCGAACAAGACGATCTCGTGTATCTCGATCCGCCCTACACCAAACGGCAATACGCGAGCTATTACCACATCCTCGAGACGATAGCGCTTGGGGACGAACCGATGGTTGAAGGCGTAGCAGGCCTTCGGCCGTGGAAGGATCGCGCGTCCGACTTTTGCTACAAGGCGCGCGCGCTGTCGACGCTGTCCAGGCTTGTCAGCAGTCTTCGTGCCAAGCGAGTGTTGCTTTCTTACAGCAGCGAGGGACACATCGCGATCTCCGACTTGAAGCATGAGCTATCCAAGATTGGCGCTTCGACCATGCACCCGCTCGGCTCCATCGGGCGTTACAGGCCGAATCGAGTAGCGAGCGATGCGGCTATAGACGTCAAGGAATACCTTGTGGTCGTGGAGCGCGAGCTCGAAAAGCAGCCGGGATGCCCGAAGGCCCCTGTGCTGAAAGAGTCTTTCGCGTGAGCGCTCCGCGCCCGTTGGAGACTGACTATCTGGCTCCTGCGGAAAGAGCGCTGAGATTAGCTAGCGCGACCCTGCCTGGTGATTCCTTTGAAGCGAGGCTACAACTACTCGAGGCGTGCGCCGCGAGGTTCGGAGGGTTCGACCTTGCGCAGTTCGATGGTGTCTTCGGGATCACGCCTATCGCTGCCCCCGGAAAATTGATCGAACTCGCTTCGATCATTGTGTTGGCAATCGAACGATCACCTATTCATCCCGCATTGGCGCTGAGCGCCCTTTCCCGAGAAGCTCTTCAAGAATCGGATCGCAAAAGGACGGGCGCCTACCATACCGACTTCCGCCTTGCGCGCCGATTGGCAGAACTTGCAGCCGGACGTCTCTCCTACCGCTCGAAAGCAATTGACCCAGCGTGCGGCGCGGGGATCTTGCTCGCCGCACTAACTGTCGCGGTATGTGGCATGGACAGAGCGAAGGTTGCTGCCTGGTTGGCCGACGGGATATTCGCTGCTGATCGCTCCGCTAACTCGCTACGCGCGACGCTACTTGCGCTGGCGTCAATGACCGATGACTTAGTCGCGCTGAAAAAGATGCGCACGCGTTGGCTCTGCGGAGACAGTTTATTGGCGGAGCCCAAGGTGTGGTCGGAGATGGCACCCGGCGGGTTTGACGCCGTCATTGGCAACCCGCCTTGGGAGAAGGTAAAACTGTCGCGCCACGAGTTCTTAAGAGCCAGTGGTGCAGCGCGTCACTATGGCGCAGATACAGAGGGACTCGATGAGGACCGGTTCAACGAGCAGCGTAGCGACGTAGCGGACTACTCAAGACGGCTTTTGGCCCGCTATCCCGACCTGGCGTCCGGTGAGCCGGATTTGTACGTCGCATTCACGGCGCTGTCCTTTGAGCTTTGCCGTCCCGGCGGCACCGTGGCACTACTGGTTCCCGGCGGACTTATTCGATCGCAGGGGACGCAGCGCGTGCGACGCAGACTCTTCGATTCTTCGCAGTCTATTTCTCTCTCTGTCATCGACAATCGAGCCCGTTTCTTTGCGATCGATTCGCGGTTCAAGTTCCTAGCCATTGCATTGGTGAAAGTTAGCGGTGCTAGGGTTAGGCGGGAGCCCATTAGCCTGCTGCACGAACGGGGAACCACTGCCGGGATGGAGACCTTCGGCGCAGCGACTATCGGCCGCTCCGTGCTTGGCGAAATCCGTGGTGACCTAAGCTTGCCAGAAGTACGCAGTCAGGCTGAGTGGAGGGTTTTCCTCAAAGTATCGGCGGCAAGCTGCCGGTGGGACGATCCAGCGGCAGGATGGCGACCTCACTTTTGCCGCGAAGTTGACATGACCAAAGAGCGGCCGAAATTCCTAGCGGCGCCTACGAAAACCGCTCTGCCGCTCGTCGAGGGGCGCATGGTCCATCAGCACCGATTCGGTGTAAAAGGCTACTTCAATGGCAGCGGTCGCAAGGCGATTTGGACGGCCTTTCCGATAGGTCAAAGTCGCCTTACCCCACAGTTCTGGATTGAACCGCCGCATGTGCCAGCTGGCAGCAGGAGCCGAGCTGAGTCATCGCGCTTGGGTTTCTGCGACATTGCAGGGCAGACGAACGAGCGATCCCTTATGGCTGCGTTGATCCCTCGTCGCGTGTTCTGCGGAAACAAAGTTCCCACCATTCTTTTTCCAGAGGACCCTTCCGTCGAGCGCCTCCTCGTTTGGGCCGCGATAGCAAACAGTTTCGTGTTCGACTGGATGTTGCGACGCGTGCTTACCACTACAGTGAACTACTTTCTCTTGCAGAGCATTGGGTTGCCGAAGCTGACCAAGGGCGGATTACCTTGGCAAAGACTCGCTACGTCCGCAGCGGCGCTGGCTGAGCTTGATGTCGCTGGAGCAAACCTTGCCTCCCACCGCCGCATGGAGCAGTTACGCGCAGAAATCGATGCCGAGGTAGCTGTCGCGTACGGACTACGTCTGAAAGACGTGGAGCTCATACTCCGAGACTTCCCAATTCTTGATCGCGGACAACCCTCGTTGCCAAACGAGGCCGTGTCGACTATCACGATCGATACCGTCCTTGCTGCTGTGGCAGGTCGTGTCACTTCACGATCGAACCCTTGGCACCAACGGGCGCAGCAGGCTCGAGATCTAGGAGCAAGAGCGTACGTGCCTTCGGAAATCGCCGGAGAAGGCCGATCACTCGCTGAAGACTCGGGGGTCACGAATGGCTAACGACGGAAACGACCAACAAGTGGCGCGCATCCTCTACAAAGAAATCGTAGAGGGCGACCGTCGGAAAATACTTGCTCAATCCAACGACAGCGCCACAGGCGGTGGCGCGAGGGACTTTCGCTTCGGCTCGTATCCGCAACTGATCGCTGTGATCAAGAGGATGTTCCCCCAGACAGAGAAGACGCCGCGTAAGCGCGGTGGCAAAACCATCGAGATCGAGGTCTTTAGAGGGGTATTCTTCTGGCAGGATCGCAAGACTGGTGCTATGCGTAGCAAAGCGTCGTTTTTTGAGCCGCCGACCGACGTCCGTCCGACTGAAGGCCGGATAGTGAGAGTTCATGAGTACGGTTGCTTCGATACCGCACTCATTCCGCGAGCCGGTTACACCAATCGGGTACTGTTGCTGTTGATCCAGCGTATGGACGGGAACGTGTGGCCACACTTCGTTACGGAAGAGTCGATACGCACACCAGGGGCATGGGACGCAGCGGTCGCCAAGGAGTTGATCAGCTGTCTTGACGCGAAACGCCCGGAGCACCAAACCGTGATTGGATTCCGCGACTTCACAAATTCCTCGAGTTACTGCAATGGCAAATAGTCTTTCGCCGGAATGCAAGGAGGCTCTGAGGCTGCTCGCAAGATCCAAGAACGTTCTTGTATCCGGACCGCCCGGTACCGGGAAATCGAAGCTCTTAGCGGAAGTTGCCTTGGCCTTCGGCTCGACCGGCAAACCTCTCGCCGCTGGGCCTCCCCTCCATAATCCTGCCGGACCAGTGCCAATTCCGCCGGCGCTCGGTGTTGCGGCGCCTGGACTTGCCAAAGACTACCCTGCTGCGAATAGAGCCAATCGGAAGGTCTTTCGCACTGTCTTCCACCAGAACTCCAAGAATCGTGATTTCGTGTCCGGCGTCATGCCGGTAGTGAACAAGGTTTCCGACGGGTCAGACTTCGAAATCGTCAGCGGAACGCTCTACCGCGCTAGCCAGCACGCTAAGACATCCGATGGCGCCTCACTTCTGATCATCGACGAGATCAACCGCGGCCCTGCCGCCCAAGTGTTCGGTGGCGCCATAGTGGCTATGGAGTCAAACAAGCGCTTGGGGCCCGACGGAAGTGCTCGCGGCGACACGTTGTTCTTCGAATTGCTGGAGCCCGCCACTGGGAAAATCGTGGAGTACGCGCTACCCCATGACCTGTACATTTTAGCCGCTATGAACCAGGCGGATGCCTCGGTTGAGCCGCTCGATGTGGCGTTCTTGCGCCGTTGGGAACCGTTGCGCTTGACGCCTGATGTTGGCGTGCTCCGAAATTATTACGGCTTGCCCGCAAACACTACGCCGCTCCCGATGTTGCCGGCGCAACCACACGACGCCTTTGAAGCCTCAGTAAGGGCATGGAGTGCCATCAACGCTCAAATTAGTCTTGGGAGAGGATCTGAGTTTCAGATCGGACACGGCGTTCTCATGTCGGACGCTAAGCCGGCCGAAACGACTCTAGAGGAAGCGCTTCGGTTCCTCTGCCCCGGCTGGGAGAGGATTAGGGCGCATGTCGAAGAGGTCTTTTTTGGCGACACACGAGGTATCGCTGCGACGCTCAACGCGCTAGACGGTCCACAGTTCAATCCATTCAAGCTAGGTGAAACGACGTTTGCTGACGATCTGCGCTACAAGCTGGATGGACCGCAAGCATTCTCGCACGAAAATATCTACCCGGCACTGCGGGCCTTCGCACGGGAATAGCGTGCGTGATTGGTGCACGACACAGGTTCTCGTTAGTCGAATATGGACGGCCTGTTGACCTGAGCAAGCAAATCGCGACGTCAATCAATATCGATCGGTCGCGCGCCAATCAACTGCTAATTGATGCTGGCAACCGAGCAGCGGCCGCGCTGGGGCTGTCTTACAACCCAATCAGCATAGACGCGCGAGGAGCTCGTGCGATTGATTTCGCCGGACTGATCCGCCTTGCGCCATCCCTTGAGCTTGAGGTCGCGCCGAAGTTTTTGGGGCTCGATGAGAGTGACGACAGCTGGCGCGAGGATTTCTTCTTTCTATCAACACTGTCGAGATACGGGCGGCTCCTGGCGAGAGAAAGGCTGGCAGCATCTGGAGGCGCGCCGCGTGACCTTTCAACGCTGGTCGCTCGCGCTCTGACGGGCATGTACGAGACACACAAGCGCCGTCCACTACGTAGCTATCGGCGAACCGTCGAGGCGAGCTTTTCCCTTGAAGGAGATGCTGATCCAGTCGACCTGAAATCCCCCGGGCCCGAGGGGTTTGAACAGGAAGTCGTCCGATTTGACAGACGCAACGAGTGGAATGCTGCTCTTCGCGGCGCTGCGAGAGAGCTCCTTCCTGAAGTCAGAGATCCGTTCGCCGCGAACTCGTTGGTTAGGCTCATTGAAGACCTCTCTCCGCAGAGCATTCCTCGAAATAGGCGCAAACCTATCCCGGCCCGTCATCGCGTCTGGCGGCCGCTCTACGAACTGTCGCTAGATGTCCTTGATGGACTTGGCTTGAGCTTTGTCCAAGGCGATGCGCGTGCTCCAGGATACCTTATGGAGACGTGGCGGGTCTGGGAAGACCTGCTAACGATTGGTGCTCGGCTCGGGTTTGGTAATTCTCTCGTTGTGCCCCAAAAGGGGTTTGCTCTGGGGACGAGACTGAAACCCGTGACAGGTGGCAGCCCAACTACGCTCTCGGTCTTCCCTGATTGTGTAATCGAGCCGAACGGCACGCGACCGCGCCTAATCCTCGATGCCAAGTACAAGAGCCGTGCGGAAAGGGGCCTGCAACGACTAGCGGAAGCAGACGTCTACGAAGCGCTCGCTTTCTGCAAGGCGACCGGATGCAACCGAGTGGTCCTGGCTTATCCAGCGCTACCGAGCGCCGCTAAGGTCGCTGTCGGAACCTGCGCCACCTTTGAGCGCGTGGAGGTCGATGGGATTCGCATCAGCGGCGTTGAGATAGAGACCAGAAAGATCTCGAAGACCGGCGCGCTCAGACAGTTTGCATCGGGGCTAGCGGCGCACCTACTGACGACAGTGGATTAGCGATCGCCGTGTGTGACTGCGTTCTCAGCTTCCGCGCAATCACTTCTCGCTGTCGAAAAATCCGCGCTGACCGGGATCCGGTTGCCTTTGCTGAGCCCTAGTTTTCCTCTTGGCATTCTGGGCAAGTTCAGCTTGAGCGAGCGAAAAACCTTCAGCAAAGACCGCAAGCATCGCTGCCTTCCTGTCAGCAGAAAGACGAGGTATGCCAGCAGTGTCCGTCACCTTCAGTGCGCGCGGACTACCGGCTCTGCCCGCACTGAAATCGAGAACGACGAATCTCGCATGCTCCATGTCCGGATCATTGCGCATGATGTCGTCGACAACCGATACAAACAAAGACAATCGTTCGCCGGCGAGGGGATTAGCCCGCCAAAAGCTGAACCATGGAAGGCAGATTTCTCCGTCGACCCCGTAAACAAGCGGCATGTGCACGGGCACGAGAAAGTCGCGGGCAACGGGGTAGTAGCGCGGCTCGATATCTTGAACGAAAGAGGCGTTCACTTCGCCGAAGTACTGGCGAATGAGACTGAGCACCTCGAGGTAATTATCGCGAACGTATTGACGCGCAACGCTGCGCCGAAAACCTTCTGCGATCTGATCATAGGGCTCGCGGAACACCAGCATATCGCGGACAGCATCGAGAAGAGGCTTGTAGTTGAAGGTGGGGCCGTTGGCGGCAAGTTTTAGCAGTGCTCTCTTTACGTCGTGTGGGTCATCTCGCCAGAGACGCGCTAAGTGCTGCACAGACGGTACTTTCAGAATAGCCATCGCTACCTCGTTCGCTACTGAACTTTGAAAGGAGCCGGCGCGCTCGAATAGTACAACAGGATCAAGCGGTCCTCGATTTTCATACCGGGGTTGATTTCGCGTTCATGATTCCAGGACCTGTACCAAGGCCCGCCTTCCGCATGACTGAAGTCAACTAAGTCAGTGGCTCGTAAGCGGCTATAAAAATCGGCCACCTTGGTTAGGAGCGCAAGCGTTTCTTTATCAAAATCGTAGGTTACGACCTCTTTCTCACCTGACGTGGGATTGATCTTTGTAGCTCGACTAGTGATTGGGGCATCATCGAAACGCCGAAAATCCCGATAGAGGTAGCCCAACACTGGCCCGTACTGCCACGCTTGAAATCCGTGCTTGATCAGCGGCCGACGCAGTTCGACTAACGACCACACGTGACAGAAATACACAAGCTTCTGTAGCGAAAGGTTCGTGACGGCTCGTCCGCGGCTGTCACAGAAATCCAAGACAAAATTAGCAACTGCCCTGCCGTCCCACGTCATGGCCAAATCTGCGCCGCTTCGCACATCCGAAAAAGCGCCGCCGAAAGCCGCCCACGCAGCGGCTGGATCCTAAGATTGCACGACATCGGCCAAGAACCTACGTCCGTTCAGCGGAAGAGTCAACGCGGCCTGCCGGCCCTGCTCCAGCTCGATCGCAACGGCGCGCCCGGGGCGTTGAAATCGATGCCGGCCCAGACGACGCTGGTCGGCGCATAGGCGACGACGGGCCCGACCAGGTCCGGAAACGTGGCGACGAGCACGAGCGCGAGCTCGGCCCCCTTCGACGCGCCGACCACGGCGACCTGCCCATCGCGCGTCGCGACCCGCGGGTTATCGCGCAGCCAGCATAGCGCCCGCTCGATGCGCTCGAGCCGCACCTCGATCAAGGCCGGCTGCGTCTTCGACGTACCGTGGTAGGCGAGCGCGAGTCACGCACAACGCTCCGCCCCGGCAAGCACAGCAGATACGTCGGGATGCCGCCGTCCGAGCCGCCGAGTGCCAGCACGCCGGGAACGCGCTCGCCGGTGTCGGCGCCGCGAAACGCGCGCGACGAGTCTTCCGACACGCAGTCATGTAACTATGCGGGCGCTTGCGAAGGATGGTTGTCGGCAACGGTCACCGAATAGGTTGTAGTCCGACTCAATCGAAACGGTCGCGCAAATAGGCACTCATCTCGCTCATTGGCAACTCGTGCGAGGCGTTACCGCTTCGTACGTAGAACTTCTCTTGCTTCTGGCCGTTCTTGTCTTTAGTCGTAAGAATTACCGGCTGACTCGCCGCATCGACATCGACCTGACAAACCTCTTGGCCTTCCAAGTCGTGAAAACGGATTTGGAGCTTGTTCGTCACGAACGCTACGCCAAGTTGCTCGTTGAGTAGATTCCGTAGATGTATTTCAAACTTATCGCGATCTGCTCCGCCTAACGACAAGTAGTCGTGCCCCAAGCCGACAAGGTTCCCGTCGTCATCTACACCTATGACAAGCGTACCACCCTGTCCGTTGGCTAGGGCCGCTACGGTCTTAACGATTACTTCTTCCATCTTCTTGCTGGTTACGCCTTCTTTCAGGTCCCATCGCAGCGTGGACTTGAACTCCAACTCGTCGCTTTCGCCTTCTTGGATGAGATCCTCGATTGTCGCCGGCGCTTCGGTGTCCTCAGTAAGAGTGATCTTGCCGAGAAACTCGTTGATCTTTGCAGCCAGCAATTTCCGGCGGGCCTCGAGGAATTGCTCGTAGTTCTCCATTTTCCACAGCTCAGGCTCTTCAGGTATGCACTGCAGCGCCAACGCCTTCGGGAACTTGTTCTTAACTTCCGCCAGATAGATGGAGGGCTCCTTAGCCAGTTTTGATCGATTCGCCGTTTGCGTCAGCAAAGCCCGATTTGTGAACTCCTGCGCCAATGCATACTTGACCCTGTTTACCTTCCCATATCCGGCCTTCTTGAGTCGCGAATAGGGAAAGATATGGTCCATCTCGAGTTGGTACTTCTTACCCATGTTTTTGTGCAGGCCGACGCCGGTCGTGAGGCAGACGGCCCCGCGACTCTTTACGTACCACCGGACCATGCTAAACAGCGGATGCTGAGTGGCACGCCCCGCAAACTCCAGTGGCAGAATCTCTAGCGGACGCTCCTCGGCGATGACCTGCAGCAACGCGTCGAATGGCTGCTCAGATTCGGCGACGAGCCGCAGATCGCGATCGAGCTTCTGTGGTAGCTGACTCACGTACCGAACGCGAATCTGCGAGTAATAGAACCACTTCACCATCTTCCGAATCTCGAGATCGCTGGGATGCTGACCAGCCCTGTCGGAGCAGTACACGATGATCGGCACAAGCGCATAAGGCGAACTAATCTCGTGGATGTGATCGACGAAGGCGCTCGTTCGAAGCAGATTCACCACGTAGTCGAGGACCTGTGAGTCGAGCTGGCGCCACGCGGCCTGCAACGCGGACTTGTTCTCCTCGCCGTGGAGTTTCCGCATGTCGGAACCCATGTGGTGTAGACACCCAAGTAGAACGTACATCAGAAAGTCGAGCTGGAAGCCAAAGCCCTCCTTCTCGAGCTGCGACAACTTTGCCTTGAAGAGATCACGTGCCTGCGGCCAATAACCCGAAATCTGCGCAAGAGCGAGCTCGGCGTCCGTAAGCGCGACACCGCTCGCGTTCACCTTATAGAAAATGTCGATAGCCTCGCGGATATTTGCTCTTACCGGAATGGTCTGCTCCGGGAACTCTCGATCTTTGATGCGAGTGACGGCGTTGATGTTGTCGTTCAGGTGCTTCAACTCGTCCACGTTTAGCGACTTCGTCAGTTTGACGAAGGACGCCTGCAGATCGAACGCGCTGACCTTCCCTTTGAAGACATCTGTGATGTTCTGCCAATAGGGATCGCCAGCCATTCTGGTCTTTATGTAGTAAGAGAGTTCCAGCGAGTCGAGGTGTACGTAAAGACCGCGCGTGTCATTCATGATTTCTGCCGGCGTGTAATAGCCAGGGATCTCACCTCGAATCAGCATGTAAAGCGTCGTCACACGTTGTTGCCCATCGAGCAAGAGGCGCACGGCACCTTGCTTCTCGTTGTACTTGTGCGGGCCTTTGAGCTCGGGCGGACTGCTCGTTTCCCAGGTCAACATCGTTCCAGTCGGATACTCCTTGATGAGCGAATCGATCAGCATCTTCGCGTCATCTCTTTTCCATACGTATTCCCTCTGGAATGCAGGTACAAACAACTGCTTCTCGTCGATCTTGTCGAGGATGGTAGAGATTCTCATTGTTCCTCCAGCGGGCTAGGTCATCCGCTTTGAATCAGGGTGCACGACTAGGTTGCCAAATGGCGAGCGGCGCAATGGGCCTCTGCGCGGCGCAGTCAATTGTCATGGTCGCGCACACGTTAGCGGCGATTCCACGGCGGCGTAAGCTCTTGCACAAGCTCCCTCTCCACGACTTTGTAGTTCTCGGTCGGAAGGAACCAAAGTGCAATCTCGGAGTTCGCCTTCGCCACCTGTAGCAAAAGGCTGTTGATACGGCAGTTCGTTTCCTGCCCGTTCTTGAAGCAATTTCGCGGAGAGATCAGTCCGTACCCCATGTTGTAGCGCTCGCTTAAATTGGCGCACTCACCGATGTAACGCGGTTCGCCGTCCACGGCTATCGCGTAGACGCCGGAGAGGCGGATGTTGCTCGGAATACGAAAGCGGCAGAATGGCCCGGCACCGTATTTGTTGAGCGGCAGTCCGGCATCGTTCCTATAGGCACTCTGCGGCCTGAATTCCTCCACCGAACGGTCGCCTCCCCGACGAGGTTCTATCTGGCACACGCGGTAGAACTCATACCGTCCCAACCGAAGCTTGGGGTTCCCCTCCGCAGCGGTAAACACTACATCGCTCGCTCGGACTGTCGGCGCGGCTCTTGAGCTCTCCTTCGCCGGGCTAATCGGGTCAGTAGCATGCTTTCTCAGTACAAACTGACCACGCCCGACACTGTGCAGAATCTCCATACCAACTGCGCCAGGGGCGCCACCGCGTAGATTGTCCGTAACGCCTTGGATAATCGGATTGATGGAGTCGGGGCCGCAGCCGGGTCTCGTACGTTGGACGATCGCGATTAGGTCTCCTCTCGTGAAAGGTACGCGGCCCGCTTTCGTCAGTTCCTGGGCTGCTATTTCGACGAGTCTCCAGATCGGTATGTCACCGGTTTCTGATCTCATGGCGGCCCCGAACCCGCGACGCGGCTCTGGTTGTGCCGTCGCAAAGCGAAGTGCGGATCGTCGAAACGGAGGCTCCCACGCTCTGCGAACGGCGGGTGAGCATTGTGACCTGCGGGTAAACTCGCACGAGTCGCTACGCATTTGGCGGTGACGTTTTCCGGCCATAGACGAACGCCAGCGATCTCAGCGCGTGGGCGATTTTTTTCGGCAGCTCCTACGGCGCCAGTACCTCGATACCTCATCACATCCATCACTAGGCGCGTCATCCTAAACCTGAGGCTTATAGCGAAGTGCGCGCAAGCGTTCCTGGGCGACCGCAAGCTCTGCTGGCGAGAACAGCTCGCGCCAAGGATCCTGCAGGACAGTTGCTTCCATCGATATATCGAGGCGTTTCTCCATCCAAAGCCGCGTAAGTCCCTCGGACTGGGCGCTTGACCGGAGAAGCTGTCGGGCCGTTTCGAGCCCGCCCTTATCGAGCACCATGTTTCTGAAACGACTGGGGTTGTAGTGACACTCAGAGATCGCTTCGTCGCATATGCGCAGCATGCGTTCATGGAATGCTACGGCCAGGCCCGTGTCCGTCATTTTGGCCACCCGTCATGAATCGATGTTCACGACGCCCGTATGCCAGTACTTTGCGCATACAACGTCGACGCACGCCGCAACTCTTCGGCGATCTGTCGTCGCAGATCCGCCGGCGCGACAACCTCAACGCCCGCCCCCTGCCTCATGACATCCATCACGAGCTCCCGCGCCTCCCGATACGGAATCTTGAGCTCATACGACCCATCCGCGAGCCACCGCCCCTCCTGCTGCGGATGCCACTGCTCGTCCGCCACCCACCGCGCGCGCTCTGGCGTAAACCGCAGCACGGCCACCTTGTCCGCCTTACCGCCGAAGATCCCGTACGCCGTCGAGTAGTGCTCGTCGAGCTCGGCCTCGGGCACATCGAGCGCCCGTTTGTCGATCACCGTCGCGCGGCGAATCCGATCGATCGAGAAGCTCCGCAGCGCGTCCTTGCCCTCGTCCCACGCATCGAGGTACCACGCTTCGCGGTAGTGGACGATGCGCTGCGGCGACACCGTGCGCTCCGTGACCTCGTCCGTGCTGCGCGCGTGGTACTCGAGCCAGAGCTTCTGGCGCTTCAGCGTCGCGGACGCCACGGTGTTGAACGCCGCGCCCGCCGGCCGTGCCGCGATCGCGGGGAAGCGCAGGCGCTGCGCCGCTTCGCCCAAGTTCAAGTGCTGGTGCTTCGTGAGCTCGTCGAGCCGCTTCGCGAGCGCGCCCAGGTGCTCCTCAGGCAAGCCGCCGCCCGCACTTCTTAGGGGTCGGCCCGGCAGCTCGAACGCTTCGCCCGTCTCGGGCTTGCCGTATTTGTAGCCGCCGGCGTTCGCGTCGAAGACGACGGGCGCGTTCAGGTGATCTTTCAGTGCGTTGATCGCGCGATGTAGTGTGCTCTTCGAGCATTCGAGCCTCGCCGTCAGCTCTTCGAGCGGGATGGGCGTACGCCGCGACTTAAGGATCGCGTGGAGCTGGAAGATTCGGTCGAATTTGTCCACTTCACGTTGTTTTTCTTATTGCGCATAGAGTGAACCCCGGGCGGCTGCGGGGTCAATCCCTGCCGCCCGTGGAAGCGTTGCGAACTCGGGCGCCTGGAGCGCCCGGACCGCGGTCTCGACGGGCTCGGGCGCGGCTATCTCCATGCCCTCGGGCGCGACCTTGAGTTCCTCGAACCGTCGCGCCGTGACGAGCACGCGGCCCTCGAGCGAGCCGACACTCTTGTTGTACGCGCCGACCGCCTTGCCGAGCTTATCGCCCACGTCGCCCCAGTACTCCGCGAGCTTGGCGACGCGCTCATAGAGCTCCTTGCCGAGCTGCGCGACTTCTTGCGCGTTGATCGCGAGCGCCTCCTCGCGCCAGCCGAGCGCGATCGCGCGCAGCACGCCGATCAACGTCATCGGGTCCGCGAGAATCACGCGCTCGTTCGCGCCGTGCTCGAGCAGTGTGGGGCGACTGAGCGCGGTCACGTGTGCGCGGATGAGCTGCGCGTGGCGCTTCAAGTGTGCCTCGCGCGTCGCGTCGTCGGCCGCTTCGCGTGCATCGAGGTAGGCCGCGATCGGCGTCTTGGCGTCGACGACGATGTGCGAAAAGGGAGAGGCACGCACCGTCGGCTGGCGCAGCGCTTTGACGAGGTTCGCGGTCTCGGCCCGCAGCATCGGAAGCTGGGTCTCGACGAGGCCGCGGAGCTGTTCGTAGACCTTGGCGTAAGCGTGCTCGCGCGTGCGCTCGAGCTCGCCGAGCTTGCCGTCGACCTTGGTCAGTGACTCTTTGATCGGCTGCACGAGCGAGTCGACGGCCTTCTCGCGCGCCGCGAGATCACCTTGCGCTTTTTGCTGGAACGTCTCGAGCTGGGTCGCCGCGAGCTGGAGGAAACTGCGGTTCGACGTGTCGAGCGCCTCCGCGCTCAGCGCCTTGAACGTGTCGGACAACGCGCTCTTGGCGGTGGCGACGAGCGCGACCTTGTCGGCCGTGGCATAGGCCTGCTCCTCGGCGCGCGCTTCCGCGGCCGCGAGCAGCTCCCGCGTCTCGCCACCCCTAGCCCAAGCGATCGCGAAGCCGAGCGCGAATGCGAGCGACGTTGCCGCGAGTAGCGTGATTAGCTCAAACATGGCTCGGTGCTCCGTGGCTGATGTGCATGGGGTTCTCCCCGTTTGTGGTTTTCGGGAGGAGATTGGAACAGGGGATGGTCGCAAAACATGACACCGGAGCGAGCACTCGCGGTCGCGCGACCCGAGTACTGTCAAATCCAGCGCCGGCGGCCAGGTCACCCGCTCGGGAGGCGACACAGCGCGCTCATCGGCCGTACCGATTTCTCCGCAAACACACCACATTCGCCGGTTGGCGCCTCAGTCAGACACGCCGTACGTTGTGAGGCATTGCTGGGCAGGCGGGGCGTATACTTCCATGCAAGTAGAAGCAGCCATGAGCACGTCGAACCGCATCGAGATCAATCCCGAGATCATGCTCGGGAAACCGGTGATTCGCGGTACGCGCATAACCGTCGAGCTCTTGCTGCGAGCACTCTCGGAAGGCTCTACCGAGGCAGACCTCCTCGACGCTTATCCGCATCTCACGCACGAAGACATCCAAGCCGCAATCGCGTACGCCGCTGAAGCGGTACGCGAGAGACACGCACCACTGAAGAACCGCGCATAGCGTCTCATTGCTGTGCGCTTCCTGGCGGATGAAAGCTGTGACGCTTCGGTCGTCCGCGTGTTGCGCGCGGCCGGTCATGACGTGAAGGCGATCGTGGATACCCTGCGCGGCGCAACCGATACGGTGGTTCTCGAGCTAGCGCTAGCCGAGCAACGCGTGCTGCTCACCAGAGACAAAGACTTCGGCGAACTGGTGTTTGTGGCGCGTGCGCCTGCGAGCGGAGTTCTGCTCCTCCGATATCCGCCGTCGGCGCGATCCAGCCTGCCGCAAGCAGTACTCGAGGTAGTGGCAACCCGCCCGTTGGACCTGCCGGGGTCGTTCGTCGTGATCGGCCCTGCTGGCGCGAGAGTAACGCCGCTGCCCGCCGGATAGTGGGCGCTACAGCTCGGAAGGCATCGATCGGTGCAGGTTAGGGTCCAACGAGCGTGGAGCCTAGCGCGGCGACCAGAACCTGCGACGCGTTTCACGAGACAGCTACCCGGAGAGAACGCGAACGGCCAACCATCCTCGTGCGCGCCTTGGCGGCGGCATGGTACCCGTCCCCACCGACCGTCAGGTCTTCGGACGATCAAGCCGAGATCGTCCGCCACCCTGACGATCGCCACGAGGTCGTCCGCCGCCCTGACGATCTCGCCGGAGGACTACACGCACACACCCACGCGCCGGCTCCGAATATTCGTCGACAACCGCGAGAAATCCGCGTTGCAGCGCGCGGTCGCGCACGCTGCAATCAGCACGACAAGGACTGGACATGCACTTGAGTGCGGGGCATAGAATTGGCCATAGGATCGCCATCTCCGGAGAAGCCGATGGAGGCTCGAATCGCGCGGCTCGAATCCGACGTCGCGCACCTGCGCACGGACGTGGGAGACATCAAGATCGACCTACGCGGCCTGCGCGACAAGGTGGATCTCTTGGACACCAAGCTTTCCGAGAAGATCGAGAAGGTCACCGAGAAGCTCACCGAGACGAAGGCGAGCCTCGCGACCTCGATCGCCTCGGCGAAGATCTGGGTACTGCTGCTCCTGATCGGATATGGCACTGCGATACTGGGGGCGATGGCGCGCGGGTTCGGCTGGCTCTAGGTGTCACGAGCGGTCGGCTCGTTACACCAGCACCGCGCACTACGCCTGGTTACTCGAGAAGAACGCGAAGCACCTGCGGCCAAGCGGCCTGCAGGACCGGCATCGGCGGAGAGGCCCATGGAAGCGCGCATCGCACGGATCGAGTCGGACGTCGCACACCTGCGCACGGACGTCGCTGATATGAAGGTCGATATTCGCTCGCTGCGCGACAAGATGGATGACATGGCAGAGCGCTTCGACTCCAAGTTCGACGCGCTCAGGGACGAGCTCAGAAAAAGCATCGGCGAAACGAAGGACCGCATCGGTGCGGCGACGAATCGGGCGTTCTTGCTTTACATCGCCCTCGCAGCCGCGATGTTCGGAACGATGGCGCGCGGTTTCGGCTGGATCTGACGCGTCGGCGGCGACCACCAGTCCCCATGAAGATCCGATATTTCGCCGATACGGACACGTCGTTGATGGAGCGTCCATGCGATACGCAGTCGTGATTGAAAAAGGCAACAACGGCTTCAGTGCTTACGTCCCCGATCTGCCCGGCTGCGTGGCCGCCGCAAAAACCCGTGCCGGTGTCATGAAGCTTATCCACGGCGCCATCGAGTTTCACATCGAGGGCCTCAAGAAAGACGGCGAGCCCGTACCGAAGCCGTCATCCAGCATCGAGTTCGTCGAAGTGGCGGCGTGAAGCGCGACGCGCACCAGCGCGGTGGTGCCTCGGCACGACCGGCCGGCTGACCGGTTAACCGCCGCCGATTGGGCGGCTACGGATACTCGACTTTCGTGCTCCTAGGCAACCCCGAGAAATCCGTGTTGCGACGCGCGGTCGCGCACGCTGCAATGAGGCGCGGACAGGCTGGACATGCACTTGAGTGCGGGGCATAGAATTGGCCGTAGGATCGCGAACACCGGAGAAGCCCATGGAGGCGCGAATCGCGCGGCTCGAGTCCGACGTCGCGCACATACGCAGCGATGTCGCGGAGATCAAGACGGACGTCCGCGCCCTGCGCGAGCGGATAGACACACGGATCGACCGCCTCGAGTCCAAGGTCGACGGCAATTTTCTCTGGGCAGTCTCGCTACAACTCGGCATCGCCGCCGGCCTGCTCGGCGCGATGGCGCGTGGGTTCGGTTGGCTTTAACGCGGGTATTACCAGCACTCAAAATCCTCGCCACCCACCACCCGCGCAAACTCCCCCCACTCCCCCGTCGCCCGCCAGTAGCTGACGAGCCCGACTTCTCTCACGAGCTCCTTGAACCCCGGCAGTTTCCGCGTCTCGGCCTGTAGCGGACTCCAGAAGCCGATGATGAAGACCCCGCTTTTTGCTGGAACGTCTCGAGCGACGCCTTCGCGAGCTGGAGGAAGTTGCGGCTCGTGTGGTCGAGCGTTCGTTGCGATCGAGGACGTGCTTGTTGCCTTCGATGCGGCCGTGGCGCAGCGCGAACTCGATGAGGCGGCGCGAGATGCCGCGCTGGTTCATGCGCTGGTCGGCGTGGTGGCTGATGTGCATGGTTTTTCCCCTGTTTCTGCGGCGAGCACCCGCGTTCGGGCGACACGATTACCGTCAAATCTGACCGGATCCACACGCCACCTCCGAATAACCGTCGATACCCGCGAGAAATCCCCGTTGCAACGCGCGGACGCGCACGCTGCAATCACACGGCAAGGCTGGACTTGCACTTGAGTGCGGGGCATAGAATTGGTCATAGGATCGCCATCTACGGAGAAGCCGATGGAGGCTCGAATCGCTCGGCTCGAGTCCGATGTGACGCATCTGTTGTCCGGCGTCACGGACATCAAGGCTGACGTCCGTGGTCTACGCGACCGCATGGACGCAGGACACGCAAAGCTGTCGGAGCGAATCGATACCGTCGCGACCCAGCTCAACGCCAAGATCGACGACGGATTGGCGCGCCTCCAAGATGCGATCACTGCGACGAGAGCCTGGTCGCTGGCGCTTCATCTCTCGATCGGTGGAGCCATCCTCGGCGCGATGGCGCGCGGGTTCGGCTGGATCTAGCACTTCGGAGAGCTTTCAGGCCCTCGAGCTCGGCTTTCAGGACGGTGAATTTGCGCCTCGAGTCGAGCGATGCGCGTCCATTGGGGGCTCCGCGACAGCCGATCAGCGCACCTGCGTGAGGAAGAAGTAGAAAAAGCCGAGCATTACGGCCGTCTGGCCCAACAGGGCCACGTACATCTGCCGCGTGATGCCGCTCATCTCCGCTCGGAGCGTGCCGGCCAGCTGCGCCATCTCCACACGAAGATTGGCCGCGAGCGTGGCCATCTCACCGCGCAGTTCCGTGCGTAACGCTGTCATTTCGCCGCGCAGTTCCGTGCGTAACGCGGTCATTTCGCCGCGCAGCTCGGCCATTTCGCCGCGTAGCTCGGCACGGAGCTGGCCCATTTCAGCGCGCAGCACGTCGAAGTCCTGCCGCAACGCCACCACGTCGTGCTTCGTGGCCAGCACGTCCTTGGCGCCGGCGATCTCGATCTCGATGGCGCGCACGATCGCGCGTGCCTGGGCCGGCGCCACGCTGGCCTTCTCGAGAACCTCGAGCGATTCCGCCTGCATCGGCATTCGATGATAAGCCCCGCGCAAAGCGCGCTGTCAAGGGAGCGGCCAGGCGTCATCATCACCGCGAGTGCGCGTGAACGGCGAGCACAGAAAGTCGTGAGTCCGGCGACTTTTGCAGCGCTTCCTCGAGCAGGTGGCTGGATCTCGTCCGTCCGCCGAGCGCGAGCGGGCGTGAGCTACTTGGCCGCGCCCGAGGCCACGGGTATCACGGCGGCATAGACCGACACGACGCGCCCATCGAAGTTCGCGAGGTTCAGCCCGTCGATCGCACGGCGCGCGCCCATGGCAGTTTCCATCTCGATGAACGCGCTGCGGCGGCTCGCGCCACCGGCGTCGCGCTCGATGCGCACGGATAGCACGCCGCCGAATTTCGCGAACTTGCCCACCAAACCGTCTTCGGTTGCGGTGAGCGGCAAATTGTTCGCGTAGAGAGTCGTGCTCACGCGTGCCGAATCCTGTAGTGGGGGGCCGCCAGCGAGTCTGGCTAACGAGCACTCTACAGGAGATTGCTCGCCATCACCGGCTCTTCGCTCGTTCGGTCGTTGGCCACGAAGCGCGCGGGGCGCGCATCCTGTACACTGGCCAACAGCCGGATTCGCCGGTGATTTCCCCCTCATAGGAAAACAGGTTATGTCCACACTGCTTTCCACGCGCACCGCGGCGGCGGTTCAGTGATGGCCTATCGGGGCGGCTACGGCCGGCGCCGTCCGGCCCCACCCGCCCTGGATGCGGGCATCGAGGAAGCGTATCGGCTGGTCACGATCGAGCCCGCGCGCGCGCCCGAGGGTTGCGCGGGCCGCGACTGGCTCGTCTATCGAATCGCGCAGGGCGGCAACATGATCACGGGCTACCGGCAGGGCGATCTGCGCGCCGCGACCGCCGACGTCGAGAGGATCGTCGTCGGTCTCAACGAGCGCCGCGTCGCGAACAAGGGCCGGCCGGGCCCGAAGCCGAAGGCTGCCGCAGCCACGGCCCCCGCGGCTGTACCGGCCGCACCGCCGGAAGCCGACGCCGCCGACGGCTAGCCGCTCGCCTAGAGCGAGTGGCCCCTGAAGAACTCCCACATCGCCGCCGTCGCATCGACTTCGTCGCGCGCCCAGCGATGCACGAGCCTATCGACGCGCACGAGCCGCACCTCGGCGCGGCAACCAGCGTAGCGGAGTGTCGACAACGGCCCCGGCGGATCGTCGAGCACGGCCTCCGCCGCGCAGCGGTTGTGGCGCGCCCACCCCGCGAGCGCTTCCGGCACGCTCTCGAGCCACTCGGTCCCGCGGCTGTCGACGTGGCCGTCGTAGGTGTTCTGCGGATCGGCGAGACCGTGGAACGTGAGCACGGGTATCGGCCGGCCCCGGCAAGGACCCGGCCACCGCAGGCCCGCCATCGGCGCGATGGCCGCGATGCGATCGTTCAAGCGGCACGCGAGCAGCGACGACATGCGCGCACCGCCCGAGAAGCCCGTCGCGTACACGCGCGTGAGATCCGTGCACACGCGCGCCGCGACGTGATCGATGACGTCCGACACGTACTGCACGTCGTCGGGACGGTCGCCGGTCACGGGCACGTTCCAGCGGTTGCCTTCGGCCCCGGCTTGTAGCGTCGCGACCGCGAAGCCTTCGGCCGCGGCCAGCGCCTCGAAGCGGCTGGTCGCCGCTTGGCGCTCCGCGGTACCGCCGCTGCCGTGCATGTCGAGCACGAGCGGCAGCGGCGTGCGGCCGTCGTAGCTCGCCGGCACGAATAGCCGATAGGTTCGTTCGCGCGCGCGCGACGGAAGCTTGTGCACGGCGATGCCCGACGCGGCGCTCAAAGCACACGAGCTCGACGAAGCCAGAGCGCTGCTCTGCGCGAGCGCGCCCACCGACAGTGAAGCGGCCGTCACGGCCGCGGCAATAGCACCGGCAAGACGCATGCGTTTTCCCCCCGTGTAAGCGCGACCGCCCCGGCGATGTTAGTTTCAAACGGCGTGGCGCGCCAGGAAGCCCCGGGCGCGCCGCGCTCCCGGCAGGGCGGGATCACGTTCCTTAAGGTGTGAAGAGCTCGGCGACGGCGATCTCGCCGAAGCCGCGCGGGAGCTCGAGCGTGCCCTCTTGGATCTCGTCGCGCTGCGCGAACTGTTGGCCGCTCGGGCGACGATGGCGCCAGACGCAATCGTTGACGAGGTCGACGACCCAGTACTCGGCGACCTTGTGTTTGGCGTAGAGGCGAGCCTTGACCTCGAGGTCGTAGCGCAAAGTCGAGTCGCTGACCTCGATGAGCAGCAGGACGTCGTCGGCCGACGGATGCGCCTCCCGGTAACCCGTGGGCCTGCGGCTCAGCAACGCGACGTCGGGCTGCGGCTCAGAGCGCAGCGACAACCTCACCGGCAGTTGCACGCTGACCACCGCCGAGTCGCCGGCCGCAAGCACGAGGCGTTTGTTGAGTCGCCTCACGACTTCCGCGTGGTCGGGGCCGATCGGCGCCATGTCGATGATCTCTCCGTCGATCAACTCGGTGCGATCGTCGGGCGAGAGCACGCCGGCCTCGGCCATGCGGTAATACTCATCGACCGTGAGTCGATGCGGCCTCGGCCAGGTTTTCGTTTGGGCGCTCATCATGGGTGGTTGCGGCGTCACTCCAACGATACGCGCGCCCCGGCGAAAAACGAAGATGTCAGCCCGGCGATCGGCTGACATAACAGCATCCGGGCCTGGTGCTCGCGAGCAGTGAATCTGGCGTCTTCGCGCAGAAACGCGTCGAGCACACGTGCGGTGGTGCCCCGCCGGAGATTGACGAGGTGCCGGTCAATCACGGTCGCTTTGACAACCACCTTGTCAAACCGCCGCGAGCAGCATACGCACGCACCCAGGGGGCACGCAGCGCCACGAACGCTGTCAGCGCAACAAGGCCAGCAACCGCCACGCCGTACGGCGACGCGAGCCACGACGACACCCACGCGAACAGCTCGTCGAGCCGCGACGACACCCACACCGAGCCCGCAATGAGCTGCGGCGAGAGCAGCACCACGCCGACGAAGGCCGCAATCACGACGAGCCGCGTCTTCCACGCCGCACGCCGGCGCTCCGCTGCAACCGCGAGCAGCGTCGCCGCCAAGAACGGCTCGGCGGGCACGTGCGTGTGCTCGCGCTCGAACAGCGCCTCGAGCTTGGGATCGAATTCGTCGGAATCGGGTGGGCCGTTCATGGTTCAACCTCCAGCATACGCCGCGAGCGTCTCGCGGAGCCGCGCGGCGCCGCGCGCGATGTGCGTCTTGACCGTCCCGAGCGGGAAGCCCGTGGCCGCCGCGATCTCGGGATGCGACATTCCTTCGTTATATGCGAGCACGACGCAGAGCCGCGCGTCGGGCGGCAGCAGCGCGAGCGCTGCGTCGAGATCGAGACCCTCGGCCGTCGTCTCGCGGTACGAGCCCATCTGGTCCGCTTCGAGCTCGGCGGCGTAGGTGATCTTCTGCCGGCGCAGCTCCTCGAGCCACGTCGTCACCATGATGCGCTTGAGCCAGCCGTCGAAGGCAGCCGCCGACCGCAGTTGCGACAGCGAGCGCCACGCCGTGAGGAACACCTGCTGTGCCAAGTCGTCGCCCTGCGCCGGCCGGCGACACAAGTGGTACATGAACTTGCGCACGCGGCCCTGCCGGCGCTTGACGATCTCGCCGAAGGCTCGCGAGTCGCCCGTGCACGCGAGCGCTATCACGAGTGGGTCGGCCGCCGCGGCGAGATCGGCGGCCGAGAGCCGGCTTTCCACTCAGCGGCCTTGTCGATCCCGATCCCGATCGCCGCGCGCCTTCCCCGTGTAGCGCGAGGCGACGAAAAATCCCAGGCCGACGCACGTGACGATGCTCGCCGCGCCGTAACCGACGATCGCGTTCTCCTGCTGCAGCGCCGTGCCGAACTCAAGCAGAATCGTGAACAAGATCCAGAGCCCCGCCGCGACCGATAGGATGACCGTGCCGAAGCCGCGCACGAGCTTCCAGCCTGCTTCGGGGTCCGCGGGTTGGGACAAATGAGCCGGCCACTGCGGAGGGGGCGGCAGGGGAAACAGTAGCTTGACCTGTTCCGCGTCGAGCTGCCCGGTCTTTTCGATGAGCCGCAGCAGCGTTTCGTGCTTCAACTGGTCGCGGCGGATCTTGAACCAACCGCTCGCAATCATCACCGCGGCCAGCGAAATCCAGAACGCGGCCGCACCCAAGCTGATTTCCACCGTCGGAACCTCCGTAGTCGGAGCCGCGCGCCCATCGCGCGGCTCCATGACCACCTAGGATGCCGGTTGCGCGGAAACAGATTCAGCCCGCGGGGCACGCGGGTCAAGACAAGCGGGCTCGCTATTTCAGGTGCCGATCACCCCGCCGTCGTTCTTGGTGATGACGATCGTCGAGGAGCGCGGACGTCCGCCCTTGCCGTGGTCCGGCCAGCTGCTCCAGCGCTTCGGGTTGGCCGGGTCGTTGCTGCCCGTGGGCGCCTCGCCCGGGTGCTGGATGCCGACGAACATCGTGCGGCGATCGGGCGTCATGAACACGCCCGTGACCTCGCAGACGTACGGCCCCGTGAGGAACCGGCGCGTCTCGCGCGTCACCGGGTCGGCGGCGAGCATCTGGTTGTTGCCGAAGCCGAGATACGAGCCCGTGTTGATCGTGTTGCCCGAGACGTCGGTCTGGATCCAGAGCAAGCCCGCGGGGTCGACGTAGAGGCCGTCGGGCGAGCCGTACTTGTCGCCGACGATCGTCGCCGGCGGGTTCGTCTGCGCGGGCGTGCTCGCCGAGGTTGCGGCCGGATCGCCGGCGAGCGCGAACATCTCCCAACGGAACGTGTTCTCCCACCAATCGTTCTTGTACGACCACTGGATGATCTGGCCGTAGCGGTTGCCCGCACGCGGATTCGCGGCATCGACCTGCGCGGCCGTGCGCGCGCTGTTGTTGGTGAGTGTCGCGATGGCCGTGAGCTGGTCGGGGAACGTGTCGATCCACTCGGGGCGGTCCATCTTGGTCGCGCCGACGGCATCGGCGGCGCCGCGCGTGTTGATGAGGATGTCGGCGAGCGACCAACCGGAGAGCGCCGGGTTCGTGGGCGTCAGCGGTAGCCACTCGCCCGTGCCGTCGGCGTTGAAGCGCGCCACGTACAGCGTGCCGTCGTCGAGCGGATGGATGCCGCGCAGGAACGACTTCTTCCACGGCAGCCGCGACACGTAGCGATAGATGTACTCGAAGATCTCGTCGTCGCCGGAGTAGACGACGACGCGGCCGTCGCGGGCTTCTTGCACCCACGCACCTTCGTGCTTGAAGCGGCCGAGCGCCGTGCGCTTCACGGGCATCGACTTCGGCAAGTACGGGTAGATCTCCGTGACCCAGCCGAAGCGGTTCGGCTCGTTGGGCTCCTGGTTCGCATCGAACCGCAGGTCGGTCGTGTGCCAGAGATAGCCGAAGCCGCCGGCCGTGATGCCGTAGCGCGCTTCGAGCGGCGTCTGCGCCCCGACTTTGCGGAAGTAACCGTTGAAGTTCTCCTCGCAGGCGAGATAGCTGCCCCACGGCGTGTAGCCCATGGCGCAGTTGTTGAGCGTGCCGAGCACGCGCTCGCCCGTCTTGTCGGTGCTCGTCATGAGGCGTGGGTCGCCGGCCGCGGGGCCGCCGATGCGGATCGGCGTGTAGCCCGTGATGCGGCGCGCGAAGAACGACGGCCGCACGACCTCCCACTTGCCGTGCCGCTTGCGCACCTCGATGATGCCGACGCCGTGCGCGGCCAGCGACTTCTTGGTCTTGTCGGTCGTCCAGTTCGCCGTGCCGTCGGGGAACAACAGCACGTCGTCGGTGTATTCGTGGTTCTGCACGATCAAGCCGTGCGAGCTGCCGAACAACGGGAAGTAGACCATGCCGTCGTTGTGCATGCCCCACTGTTGCTCCTGGTCCTGCCAGGTGTTGCTCGCGTCGTGCTTGAACGCGGGACCCTTCGAGATGGGGTCGCCCCAACCGATGAGCACCTTGGCCGTGTAGCCGTCGGGCACGCGCACGCTGTCGAAGACGTCCCCCGACACGCTCGGCACACCGGGTGGATGCGCCGCCGGCGAGATGGACTCGAAACCGAGCGCAGGACGGTGGCCGCGCCCGCGGCCGTAGCCCGTCGCCTCCGCCGGCACGGCGCTGAGCAGCGCGCCGACACCGGTCAAGGACGCCGTCACGGCCGCCGCTGTCGCCGTCGCGCCGCCCGCGAGCACGCTGCGGCGGGACAACCGCGCTTCGAGCACCTGGTCGAAGGTGGGGTTGTTCGAGAAGTTGCTGACGATGTCGTCGTCGACGTTGGACATGCGCGGTCTCCTATCTTCGTGTTGTAACAATGCAAGGCGACACTCGTGCAAAGAGTGCGGGTGTTCCATGACGAAATCGCGGCGTCGCGATTACAGAAATGTTGAAGCACCGCCGCGGCCGCGCATGACGGCGCGACGCGCAGCGGCATGGCTCGCGCTCGCGACGACGATCGTCGCGGGGACGCTCGTGCTGCGCTCGCTCGGCGAATCGGCCGCGCAACTGCGATCGACCTTGGAAGCGGTGGCCGCGATCGCGAACGAGAGCTCGCGCGCCGAGCCGCGGCGCGTCGATGCCGTGCAGCGACCCGTCGCACGCGCGCCGGCGCCGAGCGCGACCGCGCCGAGCGCGGCCGCGCCGAGCGCCACCGCACCGGTCGGCGAATCGCTGCTCGAGCCGACGACTCTTCTAGGTACGCGCGCGTCCGAGCCGGTAGCGGCCGCCGGCCCGCCGAGCGGCGCGGAGTTCGCGGAGCTGCTCGAGAGCGGGCTGCTCGGCGAAGACGATCCCGAAGCCGCAGCCGAGCTGCGTCGCACGCTCGAAGACGAGGCTCCCTAAGCCACGACGCCGGCAGCGGGCTGCCGGCCGGCCGTGCGGCGTTGCGGCCGGCGGCGGCCGCGCGTAGGCTCCCTTCGACGGGCAAGACCGGCCGCTGCGGCAGGGGTTCACCATGATCGCTACGCGTCGAAGATTTCTCGCAGGCCTTTCAATCGGCGCCGCCGCCACGCTCGGCGCGCGCGGCGCGTTCGCCCAGGCGCTGGCGACGGCCGTCACGGGCGACGGCCCCTACTACCCCGACCGCCTGCCGCTCGATACCGACAACGACTTGCTCATCGTCAACGATGGCATCACGCCGGCGGTCGGCGAGATCGCGCACTTCGGCGGCCGGCTGCTCGCGGAGAGCGGCGCGCCCGTGCGCGGCGCCGTCATCGAGATTTGGCAGTCGGACGTCAACGGCTCGTACATCCACACGGAAGGGCGCAACGACGGCAAGATCGACGGGAACTTCCAGGGCTACGGCCGGTTCCTCACGGACGCCGAAGGGCGCTACTACTTCCGCACCATCAAGCCCGTGCCGTACACGCTGCAAGGCCAGTTCCGCGCGCCGCACATCCACGTGGCCGTGAGCAAGGCGGGTAAGCGCATCATGGCGACGCAAGCACTCGTGAAGGGCCACAGCGCCAACGAGGGCGATCTCATCACGCGCCGCATCAGCGATCCGGCCGTGCTCGAGACGCTCATGGTCGAGTACCGGCCGCTGCCGGGCTCGAGGCTCGGCGAGCTCACGGGCAACTTCGACATTCGGCTCGGCGTGACCGCGGCCGAGCTCGAGGACGGGCGTATCGGCGGCATCGGCCGGGCGCGCGGTTGAGCGGCGCGCGTCAGTCGAGGCCCATGCAGCTCGCGTAGAAGCTCACGGGCGCGGCCCAGTCCGAGAACACGCCGCGCACTTGGACGTCGCGCGCGAGCACGTCGAGCACGCGCAGAAGATCGCCCTCGCGCGTGATCGCGGCGTCGATCGTCTGGTAGTAGAAACCGTTCCCGCCGTCCGCCAGCAGCCCCGAGCGCTCGAGCGTCCACGTGATGAGCGTAAGCCCCGCGCTCCGCGCCCAGCGCGCGTGCTCCGACGGCACGATCGCGCCGCGCTCGTCGAGCGCGAGCAGCGCGAACAGCGGCGGCGCCCAGATGCGCACGCCCTCGGCCGCGAGCGCCTCGAGCTCGGCGCGCGTCGGCAGGTCGCCGACGCCGTTCGCGTCGTCGAGATAGACGGCTTGCCGGCCGAACCGCGGCGCGCGGCGGAGCCAGTAGCGAACGTCGTCGAGCGCGAACGATTGCGGGAAGACGTCGCGCGGAGCGACGCCCGCGGCCTCGTACTCGTCGATGAGCTTCTGCGCGTAGGCCTCCTGCGTGAAGCCGTCGAACGGCATGGGCACGACGGCCTCCTTGAGCTCGGGCGTGAACTTCGCGCCGAGTTTTTCGAACAGCGCGATGCTTTCGGCGTGCGTGAGCAGCGTGCCGCTCGTCGGCCCCGAGTAGAGGTCCGTGCGGAAGCTCGCCGTGCCGTCGAGAAACTCCTGGGCCGTGCGCGCGCTCGGATCGAACGCGTCCATCTTGCCGCGGAGCGTCCGCCACTCGGCGAGCGTGAGGTCGCTCGTCCGGCATTCGGCCGTCGCCGCCGTCAGGCGCTCGCCCGCCGCGTCGAACGTCGCGGGCGTGAACGGTTGCGTGCACTTCGCCGCGAGCGGCGTCGCGAGGATGTTCGTGGTCGTCGCGAGGTCGTTCTGCGCGTGCCGGCAGACGAGCTCCTTGTCCACAGTGAACGTGACGTCGCACTCGAGCACGCCGGCGCCCATGCGGAACGCGGCCTCGTACGACTCGCGCGTGTGCTCGGGGAACTGGAGCGGCGCACCGCGATGGCCGATCGAGAAGTCCGTGCGCCGCGGCTCGTCGTCGAGACACGCGGCTAGCGTCTCCTTGAGCGGCCCGTCGCTCATGTCGTTGACGAGAAAGTGCGGCCGCGGCCCGAGATCGACGCGCGCGTCGCGCGGCCGAGCGCGCTGCGCGTGCGCGTCGACCGAAGCGGCCGAGAGCGAGAGCGCGAGACCAGCGACGAGCAACGTCGGACGCTTCATCGAGCGATCCCCACGGAGTAGCCCCGCCTCGCACGCTAGTCGTGCGTGCGGGCGATCGTCAATGCTGGCTGCTCCGCGCTCGGCAGCTCGACGCCGAGGATCGCGGCGAACGTGGGCGCGAGCGAGCGCATGTCGACGACGCCGAGCGCCTGCGGCGCGATGCCGCGGCCCTTCAGGAAGAACGCGGCGTGCATCTCGGGATGGTCGGGCCTGTAGCCGTGCGTGCCTCTGGACGTCGCGGGCGTCAGGAGCTCGCCGTGCAACGCCGCGCCGGAGTAGAAGCCGGGCGCGAAGTCGACGAGGAAGTCGGCGTCGGGGAAGCCGCCCGCACGCTCGATCGCGCCGCGCTCGAGCACACGTTCGATGCCGTTCGCGTGCTCTGCCGCGAGCTTGGCGAGCAGCGCGCGCACCGTCGAGCGCAACGAGTCGTCGCCGCGGTCGTGGAGCACGACGGCCGCGCTGCCGCCGCTCGGCGCGAGCTGCGCCCGCCAGCTCTTGATCGTCGGTGCGACACCCGCCTTCGGCGGACCGTCGAGCTCGATGAGCCCCGCGGCCACGAACGGCACGCGCAGGTTGACGCTCGTGTGGGTCGCGAAGAACCCGTGGTCGGAGACGATGGCGACGGCCATCGCGGGATCGTTCGCGAGCGCGGCCGTTGCGAGGTCGCGGATCATCGCATCGAGCTCCTCGAGCGTCGCATACGCCGGCGGCGTCCACGGCCCCTCGCGATGCGCCGTGCCGTCGAGCGCGATCAAGTGCACGGCCATGAAGGCCGGGCGCCGCTCGCGCAGCAGCGCGACCGCGAATTTCGTCCGCTTAAGATCCGCTTCGACGGTGTCCTCGTAGCCGTTGACGAACGGCCCGAGGTTCTCCTCGAGGCGTTCGAGCAAGCCCTCGGGCCGGCTCACGGCCCGGATGAGCTTGACGTCCTCGTCGTTGACGGCGCGCCAGAGCTCGGGAATCAGGTAGTCGATTGCGGTATCGCCGACGGTCACCGACCAGTTGACGCTTGCCGTCGTCAAGCCGCGCGCGGCCGCGGCTCCCCAGAGCGTCGGCACGCGGATGTCCTCGGCGTACCAGTACCAGCCGTCGCGGTTCGTGTGCTGCGGATCGAACGGCGTGTTCGCGACGATGCCGTGCGTCGCGGGCGCGACACCGGTGACGAGCGTGGTGTGGCTTGGAAACGTCACCGTGGGCACGACACCGACGACGCCGCGCGCATACGCACCCTCGCGCACGAAGCTCCGCAGCGTCGGGACCTCAAGGCCGTGGCGCTCGGCTGCGATGACGTAGTCGGGATGCAGCCCATCGATCGAGATCACGAGCAGCGGCGCAGCCGCGAGCGGTCCCGCGGCCCACGACAGACAGAACGCAACGGCGACGATTCTCTGGATCACGACGGCTCCACGGGTTCGACGAGTGGAGCTCGACGCTACGAGTTTCTCATTACTGCGCGATGACGATTTCGTTTCGACGTGCCGTGATGAATCTGTCACATCGGCGCAACCGGACGCCCTTAGCGTAGCGCACCACGTCGATTTCCGACGCACAAGGAGAATCCGATGACGACGGCAAACAGAGGACAACACGCACGCTACGCGACCGTAGCCGTGCAAATGGCGCTCGCGCTGCAGGGCGCGTGTCTCGCGACGGCCGCCCGCGCGCAAGCCACGGCCGACGACGCGAACATCGAAGAGGTACTCGTGCTGGGCCGCGGCGAGACGCGCCAGGTGCAGACGATCACGGCGCAGCAGATCGAGCAGCTGCCGGCCGGCACGAGCCCGCTCAAGGCGATCGAGCATCTACCCGGCGTGAATTTTCAATCGGCCGACCCGTACGGCGCCTACGAGTGGTCGACGCGCATCACGGTGCGCGGCTTCAATCAGAACCGCATGGGCTTCACGCTCGACGGCGTGCCGCTCGGCGACATGACCTACGGCAATCACAACGGCCTGCATATCAGCCGCGCCATTCCGAGCGAGCTCGTGGATAGCGTCACGCTGTCGCAGGGCTCGGGCACGCTCGCGACGGCCTCCGCGAGCAATCTCGGCGGCGCGATCGAGTTCTTCTCCGCCGACCCGAGCACGGAGCGCGGCGTCGATGCGGCGCAGACCATCGGCAGCGACGCGGCACGGCGCTCGTTCATGCGTTTCGACACGGGCGAGCTCGGCAAGGGTACGCGGCTGCTCCTCGCCGCCGCCGACGGCTCGACCGAGAAATGGAAAGGCGCGGGCGACCAGGACATCCGCACGTACAACCTGAAGCTCGTGCAGCCCGTCGGCGACGGCGACTTCACTTTCTATTACAACTACTCCGACCGCGCCGAGATCGATTATCAAGATCTGTCGAAAGACATCCTCGCGCGCCGCGGCCGCGACTGGGACAACTACTTCCCGAACTGGTTCGCGGCCGTGGCGGCGGGGAGCGCCTGCGGCACGAGCGGCACTTGCGACGACGCCTACTGGAACGCGTCCGGTCTGCGGCAGGACGACCTCGGCTACGTCGCGCTCGACCTGCCGTTCGGCGGAGCGCTGCGCTGGACGGCCACGGGCTACTTCCACCGCAACGAAGGCCAGGGCCTGTGGGGCACGCCGTACGTGGTCTCGCCCGGCGGGGCGCCACTCTCGATCCGCACCACCGAGTACGACCTCGCCCGCGAAGGCATCGTCACGGCGCTCGTGTGGACCGCGGGCAATCACGAGCTCGAGGGCGGCCTTTGGTACGAGACCAACGACTTCGTCCAGGCTCGACGCTTCTACGCCGAGCCCTCGCTCGCCGCCCCCACGCGCTCGTTCGCGGACATGCAGACGAACCCGTTCCGCACCGACTGGGAGTACGACTTCGACACGACGACGGTGGTATTCCATCTTCAGGACACCTGGTCGATCGGCGACGCCGTGAGCATGAACTTCGGCTTCCGCTCCGTGAGCTCGGAGAACGAAGCGACGACGATCAGCGGTGCGCTGAAAACCGGCACCATCGAAGCCGACGAGCCGTTCCTGCCGCAGATCGGCATCAACTGGTCGCTCAGCGAGGATCTCGAATTCTTCACGTCGGTGGCGAAGAACGTCCGCACATTCGCGAGCAGCGGCACGTCGGGGCCGTTCAGCACGTCGGCTGCAGGATTCGCGGCGATCCGCGACGTCGTCGAGCCCGAGACGGCGACGAACTTCGAGGCGGGATTTCGCTTCCGGCCCGCGGACGCCGTCGAAGGCCTCGTGGCGCTCTACAGCGTCGACTTCGAGAATCGCCTGCTCGGCATCCCGCAAGGCCCGGGCATCGTCGGCAACCCGGCCGTGCTCGCGAACGTCGGCAGCGTCAAGACGTCGGGCATCGAGACGGCGATCAACTGGCGGCCGATGAGGAACGTGAGCTGGTTCACCTCGCTCGCTTGGAACGATTCGGAGTACGACGACGACTACACGGTGACCGACAGCGCGGGCGTGGCGACGGTCGTACCCGTCGCAGGCAAGCAGGTGACCGATACGCCCGAGGTGCTGCTGAAATCGCAGATCGCCTACGACAACGGCTCGTTCTTCATGCGCGTCGACGTCAACCACACCGACGAGCGTTTCTACACTTACCTCAACGATGCCAGCGTCGAGGCGTATACGCTGCTCAACGTCGGCGTGGGCTTTCGCCTCGCCGGCGGCCTAGGGCTCGAAGAGGTCGTCCTGCAAGCCGATGCGACGAACCTCGCCGACGAGCAGTACTTCAGCACCATCGACTCGAACGGTTTCGCGACGTCGGACCCGACGGGCACGCATCAGTCGCTGCAGCTCGGCGCGCCGCGCCAGTTCTTCCTGTCCGTGAAAGCCCGCTTCTAGAACGTTGCAGCCCTTGGGCGCCGCGAGCGGTCGAACGCTCGCGGCGTTTTTGGCGGCCAGGGATGGCCGACATGCCGAAAATGCAGGAGCATTTTTCGGCTGCGCCAGGGATGGCCGACATGCCGAAAATGCAGGAGCATTTTTCGGCTGCGCCAGGGATGGCCGACATGCAGGAAATGCAGGAGCAATTTCCTGCGCGCAGCCGCGCATGCGGCGGAAACCGCCCACCGAGCCGTATAATCGTCGGCGACGCGTTTTCCGGTTGCCGACCATGCGCATGACCCGCTCGGAGTTCCTGGCCTGGCCGCACAAGGCCATCACGCTGCTCGGCATGTCGGGCGTGGGGAAGACCACGCTCGCCTACAAGCTGCCGGCGTCGAAGTGGTTCCACTACTCGGGCGACTACCGCATCGGCACGAAGTACCTGGTCGAGCCGATCCTCGACAACATCAAGCGGCAGGCCATGCAGGTCGACTTCCTGCGCGAGCTGCTGCGCAGCGACTCGATCTACATCGCGAGCAACGTCACGTTCCACAACCTGCACCCCGTGTCGAGCTTCCTCGGCAAGATCGGCCGCACGGATTTGGGCGGCCTGCCCGTGGCCGAATTCAAGCGCCGCCAGCGACTGCACCGCAAGGCCGAGATCGACGCGATGCGCGACGTCGCGGAGTTCATCGTGAAGGCGCAGGAGATCTACGGCTACGACCACTTCATCAACGACGCGGGCGGCAGCTTGGTCGAGCTCGAGGACGAGCAAACCGAGAAGACACTCGCCGAGCACACACTCATTCTCTATCTCAAGCCCGACGACGCCCTCGAGCGCGAGCTCGTGCGGCGCGCGGTCACGGATCCCAAGCCGCTCTACTACAACGAGCAGTTCCTCGACCGGAAACTCGCCGAGTACCTGGCCGAGGCCGAGCTCGACGGTCCCGACCGCATCGTGCCCGACGAGTTCGTGCGCTGGATCTTCCCCGCGCTCGTCGCGCACCGCCGGCCGAAATACGAAACGCTCGCGAAGGGCTACGGCTACACGATCAACGCGCGCCTGGCTCAGGGCGTGACCAACGAGCACGATTTCCTCGAGCTCGTCGCGAGCGCGCTCGACCGCTAATCCGCCGCGAGCAAGCCGACCGCCCATGCGCCGAGCACGACGAGCACGGCCGCGGCGGCGCAGGCGCGTTGCACGCGCGCGCTCTTGAGCCACGCGAGGGGCACGAAGCGCGCGAGCACGAGCCCGCCGCCGAAGCCCGCGACGAGCCCGAACAGGTGCGCGCCGAGATCCGTGTTCTCGCCGCCGGTGCCCGTGAAGGCGAGTAATCCTAAGCCCGCGACGATCGGCGCGATGCGCGCGCGCCATGGCGTGTGCGTCAAGAAACCGCGGCGCCACGTGTAGGCGACGAGCAAGCCGAGCGCCGCGAACACGGCCGTCGAGGCGCCGATCGAGCGGTGCGTCGCCGCCTGGACCAACGCGTTGAGCCCGTTGCCCGCGGCGGCAGCCAGGATCACCGTGAGCCAGCCGACGCCGGTGCCCAAATAGCGGCCGACGAAGTAACCGTAGAACGCGCCGAACGCGATGTTGCCGGCGAGATGCGCGAGCTCGATGTGCAGCGTCAGCGCCGTGACGAGGCGCCAGACCTCGCCGCCGAGCACGGCGCCGCCTTCGAAGCGGCCCGCGCCGAGCCAGTCGAGATAGAAGACATCCGCGTGCAGTGCGACGAACACGGCAAGCAGCGTGACGACGTAGGCGACGGTGCCGGGCCGGCCGTCGCCGATCTCCTCGAGCGGCTGCACGCCGACCTTGCGCGCGTTCTCGTGGCGGTAGAGCGTGAGCTCCGTGGCTGCCGCGGGTGCGGCCGTGAGCGGCACCAGGAGCTGCCAACCCGTGAGGCCGGGCTCGCGCCGAAACGGCACGCCGCGGGCCGTGAGCACGAGCGCGAGCTCGTTCGCGAGCGCCTCGCTCAAACCCGTCGCGACGGTCACCCACTGCTCGGCAACCGCTGCCTGCGTTGCTCTACCTCGGGCATCCATGCCCTCGTCCGCTCGGTCGGTCATCTCTGCTAGCATCCGCGCTACAACAAACCGCCGCCGGCGCAAAAGCCGAGCGGCACGCTAAGGTAGCAGACTTGGGGAAACCGGCACCGACAGCGACCCCGCCGAGCCGCCGCGCGGCCAGGGCCTATTGCTACTGGGATCTCGTGCCGTCGCCGTTCCGCTCTCCGCTCTGCGTCGCCGTCGATGGCGACGGCCGCGTGCTCGAGATCCGCTTGGACGGCCGGCGCCCCGCGGGCCGGCGCGACCCGAAGCGCTGCCGCGCCGTCGCCACCCAGCTCGCCGAGTATTTCGCCGGCAAGCGCCGCGAGTTCGAGCTCGACCTGGCGCCCGTCGGCACCGACTTCCAGCTGCGCGTCTGGCGCGCGCTGCGCGCGATCCCCTACGGCGCCGTGCGCAACTACGGCGACATCGCACGCGCCATCGGCCAGCCGAAGGCCGCGCGCGCCGTGGGCCAGGCCAACGGCTGCAACCCGCTGCCCATCGTCATCCCGTGCCACCGCGTCATCGCGAGCGACCGCTCGATAGGCGGCTACTCGGGCGGCCTCGCAATCAAGCACCGGCTGCTCGCGCTCGAGAACATCGAGCTCGACCTCTGACCATGGCTCACGATCTCAAGTGCTACCGCTGCGGCGAATCGCTGGCCGAGCTGTCGTTGCCGCTCACGCGCCTCGACGAATGCCCGAAGTGCCACGTGCACCTGCACGTGTGCCGCATGTGCGAGCGCTACGCGCCGCGCAAACCGAAGGGCTGCAGCGAGGACGACGCCATCGAGGTCCGCGACAAGAAGGCCGCGAATTTCTGCGATTACTTCAAGCCCACGCCGCGCGCCTACAACCCGGCCGAGCAGCAGGCCGAAGACGCGGCGCGCTCGACGCTCGACTCGCTGTTCAAGAAGTAAGGTGTGACGCAGATCACCCTGCAGGTGCCGACGGGCAGGCGCCGCGTGACGCCATCGTATACACGGGCGTGTACGGAGCGCGTAGCATTCCCCCGGGGTTTCGTTCTCGGGGTTTTTCAGGGAGGATTCCATGTTCGCCAAGCTCAGGCTGCTCGTGGGCGCTGTGTTGCTCGTCGGCGTCAGCGCCGCGGCTCTCGCCGCAGATTATTACGTCGACATTACCAATCGCACCGGTTACACGATAATGTACGTGTACGTGAGCCCGACGAAGTCGGACTCGTGGGAGGAAGATGTGCTCGGCAAAGAGGTATTATCCGACGGGCAGACGCGCCGCGTGACGCTCACGGGTTTCCGCAGCCCGGTCTTCGACATCCGTCTCGTGGATTCCGACGGCGACAAGTACACGTTCTGGAACGTCGATGTCTCGGAGCGAGACATCGTCGTCACGCTCGGCGATCTAGACGACTAGTCCGCGCTCGCCCGGTTTCGGCGAGCGAACGCGCCGGAGGTGCTGAATGAAAGTTCGCGCAAAGACATCGCGGTCGTGGCTGCTCTGCACCGCGGTATCCTCGACATTGGCCTGGCAGGTCCCGCTGGCGGCGCAAGAGAACGTCGGCGAAGCGCAAGCCTGCGTGGTGCGCGCCAACATCGACCGCTGGCTAATCATCGACGGCAACAGGATCCTGTTCGCGACGCGCGACCAGCGGCTCTACCGCAACGACCTCGCGAGAGCGTGCCCCGCGTTGCGGCCGTCCTCGCAGGTGAGCCTTAGCACCTCAGACGGCCAGCTCTGCGCCGGCGCGTCGTTTCAGCTGTTGATCCAGGTCAGCTCGTCGGGGAACAAGACGTCGGTCACCGACCCGGCGACGGGCGTGAGCATCGCCGTCGAGGGGCCGGGCCTGATCGGGGGGCCGGTCTGCGCGCTCGGCAATTTCACGCCGATCACCGCGGAAGAGGCCGCCGCGCTCATCGCCGTGAGCCAGCAGCCGCCGCCGAGCCGGCGCGAGCGGCGCGCGGCACGTGAAGCCGCCGAGAACGCTGCCCCGCCCGAGGCAGCCAACGAGCAATAGCGTCAGGCGCGCTCGATCGTCTTCTGCTGTCCCGACGAATCGACGGTCTCGAGCTTGACGGGCCGGCGCCAGATCTTGTGTAGGTAATCGAGCACGCGCTCGGCGCGGTCGAGGTCGAGGCCGCGGCCGTCGGTCTCGTGCTCGTGGTGCAGCGTGAGCGCGCCGTCGTGCGCCAAGTGCTTCGACAACACGGCCGGCGCGCCGAAATTGTACTTCGGCGCGAGCACGGTCTCGCGCAGCGCGTGAATGTCGTGGTCGAGCACCTTGATGCTGCCGCCTGCGCTCCGCTCGTAGCGGAACAGCTTGAGCTCCTCGGCGAGCTCCTGCGTCAAGTGATTGCGCACGAAGCTGAAGTCGTCGTCCTCGGCGCGAATCTGGAACGCGCGCGCAAGTCCGTGCTCCTCCACGATCGCTTCCCAGATCGCGAAGCCCACGTGATACGGATTCGGCGCGAGCGACGCCTGCTGCTCGGCCGCGTGCGGGCGCACGACGTCGGAGTGCGTCTTGAGCGCGTCGAGGTACTCGTTGTGCGGCAAGAAGTCGGCCTCGCGCAACAGGCGCGCGTGCCAATACGACGCCCAGCCCTCGTTCATGATCTGGCAGGCGAACACGGGGTAGAAATAGAACGACTCCTCGCGCACGACGCGGAACACGTCGCGCTCCCACTCCTCGAGCTCGGGCGCATACTCGGCGATGAACCAGAGCAGGTCGCGCTCGGGCTGCGGCGGAATCGGCGCGCGCACGCGCTCGAGCGGCTGATCGGCCACCGTCGGCGTGCCCGGCAGGTTGTCGAAGCGCTTTTGGAACTGGGTCTCGTGGGGCCCGCGTGCGACGTCGACGTAGTGCGGATAGCGCTCGCGGCGTAGCCCCTGGAACGGATCGATGTGCGCCTCGAGCGCGAGCGCCGCGTCGAGCGTCTGCTCGACGCGCGTCTGACCGTATTGCTCGACGGCCGCGCCGATCTGCCGCGCGTGCGCGGCCGCCTGCTCGACGATGCGGTAACCCACCTGCTCCTGGCTGCGCTTGAACAGTGAGTTGTTCTTGGCGAAATCGGCGTGGCCGAGGACGTGCGCCGTGACGAGCGTGTTCTCTTGCAGCGAGTTGTTGCCCGCGAGATAGGCGCGGCCCGGGTTGCCGGGGAACACCACCTCGAACAGCCGCGAGTGGCCCATGCGGTGCTGCACGAGCTGATGGATGTAGCGCACGCCGAACGACCAGTGCGGCATGCGCACGGGCAGCCCGTAGACGGCCACCTCCATCATGAAGCTCGACGGCACCTCTTCGAACTGCACGGGGTAGTAGTCGAGGCCGTGATCGTGCGCGAGCGTTTCGAGGCGGCCGGCGTAGCCTTGCAGCGCGCCGTTCATGCTAGACCTCCGCCTCGGCGCGGCGGCTGAAGAAGCCGCGGATCGCTTCCCAGACGGACTCGGGCGTCGAGAGCGCGTGGCGGCCCGCGGCATGCGTCGCGGCCTCGAGCTGCTCGAACAGGATCGCGGTCTCGGATTGCAGCGACGGCTGCGCGCCCGACGCCGTCTCGACGTAGCCCACGTAGTTCGCGGCCTTGCCGAGCTCGTCGAGCGCCGCCGCGGCGGCCTCGCGGTCGTTGTGGAAGTTGGCGCCGTCGGAGGCGTAGAAGACATAGCTGTTGAAACGGCCCGGGTCGAAGCGCTGGCCGGCGATGTCGAGGATCTTGCGGAACGCCGTCGACGCGACCGTGCCGCCACTGCCGCTGACCTCGAAGAACTCCGACTCGGCGAACTCCCACGCCTCGACCGTGTGGGCGACGAACACGGTCTCGAGGTGCGTGTACTGCCGGCGCAGCCCTTGCACCACCCAGAAGAAGAAGGATTTCGCGAGCTTGCGGTCCTGCTCCGTCATGCTCGAGGACACGTCCATCGCGAAATAGACGACGGCCTCGGTCGCGGGGCGGCGCCGCTGCGCGAGCTGGCGGTAGCGCAGATCGTCGTTCGTGAACGCGGGCGCTTCGGGGTGCTGCACGGCGCGGCGCTTCAAGGCTTCCTTGAGCGAGCGGCGCCGATCGAGCCGCGAGCGCACGCCGCGGCGGCTCCAGCCCTCGCGCGTGTAGTCGTCGAACTGCACGGCTCCCGATTTGATCTTCAAGTTCGGCAGCTTGAGCTCCTCCCAGAGCCAGTCGACGATGTCGTCGATCTTGAGCTCGAGGATGAACTCGAAGCCGCCCTCCTCGTTGCCGCCCGCGCCCTTCGCGCCGCCCGCGTGGTCGGGCGAGACGAGCTGGTCGCCGGGCTTGCCGGCGCCCTGGCCCACGCCCTGCTGCTCGTCGGCGTCGCGCAGACGCAAGCGCGCATGCTCGAGGAAGCGTACCGGCACCTGCACGGTGCGGTCGCCGCTGGGCTGGAGGTCGCTGCCGGCGATGAGCTCGGGCAGCTTCTCCCGCACGGCGGCACGCACCTTGTCGTTGTGGCGCAGCCAGTCGCGCGCGCCGCGCGAGAACAGGTCGTACCACTGCCGCCCGGAGCCCGAGGGATCGACGAAACCGGACGGTCGTGTCACCGACCCTCTACTCCTGCGATAACAACGTGGTCACGTAATTGAGCGCTTCCTTGGCGCTGTGCTGGTCGTAGCCGTACTCGCGGATGAGCCGCTCCTGCACGGCCGAGATCTTCTGCTCGGCCTCGTCGTCGGGCCGCGCGCGCGAGGTCACGAGCCGCAGCACGTCGCGGCGCTCCTCGAACAGGTATTGCTCGATGGCCTCGTGGAGCCGCGAGTGGTTGTCGAGCGTGAACTTCTCGCCGGCCTTGAACGCAACCATGGCCTTGCGCACGACTTCCTGGCGGAACGACAGCTTGCCGGACTCCGAGATCTTGATCTTCTCCTCGACCGAGCGCAGGAACCGCTCGTCGGGCGGGCGCGACTCGCCCGTGATCGGATCCTCGACCTCGCGCTTGTCGAGCGACGCTTCGATCTCGTCGAGATACTTCTCGAGCAGCTGCTGGGCTTCCTCTTGGAACGACGCGAACAGCGCGCGGTGCACGTCTTCCTTGACCCAGCGGTTGTAGAAATCCTTGCGCGCGAGCACGAGGAACTCGATCCACTGCTTCTTGCGGGTCGCGTCCATGCGCGCGTCGGTCTCGATGGCGTCCTTGAGCGCGAGCAGCATCTCCATGCTCGTGAGGCTCGCGACGTTGTTGCGCGTGATCGCGTTGCTGATCGCGTTGATGACGAAGCGCGGGCTCACGCCCGTCAAGCCTTCGTCGGTCGACTCGGCGTGAATGCGCGGCACGTCGGCAGCCGTGAAGCCCTCGACGTCCTCGTTGGCGTACAGCTTGAGCTTCTTGGTCAGATCCAGGCCTTCGCGCTGCGGCTTCTGCAGGCGCGTGAGGATCGAGAACACCGCCGCGAGGTCGAGCACGTGCGGGTCGAAGTGCACCTTGCGGAACGCGGGCGCGCTCGACACGAGCTTGTGGTAGATGCGCGCCTCGTCGCGGAACGACAGCGTGTACGGCACCTTGACGATCACCATGCGATCGAGCAGCGCCTCGTTCTCCTTTTCCTGGAGGAACTTGTTGAACTCGGCGAGGTTGGTGTGCGCGAGGATCGTCTCGTCGAGATGAATCAGCGGGAAGCGCGACACCTTGACGTTCTTCTCTTGTGTGAGCGTGAGCAGCAGGTACAAGAACTCGCGCTTGACCTTGAGGATCTCGATCATCTCGAGCACGCCGCGGCTCGCGGCGTAGACGGCGCCCGACCACGACCAGGCTCGTGGATCGCCCTCGTCGCCGATGTCGGCCACCTTCGAGAGATCGACCGAGCCGACGAGGTCCGCGATGTCGGCCGTCGTGGGATCGTGCGGCGCGTACGTGCCGACACCGACGCGCGCAGCCTCGGAGAGGAAGATGCGCTCGACGGGGAAGCGCATGAAGTCGCCCTGGAACTCGTCGTCGAGCCGGGCGCACGCGTAAGGGGAGAGCTCGCCCTGGATGTCGACGCCGTAGGCGGCGCGGAAGCGCGGCCGCATGCTCGCGGGAATCAAATTGAGCGGCGACTCGTGCAGCGGCGAGCCCGAGAGCGCATAGAGCGCGCCGTCTTCGGTGTGGCTGTACTCCTCGAGGCCGCGCTTGAGCAAGATCACGAGCGACGACTTGCCGCCCGACGGCGGCCCGAGCAGCAGCAACAAGCGCCGGCCGACGTCGGAGCCCGCGGCCGCGGCCTTGAAATAGTCGATGACGCGCTCGAGCGCCGCGTCGATGCCGAACAGCTCGCCTGCGAAGAGTGCCGTGACGGTCGGCGAGGAACCTTGCGCGTGGCCCTCGCGGAGCGGCGCGTCACGATAGGCGCAGAGCATGTCGTGGATGTACTGATGCGACGAGCGCGTCAGCTTCGCGGGATCTAAAGGGAGGATGTCGTGCAGAAATTCGGCGAACGTGCCGCGCCAATGTTGCGCCTGGTGCTGCGTGGCGTAGACCGCGAGGTCGTCGATGAACGTACCGCGCGGAGTTGCGGTGATGCGTGGGGTGATCATGTCCCGGTGAACGTCGATTTCGGCTAGCGTCGTCATCGCACTCCCTACCTGATGTTCGTTGTCCCCGAGCGCTTGGCGTTCTCGTTGTCGTTGTCGTTCTTGTTGTTATCGGATCGTCAGGCGGCTCTCCTAAGTTTCGAGTCTCTAGTTTAGACGAAGGAACGTAAGCCACGTTCCGTCAAATTCGCTTGGGGCCAGGCTCGAACTTCCGCGCCCGCAAGTCTGTGCGGCCGCTCACATTTTTTGGATCGGTTTTACTTAAGGTACGGAGGTCGAGTTGGAGCACGCACGAGCAGGCGCGGCCGCCCGACCGGGGGAGCCGTGGCGCGGCGGTCAAGGAGTGAAGGCTACTTTTCGTTGCTTTTGGCGGCGCCGCCTTTGGCGGCGGTGCGGCGCGCTTCCAGCAACGAGCGGCGCATGTCGATCGCGATCGTGGCCTCGCTCTTCACGCCGGCTTTCTCGAGCTGCTCGATGACGCGCACGTCGGTGTCGGTCAATGAGGGTAGATTCACCGAGGTCGTCGCCGTGGGGCTGTCGCCCTTGAGCGCCTGATACTTGCGCTTCCACGTGTCGGTGCCGCGGCGCAGCTCCGCGATCGTGTTGGAGTGGCGATTGATCGCGACCTCGAGCTGCTCGATGATCTCGCCCTTTTCCATGAGGCTCGCTTGCAGCGCGCCTGCGCGCTCCTGGTCCGCGCGCAGGCTCTTGATGACCGACTTGCGCGCCTCGAGCTCGGAGCGCAGCGCTTCGAGCTCGGATGCCTCTTCGCTGGCCTTGCCGGCCTCCGCCTCGCTCAGGGCCTCGAGCTGCTCGGCGGCCTCGCCGGCCTGCCGTTCGGCGCGCTGGAGCTTGCCCTTGAGCTCTTCGATCTCGCGATCCTTGTGGCGCAGCTCCGACTTGAGCCGCTCGTTGCCGTCGGTGTCGCGGCGCAGTGCGCGCACGAGCTCTTTCTTGCTCTCGAGCTCGGAGTTCACGCGCTCGAGCTCGAGATCGCGGTTGCGCACTTCGGCGCGCAGCTTCGAGGCTTCCTCGGCGTCGCCGCGCAAAGCCTCGATCAAGGTGTTCTGGCCATCGACACGCTGACGTAGCGATTCGACCTCGCCGTGACTGCCCGCGGCCGAGCCCTCGAGCTCCGCGACGCGCGCGCGCGTCTCCTCGAGCTCCTTCAAGACCGTCGCGAGCTCGCCGCCCCAGTCGGCCAAAACGCCCGTGAGCCGATCGCGCAAAGCCTGGACCGAGGCAGTTCCGTCCGTCATGTCCTGAACGCTCCCAAAAGCGCCACTAAGCTGCCGGTTTCACCCCCAGATTACGGTGAATTCCGTCACAAACGAGGCGTGGCGCGGGCTAGCGGAAGCGTTTCTGGAGGGAGAGAAGGGCGTCGCGGCCGGGGCAGAGCTCGGAGTAAGGGACGCGGCTCAAGGGCGTGGCGGTGGTTTCGTTGACCGCGTGCAGGTCGGGCTGGGAGCCGTCGATGTAAAGCAAGCCCGTGACGAGCTCGCCGTCACGCTGCCGCGCGCGGATGTACTCGATGGCCGAGCCGCGATTGAGCGGGTTGTAGTCCTTGGCTATCTTGCGCAGCAGCACGTGGCTGCCGTCGTGGAGCTCGATGGACAGCACCTCGCCGTCGTCGTAGGCCGCCTTGATCTCGTCGGCGGGCGGGACGAAGTCGGCGTGAATCGCGCGATGGTTGAACTCGCGCGCGTAGGCGTAGCTCTTCGTCGAATCCTCGTGGTCGTTGAACGTGACGCACGGCGAGATCACGTCGATGAGCGCGAAGCCGCGATGACGCACGCCGGCCTTGATGAGCGGCACGAGCTGGTCCTTGTCGCCCGAGAAGCTGCGCGCCACGAACGAGCCGCCGAGCGCGAGCGCGATCTGCACGGAATCGATCGGCGGCTGCTTGTTGACCTCGCCCTTCTTGGCCTTCGAGCCCACGTCGGCCGACGCGGAGAACTGCCTCTTCGTGAGCCCGTACACGCCGTTGTTCTCGATGATGTAGACCATGTCGAGGTTGCGGCGCAGCGCGTGCACGAACTGGCCCATGCCGATCGACAACGAGTCGCCGTCGCCCGACACGCCGAGCAGGTAGAGCTCGCGGTTCGCGGCGGAGGCCCCCGTCGCGATTGACGGCATGCGGCCGTGCACCGAGTTGAAGCCGTGCGACGCGGACAAGAAATACGCCGGCGTCTTCGACGAGCAGCCGATGCCGCTCATCTTGGCGACGCCGTCCGGCGGGATGTCGAGCTCGAAGAACGCCTGCACGATGGCGGCCGTGATCGAGTCGTGGCCGCAACCGGCGCAAAGCGTCGACATGCCGCCCTCGTAGTCGCGCACGGTGAGGCCGAGCGCGTTGCGCTTGAGCCCTTGGTGGACGATCCTCGGCTTCGGCGTCGACGTCATGCGGCCTCTCCCTGCGCGGCCTGCTGCTCGAGCGCTTCGACCACGCAACGGCAATCCATCGGCAAGCCGCCGTAGTGGAGAATCGATTTCAAACGGGTGCCGGGATACTCCGTCTCTGCCATGAGCAGCGTGCGGAGCTGCGCGTCGCGATTCTGCTCGACGACGAACACCTGCTCGTGCTGCTCGAGGAACTGCCGCACCTTCTTGCCGAACGGGAATGCACGGATGCGGCAATAGTCGGCGTAGATGCCCTTCTCGGCGAGCCGGTCGAGCGCTTCGCGGATCGCGGTGTCGGAGCTGCCGACGGCCACGAGCCCTACTTCTGCGCCCTTGCGCGAGCGGCGAATCTCGGGCTCGGGCACGATCTTCGCGGCTGTCTGCCACTTCTTGGCGAGCCGGTCGACGACTTCCGTGTATTCGACGGCATCCTCGGTGTAGAGGCCGTACTGATTGTGGCCCGAGCCGCGCACGAAATAGGCGCCGCGTGGGCTGACGCCGGGCAACGTGCGCTGCGGGATGCCGTCGCCGTCGACGTCGAGGTAGCGGACGAACTGGCCCTTCTCGAGCTCCTCGGCCGTGAGAACCTTGCCGCGGTCGGGCTCGTAGCTCTGGTCCCAATCGAGGTCCGCGCACAGCCAGTCGTTCATGCCGATATCGAGATCGGACATGACGATGACCGGCGTCTGGAGCCGGTCCGCGAGATCGAACGCGCGCACCGCGAACTCGAAGCACTCGCGCGGATCGCGCGGGAACAAGAGCACGTGCTTCGTATCGCCGTGCGACGCGTAGGCCGCCGCCAAGATGTCGGCCTGCTGCGTGCGCGTCGGCATGCCCGTCGACGGGCCCACGCGCTGGACGTCGAAGAGCACGGCCGGCAGCTCCGCGTAATACGCGAACCCCAAGAACTCGCTCATGAGCGACAGGCCCGGGCCGCTCGTCGGCGTGAACGCGCGCGCGCCGTTCCAGGTGGCGCCGAGCACGATACCGATCGCGGCCAGCTCGTCCTCGGCTTGCACGACGCAGTAACGGCGCTCGCCGGTCGTCGGATCCTTGCGATAGCGCTCGCCGAACGACTTGAAGGCGTCCATGAGCGACGTCGACGGCGTGATCGGATACCAGGCGCCGACCGTCGCGCCCGCATAGACGCAGCCGAGCGCGGCCGCCGTGTTGCCGTCGATCATGATGTGGCCCGCGGTCTTGTCGAGCGCCTTGACGCGCTGCGGCAGCGGGCAATTCAGGTTCGCTCGCGCGTACTCGACGCCTAAGTCGATGGCCTCGGCGTTCGACGCGATGAGCTCGGGCTTGCGCGCGAACGTCTCCCGCACGAGCCCGTCGATGACGGCGCGGTCGAGGTCGAGCAGCGCCTGGAGCACGCCGACGTACGCCATGTTCTTCATGAGGATGCGCGTGCGCGCATTCGGGAACCGCTCGTTGCAGAGGCGCGCGAGCGGCACGCCGATGATCTCGATGTCGGGGCGTGCGAGCAGCCGATCGCGCGGCCAGGTGGAGTCGTAGATGAGCACGCCGCCCGGCGCGACCTCGGCGAGGTCCTGCGCGTAGGTCTGCGAGTTCATCGCCACCATGATGTCGACCGCGCCCGTGCGGCCGAGGTAGCCGTCCTTGCTCACGCGAATCTCGTACCACGTGGGCAGGCCCTGGATGTTCGACGGGAAGAAGTTCTTGCCGCTCACGGGCACGCCCATGCGGAACACGGTCTTCATGAGCAGCGAGTTGGCGCTGGCCGAGCCGGTGCCGTTGACGTTCGCGATCTTGAGGACGAAGTCGTTTACCCGGCTTTTCTGCTGCTTTGCCACTCTGCCTCGCCAAGTCGTGCTTCGTCGCTCGCGTACGGTATAGCGACCGTCGATTTCTGCATGTCCCACGCGGCCGTCGGGCAGCGCTCTGCGCAAAGCCCGCAGTGCACGCAGATGTTCTCGTCTTTGAGCATCACGCGGCCCGTTTGCGGCAAGGCGCTCGAGACGAACAGCTGCTGCTCGCGATCGGTGCGCGCCGATTTGAGGCGCGTTTCGAGCTCGGCCTCGGTGCCGTTGCGCGTGATGGTCAAGCAATCCACGGGACACACGTCGATGCAGGCGTCGCACTCGATGCACAGCTTCGCCGTGAACACCGTCTGGATGTCGCAGTTCAAGCACCGCTCGACCTCGGTCGCGACTTGCTCTGCGCTGAAGCCGAGCTCCACCTCGATGTTCAGCTTCTTGAACCGCCGCTTGAGGTCGACGTGCGGCATGATGCGCCGCACCGCGGCCTCATAGGCGTTGCTGTAGCTCCACTCGTGAATACCCATCTTGGTCGTCGCGAGCGTCACGCCGCGCGGCAACCGTTCGGTGAGGCTCGTGCGCTCACAGTGCTTGTGGATCGAGATCGCGGCTTCGTGCCCGTGCCGCACCGCCCAGATGATGTTCTTCGGGCCGAACGCCGCGTCGCCGCCGAAGAACACGCCGGGCCGCGTCGATTGAAATGTCTTTGGGTCGACGACGGGCACGTCGTGGCGATCGAACGTGAGGCCTAGATCGCGCTCGATCCACGGGAATGCGTTCTCTTGTCCGACTGCAAGCACGACGTCGTCGCACGGCAAGACCACTTCGCGCAGCACCTTGGTCGAGACGATCTTCTCGTCGGCGTCGAACTCGTATTCGAGCTCGTCGAAGCGCATGCCGACGAGCTTGCCGCCTTCGATGACGAATTCCTTCGGCGAGTGATTGACGACGATCTCGACGCGCTCTTCTTCGGCGTCCTCGAGCTCCCAATCCGAGGCCTTGAAGAAACGCCGCGGTTTGCGCGCCATGACTTTGACGCTCTTGGCGCCGAGTCGCAGCGAGCTGCGGCAGCAATCCATGGCCGTATTGCCGACGCCGATGATGAGCACGCGCTCGCCGATCGACTCCGTGTGGCCGAACGCGATCGAGCCGAGCCAGTCGATGCCGATGTGGATGCGGTCGCTCAAGTCGCGGCCCGGCAGGCGCAGGTCCTTGCCCTTGGGCGCGCCGCTGCCGACGAACACGGCGTCGTAGCCTTCCTCGAGCAGCGCCTTCAAGCTCGTCACGGGCGACGAGAGGCGCACGTCTAGACCTAAACGCGTGATGTAACCGATCTCCTCGTCGAGCACTTCGGCCGGCAGGCGGAACGCAGGAATGTTCGTGCGCATGAGCCCGCCCAAGCTCGCGAGCGCTTCGTAGATCGTGCATTCGTAGCCGAGCGGAGCGAGGTCGTTGGCCACGGTGAACGACGCGCAACCGGCGCCGACGAGGGCGATGCGCCGGCCGTTCGTCTCTCGCGCCGCCTGCGGCAACCGGTCCTCGACATCGCCCTTGTAGTCGGCCGCGACGCGCTTCAACCGGCAGATCGCGACGGGTTTCTCCTCGACACGCCGGCGCCGGCAAGCGGGCTCGCACGGCCGGTCGCAGACGCGCCCCAGGATGCCGGGGAACACGTTCGACTCGCGGTTCAGCAGGTAGGCGTCGGCGAATCGGCCTTGGGCCACGAGCCTGATGTACTCCGGCACGTCGGTGTGCGCGGGGCACGCCCACTGACAATCGACCACGCGGTGAAAGTATTCGGTCCCGTGGGTGTCGGTTGGGTCCATCAGGCGGTTCGTGACCGAGGAGTATCCAGTGAGGCGGAGGGGGCGCAGCCCGAGGGCGGGCGCCATTATAGACATATGCCGCCGGCCCAAACACACTGAACATTCCCGATTCCGATGCGGACTCAGCGTTTGCACTCGCGTAGCGAGCGGACCGATTCGCCCTCGGCTACGGGGCCGCCTTTTGGGGATAGAATGCCGTCGATGAGGTCCGCCACCGCCCGCCGCCCTCTTTGCTACCGCCGGCTGCCCTTTGCGCTCGCGTGGCTGCTCTGCGGTGGCGCCGCGAGCGGAGCGTTCGCGCAAGGGGACGCGGCAGCGGCCGCCGCCGCCGCGGCACCCGGCGAAAGCGCCGTTGCCGCCGCGAGCGACGAACCAGCGGGCACTGCTGCTCCCGCAAGCGAACCGACGACAGCGGCAGCGGTTGAGACGCCGGTCGACAACGTCGCGGCCAACGAGCGCTTCGTCGCGAGCACGATCACCGACTTCGGGCGCAACAGTTTGCAGACGGCCGAAGCCTACGTCGGCCTCGCCGACGCGCACCGCAATGCCGCGGATTACGAGAGGGCGGCCGAGAGCTATCTCTCTGCGGTCGAGGTGTACCGTGCCGTCGACGGGCCGTTCACGCCGCTCGTCATCGCGCCGCTCACGGACCTCGGCGACAACTACCGCGAAGCCAACGACAACGTCAACGCCGTCGCGTCGTACGGGGAGGCGCGCACGGTGAGTCGGCGCGTCTACGGCCTGCACAACGCCGACCAGATCGTGTTGCTCGATCGCATGTCGGAGTCGCTGCTCGATCTCGACGAGCTCGTCGAGGCCGAGGCCCAGCAGGTCGAAGCGCTGCGCCTCATCCAACGCGCGAATGCGCCCGAATCCGATGTCGTGCTCTCGGGCATCTATCGCTACGCGGCCTGGCTCGGCGAGCGCGGCATGTATCAGCTCGAGCGCGATCAATACATGCGCGCGCAGCGCACCATTCGCCAGCACTACGGCGAGAACGATCCGCGCCTCGTGACGCCGCTGCTCGGCGTCGGCAACACCTATCGCCGCGAGCGCAACCCCGCGGGCGCCGGCGTCACTGCGCTCGAGGACGCGCTGGAGCTGCTGCGCGAGCAGCCCGTGCGCGACGCGCTCGGGCTCGCCATGGCCATGCGCGACATCGGCGACTGGAACACGGCGTTCGGCAAGATGGGCTACGCCGGCATGGAGTATCAACGCTCGTGGGAGCTGCTCGGCACGCTGCCGAACGGCGCAGAGCTGCGCACCCGATGGTACGGCGGCGCGAACTACGTGCTCTACGAGCCGATCAGTCAGCGCGGCGTGAGCACCGACCGCGCAGCCGTGCCGGGCCACGTGCTCGTGCGGTTCGACATCGACACGGCCGGCAATCCGAACAACGTGACGATCCTCGAATCGGACCCCGCCGGGTTCAAGGACGAGGCCGTGCTTCGCCACGTCCGCCGCTCGCGGTTCAGGCCTTGGGTCGTCGAAGGCACCGTCGCTCCGGGGCCGGGCTTGGCGATCCGGGTCGACTTCCGGTATCTGCCCGATGCCATCGCCGCGGCAAACGACTAGCGCGCGCCTCACGCGCGTGCTCTTGGCGCTGGTCATCGCGTCGTCGTGCGCCTGGCTCGCCAGCGCCGGCGCCCAGGGACTCGTCGTCGACACGCCGTTGCGCGATCTCGAAGATGCGTCGCTGGCGTCGCAGCGCCGCGGGCGCGACGCTTTCATTGGCGTGCGCGATTTCAGCGCCGCGTTGAACCCCGCGCAGACCATCGTCGACGCGCAACGCGAGCACCGCGAGCCCGAGTATCCGGCGGATCTCGCGGCGCTCGGCCTCGTACAAGGCGAGCTGCGCGAAACGGAGCGGGCGATAACGAACCTCGTCGAGGCCATCGAGATCGTCGAGGCGGCCGAGGGTGAGTACTCGCCGACGCTCATCGAGTACTACCGCGGCCTCGGCCGCACCTACATTCGCGGCGGCCAGTACCAGCAAGCCATCGTCACGCTCGAGCAGGCGCAGCACATCAGTCAACGGCACTTCGGCCTGTTCAACGTCGAGCAGTCGCCGGTGCTCGACGACATCACGACGGCGTATTTGGGCCTCGGCGATACCAGCGAGGCGCGCAACGTGCAGGTCGAACGGCTCGACAACGCGGTGCGGCGTTTCGGCGCCGGCGATCCGCGCGTGATTCCGTTCCGCTACACGCTCGGCAAGTATTACGAGCAGTCGCGCCTGCCCGAGAGCGCGCGCGAGCAGTACGTCGAAGTGCTCAAGGCGCAGGAGACGCAGCTCGGCGACGGCGACTCCGCGTTGCTCATGCCACTGCGCGCGGTCGTCGCGATCGACTTGCTCGTCACGCAGACCGCGGATCCCGCGCAGCGCGACCGGCTCGCGGCGTTGGTCGACGGGAATCCCGATGCCGACGCGATCGAGCGCGGGCTGGCGCTGGCCGCGCTCGGCGATTGGGCCACGGTGGCCGGCGACGCGCCCGCGGCGCGCGGCTACTACCGGCAAGCGTGGGACGTGCTCGCCACCAAGGCCGATGCCGACGCCGTGAGGCGCCAGTTCGCGCTACCCGTGATGCTCGACTTCATCGCACCCCTGAGCCCCGTCGACCGCAACGAGCGTTCGCGCCCGTACACCTGGGCCGAAATCGTGCTCGAGTTCGACGTCTCGGCCGACGGCCTGCCTGCCGACGTGCGCATCGTCACGCGCGACGAGAGCACCGCGACGCTCCAGCAGCGCTACAGCCGCCGCCTGCGCGAGACGCACTTCCGCCCCCGCCTCGTCGACGGCGAGCCCGTCGCCACGACCAACGTTCGCTCGACCCATTACGTCCGTCGTTACGTAAGCAGGGATGAGGCACAAGCGGCCGGCGAGTAGGCCGAACGCCTTGGCCCGGGCAAACGCGCACTTCCGCACAGACGGGTCAAAGCGCGGCTTTTACCATCGCTGTTTACCCCTCTTTTCAGGCGGGCCAGCGCATGTCGAGAGTTGCATCCAACGGCCAGCGATGGCCGGCGTGCAGCAATCGCAGGAGCACGATTGCTGCCAACGGCCAGGGACGGCCGGCGTGCAGCAATCGCAGGAGCAGATTTGCTGCCAACGGCCAGGGACGGCCGGCGTGCAGCAATCGCAGGAGCACGATTGCTGCCAACGGCCAGGGACGGCCGGCGTGCAGCAATCGCAGGAGCACGATTGCTGCCCTTGCGTTGCTGACTTGCGTCGGCTCCACGATCTTCGTCGCGGCCGAAGCCGCCACGGTGCAGCACACGGAGCCGTTGCGCGGCTACCGCGTCGATGGCGCGGCCGGCTCTCGGAAGCCGGCGCCAACCGAGCCCGCGACGCTCGTGTTCAATGCCTTCAGCCGCAACTTCGAGCTCGAGCTCGAGCCGAACGGCCGGCTCGCAGCGCTGCAAGCGAGCTTAGGTCTCCCCGCGGGAACGGGCGCCTACCGCGGCAAGGTCGCGGGCCACTTAGGCTCCTGGGTGCGCATCGTGCTCACGGACGCGGGGCCCACCGGCCTCGTGTTCGACGGCACCACGCTCTACGGCATCGAGTCCGGCAGCGATAGCGCGACGACCACGAGTGCGCCGGCGATGTTCCGCCTCGCCGACGTGTATCTCGCGCCCGGCGAGCTCGGCTGCGAGATCGGCACCGTCGCGATCGACGGCGCGCAGGCCGTGACCGCCATGGTGCACGAGTTCACGGCGCTCGCCGCGGAAGGGGCCACGCTCAATCTCGACCTCGGCACCGTCGCCGACTTCGAGTTTTCGCAAACGTTCGGCGCCAACACCGAAACCGCCGTGCTGACTCGCGTCAACAACATCGACGGCCTCTACAGCGAGCAGCTCGGCGTGCAGATCACGGTCGCCGAGATCGACATCTTCAGTGTGGACAACGATCCGTTCACGACGAGTGTCGCCAGCGCACTGCTCGACGAGCTCGCGGACTACCGTGGCGCGACGCCGGCGCAAGACGCCAACGGGCTCACGCATCTCTTCACGGGCCGCGACCTCGACGGCTCGACGGCCGGCATCGCCTTTCTCGGCTCCGTGTGCGCGCAGCGCACGCCGTTCGATACGCGCAGCTTTGGCGTGGGCTTGAGCGAAAGCCGTCGCGGCGCGATCTTGGACAGCCTCGTAGCCGCGCACGAGATCGGCCACAACTTCGGCGCGCCGCACGACGGCGCGGCCGGCACGGCGTGCGCCTCGACACCGCCGACCTTCCTCATGGCGCCGAGCGTCAACGGCAACGACCAGTTTTCAGCGTGCAGCATCGCGGAGATGCAAGCCGAGATCGCGTCAGCGAGCTGCCTCACGCTGCTCGGCCCGCCCGACCTGGCTCTGACGCTGGCGCAGCCGCTTGAGCCGGCGCACGCCAACGTCACGTTTGGCCAGGCCGCGACGATCAGGAATCTTGGCGCCGACCCCTCGACGAACGTCGTGTTCAACGCCACCGCGGTGCCGGGCCTCGAGATCCTCTCGGCCGCCTCGGGCGCCGCAAGCTGCAACGTCACGGGTGCATCTGCGAGCTGTGCACTCGGCACGGTCGGCGGCGGAAGCTCGCGTGGCGTCACGCTCACGCTGCGTGCACCAGCGCCGGGCTCGTACAACCTCTCGGCGAACGTCACGGCCGATGCCGACGCCGCGAGCGGCAACAACAACACCGCGGTAACCATTCAGGCGGTGCCCGCCGTCGACCTCGTCTTCACGGGCAGCGCGGGCGGCGTGACGGTCGGGCAACAGACGACGATCAACACGACGCTCGCTAACGCGTCCGACTTCGACGCGACCTCGGTCGGCGTGAGCGCGACCTTGAGCGCGGGCCTGCGGGCCGATCAGGCGACGCTCGACGGCACGGCGTGCACGATCTCGAGCCAGACGATTGCCTGCTCGCCGCGCGCGCTGGCCGCGCGTGGCAGCGTAGCCTTCGCCGTAACTGCGACGGCCACCGCGATCGGCAGTCAGCTCGTCACCGTGAATGCCACCGCGAGCGAGGTCGAGCGCGCGCCGGCCGACAATCAGCGGAGCCTCGCGGTCAACGTGACGGCGGTCGGCGCCGGAGAAGGCGGGGGCGGCGGGGCGTTGCCGTGGTGGGTGGTGGGACTCTTGCTCGCGGGCTATGCGTGGCAGGCGCTAGAAACGAGCCGGCGGCGCCGGCAATCCTAAGCCGGCGCCGCCGCGGAAGTGATCAGCCGCGCCGTGCGCCGCGACGATCCATGCGTCGATCGATCTGCCGACCGCGACGGTCGAGCTTGCGATCGACCGTCTCGCCGCGCCGCTCCAGGCGACGGTCGACACGATCGCCCTTGCGGTCGAGCCGCTCGGCCGCGACGTCGCGGCCACGCCGGTCGGCGCGCTCCGACGCCCGATCCAACCGGTTGTCGACGCGATCGCCGCGCCGGTCCAGCCGCTGCTCTCTGACGTCGCCGCGCCGGTCGAGGCGCTGCTCGATACGGTCACCGCGCCGGTCGGCGCGCTCGCCGTCCTGCGCGTACGCTTGCGTGGCGCACACGAGCAAACCCAAACTGAGCAATACTGCACTGCGTTTCATTTTCGGCCTCCCTAGCCAAGAGTAGTGAGTCGTCAGGGCAGGTAACGAGCCTTGCTTTCCTGCGGTTGACGCGGTCACGCAGACTCCCAAGACTTATGTAAACGTATGGACCGCAAGATCAAAGGCCGCGGAGCCCTATCGAACCACGCGGGCCGTTTCGCGCGCCATGAACGGGATCCCGATCTCGAAACGCTGGCCGCGATCGCCGCCGATGACGCGGGCATGGACGCGGGCGAGCCCAAGAAGCTGCCGACGAACCTGCACGTCGACAGCGCGCGCACGATCATCGCGCGCAACTCTTCGCCCGACATTCCGTTCAGCCAGTCGATCAACCCGTACCGCGGCTGCGAGCACGGCTGCATCTACTGCTACGCGCGCGCCACGCACTCGTATCTCGACTTGTCACCGGGCCGCGACTTCGAGACCGAGATCTTCTACAAGCCGAATGCCGTCGAGCTGCTGCGCGCCGAGCTCGCGCACGCGCGTTACGAGGCCAGCCCGATCGCGCTCGGCACGAACACGGATCCCTACCAGCCCGTGGAGCGCGACCTGCGCGTCACGCGCGGCATTCTCGAGCTGCTGCTCGAGCTCCGGCATCCCGTCACGATCGTGACGAAGGGCGCGCTGATCCTGCGCGACCTCGACCTGCTCGCCGCGCTCGCCGCTCTGAATCTCGTTGCCGTGCACGTGAGCCTGACGACGCTCGACGACGAGCTCAAACGGCGCATGGAGCCGCGCACGGCGGGACCGAAGCAGCGCCTCGTGATGGTCCGGCAACTCAGCGAGGCGGGCATCCCGACGGGCGTGCTCACGGCGCCGATCATTCCCGCGCTCAACGATCACGAGCTCGAGGCCATGCTCGAGGCCGCCGCGGCGCACGGCGCCACGGGCGCGGGCTACGTGCTGCTCAGGCTCCCGCACGAGGTCGAGCCCCTGTTCGTCGAGTGGCTGCGCGAGCATTACTCGGACAAGGCCGAGCACGTGCTGAGTTTGCTGCGGCAACTGCGCGGCGGCGCACTCTACGACGGGCAGTTCGGGAGCCGGCAGCGCGGTTTCGGCCCGTTCGCCAAGCTGCTCGCGGCGCGCTTCGCGAATGCGCGCCGCCGCTTCGGGCTCGACCGCGAAACCACGCTGCGCTTGGACTTGTTCTCGCCGCCCAAAACGGCGCGACCACAGCTCGACCTGCCCCTGTGAGCCTCATTTCTCAGCGCGCTCGACGCACATCGCCGCCATGGATGGCGGCGTGCAGCCATTGCAGGAGCAAAATGGCTGCCCCTGTGCGCTGACGGTCTCGCGACGCCCCTCGTGAGCGCGGCGCGAAATGCGGGGAGTCTCAATATTTCTCGGCGGTTCAGGGGCATCGCTAGGGGGGCTGGTGGGATTTGTGGCACTTTGCAGTCCGTAAAGAGAGTCAAACCGTGCCGAACCACCGCCTGCTCATCATCGACGACGACATCCGGCTGGCCGAGATGCTCGCCGAGTACCTAACGCCCGAGGGCATCGAGCTCACGAGCGTGGCGTCCGGCATCCAGGGTTTGCGCAACGCGCAACGCGAGAACTACGACCTCATCCTTCTCGACGTGATGTTGCCGGGGCTGTCGGGCCTCGACGTGCTCAAGCAGCTGCGCGAAGCGGGCTCCAAGGCGCCCGTGCTCATGCTGACGGCGCGCGGCGACGACGTTGATCGCATCGTGGGCCTCGATCTCGGCGCCGACGACTATCTGCCGAAACCCTTCAACCCGCGCGAGCTGCTCGCGCGCATCAAGGCGATCCTGCGCCGCACCTCCGAGCCCGATAGCGAGGAGCAGGTCGAGATCAAGGTCGGCGATCTGCGCGTGAACCTGCGGCGCCGCGAGGCGTGGCTCGGCGACAACTCGCTCAAGCTCACCAACGCGGAGTTCGTGATCCTCGTGACGCTCATGCGCTCGCCGGGCGACGTCGTGTCGCGCGAGGCGTTGACGCGCACGGCGCTCGGCCGGCAATTGCTGCCCGACGACCGCAGCCTCGATACCCACATCAGCAACCTGCGCCGCAAGCTCGGCAGCGACGCCGACGCCGACGTTCTCATCCGCAGCATCCGCGGCAGCGGTTACGTGCTCGTTCCGCCGGGGGCATAGACCATGGCCCTGTTCTGGAAAATCTTCGTTTCGTTCATGGTCGCCATGACGGTGACCTCCGTCGGCGCGATCTACGTGAGCTTTAGGATCGCCACTCAGCCGTGGACCCAGGCCGATTTCGAGGGCCGCGACGAGATCATCAATGCGGTCTCCGCGGCGCTCGCTCGCGGCGGCGAGCGCGGGCTCAAAGCGTGGCTGTTCAACAATCCGCGACCCGCTCCGGGCACGGTGTTGCTCGTGACGAACGAGCGCGGCGACGAGCTGCTCGGCCGCGCCATGCCGCGCGAGGTGCGCGCGCTGTTGCGATCCCGGCCGCCGAGCCGCCGCCCCAACCGGCCGCCGAACTTTAGACCCATCCAGCTCACCGGGGCCATCACCGGGCCCGACGGCGCGGAGTACGACCTGCACTTCGAGCCCGCGCCCGTGACGATGTTCGGCATCTTGATGTGGCCCGGTACCCAGGTCGCAGTGCTCACGATCGCCATCGCGGCAGCGGCACTCACGTCGTTGCTGCTCGCGCGCTACTTGTCCTCACCGATCGTGCGGCTCCAAAAGGCCAGCCGCGCGCTCGCAGCCGGCGCCCTCGAGACGCGCGTCGGCGCACCCTCCACGCGCCGCGGCGACGAGGTTGGCACGCTCGCGCGCGATTTCGACGCGATGGCCGAGCGCATCCAGGCCCTGGTCGTCGCCAAGGAAACGCTGCTGCGCGACGTGTCGCACGAGCTACGCTCGCCGCTCGCGCGCATCCGCATGGCGCTCGCGCTCGCAGAGCGGCGCGCGGGCGCGGAGCTCGAGCCCGACCTCGCGCGCATCGAGCGCGAGACCGAGCGCCTCGACGCGTTGGTAGGCCAAGTCATGACGCTGACGCGGTTGCGAACTGCGAGCGAACCGCGGCGCGACGCCGTGCGGCTCAACACGCTGGTCGGCGGCGTCGTCGACGACGCGCGCTTCGAGTATCCCGACGCGCGAATCGACTACACGGCGAGCGGCGGGGTGCTGCTGCGCGGCGACGCCGAGGGGCTCAAGAGCGCCGTCGAGAACGTCGTGCGCAACGCGCTCATCTACGGGGATCGCACCAAGCCCATCGAGGTGCTGCTCGGCGCCGCCACCGGTAGAGCCACGATTCGCGTGCTCGACCGCGGCCCGGGCGTGCCCGAGGCCGAGCTCACGCGGATCTTCGAGCCCTTCTACCGCACCGACAAGAGCCGCGACCACCGCGTCGACGGCCAGGGCATCGGCCTCGCGATCACGGCGCGCGTGGCGGAGCTGCACGGCGGCACCGTCACGGCCGCGAATCGGGCCGAGGGAGGGCTCGAAATCGCCCTCGAGCTCCCCCTCGATCCTGAACCAAAGGCCGGCTAGAGGCTGTAGCCGCGCTCCTCGTGCGACACGAGGTCGAGGCCCTCGTTCTCCTGCTCGGCCGACACGCGCAGCGGCACGATGAGGTTCACGACCTTGAGGATCACGAACGTCGCCACCCCGCACCAGACGACCGTCGCGCCTGCGCCCATGAGCTGCGTCACGAGCTGCTGACCGATCGTCACGCCCTCGGGCAACCCGAGCCCATCGAACGCCGCGGCCGAGAACACGGCCGTGAGCAAGAGGCCCGTGAAGCCGCCGACACCGTGCACCGGGAACACGTCGAGCGAGTCGTCGATCTTGAGCTTGCGCTTGATGAACTGCGTCGCGAGGAAGCAGATGACACCGGCGACGAGACCGATGATGAGCGCGCCCATGGGCCCGACGAAGCCCGAGGCCGGCGTGATCGTGCCTAGACCTGCGACCATGCCCGTCACGCCGCCGAGCACGCTGGGCTTGCCGAACTTGAGCCACTCGAGGCTCATCCACGCCGTGGCGCCGGCCGCCGCGGCGACGTGGGTCGCGAGCATGGCCATGCCGGCCGCACCGCCCGCGGCAAGCGCGCTACCCGCGTTGAACCCGAACCAGCCGACCCACAGCAACGACGCGCCCGTCACGGTCATCGTGAGGTTGTGCGGCGGCATCGGCGTGCCCGGGAACCCGCTGCGCTTGCCGATGACGACCGCCGCGACGAGCGCCGCGACGCCGGCGTTGACGTGCACGACCGAGCCGCCCGCGAAGTCGCGGAACCCGCGCGTATACAGCCAACCGTCGGCCGCCCAGACCCAGTGGGCCACGGGGATGTAGACGATGACGAGCCAGAGGACCGAGAACAGCAACATCGCCGAGAAGCGCGTGCGCTCGGCGAAGCCGCCGACGATGAGCGCCGGGGTGATGATCGCGAACGTCAGCTGGAACATCGCGAACACGGTCTCGGGAATGGCGTAGCCGCTCAGCACGGTGTCGACCTCGACGCCGCGCAGCCACAGCTTCGAAAGCCCGCCGATGAGCCCGCTGCCTTCGGCGAACGCGGCCGAATAGCCGAAGATCACCCAGATCAGCGTCACGACGCAGGTCAGCGCGAAGCACTGCATGAGCACCGACAGCACGTTGCGCGTGCGCACGAGGCCGCCGTAGAACAGCGCCAGCCCGGGCAACGTCATCAAGAGCACGAGCGCCGTGGCCGTGAGCATCCAGGCCGTGGCGCCGCTGTCGATGGTTTGCGCCGCCGCCAGTGCCGGACTTGAGATGGCCGCGAGCGCGACTAGAGCACTCAGAGACTTTTTCATGTTCCCCCCCGGAAACAAGTTGTTTTTCTAGATCGCCTGATCCCCGGTCTCGCCGGTACGAATGCGGTAGACCTCAGTGAGCTCGGTCACGAAGATCTTGCCGTCGCCCACCTTGCCGGTCTTGGCCGAGGCGATGATCGCCTCGATGACGCGATCGACGAGCTCGTCCGTGACGGCGACCTCGACTTTGACCTTCGGCAGGAAGTCGACGACGTACTCCGCGCCGCGATAGAGCTCGGTATGGCCCCGTTGGCGGCCGAACCCTTTGACCTCGGTGACGGTCATACCTTGTACGCCGACCTCGGCGAGAGCATTGCGGACATCATCGAGACGAAAGGGTTTGACGACTGCCGTTATCAGCTTCATTAGCGCCCCCTAAACTGTTGAATGGCCGAATGGCTTTATGTATCCCCGTGTGCCGGGGTTCGTTTTGTGTATTGTGGTGCCGGGGGTATTCTAGCCAAGTCCCACACGGAGTGGCGACGCCGGCGCGGCAGCCGTGGGTCCCCGCCCCTTTAGCCAACACTGGGTGAGCAACATGCGTAGACAGTCGGATCCGAAGATCAAGCCGTCCGAGATTACCCCGGAAGCCGTCTTCATGAGTCGGCGCCGCCTCTTGGCCGGCGCCGTCGCCGCGGGCCTGCTGCCCTCGATCCTGTCGTCGGTCGAGGCCGCGACGATCCCCGCGAACGGCGAATTCATTGGCGTCACGAAGTGGCCGGGCTCGACGACCGACAAGGTCAACAGCTTCGAGCACATCACGACGTACAACAATTACTACGAGTTCGGCACGGACAAGGGCGACCCGGCCAAGAACGCCCATACGCTCAAGACCAAGCCCTGGTCGGTGCAGGTCACGGGCGCCGCCGCGCGCACCGGAACCTACACGCTCGAGGACATCCTGGCGCCACATTCGCTCGAGGAGCGCATCTATCGGCACCGCTGCGTCGAAGCCTGGTCGATGGTCATCCCGTGGGATGGGTTCCCGCTCGCCGACCTGCTCAAGCGCTTCGAGCCCACGTCCGCGGCGAAGTACGTCCAGTTTTTCACGCTCGCCGACCGCGAGCAGATGCCGGGCCTTCGTTCTTCCGTGCTCGATTGGCCGTACCGTGAAGGGCTCACGATCGAGGAGGCCATGCACCCGCTCAGTTTCGTGGCCATCGGCATCTACGGCAAGGTCATGCCGAACCAGAACGGCGCGCCTTTGCGCACCGTGATTCCGTGGAAGTACGGCTTCAAGGGCACGAAATCGATCGTGCGCATTCACTTCACGGAGACCCGGCCGCAGACGAGCTGGAACATGGCCGGGCCGCGGGAGTACGGCTTCTACTCGAACGTCAACCCCGAGGTCGACCATCCGCGCTGGAGCCAAGCCAGCGAGGAGCGCTTGGGCGCCCGCACCAGCCTGTTCCAAATCTCGGCGGCGCGCATTCCGACGCTCATGTTCAACGGCTATACCGAGCAGGTGGCCGACCTCTATCGAGGCCTCGATCTCGTCAAGAACTACTGACGCACCGGTCGCCGCCGCATGACGCCACGGTGGGTCGTCATCGGGAAGGTCGTGGTGTGGGCGGCGTGCCTGGCGCCGTTCGCCTGGTTGGTCGTGCGTGCCAACGGCTTGGCCGGCTCGCTCGGCGCGAACCCCGTCGAGGAGATTCTCGACACCTGCGGCAAGACCGGGCTCAACCTATTGATGCTGACGCTCTGCGTCACGCCGATACGGCGGTCGACGGGCATCAACCGTTTGCTCTCTTTTCGCCGCTTGCTCGGTGTCTTCGCGTTCTTCTATCTCGCGCTGCACTTCACGACCTACGCACTGCTCGACCTGGGTCTCCAGTGGGACATATTGTTCGAGGACATCGTCGAGCGGCCGTACATCACGGTGGGTTTCACCGCGCTCGTGCTGCTAGTGCCGCTCGTCGCGACCTCGACACACGCGATGCAACGCCGGCTCGGGCGCAATTGGGTCAAGCTGCACCGGCTCGTCTACGTCATCGCCGTGCTCGGCATCGTGCACTATTGGTGGCAGGTGAAGTCCGACAGAGACGTCGCCGAGCCGCTGCTGTACTCCTTCTTGCTCGCGGTGCTGTTCGCGGCGCGGCTACTGCACTACCGCTCAGTACACGCGAAAACCGCCGTGGCGCCGGCGAATCAACGCGTCGAGCCACCACAGGCCGGCGAGAAACCCGGCCACTAGCGCGACGACGCCCGCCACGACGACCCACGTCAGCGGCAGCGCGTGCCGGTAGGACTCGAAGCGCTCCTCGTACGCGCGGTTCTCGGCCGTGAGGCGCTCGAGGGTCTCCTCGATCGACACCGTCGACCCCGTCGTCGCCTGGAACTGCGTGGTCACACGGCCGAGCTCCTGCTCGGCGGCGGCCTGCGCGGCCTTGGCGGCCGTGACCGCGCCCTCGAGGTCGACGACCTGGGCCTCGAGGTCCGCGATGCGCGCGGCCGCGGGCGCCGTCGTGACGAGGTACGTGGACCGCACCCAGCCTTCGCGGCCGTCGGCGAGCTTGACCCTCGCATAGCCCGAGTTGCGCTCCAGAACCTCGACGGCCGTGCCGCTCACGAGGTTGTCGAACGCCCGATCGCTCGTGTCGGGCGCGGCGTGGATACCGAGCCTAAGGACGTCGGTGACGTAGGCCGTCTCGGCGCTCGCGGCGGCGCAGAGCACGAGCGAAACGGCCGGCAGCAGACGTTTGAGCATGATTCGCCCCCGTAAGAGTCCAGGGCGATTATAGGTGGTGCCGCTGCGCTCGACCCGTGCCGCGCTGCGGGCGGCCTGCGCTCACGCGCGCGTCGTCGCTCGCACGAGCGGCGCCGTGGTCAGGGTCTCCTGGAGCAACTGCGCGAACGGCGCCGGCCGGCCGAGGTGGAAGCCCTGGCCGAACATGACCTCGAGCTCGCGGAGCCGTTCGGCGACCTCCGCGCTCTCGACGTGCTCGGCAATCGTGAGGAGCCCGAGCGTGCGCGCGGCGCGCGCGATCGCCGAAACGATCGACTCCGCGACGCGGTCGACGGTCATGCGCCGGACGAAGAGGCCGTCGATCTTGAGGTAGCTCACGGGCAACTGCTTCAAGTACGCGAGCGAGCTCAAGCCCGAGCCGAAATCGTCGAGCGCCACTTTGGCGCCGGCGGCCGTCATGTCGCGGATGAAGGCCTCGGCGGCCGCGAGATTCGCGACCGCGGCCGCCTCCTTGAGCTCGAACGTGAACAAGCTCGGCGGCAGCCCGGCGCCCGTGAGAGTGTCGAGCGCGAACGCGGCGTACTTGCGGTTTTCGAGCGACTGGGCCGAGACGTTGAGCGCGAAGAACACCGGCGAGCCCGCGAGCGCTTGTGCGTGCGGGCGCAGCATCTCGACGGCCGAATACAGCGCCCACCGGTCGAGCGCCGGCAGCAAGCCGTACTCGGCGCAGGCGCCGAGGAATTTGTCGGGCGCGGCGAGCTCGCCGCTTAAGCCCCGCATGCGCGCGAGCAGCTCGTAGCCGACGGTCTCTGCGCTGCGCGCACGCAAGCCGACGATCGGCTGCGCCTCGAGCTGGAACTGATTCGACTTGAGCGCATCGTCGAGGTCGGCGGCCGCGAGCCATTGGCGTGTCGTCGTCGGCGCTAGCGTCCCGGCATCCTCCATGGCCTCGAACGTGCCCCCGCCGGCGCGCTTGGCGCGCTTGCAGGCAAGCTCCGCGGCCGCGAGCAGGTGAGCGAGCCGCACACCCTCGGCGCCCGCGACGGCGCCGATGCTGACCGACACGGGCAGGGCCTCCGCGCCGCGCAGATAGCCGAGCCGACCCGTGGCGTCGAGGATCGCGGCGCCGACGTCGCCGGCCGCCGCCAACGTGCACTCGGGCACCACGACTGCAAAGCGATCGCCGGAGATGCGGCTCACGAGCGCGCTCGCACCGGCCGCCTGCTGCACGAGCCCGCCGACGAGGCGAATCACTTCGTCGCCGGCGCTGAGCCCGAAGGCCTCGTTGATCGTCGCGACCTTGTCGATGTCGACGTAGAGCAGCGCAGCCGGGCCGGCATCGAGAACCCGTTGCGCGCGCCGCTCGAAGATGAACCGATTCGTGAGCCCCGTGAGCGCGTCATACTCGCTTTGGAGAATCGCAATGGTCCTACGGCCGACGAATTCGAGGATGCGCACGTCGCGCTCGGCGAAATCCTCGGCGGTGCCGGCACGGAACAGTGCGACGAGACCCGCGACGCGCCCGTGCGGGTCGCGCAGCGGGCACGACAGGATCTTGTAAGGCGCCTCGCCGCCGCCGGCGCCGCGGTTGACGACCATCGGGCGATTGTTGAGCTGCGCCCAGGCGAGCAGGTGCTTCTGCGTGCGATCGAGCAGCTGCGAGCGCTCCGAGCCGTCCTCGGTCCAGACCATCTCGAGATGCTTGTCGGGCACGAGCAAGGCGCCCGTGATGCAGCCGAGCTCGTGGACGGAGTGGCGCAGCAGCGCCCGCAAAGCGCTCGCGTCCTCGCGGCCGTGCTCGTCGACGGATAGCAGCAGCTCGACGCCGGTGTTGCCTTGGGGCACGGCCGCCGCGTGCTCGAGATCGAGAATCCGCTCGAGGCAGTCGAGCACGGGCCGCAGCATGCTGACGACCATCGAGGGTGTGCTGCGCGAGCCGCCGCTGCCGAGCTCGATGACGACCGAGCCGAGCGGCCGCCCATCGGCCGCGCGCAGCGCCGAGATGAAGACGGGGATTCCGGCCGACGTGTTCTCCACGCGGCCGCGGCTCGCGAGCGTCTCACTGGCGCGCTGGTGCTCGAGCAGTGCCCGCAGGTCCGGCCGCTCGAACCCGTCCGAGCACCAGAGCAGATCGGCATGGTGGTCGTAGATCGCCACGCTCCTCGCGCTCGGCAGGAGCATCTTGACGAGCTGCGCATAGGGCGCGTAGCCGCCTGCGGCTGAGTCTTCGGCAAGGGCGGTCGCCACGGAAATCGTTGCTTCGCCAAGTAGGATATCGAGGCGATCATCGGCCAATGAGGCCAATAAAACATTGATCGGAGTCGCAGACTCCCAGGGCCGGGAGAAGTCTTAGGACCGCCCGGTGAGGTAGCGCGGGGGCTGCCTAGGCGGCGCCACGACCTTGAGGGGCTCCGCCCGCTCGAGGGTGTTCATGAGCTCCACGTAGAGCCGGACGATCGTCGCTGCATGCCCCACGGCCTCGGCGGAGGCCATTTTCTGCGCGCTGGCCCGGGCCCGGCTCTCGGTGCCGGCCGGCGCGATCTTGCTCATGGCGGCCTGGAGATCGGCGAAATCGCGCCGCAAACCGGCCGGAAACTCGGCATCGGTGAGCTCCGCGAGGTGCTGCCCGTAGGCCGTTGCCAGGCGTTGCTTGACCGGCCCGTCGCCGATCAGAACGTGGACGGCTTCGGCGAAACGCTGCGCGAGGGGAGACATGGTGGGGTCTTTAAGGGTCGGTTTTTTTTGTTTGGCCGATGCGGCGGATCGAGCCGCCTGTTCTTTTAGGTAGCGTATACCAGAGATCAGCAACTCCGGGCAAGCCTTTGACGTTAGGACCGTTCCTAGCCCACCGCGCGGGCCCCGGATCTGCCGAGCTTGAGCTTCTTGATCCGGTCGGCGAGCGTGGTCGGCTTGATGCCGAGCAGCTTGGCAGCGCCGCTCGGGCCCGAGACGCGGCCCTGCGCCATCGTGAGCGCGAGCAAGGTGTTCCGGCGCTCGAGCTCGCGCAGCTCGCTCTCCGTCATGAGCTCGCTGGTGGCGAGCTCGAGCTCCGGCGGCGCGGCCGAGGGCGCGTTCAGAATGTCGCTCATCGCGAGGTCGAGCCGCAGCACCTTGCCGCGCGACAGGATCACCGCGCGCTCGATGACGTTCTTGAGCTCGCGCACGTTGCCCGGCCAGTCGTAGCGCTTGAGCAGCACGGCCTGTTGCTTCGAGAGCGTCAGCGGCCGGTGGCCGAACTCCTGGCAGGTGCGCTCGAGGAGGTGGCTCGCGATTTGCAGCACGTCGTCGCCGCGCGCGCGTAGCGGCGGCACCTCGATCGGAAAAACGCTCAGGCGATAGAACAGATCCTCGCGGAAGCTGCCGTCCGCGACGGCTTTCTCGAGATCGCGGTTCGTGGCCGCGATGACGCGCACGTCGACGGTGTGCGTGTGGTCGTCGCCGACGCGCTCGTACTCGCTCTCCTGGAGCACGCGCAGCAGCTTACTCTGTAGATCGAGCGGGATCTCGCCGACCTCATCGAGAAAAATCGTGCCGCCGTCGGCGAGCTGAAAACGCCCGACGCGGTCGCGATGCGCGCCCGTGAACGCGCCTTTGACGTGGCCGAAGAACTCGCTCTCGAACAGCTCGTGCGGGATGGAGGCGCAATTGACCTTGACGAGCGGCCCGTCGCGGCGCGGGCTGCGCGCGTGGATCACGTGCGCCACGAGCTCTTTGCCGACGCCGGACTCGCCCTCGATGAGCACGCTCGCCGAGGTCTGCGCGACGGCCTCGATGCGCGCCAGCATCTGCTTGAGCGCGGGGCTCTCGCCGATGATGCGGCCGAAGTTCATCGACACCTGGACTTCCTCGCGCAGGTAGTCGCGCTCGCGCTCGAGCTCGCCGCGCAGGCGCGCGTTCTCCTCGAACGCCGCGCGCAGTTGGCGCTCGGCGCGGTTGCGCGCCGTCACGTCCTTCGACGCGACGAACATGGCCACGACCGTGCCGCTCGGGTCGCGCTCCGACGTGGCCGAGACCTCGACCTCGAGCACCTCGCCGAACTTCGTCACGTAGGTGCGCGGCACGTCGTCGAGCTCGCCGGCCGCGATGATGTCCTCGAGGCGGCCGCCGCCGAGCGAGGCTTGCAGCTCCTGGCCCATGAACTCGGTGATCACGCGGCCCAGCACCTCCTCGCGGTTAAACCTAAGCGTCGCAAGCCAGCGATCGCTGACGTTGGTGATGCGGCCGCGATTGTCGATCGTGTGGAGCATCGCCGGCGTCGCACGATACAGCTCGCGGTAATGCCGCTCGAGCCGCGCCTGCTCGGAGACTTCGGTGTAAACGGCGATCGTGCGCAGATAGTCGCCCGCGTCGTTGCGCTCGACGATGGCGCTCGCGAGGCAGTCGACGCGCTCGTTGCTGCGCGTCACGAGATCGACGGGCACACCCTCTAGACGCCCCGTGCGTCGCAGTGCCGGCAAGTACTCCTCGACGATGTGCTTGGCGCTCTCGCGACTGGCGAGATCCTGCGGGCGCATGTTGACGATCTCCTCGCGCGCGTAGCCGAAGCGCCGCAGCCATGCGTCGCTGGCGTCGACGAAGAAGCCGTCCTGGTTCAGCGACACGATGAGCGCGGGGCTGCGTCGAAACAGCCATTGGTACTCGTCTTGTGACATGGTGAGCACTTTACGGATTTCCGTCTTCAGAGACAACGGAAAGGCGTAACTTACGGTTTTTCGTCAACTCGGATGTCGCCTAACTCATTGATAAAACTGTTGTCTTCGGTTGGCACGGTGCGTGCAATAGGTGGGCACACCGATCTCATGGACGAGGTCGTCAAGCACCGAGAAGTCGGTGGAAGGATTCGAGCATGTGGACACGAGATTTGTTGATGGCGGCTTTGGCCGCGACAGCTTCGCTCTGCCTGCTGGCCGAGCCCGCGGCAGCTGCCGAGGCGCCCGTGGCCCCGCGGGTCATCGTGGCGAAGGAGCGGGGCGTCGACGCGCCGAGCTTCCGCGCCGAGATCGAGAGCTACGTGCGCGAGGTCAACGAGCGAGCTCGGGCGACGCTCAACGAAGACCTGCGGCGCGAGCTCGGACAGAAGATCGTGATCGGCAGCCACGAGCTGCGGACACGGGGTTGATTAGACGGTAACGAACAGACGGGCCACCACTCCTCCCCCCGTGGTGACCCGTTGGCCGAGTCGGACGGCCGTGTTCCGGGGGCCGGGTTTCCGGCAGCGAACTAGGACGACTTTCGCAACGAAGGAAACGGAGTTCCGCAGCCCGGCTCCACTTTTTTGACGGACATGGATGGCCGGCATTCAGGAAATGCAGGAGCAATTTCCTGTGACGGCCATGGATGGCCGGCATGCAGCAAATGCAGGAGCAATTTGCTGCTCACTGCTGCGTCGGCGTCGCCAGCTGCAACTGGCGCGTCAGGAACGACAGCGTCTTATCCCACGAATCGGCGGCCGCTTCCTCGTTGTAGTTGCCGCCGCTCGGATTCGCGAACGCGTGGTCGGCGCGCGGATAGATCAGCACCTCGGCGTTCTTGCCTAGGTCCTGGAGCGTGGCGCGAAATTCCTGGACGTCCCTGACGGGAATGCTCGCGTCGAGCCCGCCGAAAAAGCCGAGCAGCGGCGTGTCGAGCGCGGCGAGCCGGTTGCGATCCTTGATGACTTGGCCGTAGTACATCACCGTGGCGTCGAGCGCGCCGGGGAGAAACAGCGCCGTTTGCAGCGCCCAGCCGCCGCCGAGACACCAGCCGATGCTCGCGATGCGGGGCGCGAACGCATACTTGTCGAGGTAGTCGTAAGCCTGATTCAAGTTGTTCGTGACCGCCTCGGGCTGCTCGAACAACTGAGCCATCAGCGCCTGGGCAGCCTCGGGCGTCGTCGCCGTTTTCCCGTCGTAGAGATCGACGGCGAGCACGACGTAGCCCTCGCCGGCGAGCCTGCGCGTCATGGCCTTGATGTTGTCGTTTAAGCCCCACCATTCGTGAATGACGATGATTCCCGGCAGCGGCTCGGCCGCGTCGGCCGGCATCGCGAGGAAGCCGACGAGGTTGTTCTTCGAGCCCTCGCCGTAGGCGAGCGTCTGCTCGAGCACGGGGACGGCCGGCTCGGCGACGGCGAGGGGCGTCGGAACGGGCGCGTCGTGCGCGTGCTCGGCGGCCGTGGCCGCAACCGGATCCGGCGCGGACGCCGCCGCGGGCCCTTCGCCCGACCCGCAGGCCTGGAGCACACCGGCAAACGCCAACGTCGCGATGAGACGGGTACGCATCTTCATGGAAAAACTGAAACACACTGGCCGCCCCCAAAGCAAGGCAGGATTTCTCACCGTGTGCGAACGGCCCCTCCCGAGACCGTCGGCGCACAGGGGGTGATCTCAACCCGTCGATGCAACACTGATCCTAACGGAGGTGTTGCGATGAGTAAGCGGGCTTGGACGAAGTTATCGGCAGCGGAGCGGGTCGAGGTGTGGGAGCGCTGGCG
>CAZCZE010000037.1:0-71463 GCA_964503125.1 uncultured Gammaproteobacteria bacterium
GCGCTTTGCTTCCGGCTTCCTTCAGACCTTGAGTCGCCCCAAGAACCCTTGCCTTCCGCTAACGCTTCCCCGTGTCGGGTGTGTAGAGGACTTCCACCTCCAAGTGAGTGCGCCCTGCCGGGCGCACCAGAAAAACGGCGGGCCCTCGCGGGCCCGCCGTCAATGCTAGCTGAGAACGAAGCGCCTAGAAGCTCATCTTGACGCCGACGTACGCACGGCGTCCGAGGACGTCGTAGTAGTCCGCGCGCGTGACCTCCGCGTTGCCGTCGCCGGGACGGGCGCCGACGATCAACGGGTCCTCGTCGGTCAGGTTGTCGATACCCATACGCAGGCTGATCTTGTCGTTGACCGACCAGCCCGCAAACACGTTGAAGGAGTTGTACGAACCGACGGGGAACACGGTCGTCGCCGGATTACGCGCCGCCGTTTCGTCCTGGATCGCCGGCAGGTGCCGCCATTGCAGGCCGACGTTCGCGTTGCCTCCGCCGAAGTTATACCCCAACGTGTTGGTCATTTTGTACTTGAACTGACCGCCTTGATCGAGCGTATCGTGCGCATCGACGATCGGCGCACCCGGAGAGTCCTGAATCTCGTACTTGTCGAGAATCGTGAGCAGCGAGTTGAGGAAGAACGAGCCGCCGTCGCCGACGTCGGTCGTCCAGTTCACGGCCACGTCGAGGCCCGTCGTGGAGAGCGCGCCCGTGTTAATGAACGGCGCATCGACCGACGAACGCTCGCCCGACACGACGTTGCGCAGGATCAAGCCGCAGTACGAGTTCCCCGTGTAGCTCAGCGTCGGGTTGCTCGCGCCGTCGGCATTGAAGCACTGCTGATGGGCGAACAGGGAGTTGAGCGGTGCGATCGCGTCCGTGATCTCGATGTTGTAGAAGTCGAACGACGCCGTCAGGTTCTCGAGGCTACCGGGCCCCTGCACCACGAGACCCAACGTGAAGGTCTCGCCCTCCTCGGGCAGGACGTTCGGGTTGCCCTGGCGCAGCTCGATCTCGAGCGGGAAGAACGGGTTGCCCGGCCGCGCAAAGCCGTCCGGACCCGCAGGGCCGACATCGAACACCGATTGGCCATCGTTCGACGGATCGCCGTCGCTGTTGTTGATGATCGCACGGCAGAGGGCTTGGACGGCAACCCGATTCGGGTTGCTCGCGACGTTACCCCAGGGCGCCGTCGTCGTGAACGAGCACGGGTCGCTCGGACCGAACCCGACCACGAGCAACGACACGCCCTGGAACAGCTCGGCCGTGTTCGCGGCACGCTGGGCCTTCTGATAGCCGCCGCGCAGCGCGATGCTATCCGTTGGCCGGTACGTGAACAGCGCCTTGGCCGTCTCCGTGGTGCCAAAAGTGACATCCGCGTAGTCGGAGAACCGCGCGCCGAACTCGAGATCGAGCCTGCTCGTCACCGGCACCAACAACTCGCCGTAGAGCTCTTGGACGCTCGTCTCGCCCGCCGTGTCGTTGTTGGCGAAGATACTCATCGGATTCTCGATCACCGATTCGCGATCGTTCGTCTCGCCCGGCTCGAACGAGAACCCGTTCTTGCGCGAGCTCGCGCCGACCGCGAACCTAAGCTCACCCGCCCGCATGTCGGCGAGCTTGCCCTGCAGGTTGAACTCGGCGATCTCCTGCTCCACCTTCTGGATCGAACGCCCGTTCGACATGACGCTCTCGAGGCAGTCGGCCGAAATCTGGCCGGCCCCGAGCGACGAGCTGTTCGTGAAGATCGGCAGGCCGCTCGTGCACTCCTGCACGTAGTTGCGGCCCGACGTGAACTCGCCCTGTCCCCAGGTGCCGTTCGGCTGGCTCAGGAGGAACTGGTAGCGCTGCAACGACGGCAGGTTGTTGAAGAAGCTCAGCGAATCCGTTTGGCCAGTCGAAACGTAGGCCTCCCAGGTCCAGTCGCGTTGGCTGAACCGGCCCTGGACGCCTGCCATGATCTGGTACACGTCGTTGGTGGTCTCTGTGGTGACCGGCCCCCCGAGGAAATCGAGCACGCGGAACAGCGTCCAGGGACGGGTCGGGTCCGCGCGCGAATCGAGCAGCGTCTGCAGCGCCGCGGGAATTGGGCGGCCATCCACCGGGACCGGCGCAGACCAAACCGTGATGGCCGGCGGGAAAGTCGCCTGGGTGGTCGAGACCTCGACGTTGCTGTAGTTCACCTGAGCGAACGCCGTCAGACTGTCGTTCATGTCGTAGGTGGCGCGGCCGAATAACGAGCGGCGATCGAGCGGCGACGATGCCTGGCCGGCGTAGCTGACCTGGCCCAAATCGCCGTTCGGCTGCAAGCGCATGCCGGCATAGCCGGCGCCCACCGCCGTCCGGCTCGATGGGCTGTCGAACGGGCCGTTGTAGTTGGCGGCGCGGCCTAGCAGGAACGGCGTGCCAGTGGGACTGAAATAAATCTCGCTGCGAGGCGTGGCAATGAACTGCCCCGCAGCCAACCCGCCACCCGGTGCTACGCCGCCCGCAAAGTAGTTGGGGTTGCTCGCGAAGACACTGTCGACGGCGCCTTGCGTCGGCAGACCGCCGCTTTGCTGCTGAGACCCGGCGCCGAGAATTGCCGTCGTCGGTGAGTAGCCCGGCGGTTGGATGAAGCCGCCCGCGTTGCTGCCCGGATCGAACCAACCGTTCAGAAAGAAGTCGCGGTCGCGGAGCAAAACCTCGCTGCGGTGGTACCACTCGACGCCGAGCATCACGTTGCCGTTGCCGTCGGCGGAGTTGACGCCGATCAAGCTCGTGAAGCGCGTTTCGGAGCCATCGCCTTCCGCCGTCGTCGAGGACTGGAAGTCCATGTCGACGCCTTCGAAATCGTCCTTGAGGATGAAGTTGACGACGCCCGCCATGGCGTCGGCACCGTACACGGCCGAAGCGCCGCCCGTGATGGTCTCGACGCGCTCGATGGCGGCCGAGGGAATCGTGTTGATGTCGATGATGAGCGCGGCGTTGGCCGGCTGCGCTCGACGCCCGTCGACGAGCACGAGCGTGCGGTTCGAACCGATACCGCGCAGGTTCACGCTGCCGATACCGAGCGAGGCCGTGGGGCCCGCTTGAATGCCTTGGTCGAACTGCGTGCCTTCGGGCACGAACTGCGGCATCTGGTTGAGGACGCTCTCGATGCTGAGCGTGCTCGAGTTCTCGAGCCGCTCGGTGTCGATGGTGACGATCGGGCTCGCAGCCTCGAGGTCACGGCGCACGATGCGCGAGCCCGTGATCGTGATCTCCTCGAGCCCCGCCTCCTGCGCTTGTGCGGCTCCGGTACTCGCGACGAGCGCAGAGATCGTGGATGCGAGAACTGTGCGATTAAGGCCCTGGGCCTGCTCGCGCGTATTGTCGATCATTGGCTTCCCCCCGGCTGGAAATGAAACGAAACGCTGCTCCTCCGCCGACGCCCAATTCACACAAGGTCGACGAAGCACTTTGATGCGGGGGACTGTTCGCGACCGCCCCCTGCGGAAGACTGTGCATTAAAGTCGACAGTCTTGTCCATAGGCGCGCGGCTGGAGCGTCGCGCGCCAATTTCGACGTTGCGCTCCGGCAACAGTCTGTTGATAAGCAGCGTGCACGATGCGTAGGTAGTGCCCATCGTAGTAGTGTTGGAAGACCCACCTTCCTGTGTGCGGCTCAGCCTCGCGTCGAGGCCGAGCACACCTGCAAAAAACTCTGGTGGCCCGCGGGCGTTCACCGTGGGCTATCTCGGTGCGCGAGCTTATTGGTACTTTCTTCGTTCCCAGACTTCGCGCTGATAGACGCCGCCATCCGGGCGCCTATACGTGGCGGAGTTCTCTTTGTTCTTGGCGATCATCTGCTCGACGTCCAGAGACACGTCGAACTCCGATTCCCAGTGTTCTCTCTTGAAGGGGATGATCTGCGCGTAAGGCGTGCCGGCGGGAAGGATTCCGCGAGCACCCTTGATCCAGAAAAACGGCATCGTGCCAGGCAAGTACACTTTGTCGTTGTCGACGATGCCGCTCATCGTCAAGAACGGCAGCTCGAATCGATTCAGCGGGTGCGTATAGAGCGCGCTGTAGCCTTCGGGGAGCTCGACGGCCCAGTCAGCCCACCAGGCGAAGTGTTTCGTGTGATAGCCCCAAGGGTGACGGAACTGGGGCATCGGTTCGCGGTCGACCAGAACGTTCTTGTACTCGGCGTTCAACACTTTGGCGTGGATGTTGCCGGCAGCATCTTCCGTAAACTCGATGTCGCACGGGGTCTTGTACGTGTATCCCGCACCCATGACGTCGAGCACCGCGGGGCAGGCTTTCCACGTCGGCATTTTGCCGCTGCCATCCGGCGCCTCTGCCGGCTTGTCGGTCACCGGGTCCGGAACGAACCAGTCCGCCTTACGGTACCAATCCGGGAGCGTCTTGATGATCGGTTCCGGTTTCGAGGCGCTTTCCTTGGTTAGCCAAGGCCTGTTGGCCACGAATCTAATCTTCTTGGTGTCCACGCTGGTGATGCCCTCTACGCGGTCGAGCCAGCCCGATTTTCGCGCACGACTAGGCGGTTTCCAACGTGGATACGGTACGGGCGCGTAGTTGGCGGAAGGCTACTCGGTGGCTTGCGGCAGCTCGACGGGCTCCGCTTTTATGACATCGCGCCCCGCACGACGGAGCTGTCGCCGGCTGGCCTGCTCCTCCCGGGTGCTGGCGATGAGGAGATCCACCTCATCCTGCGTGACGGGCACGAAGAGCCCGATCGGGCAGACGAACGTGGGCACGAACGCCGGCGCGGGAAAGGCGATGTGCTGGTTGCTGCCGGGAATTGTGATCGGCGTCGTCATGCTATTCGTGCCGACGCGTTGCAACACGGTCACGGTACTGCCGCTGCACAGGTCGCTGTTGTTCGAGTACGTGTAGCTCAACGTGGCATTGGACCTCATACCGGGACACGGTTTCGGCAGCACGTTGTTGTACATCGTCTTGTCGTTCATCACGTATAGGATGTTGCGATCGTTGAGTACCTTCGACCGTTTGATGCTTGGATGATGGATGCAGGACTGGCCAATACTTCGCTCGTCCGCTGCCAATGTGCCGGCCGAGCAGACTGCGAATGACGTGACGATCAATGCCGATAGAACCTGGGCGCTCGAACGGCCGCTCATGACAGTTCCTCCGCTCGACTACGGCCCTTATACGCCGAACAGCGGCGGCGCGGAAGAGCGCGGCCGAACGAGATCCCCGCCCGTTCGACGGCGGATAGCGGCTCACGAGCCTGATGCGAGCCGCTCGGGCGCCGCGTCGGCCATGAGCGCGTCGCGGCCGTCAGGGTACCGTTATACTCGAAACCCAAACGCCGTCGCCGAGAACGAGATGCCGCCACGCCTTGCGCGCTTGACCCTGGCGGCGGCGGCGCTCGCGTTGCTCACGGCCTGCGAACGCGACCGCATCGCGGCCGGCGACGCCCCAACTCACATATAGAAAACTTCCCCGCCGGTCGCACCGAGATAAGGCAGGGTGTGTTCGATATACCTGTCGTATGCCTCTCTGCCGCTGATCGGAGCTATCGGGGCCAAATTTGGGCTTCGCGAGTAGTCGGCAGCCTCGCGCAAACGGAGCAGGTTGAGCATCGTGATCGGTCCAGAGATTTGACGGGCCATCAGAGCTACGACGTTTCGATCCGACGGGTCTAGAAATATGTCGCTATCTGTCAGTGTCATGAGCCTTACTCATCTCGAAAATGAACCCTCGGCAAGAATCCGTCACCGGGCGCGGCGCTTCCGCGCGCGTCTAAGGCACCCGTCAGGTACGAAGGGAATCCAGCAGACTTGATACGCTGTTTAACTTGGTCGAGAGTTTAGGTACACGCTTCAGGATTGAAGCAACAGTGTCGTCAACTATGCCCGATGCTTCGTTGATCAAAGCCTGACCGGCAGGCGTCAGTTTCGCCATTGCGAGCCGAGCATCTCGTTTGTTCTTTACAGTTGAGACTAATCCGATCTTTTCCAGTGGACGAAGTGCCCGCGTCACCCCGGACGCGGTTAGTCCAATGCTACGAGCAGCGTCGATCCTGCTAGCTTGCCCGTTAGGTGCCTCTGACAAAGCGCGCAATAGCCGATACTCTGCAAAACTGACGCCCCGGATTGCGCTGAGGCTGCAATCCAACTGGCGCTCAAGACTGCTCCACGCTGCTGCAACTGTAAGCGCGAAGCGATGATTCTCACTGGTATCTGAACTCATCGTAGAAGCCTACTATATGCATGACTTCTCATGCAATAGTCAGATACTCAGCAGCCAGTGAGTCGTCTCGGCTGCGGCGACTTCGGGTCGATTGCGGATGTCCGAGTAGCGTTCTGTCAAAGCTCGACCGTCGGTCCGACCGTGAACGGCGCTGCGCGGCCCCTATCCGCAATCAGAATTCCTTGGCCGCCGACTCCAGGAAGCTCGGTCCCGCCTTGAAAGCACAGCAAGGCCCTCCGCGTCCGCTTCGGGGGCCGCGTGCTCCGCGAGCGATCAACCGAATCAGAACAACGCGCGACGTGCCCAGTTCATGCGCACCTGCTTCGGCACCGGCCGCTCGGGTTCGGCCGCGGCGCGGCGGGCTTTACGGCCTCGACCCGCTGGGGTGATCGCCGCGCGTAGCGACGCGTGCGGGGCGAACACGCCGTGAAACCTCGTCAAGTGCACCCGCGGCGGCGGCACCAGCGCCGCCAGCCGGGCGAGGAAGTCCAGGGGCTCGAGCACGATGTCCGTCGTGCCGTCTCGATAGGGCGACTTCAGACGGTAGCGCACCTGCCCCTGCGCGGTGAGTGAAAGCCGCGGCAGCGGCCGGCGGCCGGCTCACGTAGCGGGCGAGCCGCTCCAGCTCCCGCTGATCGCTCCCGCGGGCACGGCTCCTGTCGTCCAGGCGGCGCCTACCGCGGCCGCGCAAATTCCGACATGCGCGCGATGGGCCTTCCCGAAGGAGGCGATCGACGGCGAGGTGATCGAGATCGATCCGCTGCGTAAACTCGTTCAGACCTATCGTTTCTTGTTCACCGAGGAGCAGAAAGCCGAGGGGTTCACGCGAGTCACGTAGGAAAGCGAGAATGCGGCAGCCGGTTTTTGCCGCCTCACCGTCACGCACGAGTTCGAGGGCGCACCCATGATGGCGGCGATGGTCGCGGACAAGTTCTCGGAGCTTGGCACCGGCGGATGGGGTTGGATCCTGAGCGATCTCAAGTCACTGCTCGGGACCGGGACGACGCTCGACGGCTGAGATTCATGGTCTGCCCTTGACAAGGACGTAGCGGAGTCGGGAAGTGGTGCGAGGAATCGTATAGTGGCCTTGCTAAGCTAGGGCCATGCGAATCCTCATTCTGAGCGCCTCCTATGGCTCGCTGCTCGGCGTCAAGTGCGCCGCGGCAATCGCGATGGAGCCGTCGTGCGATTCCCCTTAACCAGGCGACGATGGCGGCGAACGCACGGTAGACGTCAATTCGAAGATCTTGCCGCGTGCAATCGCGGCCGCGCGCTCGTGAGCGGCGCTGGCGAGATCGTTGAGATAGTAGATGGCCGAGTCAGCCGAAACCGCACTTCGGCGGCCCGGCTGAAGCGATAGCAGCTCGCTGGATCGCACATGCATTTCGAATGGGCGCGCATCGCTGTACTTACACCCGCGTTCGTGGCGCGCTGGCGAACGCTCGGGCTCGCGGCATCGACGCCAAACATCTATCTGATGCCGGAATTCGCCCTGCCGGCGATCCGCCATCTCGAAGCCGACAAGGCACCGCGAGTCGCCGCCCTGTGGAACACGGATCGCTCTGATCTGCTCGCGCTTGGCATTTTCAACGTCATCGAGCCTAGCTGGCGATTCCCTTTCCCGCGTCTGAGCGCGTTGCGGTCGATACACAGCTTTCAGTCCGGTGTACTGCTCCGCGAGGGAATCGATGCTCAAGCCGTGGACCACTTCGTCGACGGACTGTTCGGAGCCCCTTGGCGCGCGGTCCGCCTCAGCGAGCTCAGGGAAGACTCTGTTGTATATCGACAACTGCGGGAAAGTGCCGAGCGACGTGGGCTCACCTGGTTTGTGGACAGTCGCTACGAGCGGGCGTTCCTCAGGTTAGGCGACGCAACGCGCTGGCGCGGCCACCTCTCGCGCAACCGCCGCCGAACCCTGCGCCGAGGCTGGAAAATGCTCGTCTCGCTGGGTCATGTGGAGTTTCGTGTCGTGCAGGGTGCCGACATTGCGGATCGCGACATCGAAACGTTCTTGCGGTTGGAAGGCATGGGCTGGAAAAGCAAATCCGCACTGAAGGCCACGAGCGAGAATACGCAGTTCTTTTGGGAGGTCATGCGGGCTGGCCGCGCGCAGGGGCTCGTGGTTTTTTGCGAGCTGTTGTTGAACGGCACCGCGATCGCATCGCTCGCGAATTTTCGTGTCAACGGGTGCGGATTCGCGTTCAAAATCGGCTACGACCCGGCGTACGCGAAGGTCAGTCCGGGGTTTCTAGTGGTATACGCGTTTCTCGAATCATCCGGTAACGCCGGACTATGCCTCCAGGAGTTCGATAGCGGGTCGAAGCCCGGATCGTTCATCGAGTCGCTGTGGCCGGACAGAGTCCCCATGGTGAGCGGCCACCTCGTCGCTGGGACCTTGCCCACCGCGTGCGTTTCCCTCAAGCATTTCATCAAGAAAATCCGGCGGGCGATCCTCGGAGGTGCGCAGTGATCAATGCTCTGAAGCATCGTCTCGTCATCCATCACGCGATCCTGCGCTTGAGACGCATTGGGATCCATTTCCAACCCTATTTCCTGTTCCGCGAAGGAGTGCGGCCACATGCGGCCGCGTGGCCGGAGCTCGCGTTGGAATTTCCAAGCTCCGTGCTGAACGCGGCCGATACGACCGATGTCGCCAGTATCGCGGCTTTCGACTCCTGGCGTACGGTCGAGCATGTTCATGCCCGGCTGGAAAAAGGCCACCTCTGCATCCTCCTCAAGAATAATGGGCGGATCGCGGGCTTCACGTGGGCAGATTTGGACGAAGTAAACGACTCAGTTTGCGACTACGGGCTCCGCCCCGGTGAAACGTATCTCTACGACGCGTTCACGGCGCCGCAGTTTCGGGGACGCAACCTCGCCGCCTACATGAGGGTCGAGAGCTATAATCACCTGCGTCGTATCGGCCGGAACACCTTCTACAGTATCTCGGAGTGTTTCAATACGCCCGCAATCAAGTTCAAGGAGAGGCTCAACGCTGACAGGGCCCGCCTCTATCTGCAGATCAAGATAGGCCGCCGCGTGCTCGGGCATTGGGAACTCAAAGACTACGATCGCCGGCGCACGAAAGCCGCCGCCTCGCCGACGCGTTGACATGTAACCCTTGCCCGGTAGCTATTCGCTTTCAACCTAACGGGAGATCGCGAGTGACTCCGAAATTTACCGAACCCGAGGCCGAGCGCGGGTGGGCCGAGCCAAGAGGCATTGCGTAAGGCAGGGTAGCTTTCTGGCTCGTCAACGATCATGGGAATCCGTTGGACCCACACTCGGCTGCAACGCCGGCGCGTAATCGAACCAGGCCGCGGTCGCGGCGCTTCAGATCATCCCCGCGCGCTTGACCGCGTGATAGCGGTTGACGAGCTCGATGCCGAGCCGCTCGGGCTCGGCGTCGACCATGAGCGCGTCGCGCGCGGCGAGCCGGCGGAACGCGTCGCGGCGCGCCTGCTCGTAGAGATGCGCGCTCGCCACATCGAGCGCCGCGTTGCCCGACGCGAGCGGCTGTGCCATGAGCTCGCCGACGATGCGCTCCCGCACGCTCGCGAGCAACACGAGATGCCGCGAGCGCAGCAGCTTGAGCGCCAACCCGAGCTCGCTGCCGTCCTCGTCGCGAAAGTTCGTAATCACGATGACGAGCGCGCGCTTGCTCTGGCGGCGCAACAAGCTCTGCGCCGCCGCGACGTAATCGGAGTGGCTCGGTGTCGGCTGCACGCCGTAGAGCTCGGCCATGAGCGCGCCGAGCGTGTGGGCGCCCTTGCGCGGCTCGAACAGCCGCTCCGCGTCGGGCGGCGTGCCGAACGTCAGCGCGCCGACGGCGTCGCCTTGGCCGAGCGCCACGTACGCGAGCAGGATCACGGCGTTCAGGACCTGATCGAAGTGCGCCGTGCCGACTCCGCCGGCGCGATCGTCGGCGCGCATGCGGCGGCCGCAATCGATGAGCAACATGACGCGCTGGTCGCGCTCGTCCTGAAACTCGCGCACGATCGGCTTGTCGTGGCGCAACGTCGCTTTCCAGTCGATGTGCCGCACGGAGTCGCCATGGCGGTACTCGGCGAGCTGCTTGAAGTCGGTGCCCTCGCCGCGCTGCTGGTAGGTCTTTATGCCGATCTCTTGGAGGCGCCGATCGGCCGCGAGCCAAGCGTAACTCGCGATCTGCGCGAAGTCGGGGTAGACACGGCGCGTCTCCGTGGCGCCGAGCCGGACGTACAGCTCGCACAGGCCGGCACGCGAGCGCACGCGCGCGATCGCGGGCGCGAACGTGAGCTCGCCGCGGCGCGTCGGCACGAGCGTGTAGCTCGTCTCGACACTCTTGCCGGCCGGCAGCACGAGCGATACGGGCAAGCCGCTCGACACGGCGCTCGGGTCGACGTGATCGTGGAGCTCGCAGCGCCAGGCGTGGGAACCGTCGTGCTCGACGCTGACGCGCACCGCGCGGCTCACGCCGATCGCGAAAGCCGGCGGCAACCGCCGCGCGAGGCGCACGTTGGCCGCGCGCCACGCGCGGCGCGTCAGCCAATAGTCGACGCCCGCAGCGAGCAGCAGCACCAGCGCGACGGCGCCCGTTGCCGCGGCGACGGTTGGCCGCGCCACACCGCCGAGCGACGCCGCGAGCGCGCCCGCGGGCAGCGCCGCGAGCCATACGAGCATCGAGCCGCTCGGCGCTACGCGCACGTTCAAGCTCAAGTCCGCGGCGCCGGCACGCTGTCGATGACGGCGGCCAGCAAATCGTTGGGCGTCCGGCCCTCGAGCGCGGCGTCGGGCGCGACCGCGACGCGATGCCGCAATGCGGGCAACGCGATGCTCTTGATGTCGTCGGGAGTCACGAAATTGCGGCCTGCCATGAGCGCGACCGCGCGCCCTCCCCGCACGAGCGCGAGCGCGCCGCGCGAGCCCGCGCCGAGCGCCAAGCCCGGCCACTCGCGCGTCGCCCGTGTGAGGCGCACGGCGTAGTCGACGACCTGCTCGTCCAGGCGTTGCCGCGCGGCGAAGCGCTGCACGGCAACCACGAGGCGCTCGTCGAGCACGGGCGTCACGGCGCCGAGCGGCAGCTCGTCGCCGGCCTGGTCCGTCGTGGCGCGCACGACGACGCCGACTTCCTCGGCGAGCGACGGGTAGCCGATCTCGATCTTGAACAGGAAGCGGTCGAGCTGCGCCTCGGGCAACGGATACGTGCCCTCGGTCTCGACGGGGTTCTGCGTCGCGAGCACCATGAACGGCTTCGGCAGCGGCAGCGTCTCGCCCTCGAGCGTCACCTGATATTCCTGCATGACCTCGAGCAACGCGCTCTGCGTCTTGGCCGGCGCGCGGTTGATCTCGTCGGCCAGGAGCACGTGCGTGAACACCGGGCCGCGCACGACCCGCAGCTCGCGCGTGCTCGGGTCGAGCACGGCGTGGCCCGTGATGTCCGAAGGCATCATGTCGGGCGTGAACTGGATGCGCCCTCCCCTAAGCTGCAGCGCTTTCGCGAGCGCCCGCACGAGCAGCGTCTTGCCGAGGCCCGGCACGCCTTCGATGAGCACGTGGCCCGACGCCGCGAGCGCCGCGACGACTTCGCCGATGACGGCGTTCTGTCCCACCATTGCTTGGCCTATGCCCACGCGCAGTTTCGCGAGCAGCTCGGCGGCTTTGGCAATTTGCTCAGATTCGTTTTCCATGCTTCGACCACTGGTTTTTGACGATGAATTGACGACGCGCGGACTCGAGCAACAGGAGCGTGCCGCGCAGCTCGAGCAAGCGTTGTTTGGCGCTCGAATCGAGCGCGACCGCGAGCGCGCCCGCGTCGACGCCCGCGAGACGCGCGATGGCAGCCGTGCGGTTCTGAGGTGACAAGCGTTCGTAACCGCCGATGCGCCGCGCAGCTGCTTCGTGCAAGGCGCGTACCGCGGCCGCGTGCAACGCCACGCCGCCGCCGACGCGCGCAACGAAGCGCCCGGTGCCCAAGATCTGCTCGCCGAGCGAGCGGCGCGCGCGCTCCACGGGCGGGAGCAGCGGCCCGAACCGCATCGCGCCGCGCCACAACGCGAGCGCGACGAAGACGAGCAGCGCGGTGACGACGGGCGCGCCGTGGCGCCACACGAGCTCAGGCAGCGAGCTCACGTCTTCTTCGGACATGAACACGACGTGGTCGCCGGCGCGCAACTGCGTCGCCGCGACGAGCAGCGGGCCATGATCGCCGGCGAAGATCTCGCGGTAGGCGAACGGCACTGCGTTGACGACGGTGACGCTGCCTTCGCCGACGGCGACACGCGCGACCTGCAGCGCCTCGTCGTTGCCGAGCGCCCACTGCAACGGCTCGCTGGACTCGAGCCACGTGGAGCGATCGAGCTCGCAGACCTCGTACTCCACGGGCTCGTCGTCCTCGTCCGAAGGCTCGTAGCTGATTTCGTAGAGCCGCTCGCAAGGCTCGAGGAGCTCTTGCGCCTGGAACACGTCTTGTTCCTCGGCGAGCTCCTCGTAGCGCTCGCGCGCGACGCCGCTCCAGCGCTCGAAGACGTCACTGCCGCTCACGAGCGCCGCATCCACGACGAGGCGTCCACCGGCCTCGACCCAGCGCTCGAGCTCGTTGCGCCGAACCCCGTCGATGTCCCAGCCCCAGGTCGACAGCACGACGACGGCGCTCGGGCTCGTGTCGTCGAGCGACTCGCGCCACTCGCTCGTCGCACCGAGCATCGCCACGAGCCGCTCGGCCGCGTAGAACGGGTTGCTCGCAGCTTCGCCGCGCAGCGGCGCCGGCAGCGTGACGTCGCCCCACTCCGTGTTGACGGCTACCCAAACGGCGATCAGCAAGACCGCGGCGGCAACGAGCAGGGGCGCGACCGGCAGACGCTTCACGTGGCTGTCTCCGCACGCGCGAGCGCCGCGGCGAACTCGCCGCACAGCGCCTCCACGGCCGTTACCGCAGGCGGCACGCCGCCGTAGACCGCGGCCGTCCAGGTGCCGATCATGTGCTCGGCATACGCGGCGCCCGCGGCGCCGAGGCGCTTGCGCGCGAGCGCGAGGCATTCGCCCTCGGTCGCCGACGCGCGGATCGGCGCCTCGTGCACGTGCACGAGGCGCGACAACAAACCGCGGTAGAGCAGCGCCAGCGCCGCACGCTGCTCGCCGCCGCTCCAGAGCGCCAACGCGGCCGCGCCGATGTCGTCGGGCAAACTCTCGGGCCTGATGTCGAGATCGCGCACGTGGCTCGGCGCGACGAAACGCGGCGGCAGGCGCGGCAAGCCGCGCCTACGGACGTGCTGCACGACGTAGACGGCGATGAGCACCGCGAGCAGGCCGCCGAGGACCCAGACGATGGCGCGGCCCGAGACCGCGATCCAAGCGAACAAGCCGCGGAGCCAGCGGGTAATCGCGTTGCCCCACTCGAACCACCAGGGTTCGTCGGAGCGCGCCCGCTCGGGCTCGGCCCAGCGCAGCATCCGCACGGTTCGCTCGGCAGCGATGTTCGGGTCGTTCTCGACCTCGTCGAGCGCCTTGCGCACCTCGTCGTAGGCCGGAATCGTCCCCGGCACGAGCGGCCGCTCGGGCTGAGCGGCGGCGTCGGCCCCCGCGAGCAGCGCGACGGCCAGCCACAGGCTACGTCGCGAACGCACGGCGCAACTCCTGCTCGACGTCCCACGCCTCGAGCTCGGCGCGGCGGTTCAAGTACATCGCGAAGCCGGCCGCCACGTAGAACGGGTGGAGAAAGGCGACGGTGATGGCGTAGGAGGCGAACGCCGCTACGGCGAAGAAAGGGGCGCCCTCGACCATCATCGTAAGCAGATCGGGCGCCTCGTTCGGCGGCGCGAACCACACGAGCAACGAAAGGATGGCCAAGCCGAGGCAGATCTCGGCGACCAGAAACGCCAACATCATCATCAGAGCCGAGCCGCGCTTGCGACTCTTGATCTGCTTGACGCGCCGGCGGATCCGCGTGAGCGACAACCCCTCGAGCTGATAGACGGGCTGCGTGAACGAACGCCATGGCGACAGCCGCCGCCAGGTCCAGGTGAGCCACAGGTGCCGCCACCAGACGTCGCGCCGCGCTCGCCACAAGTCGCCGACCGTCGTGGCCTGGCCGAACGCGGCCCGCGACAGCACGAACACGACGGTGCGGTCGAGCCACGGCTTGGCGGCGAACAGGAACACGCTCGGCACCCACGCCGCGATCTCGAACGACGCGATCGCGAGCGCGAGCACGGGCAAATACGCCACCGCATAACAAACGTAGACGGAGCGCGCCGTCGTCTGGCAGAGCCGCGCCCCGAGGTCGGCGGCCTCGAGCGGCGCTCGCGGGCGCATTCGCAGCGCGAGCGTGTCAATCCGCACGGCGGCCCTGCCAAATGAAATAGGCGAATACGGCGACCCAGCAAACGCCGGCGACGGAGTACTTGACCACGTGCGGCACCCACGCGGCCGACGACCAGAACGCCTCGAACGCCGCGGCGATGATGAGCATCGCGGTCACGCCGTAGACGATCGCGACGCACTCCTTGGCAGCGGCGACGAGGCTCTGGCCGCGTGTGCGCCGCCCCGGAGCCAGCAGCGAGTGGCCGAGCTTGAGCCCCGCTGCGCCCGCGAGCGCGATCGCGGTGAGCTCGAACGCCGCATGCGTCACGACGAACGAGTAGAACGTGGCCGACAGGCCGCGCTCGGTGAGAGAGCCCGCGACGCCGCCGATGACCGCGCCGTTGTAGACGAGAAAGAACACGCTGCCGAGCCCGGCGGCGAGCCCGCTCGCGAAACACTGGAACGCGATGCCGATGTTGTTCCGGATGTAGAAGCCGAATGCCATCCAGTCGCCGCCGGCCTCGCGCGTGCGCCCGATCGACTCGGTCGATTCCGAGTACATCTGCTCGAACTGCGCGGCCGTCGTCACGTCGACGAGCGACAGAATCAGATTCGGATCGACATAAACGAGCACGCCGAGCGCGAGCGCCGGTAGCACGAACAAGGCCGTCGCTAGGCACACGTAGCGCGCGTCGGCGCGCACGGCGCGCGGAAAATCCCTCGTCACGATGCGCACGAGCGCGCCGTAGCCGAGCTCTCGTTGCTGGTAGATGACTTGATGCGCGTCGGCCGTGAGGCGATCGAGGCGATCGAGCAAATACGCGGGGTACGAGCGCGCCCGAGCGAGCGCGAGCTGCTCGCAGGCGCGCCGGTACAAGGCCGCGATCCTCTCGGGGCGCACCGGCGGCGGCCGGCCCGCGGGCGTCCTGCGGCCCAAAACGCGGTCGAGCAGCGACTCGAGCTCTTGCCACTCCTCCTGGTAGAGCGCCTCGAAAGACAGCGGCGTCATGCGCGCTTGCCGAGGGCCCACTGCGCAACGCCGAGCACGCGGCGCGTCGCGTTCGGGCCCATTCGACCGCCGTCGCCCGAGACGACGGCCGCGAGTGCCGCCAGCTCGTCGAGCCGCTCCACGGTCAGCGTCGGCGCGCGCGCGGCGAGCGCGACGAGGGCGGCTTGGTCGGCCGGCGTCAACGGGCGCGCGGGGACCACGGGCGGCACGCCCTCGAGTCGCGCCTTCGGCGGCCGCTGCGGCTGATGGACGACGAGCGTCGCGGCCGCGAGGTCGCCGAGACGCTTGCAGTCCCGGCGCAGCAACATCGTCACGATAGCGGCGCCGAACGCGAACGGCAGGAAGTCGGCGAAGCGCAGCAGGTTGCGCGTCAGCGACGCGGCCGGCGTCACGGGCAGACCGTTGTCCATGACGACCTTGAGGCCGACGACGCTCTTGCCCGGCGTCGCACCCGAGCGGCTGAGCTCGAAGAGCACGGGATAAAACCACTCGAGCACGAAGTAGAGCAACAGCCAAAAACCGACGCCGACGTTGCCCATGAAGACGACGGCGATCGCTGCCGCATAAGCGATGAGCAGCCGAATCAGCCAGTCGAGCAGAAAGGCGTAGAACCGTGCCGCAAGCCCAGCAGGCCTGAGCTCGAGCAGGATGCCTTCGGGGGTCTCCGCGGCGACGGCTGTATCGAGAACGTCGGGCGCGACGGGCGTCGTCAAGCTTTGACCACGATCGTATCGGCGATCTTGTCGTGTAGACACGCGATTGTGCCGCACCCGGAACCAGGTTGTCGCCACGTCACCAGTAGCCGATCATGCGGCCCGCCGTGACGGCGGCGAGCCAGCACAAGAGCGACGTGCCGCCCAGGGCTGCGAGCGCGGCCCGGCGCCCCGGCGACAGCGGCTCGACGCGGCGCTCGCGCCAGGCCGGCAGGAACTGCGCGGTGACGACATTGAGCAGGCCGAGCCCGATCGCGGCGAGCTTTATGGCCAAGAACGGGTTGCCGAGATACTCCGTGGCGTTGGTCGTGATGAGCGCTGTGCCGCTGACGACGGCCAGCGCGAAGCCCGCGCAGGCCAGCGACAGCGCCGGGCGCTCGAGCGCTGCCAACGGCACGCGCCGCCAGAGGCCGAGCAGCCGCAGGTCGAGCACGAGCACGGCGCCGAACAGCGTGGCAATGCCTAAGATGTGGCCGAGGTTGACGATGCCGTACGTCCAGACGCCGGACGTGCGCATGAGCTGCCCGAGGGCCGAGCCCTCGAGCCAAACGAGCAGCGCTTCCAAACGCCGGCCGCGGCTTACGTGCTACGTGCGGTCCGGGTAGACGTCGTAGTTCTTGCCGTCGTGAGTGACGCGCACGGTCTTCATTTCGAAGCGCTTCATGTCGCTGCTGCGATTGCCGCGCACGGTGACCGTCGCACCCATCGGGATCACGCCGGGTTTGAGCCCTGCGCGCTCCGTGCGGGCGGCCGGCGCGAGCGTGATATCCCAGACCTGCCCTTGGTCGTCGACGATCTGCATCGAGCCGTGGGCGCCGGCCAGGCTGACGTCGGTCTTGAGCTTACCGGTGAGCTCGGACTGGTCCGTTTGCTGGCCTGCCCAACCGTGGTGGGCCATTGCCTGCGCTGCACCGAGCGCCAGAACGGCGCCGGCCAAACCTGCAACGAATCGAACCTCCATGACTCCTCCTCAACGTGTTACGCGGGGACCTGGGGATTCATAGTACCGCGAAAGACCGCGCGGGCGAACCCGGGAAACCGTGGGGCGGCCGTCAACTCTCGGCCGTAGCGACCGCCGGGTCTGATGGCCGCGGCCCGTCGACGAGGCGGCGCCTGAACTGCTGTCGCATGAGCAGGTAGCTCAGTCCCGCCTGGCACCACAGGGTCGTGACCGAGAGCCACCAAACCTGATCGAGGTGAAACGACGGCTGGAGCGACAGCCAGACGACGAGCGGCACGAAGAACAGGAGCCGAATCCCCGAGCTCAGCATCGCCGGGATCGTGTTACCGAGGCCTTGGAACACGCCCGAGCACGTGAACACGACGCCTTGCGCGATGAAGGTCCAGGAAATGATGCGCAGGAACGTCGCGCCCACGGCCTGGGCCTCGGCCTCGGGCGTGAAGAACGCGACGAGCACTTCGGGTCGCCACTGCAAGAACGCCGTGACGAGCACCATGACGACCGTGTTGAGCATGACGGCCTTGGCGAACGTCGCGCGCACGCGCGTGCCTTGGTTGGCGCCGAAGTTCTGCCCGGCGATCGGCCCCGCGGCGAACGCGATGGCCATCGCCGGCATGAAAATCGATTGCATGATGCGCGAGCCGATGCCGAAGCCGGCCTGCGCCGCGGCGCCGAAATCGCTGATGACCCAGTAGACCACGCCCATGTAGATGAACAGCAGCGCGAACTCGCCGCCGGCGGGCAAACCCACGTCGAGCATGCGCTTCCAGACTTTGAGCTGCGGGCGCAGGAGGCGCGTGTCGAAGCCCACGTATTTTTCGAACTTCACGAAATACCAGCCGAGCAGCACGATGCCGGCGACGATCGAGATCGAGCTCGCGAGCCCGGCCCCGGCGACACCCATCGCGAACCCAGTGCCCCAGCCCGCGATGAGCACCGGCGCGAGCACCGTGTTGAGCAGCACGGTCAGCGCCTGTATCGCCATCGTCGGCTTGACGATGCCCGTGCCGCGCAGTGCCGAGCCCATGACCACCTGCGCGAAACCGAGTGCGAGACCGGGCAGGAACCAGTAGAGATAGGTGACGCCCGCGTTCTGCGTCGGCAGATCCGCGGCGATCGCGGCCACGTACGGGCGCGCGAGCGCGAAGCCTCCGATCATCGTCGCGACCGCGCAGGCGACGGCGAACATCACCGACTGGTTGAACACGAGATTCGCGTCCGCGCGAGCGCGGCGGCCGACGGCCTGCGCGATCAACGCCACGGTGCCGACGCCGAGCACCTGCGTGAGCGCCATGATGACGAACATCAACGTGCCCGCGGCGCTGACGCCGGCCACGGCCGCGTCGCCCAGGCCCGCGACGAAATATAGATCGACGAGGAAGTAGAGCGTCTGAAAGATCATGCCGGCCGCCATGGGCCCGGCCATCGCAAGGATGTTGCGAACGATCGAGCCCTGTGTGAGGTCTTTCATCGCCGACCGGCCGCTGCGAAAAACGCGCAAGAATACCCGCTTTTCGCCACCGCGGCGCGAGTAGCCCCACCGGCAGGACTTGCGACCTCGATCTAGTGCGTTGCGGAGCGGTTTGGTTATGCTCGCGGCATGGCTCCACACGATTACCGACAACGCCTTCGATCCCGGCGCCGGCGCGGCGTCGCGGCCGCGATCGCAGGGTTATGCCTCCTCGGCGTTGCGCTCGCGGATCCCCGTCCGTTTCGCGAATACCTCGCCGCCGAGTACCGCGACTTCGAGCGGCCGACCGACTATCGGGAGCCCGCCGAGTGGGTCTTCGGCCGGCTCATGTATCCCGAGGCCGGCTGGGGCGGGCAGTGGCAGCTCGGCGGCACGAGCTGGACGATCGACTACCCGCGCGGCGACCGCCACATCGCGGCGCTCGTGCGCCGGCTCAGCGTCATCAACGCGCGCTCGGTCGAGCAACCGGTCAACCTCGACGACGGCGACGACGTGTTCTATTGGCCCTGGCTCTATGCCGTCGAGGTCGGGCGGTGGGACTTGACCGACTCGCAGGCTGCGAAACTGCGCGAATACCTGTTGCGCGGCGGGTTTCTCATGGTCGACGACTTCCACGGCACGAACCAGTGGGCCGTGTTCGCCGAGGGCATGCGCCGCGTCTTCCCCGACCGGCCGATCGTCGACCTGCCCGACGACGATCCGATCTTCCATACTTTCTGGGATCTCGCCGATCGCGAGCAGATTCCCGGCTTACAGTTCGTCTACAGCGGGCGGAGATGGGAATACGACGGCTTCGAAGCCCACTGGCGCGGCATCTACGACGACGAAGGCCGCGTCATGGTCGCGATCTGCCATAACATGGACTTGGGCGACGCCGTCGAGCATTCCGACACGCCGGAGTATCCCCAGGAATACTCGGCGATCGCGATGCGCACGTTCTTGAACTACATCATCTACGCGATGACGCATTAGCCGCACCCGGCATGTCGATCGAGTTTCATCGGCGCATGCTGGCGGATCGCGTTCGCCACGAGGCGTTTCGCGCCGCGCTGAAGCAAGCGATTCGCCCCGGAGAAAGCGCCGTCGCGGATATCGGCGCCGGTTTGGGAGTGCTCGCGTTCTTCGCGCGCGAGCTCGGCGCACGCGAGGTCTGGCTCTACGACCCGGGGCCGGCGCTCGGCCTCGCCGAGGTCGTCGCAGCCCGCAACGGCATCGACGGGCTGCACTTCGTGCCCGCGCGCTCGCTCGACGTGGCCGACCCGCCGCGCGTCGACGTCGTCGTCGCCGAGGTGCTCGGCAACTTCGCCTACGAGGAAGACGTGCTCGAGACGCTGCGCGACGCGCAGCGGTTCCTCGTGCCCGGCGGCACGTTGATTCCGCAATCGATCGCGCAGTGGGCGGCTCCAGTCGTCACGGACCGTTTCGACCGCGACCTTACGACCTGGCGCCAAATCGGGTTCGGCCTCGACTGGTCCGACGCCGAGCGCCTGACGCGTAACAACCTGTACGTGCACGCGATCGAGCCGGAGGATCTGTTGCCGCGCGGCGCCGAGCGGTGGGACGCGGTCGACTTCACGGCTGCCATCGACAGCCGGCGCTCCGGGACCGCCGCGTGGCGCCTCGACGAGCCTCGAGTCGTCTACGGTTTCGCCCTCTGGTGGGAGTGCGCGCTGGCGCCCGGAGTGGTCTTGTCGACGAGTCCCTACTCCCCGCGAACCCATTGGGACCAGATCTACCTGCCGCTACTCGAGCCACTGGCTCTGCAGGCCGGCGACGAGCTCGCGCTGCGCGTCGAAACGGCGACGGGCGGCGACGAGAGCGGCATCGAGGTCCGGTGGACCGCCCGGCAGAGCCGTGGCCCTCTCGCCGTCACGGAGCAAGCGTTGTCGATCGGCGACGGCTTTCTCGGCTAGCGCGTTGCCTTGGCCCAACAGCCGGCGTCGCGCACCGACGTGGCCACGCGGTCTCATATCCTGGTGTAAGACCTACCAGTGTCCTAAAAACCACAAACGAGCATTGACGCTGGCAGCGTTCTTTTGCAGACTCCGCAATCACAAATCCCAGGCACCGAAGTTTGGGACGTGGCCGTGCTGCAACGTGCGGCCAAAGTGTTTGCGGGACGGTCACGGCGGATGACACGCGTGGACCGATTAATGGATCCAATTGGGAGTAAGCATGAAAGTCAATAAACTCCACGCAGCTGTCGTGGCGGCGCTAGCGGGCGCCGGCGGTCTCACTGGTCAAACTGCAACGGCCCAAGAGGGCTTGGAAGAAATCGTCGTCACGGCGACGCGCCGTGAGCAAAACCTTCAGGACGTGCCCATCTCGATCGTCGCCGTGACCGGCGAGAACCTCGCGCTGCGCGGCCTCGATACGCTCGAGGAGCTCAGCCAGGGAGTTCCGAACATCGTCGCCACGGGCGGCGGCGGCGGCACGGCCGGCACGGCCTTCAGCGTGCGCGGCATACCGAACGTCGGCACCTACGTCGATGGAATCTGGCAGATCGACAGCGCGGGCACGCTCGTTCAGGAATTCGTCGACCTCGACCGCATCGAAGTGCTGCGCGGCCCGCAGGGCACGACCTTCGGCCGCGACTCCACGGGCGGCGCCATTCGCCTCTGGACCAAACGTCCCGGCGAGGAATTCGGCGGCACCGTCACGGCCACGGTCGGCTCGTTCGACCGGCGTGACGTCAAAGGCGTCATCGACGTGCCGTTGAGCGACACGGTGCTCACGAAGTGGACGGCCGCGAGCCTCTACCGCAATGGCTACATCAACAACCAGACGACGGGCGACAAGGACGGCGGCGTCGATCAAAGCGTGTTCCGCGGCGACGTCCTGTGGAACCCGAGCGACAGCCTCTCGCTGCGATTCAACTACCTGCGCAACGACAACGTGTTCACGGAGCCGAAAGTCGTCGATGCGATCTTCCGCACTTACGGCGACCCCGGCATCAACGACGTGATCGGCCTGCCCGAGTTCTACGGCACGGTGGCCGGCCTCCAGCCCTACAGCCCAGCCAACAATCAAGCGGGTTTCCCGGGCGGCCAAGTCGGCCAGTGGGAGAATCGCTCCAATGTCAGGCTGCCGAACGAAATCCAGCAGGACCAGATCACGGTCGACATCAATTGGGACGTCGGTGATGCGCTCAGTGTCCAGTTCTTGACCGGCTATACCGAGAACTTCAACAAGCTCTCGAACGACTGGGATGGTAGTCAGTACGACATCGTTTACGACTTGAACCAGCAGAAAAACGATCTGTTCAGCCAGGAGGTCCAATTCTCGGGCGGAGGAGACCGTCTGAGCTGGGTCGGCGGCGCCTACTACTGGGAGCAGACGAGCAGACGGCGCGAGACGCGCAACGTGGTCAGCGAGTTCTTCAACGGCGTCTACGACATCAACGACGTGCTGAACTCGCCGATTTGCACGGCTCCGGTCCCGGTCGGTCTGCGCAGCTGCAACCAGATCATCTTCGGCGCCAACGGCAACCCGGCTTTGGGCATCGCCGGCGCGGCCCAGCTGCGGGGCAACGGCTATGACCGGTTGCGCGCCGACAAGCGCGACGGCTACGCCGCGTTCGGCGAAGCCACCTTCTCCCTCACCGACACCCTCGATCTCGCGGTCGGCGTGCGCTACCACGACGAGAACGTCTACAGCGAGCAGTTCGTGTTCATCCCGGGTGTTTCCGCAGACCGGCCGATGGTCTCGAATCAGTGGCACGTCGGCGGCGATCCGTTCGCGGGCACGCCCGTGACTACGGGCTCGGGCGCACCGGTCGAGTTCAGCTACGACAAGGTCACGACCCGTCTGGCGCTGCAGAAGGATTTCCGCGACGGCCTCATGGGCTACGTGAGCTACGCCGAAGGGTTCAACTCGGGTGGAGTGGCCACGCCGACGATCCAAGGGGTGCGCGTACTACTGCCGTACAAGCCGCAGACGATCGAGACGTTCGAGGTCGGCCTGCGCTCCGACCTGGCCGATGGGCGAGTGCGCTTGAACGCCACGCTGTTCGACACGGGCTGGATAGACTTCCAGTCGGCCGGCGTCGTCTACGACGCCAACGGTCAGCAGGTGCCGCAGCTGCAGACGACGAACGTCGGCGACGCGGCGGCTAAGGGCATGGAGTTCGAGGTCACGTTCCTGCCGACCGAGAGCCTGATGATCAACTTCAACCTCGGTCTCCTCGACACGGAGTACACGGATCTCCCGCCGAACCAGCGAAGCGGTCACTTGGCCTGGACGAGCGCCACGGAGTTCCCGCGAGCCCCGGACCTGTCGTACAGCATTGGCTTCGAGCACACTGCAAATCTCGAGAGCGGCGGAACGTTCAAGACTCGGCTTGACTACAACTACCAGGATCAGTTCTGGCGCTTCGAGCCGTTCTTGCGCATGGACGCCTACCCGTCGATCCCTGCAGGAATCTACGACGAGAGCGGCGATTGGGGCATCGTCAACGCACGGTTCTCGTACCAGCCGGTAGACGGGGCTTGGGAGTTCTCGGTATTCGGGACCAATCTGACCAACGAGTACATGATCAACTCCGGCTTCTTCCACGGCATCTGGGGCTTCGACTTCGCCACGGTCGCGCGGCCGCGCGAGGCTGGGGCGTCGTTCAACTTCCGCTTCTGAGCCTGAGCTAGTCGGTAGCGGTCAAACGCTGCCGACACTTCTCGAACAGGGCGCCGGCGAGCAATCTCCGGCGCCTTTCTCTTGGGCGCCTACGGCCGTCATGCGGGACGCGAGCGTGCAGTCCAGCTCAGGACGCCAGCGCCACGATCTCCGCTGCGCGGTCATGAACCCCGACCGCGTCGCCCACCCTTTTGCCGGTCAGCGCCTTGGCGAGCGGCGCGGCCCAGCTCACGAGACCGCCGGCCGGATCGGCTTCGTCCTCGCCGACGAGCTTGAACGCGCGCTCCTCGCCGTCGGCGAACCGCAGCGTGACGCGGACGCCGAAGCGCACGACGTCGGGCGCGGCTGTCGCCATCGGCACGACGCGCGCGCTCCCGCGCCGCTGCGTCCAGTAGCGTAGATCGCGCTCCACCCTCTTCCGCAACGGCGCGTCGCCGGCCGTCCGCGCCGCGCGCAGCTCGGCCTCGAGCGCCGCGACGCGCGCCTGAATCTGGGTGAAGCCCGCGGCCGTCACGAAATTCGGATGCGGGCTGACGACGAGCTCGGGCAACGGCTCGCCGGCGTCGTCCGTCTCCTTGACGAAAGCTCGGCTCATAGCCGCCCGGTCGATCCGGCGGGTGCGGCTAGCGCCGCGCGCTCACGCGGCGCACGAACTCGAGCACCGGACCCGACAGCGACCGGTCGCCCGTGCCGACGGCATACGTCTCCGAGATGTGCGAGTGGCCCTTGAGATGCACGCGCTCGATCGGTTTGCCGGCCGCCGCGCGGGCGGCGACGAGCTTGTCGGTTTCCGCGCGGAACATGTCGGGGTCGAGCTCCGCGTCGTTGACGAACAGCGGCACGTCGGTCGCAACGAGCCCGAGCAGCGACGAGCGCTCGGGGTAGGTCGCGAGGTCCTCGCCGTAGTAGACCTTCCAGACGGACACCTCGGTGCCGAGGTCGTAGAAGCCCGACGTCAGCACCGCGCCCGCTAGACCTAAGTCGCGGCCGCGCTTCGCCGCGTCCCCGATGTAGTCGGCCACGTGCGCAGCGCCGGCCGAGTGCCCCCAGAGGACAATCTTGCTCGGGTCGCCGCCGTAATTCGCGACGTTGGCTCCGAGCCACGCGACCGCGGCCGTGAGATCCTCGATGCCCGACGGCCACGCGCTCTCCGGCGCAAGGCGATAGTTCATCGTCACGCCGACGAGGTTTTGGCCCACGGCCCAGAGCCCGATGTTGTCGTAGAACGGCGTGCCTTCGGTGTTCTTCGAGCCGCGTGCGAAACCGCCGCCGTGGACGAACACGACGACGGGCTTGCCGGCGCCGGGGTCGGGGTCGGGGGCCGTAAAGACATCGAGCACGTTGCGCTCGTGCGGCCCGTACTTGAGGTCGCGCGCGAGCGTGAGCCAGGCGTACGGCTGCTGCGGCGGGTGCAGCGGCGTGTAGAGCTCGCCGGTCTTCTGCGCATCGATGCGCGCGCCGATGGCCTTGAGCTCCGCGGCGATCTCCGCGGGCATCCCCAAATCGACGGCCGTGCGCTGCGTCGTCGCAGCGCTGCTCGTGGGCGACGGATTCGGCGCGCGCGTGCTCGTGACGCGGCCCGTGACGGGGTGCGGGTAGTGGAACGGAATCTCATAGACGGTCGGGAACATTTGGAACGTGAACGTCGGCGGCGTGTCCGGTGGATAGGTCCGGCTCGGGCCGGGGACGCCGCGGCCCGGATTGCGCGCCCAGCCGCCCTCGTAACCGGCGGTCCAGGTATTGAACGTGTGGTCGATGCTGAACTTCCAGACGCCGTCCTCTTTGACGAACTCGTTCTCGTAGAGCGACGCGCCCATCGACGCGCGTTGCCCGAAGTTGAGCTGCTGCATCATGCGCGACCGGGCCTTGGCGGCCTGCCCGTCGGACGCGACGTGGATCACGGCCTGGTACTGGACGTGGTTGCCGAGGCGGTTCTCGGTGGGCCCTTCCCGGCCGAACACGTTGAACAGAAACGCGCGCACGCGCTCGCGGCCGAGATACATGCCGCGCTGCGCGAGCTCGATCGAGCCCCCCGCCGCGAACAGGTTCGCGAGGTCGTTCCAGAGATTCTTGTCGAGGTAGTAGCCGTAGGCGCTCGTCAAGTTGTCGATCTCGTGGAAATCCTTGATGCGGCCGACCTGCCGCTCGGCTTCGGCGACGAGCACTTCGAGCTCGGGCTGCGGCTGCCGCCCGCGCGCGGCGCGCGGGACCGCGACGGGCGCGCGCACGGCGGCGATCGCGGCAGCGCTCGGCCGGCCGCGGGCCTCCGGGTAGCGCGGCGCGGCGCCCGACGCGGGGTTGTCGTAGTGGAACGGCGGGATGTGCGCCTTGGGATAGATCGCGTAGACGCTCGTCGGCGGCCGATCGGGCGGCAGCTCGGCGCTCGCCGTGGGCGTGGGTCTAGCGTCGCCGGCCCAGCCCAACGCGTAGTCCGAGATGAAGGTCGGGAAGTAGACGAGATTCTTGATCTTCCAAACGCCGTTGTCCTTGACGAACGTGTTCTCGTAGACCCCTTCGCTCCACTCGCCGTGGCTCTCGAACACGCCCGTCATGTTGAGCTCGCGGCTGCGCGCTTTGGCCGTGCGGCCGTCGGGCGCGACGCTCACGACGACTTGGAGCTGGACGTGATCGAAGAGATCGCCGTCCGTAAGACCCACGGGCCCGAGCAGGCTCAAGAACTCGCGGACGCGCGCCTTGCCGACGTAGACGCCACGCTGCCCCATCTCGATGGTGCCGTCGGCGGCGAAGAGCTCCGCGACCTCGTCCCACATGCGCCGGTCGAAGTAGTAGCCGTAGATCTTTTGCAGGTTCTCGATGTCTTGCTCGTCGGCGAGGCGCTGCGCGCGCGCGGCGAGATCGGCGGCACGGTCGCGCACCGCGGGCGCGCGGGCACTGCGCGGCGGCAACGTCACGGTCGTCCAGGCGTGGCCGGCGTCGGTGACGCCCAAGTTCGTGTAGTGGAACGGCCCGACGCAGGCCGCCGGGAACCCGCCGCACGCCTCGTTGCGCGGGCGATCCGCGGGATGCGGCAAATTTCGCGGTCCGCGCGGCGCGGCTCCCGCCGGGCTCGGCTCTGGCGGCACCCAGCCCGTCGCGTACGGCGCGCCGAATCCCGAGTGGTAATCGAGATTGCTGATCTTCCAGACGCCGCCGACCTTCCGATAGGTCATCTCGTAGACGCCTTCGGCCCACGTCGCACCGCCGCCGAAGGTGCCGAACATGGCGAACGCGCGCCAGCGGCCTTTGGCCGTTTGCCCGCCCGGGTCGAGATGCACCACGGGCTGGATGTTCATGTGGTTGTAGAGGCGGTTGTCGACGAGCCCGTTGTCGCCGACCTGGCCGCCGCCGACGTTCATGTAGAGGTGCTTGCGGATGCTGTCGTAGCCCACGTAGGTGCCGGCCGGGTAATTGGCGACGGCGTCCTCCGTGTAGAGATCGGCGATGTCCTCCCATAGACCCTTGTCGACGTAGTAGCCGTACTTGCGCTGCAAGCGCTTGATGGCTGCGACGTCCTCGGCCGCGACGACCTGCGCCTCGAGCGCGTCGAGCCGCGCGTCGAGCGCGTCGTCCGTTTGTGCCTGCGCCGCCGCTGCCGCCAATAACAACGGAGCCACCACCCAACCGAAACGACCGACCATCGTTATCTCCCGAAAACGCCGTGGAGTCGCAGTCTTGAGTCTGCCAGCGAGTTTCTAGCGAAACCAGCGAGTTTTGCCCCGAGGCCACGAGCGCGATCCCCTGCAGACTGGACGGCAGGGGTCGGCCTCCAGCCTATTTCCTGTAGTTACAACAATTATGCGCATCACGTATGATCCGAACAAGCGCGCGAAGACGCTCGCAGAGCGGCGCGTGGATTTCGAGGATGCGGCCTTGGTATTCGCGGCAGAAACCTTCGAGGTCGAGGACATCAGGAAAGACTACGGCGAGCGGCGGGTTGTTTGTTTCGGCTACTTGCAGGACCGCCTCGTCGTTGTTGTGTACGCACCGCGTGGCGAAGACCGGCATATCATCAGCATGAGAAAGGCGAATGAAAGGGAAAAAGCGCGTATCGCTGCCGCCTGTCAAGTCTGACCTCGCTCGACTGGACGCTCACGTCATCCAGCCCGAGGAATACGAGGACCTGCCGGAGCTGACGGATGAGATGCTCGCACGCGGCGTCTGGAAACGCGCCGGGCGGCCTATTTCTCAGAATCCGAAAAAGCTCATCACGCTTCGTTTGCCGGCCGACGTCATCGAGAAATGGCGAGCGACGGGTCCCGGCTGGCAGACGCGCATGGCCGCACGGCTCAGCAAAGTCCGTTGACGACCGGCCCTACTCCGGCTTCACGAACTTCAACGTGAAGCGGTCCGACTCGCCGATCGCGAGGTATTTGGCGCGGTCGCGGTCGCCGAGCGCGAGGTCGGGCGGCAGCGTCCAAACCCCTTCGGGATGGTCGTGCGTGTCGAGCGGGTTCAAGTTCACTTCGGAGCGCCCCGCGAGCTCGAACCCCGCGGCCTCGGCGTACTCGATGACGCGCTCCTCGGAGATGTAGCCGTTGCGCGCACCGGCGTCTTCGGTCCTCGGATCGGGCCAGCGATGATCGACGACGCCGAGCACGCCGCCCGGCTTGAGCGCCGCGAACACCGCGCGAAACGCGAGCTCGGGGGCGTTCGGCGGGCCGTAACCTTCCTGGAACCAGTTGTGCACGTTGCGGAAGGTCAGGACGAGATCGGCGCTCCCACGGGGTGCGATCGTAAGCTCGCTCGTGAAAAAGTTCAGCGCCGTGGGCGTGACGCTTCGGTAAACATCGGATGCCGCCCGCATCTTGGCCGCGAGCGTGTCCATCTCGCGCTGCTGGTACGGGAACGGCGGGCTCGAGCCGTACTCTGCCGCATAGAGCTTGCCGCGCTCGCGCAGCACGGGGGCCAGCACTTCCGTGTACCAGCCGCCGCCGGGCCAGATCTCGACGACCGTCATGTCGGGCCGCAACCCGAAGAACTCGAGCGTTTCCTTCGGGTGCCGGTAGCGATCGCGGGCGCGGTTCGCCTCGCCGCGATGCGCGCCGGCGAGCGCGGCATCGAGCGCCGGTGCGACTGTGGGCTGCGCCTGCGGCGCGACAGGCGCGCTCGCGAGCACGGCCGCCGCACCGACCACGCCGGCGACCTGCAAGAAGCTACGTCGATCCATGCTCCCGCTCCCGGCTCAGAATTGCTTCTCGATCGTCAACGCCCATTCACGCGGTTGGCTCGCGACCCCCGTGCGGCCGAACGGGGCCGCGTTCGTGATCGCGCCCGTCGTCGCATTGACCGTAATCTCGGGCGAATACTGCTGCCAATAGAACTTGTCGGTCACGTTCGTGCCCGCGAGCGATAGTCGCCACTCGCCATTCGGCGGTTGGTAGGTCAGCCGCGCGTTCATGAGCGTGTAGGCCGGAATGCACTGCCTCGGACAAGTGTTCGCCGTCACCTCATGGGCCGCGGGACGGGCGTTGGCCGGTCCCGTGTACCGCTCCGACTGATAGAACGCATCGAGCCGTGGCGTCAGCACCCCGCCGTTGCCGATCTGGATCTCGTACTGAAAACCCAAGCTCGCGTTGTACTCGGGTTGAAACAGATAACCCGGCGCAATATAGGTGAAGTTCGTCGGCCCGGGGTCGTTCAACGTGTTTTCGTACTCGTTCTGGCCCAGCGAAAAATTGATGAGCAGGTCGTCCACGGGATTCGCGGCAAGCTCGACCTCGAAGCCGTTGAGCTCACCGGGCGAGTTGTCGTAGAAGAACCACGGCAGGCCCGTCGAGCCCGCGAAGAACGTGCCGGTCGGGCAAGTGCCACCCTGGAGCCGATACGGGATCGGATTCAAGCTCGTCGGCGCATCACACTGATTGACGCCGCCCGTCTGACGAATGCGCGGGTCGTAGTCGCTGCGGAACACGGCCGCGTTCAAGCGCAGCCGGTCCTCGAGGAACTCGAGCTTCGCGCCGATCTCGTGGCTCACGAGCTCCTCACCCTTGAGCGCCATGAGCTGGCCGACGGTGAAGATTCGCGGTGTCGCGCTCTCCGACGTAAAGCCCGTAGCAGTCTGGGCGTAGAGGAACATGGCATCGTTGAGTTGGAAGTCGACGCTGACCTTCCAGTCGGAGCGCGAGTCGCCGAAGATCAGAGGCACGTCGGAGCGATTGAGCGCCGGGCCGTGGTCGAACGTGTTGGTCTTCGCCTCGTCCGTGTAGCGGACGCCACCCGACACGCGCAAGCGCTCCGAGAAGTCGTAGGTGACGTGCACGAACGCGGACTTGTTTTCCGTCGTATAGCCGTCGTTGGCGACGAAGTTCAGCAGCCCGCCTGTGTAGTTGAACGCCTCGAACTCCGTGGTGTTGTACGCCCGGCTCTCCGAGTCGAAATAGAACAGCCCGGCGGTCCAACCCAAGCGATCGCCATCCCCGGCCACGCCGTCGAACTGCAGCTCGAATTGCTGCTCATCGTGGTTCTGGATGTAGTGCGTCTGCGTGAGACCAAACGGCGTTCGGTCGCTGTCGTTGGTCCACTCGGTGTCGTAGCCGCGATCCGCGAGGATTAGTTTCGCGCCGAGTTTCTCCGTGAGGTCATAGTCGATGACGAGCGACGCGCCGCCCGAGTCCATCACGGCGTTGCGCGGATAGTACTGGCCGTTCACGGGATCGGCGAAAGTTGCGTAGTTCGTGTACGGACTGCCCGTCAGCATCCGGCTGTCGTTGTAGTGGATGCCATAACGCCGGAACACAACGTTGGTGTCGTAGGCGTTGTCAGTGGCGTTGTTGATCGGCGAGATCTGCGTGTCGACGTTGGGGTCGTCGTCGCTGTTCGCGAGATCCACGGAGACGTTGATGTCGAGCCTGTCGGACGGCAAGAACCGCAACATCACGCGGCCGGCTTGCGACGAAGTACCACCGAGCTGGCCCAGCTCGCAGGTCCCGTCTTGGCTGATGCTGCGCGCGGCCGGCAACGAAAAATTGTTGTCGGCCGGACTGCCCACAGCGACCGCGATCGGCGGCAAGAGATCGGGCAACGAATCGAAGTCCGCGCCGTCGGGGCCATAGCCGCCGAACGCGAGCCCGTCGCCCAAGCCCGCTAGCTGCGGCGTGCCGCGTCGAATCATCTCGCAGGTGAAGTCGAGCGAGGCGCCGTAGCCTTCCTGCTTCTTCGTGACCCCGACCAGCCGCACGAACACCTTTTCGTCGACGAGCGCGAAGTCGCCGATCGCCTTGAGGTCGAGGCGGTCGTAGTCGCCGAACGTCGCCGAGACCATGCCCGTGTCGTCGCCTTGCGGCGTCCTGGAGAGCAGCCGGATCGCCCCGCCGATGCTGTTCTTGCCGAACAGAGTGCCTTGTGGGCCGCGCAGCACCTCGACGCGCTCGAGGTCAATGAGGTCCATGTCGGAGCCCGTGATCGTGCTGTGGTAAACGTCGTCGATGTAGACGCCGACCGTGGGCTCGAACGCGAAGCTAAAGTCGATCTGGTTCAGGCCGCGTAGGCCAATCGTGTTGTTCGGACCGAAGTTGCTCGCGTTGCGCCTGAAATAGGCGTTCGGGATCACGAGGCCAATGTCCTCGACGTTCTCGATGCTGCGGATCTCGAGCTCTTCGCCCGAGAACGCCGAAATCGATATCGGCGTCGTTTGGACGTTCTCCTCGCGATAGCGCGCAGTGACGACGATCTCCTCGAGGCCGCCGGACGCCTGCTGAGCGAGCGCGGGAAACGCCGCACCCAGTGCAGCGGCAACGGCACCGGCCAGCGGTGTGGCGCGGAATGCGAGTTGCGACGGTCGGGTCGTAGCAATCATGGATCCTCCCTTGGTGTTCTCGTGATCGGGCAATCCGTGCCGACGGCGCCTCCAATCATGGAGAGCGAAGGACGATCGTGTCGGATCGAGTGTGCCCCAGCGATTTCGCCATCACAACAATGCGCGAACCGCCGCTTCGCGAGGTGCACCGAGCACACGACGAGGCGCGCGCCATAGGCGCACCGAACCGCACCAACCGGTTTGGCGCAGAGGTGCAGCGCTAGGTGGCGACGCAGCGGTTGCGGCCGCGACGAGAACTAATTCGCGCCGGCCGCGAGCAGCCGCTCGAGGATCTCGGCCGTGCCGCGATTGACCGCGGCGGGACCCCGCCCGCGACCGCGGAGCTTGCCGTTGGCGGCGTCGAGCGGCGTGACGCCGTCGGCGTCTTGCGCCTCGAGGTCGGCGCCGCTCGCGGCGAGCAACGCGACGACGTCGGTGTAACCGATGGCCGCCGCGTGGTGCACCGCCGTGCGCCCGCGCGCGTCGCGCACGTCGATGGCGGCGCCGGCGTCGAGCAGCGCCTCGGCCGTGGCGACGGCGTCGAGCTCCGTGCGGAACTTGCCGCGCGTGTCGACCGAGCCCGCGCCCGCGCCGACGGCGGCCATGAGCGGCGTGATGCCGTCGCGCTGCGGCAAGTCGACCAGCGCACCGGCCGCGACGAGCCGCTCGATCGCCTCTAGATCGACCGCGCGCGCCGCGCGCAGCAGCGGCGTCGCGCCGATGTCGAGAATCCCGTCGGCGCCGCGGTCCATGCGCAGGCTCCGGTACGGCGGGAACAACTTGAGCTGCGCGTTCGGGTTCGCACCGGCCGCGAGCAGGATCTCGATCATTGCGAGACTCGTCGTGTCGTCGAGCGACGGCCGATCGGGCCGGCCACCATGCGGCACCGTGTTGAAATCGACGGCCAGATACAGCGGCGTGCGGCCCCAGAAGTCCCACTTGTTGACCATGGCGCCCGCTTCGAGCAAGTACTTCGCGGTGTCGAAATGCGCGTTCTGCACCGCGGAGATCAGCGGCGTGACCCCGTCGGGATCCGTGAGATCGATGGCCGCGCCCGCCTCGACGAGCAGCTTCGCGCAGTCGAGGCAGCCCTGGCGCGCGGCGTAGAGCAGTGGCGTGAAACCGCCGGTCATCAGATTCTTCTGGCGCGGCTCGGCCGTCACCATGCGCTCCCACTCGTTGACCGTGGAGCGCGCATCGACCTCGGCTCCATGCGCGAGCAGGAGCTCGACCATCGGGGGATGACTCTGTGCGACGGCCCACATCAACGCCGTCTGGCCTTTGCGCTGCTCGCGCGCGTTGACGTCGGCGCCGCGCTCAATGAGCAGCCGCGCCGCGGCGACGTTGCCGCCGCGCGCCACGACCATGAGCGCCGTCTGGCCGTCGGCGTTCGGCGAATCGATGTCGGCGCCGGCGTCGAGCAACTTCTTAAGCACGGCCGGGTTGGCGGCGACGGCTGCCTCCGACATCGGCGTCGCGCCGTAGTCGTTGGCGACGGCCACGGCGGCCCCGGCCGCGAGCAGCCGCGTGACGAGCTCGGCGTCGTCGTGGTGCACGGCCCAGTGCAGCGGCGTCGTGCCGTCGGCCTCGGCTTGGTTGGGATCGGCACGCTCGGCAATGAGGCCGAGCGCCGCGACGCGATCGCGGTTGCGCGCGGCGTCGACGAGGGCAGGGATGCCCGAGGTAGAGCAATGCAGGGAGCAATTGCCGACGAGCGTGCCTTGCGCGGCCGCGCCGCCGGCCACGAGCGCGAACGCGAGCATGATCGCGCGCGCGGCCATCAGACCTCCGCGAACGCGCCCGTGCTGTCGCCGAGCGATTCGATAGGCACGCCGGCACGCTGCAGCACGGTCAGCAGCAGGTTCGAGACCGGGGTGCGGTCGGGGTACCGCAGGTGCTGCCCGCCCTTGACCTTGCCGCACGCGCCGCCGACCAGCGCCATCGGCAGCGGGAAGTGATCGTGGGCGTTGCTGTCGCTCATGTTGCTGCCGTAGACGAGCAGCGTGTTGTCGAGCATCGAACCGTCGCCGTCGGGTGTGCCGGCCAGTTTCGCGACGAAGCGTGCGAACGCGCGCGAGTGGTAGAGCTGCACGCGCTGCAAGCGCTCGAGCTTCGCGGCGTTGTTCTGGTGGTGCGACAACGCGTGGAACGCGTCGGCCACCTCGACGTGGTTGTAGGTCATGTTGCTGACCTCGGCCGCCATCATGAACGACGTGATGCGCGTGAGGTTCGCGGTCCAGGCGAGCGCGACCGTGTCGAACATGAGGTTCATCTGCTCGTCGAAGCTCGACGGAATGCCGACGGGCGCGTCCGGCAGCGCGATGTGCGAGAGGTCGTTGGCCTCCATCTTCTGCACGCGGCGCTCGATCTCGCGCACGCTCTCGAGGTAATCGGCGAGCATGCGCCGGTCGCTCGGGCCGACGACTTTCTGCAGCGCCGCGGCCTTGCCGGCGACGACGTCGAGGATGCTCGCGTATTGCGCGGCGAGGAGCTCGCGCTCCTCGGGCGTATCGCCCTGGCCGAACAAGCGCTGGAACAGCTTGCGCGGGTTGAACTCCATGGGCAGCGGCGTCGACGGCGTGCGGAACGAGATCGTCGCGCCGTAGCTGCAGCCGTAGTTGCGGTCACAAGCCCCGCCGCCGACGGCTTCCTCGGTAGCGACCTCGAGCGAGGGCAGCGGCGTGTCCTGGCCGATGTGCTGCGCCGCGATCTGATCGGCCGTGACGCCACCGTAGGGATCGTGGCTGATGCGCGGGCTGACGCCCGACAACCACGTGCCCGGCGTGATCGCGTGCGTGGGCCCCGCCGCGTGCTTGTTCTCGAGCCCGCTCACGACCGTGAGCTGCGATTTGAACGCGGCGAGCGGCTCGAGCAACGGCGAGAGCTCGAAATTCGTGCCCTCCGCGGCCGGCGTCCATCGGCTCATGATGGCGCCGTGCGGAAAATAGATGAAGCCTACTTTAAGTTTCGGCGCCGCGGCCGTCTGCGCGAGCGCCGTGCCCGCCGGAACCATGGCATCGAGCAGCGGCAGCGCTAAACCTACCCCGACGCCGCGCAGCACCGTGCGCCGGGACAGATGCTTCTTCGTGACGAACATCGTGGCTCTCCCTAAGGTCCTGCCGCGGCCTGCGCGGCGTCGTCGGCCGCCGGCGTCGTGCTGAACCTGAACGGCTCGCTCAGCGCGATGCCGGCCAGGATCGCCGAGAACCGGTAGTCCTCGCGCTCGGCATCGCGCACGATGCGCCGCACGGCCGGCATGTCGTAGTGCTCCACGCCGCGGCCTAGCGCATAGATCATGAGCTTCTCGGTCAAGGTTTGCACGAACTGGGTCGGATCCTTAAGCAGCGCTTCACGCAAATCCACGGGGCCGTCCACGACCGTGCCGTCGGCGAGCTCACCCGACGAGTCGATGGCAGTGCCGGCGTCGCGATCCTTGACGCGCCAGGCGCCGATGGCGTCGAAGTTTTCGAGCGCGAACCCGAGCGGGTCCATGACGCCGTGACAGCCGTTGCAGGACGGGTTCGCGCGATGCGTCTCGAGCCGCTCGCGCACCGTCTTCGGCTGCTCGCCCTCTTGCGTCTCGGGGAACGCCTCGACGTTCGGCGGCGGCGCGGCAGGCGGCGTGCCCGTGATGGCCTCGAGGATCCAGGCGCCGCGCAGCACGGGCGCCGTGCGGTTCGGATACGACGTGGCCAGGAGAATCCCACCCTTGCCGAACAACCCCCAGCGGTTCGGGTCGGCAAGCTCGACGCGCCGGAACGCGTCGCCGCGCACGCCGGGCACGCCGTAGTGGAGCCCGAGGCGCTCGTTCAAGAACGTGTGCCGCCCCTCGAGCAGCTCGAGCACGCTATGGTCCTCGAGCAGCACGCTCGCGAGGAACAGCCGGAGCTCTTGCGCGAACGCGTTGCCCAAATCTGGATTGAACTCGGGGAAGATCACGGGATCGGGCACGATGTCGCGCACGCCGCGGATGTCGAGCCATTGCTGCGTGAAGTTGTCGACGAGCGCCGCGGCACGTGGGTCGCCGAGCATGCGCTCGACTTGGCGCGAGACGACGCGCGGATCGTCGAGCTCGCCGCGCTCGGCGAGCGTAAGCAGCTCCTCGTCGGGCAAGCTGCTCCACAGAAAGAACGACAGCCGCGACGCGAGCCCGTACTGTTCCACGGCATAGACCGAGCCCGGCGCCGAGTCCTCGGGCGGTGCGGTAAAGCGATAGAGGAACTCAGGAGAAGCGAGCACGATCATGAGCGCGTTCTGCACCCCGGCTTCGAAGCCGCCGCTCGCGCGAGCCGCTTCGAAGAACGCGAGCGGCGTCGCGAGATCGGCGTCGGTGACGGGCCGCCGAAAAGCCTGGCGCGTCAAGCGCGTGAGGATCTCGCGCGCGCACGACGTTTCGTCGGCGGGCATCGCGGGCCGGCAGCTGAAGACGCGCCGGCGACTCGGCGTGTCGGTCACGCCCGTCGGCGCGAATGGTCCGTTGATCTCGAGCCGCTCGATTTTCAGCGGGCTCTCCTCGCCTTCGATGATGCCGACCTCGCCGCCACCCGGCACGAACGGCTGGAGCACGGCGTCCGACTCCGACATCGTGCGCGCGACGAACGTCGCGGCGATCGTGTGCGGCCCCGCCGTCAACGGCACGCGGATGTTCTCGAAGCGGCCGTTGATCTCGGCGACGGCCGCGGCCTGGCGCAGGTCGACGGCTTCGACGTCGTCGGGCCCGCCGATCTCGTCCTCGAACACCTTTTTGCCGTCGATGGCGAGGATCAAGCGGTGCCGGTACTCGAGGCCTTCGACGTAGCGCGCGCGCGCGAGCCCGCCGATGTCGAACTCGTACTCGCTGTCGGCGGGAAAGAAATGCTCGACGAGCATGCCGCCGCGTGTGCCGAGCGGCATGCCGGCGACGTGATAGTTCTGGTTGACCCCGGCCTCGGCGTAGAAGACGCGGCTGTCGCGCTTCGCGCGCGGGTTGCCGACGGCCATCTCGCTTAAGGTGCGCGCGGCCGCGATGTACTGCTCGAGGAACGACGGCGAGACCTTGAGCACGTTGGCCACGTTGTCGAAGCCGTCGCTCTCGTCGTCCTTCGGCAGCAAGGCCTTGACGTCGACGTCGAGCGCGAGCAGGTCGGCGATCGCGTTGGCGTATTCCGTGCGGTTCAGTCGATGCAGCGCCACCTGGCCGGGATTCGGCGCCGCGGCCGCCGCGGTGTCGAGCGCGCCCTCGAGCGCGCCGATCCAGGCACGGCGGGTTTCCTGGTCGGGTTGCAGGGCGCCCGGCGGCGGCATCTGCGCGCCGCGCAGCTTGCGCACGGCGGCTTCGAAGATCTCGGGCTCGTGCGCGATCGATTCCGGAGACAGCCGTTCGAACGCGATGTCCGCCGTGAAGTCGTCGCGGTTGTGGCATTCGACGCAGTACTGGCCGAACAACGGCCACTGCTGTTCGGCCGTGGGCCGCTCACCGTGCTGCGCGAGCCAGAGCGAGCCCGCGCCGAGAGCAGCGACCGCGGCAAGGCCCGCCGCGATAGCGACTGGCCGATTCATCGCTGCCACCGCGGACGCATCAAATCACTCCGCCGAGCTCGCGCAGATGCGCGAACCCGCCCTTGTAGACGAGCTTGAGAAACGTGCCGGGATCGCCGCGCTCCGCATCGAACGCCGCCGTCGGCTGCGATGCGACGAAGTCGGCGAGACTCAAGCCGGCGCGGAACGCCTCGGCGGCCTTTTGCCGCACGACGGTGCAAAGCTCGAGCTGCGCTTCGAGCGCGGCGCGGCCGTAGATGCCGCCGTCGGCGGCGACGATGCGCGTACGCGCGTCGGTCGAGTCGAGCAACTTGCGCGTGGCCTCGACGAGCCCGCCGATCCAGCCGCCCGTCGCGTAATCGGGCACGGGATAGCGGCCGACCGTCAAGAGATCGCTCGCGACGAGCAAATTGGCGTCGCGGAAAAATACGGCAACGTCACCGTCGGTGTGCGCGCGCGGGAGGTGCCAGTACTCGACGTGCCGCCCGGCGAGGTCGACGCTGCCCGAAGTGTAGAACGTCTCGTTCGGGAGCATCGCCGCGGTGTGCGGCGCGTAGTGCCGGTCCTCCCAGTCGACGAAGAAGTCCCCGCCGAGCCAGAGCTTCGTGTTCTCGTGCGCCAGGACCCGTCCGCCCGCGGCCCGCACGGCTGGGTTCGCGCCCGTGTGCTCTTCGCGCCAGTTGGTGTTGAACAGAATCGCGACGCGCCGGCCCGGCCAGCGCTCGCCGAGCTGGCGGAGCAACGCGGCCGAGTGCGCCGCCGCACCGCCGTCGACGAGCAAAAGACCGTCGGGCGTGCCGAGCGCCACGACGTTGGCGCCGGCTCCCGAGATGAGTGCCAGGTCCGCGCCGAGATCGCCGAACCTCAAGTCCGCGCCGGCTTGGGCCCCGCCGAGACGCGGGCACGCAGCGGCGACGAGCCCCGCTGCCGTGGCCTGCAAGACCTGCCGTCGTGTGGAGAGCGCCCGCATCCAGTCGGAACCCAGTAGCCAGTATCCGCCCAAGATACCGAGTTGGCCCTCCCGCCGAAACCCTCGAAGCCCCTTGCGGAGCTTGAGTTTTCAGCAGCTAGGGCTGCGGCGCGCTCGGCACCGCGGGCGTGAGATCCTGGCACGCCTCCGCGGCATACGCGACCGTCGACAGGTACATCGTATCGGTACGCGAATAGGGCTCCGTGAAAAAGAGCGGGTCCTCGGCACGCACCTCGCGCTGCAACGCGTTCGTCGCCGCATCGATGGAAAAGCGCTCGACGACGTGGAGCTGCGCGCTGTGCGGCGTATTCCCGAGCAACGTGCCCGGCGAAAAGCCGACGGTATCGACGACGAGCACGTCGTTCTCCCAACGGCCGATCGAGTGGCCTTCGCGCCTCGGCGCCACGTTCGCGGGATGCGCCGCCATGCCGAGGTGCACCGTGCGAGTCAGGCCGCTCCTGCCGTATTGGATCGTGACCGTGCCCGCGGCTTGCGTGACGCGATTGACGGGTTCGCCGCCCCAATCCGAAACGATGCTGCCCGGCGCGCACGACCGCTCCGCACGGGGCAGCGTCGGCAACGCTTCGAGCGCCGCACGCCCGGCGTCCGTCAGGCCGACGGCCCCACGCCTCGGCGGGCCACCGCCACCGCCCGGCGGAGCCGTGCGCGGCGTCTGTGCTTCCGGCGTGCCACGCGCGCCGGCGATCTCGCGTTGCCCTTCCGGCACGGCGCCCCTCTCGAACGAGCCGACGCGGCTCAGCGGCACGAGCGTGCCGTCGCGCCCGGCGGGATCCGTCATGACGAGCTGCTCCGCAGCCCAGTCGCCGGAAATGTTCGGCTCGCCGGTGGGCTGTCGGGCTACGCGTTCGGCGGTCTCTCGGGCCGGAATGCGCTGCCCGTAGCGGTCGAGCATCGTGCCATCGCCGAACGTGATCGTGCTGACGTAGCACGCGCCCTTCTCGGCGCGATCCGGCGACCCTTGGATCGTGAGTTGCGTGCCGGCCGCGAACATCTCGGGGGTCCAGCCCGAGCGGCGCAACGTGGTCGCCGAGCGCAGCTCGCAGCGGTGCGGCGCCTTCGTGCCGTCCGCTGCCGTCACGTCGAAATGCACCCAGGCGTGCGGGTTCACGAAGTCGATCTTCGTCACGACGCCCGCGAGCTCGATGTCCTCGTCCATCGCAAAGTTGCCGAAGCCGTGGTGCGCGCTCGCGGTCGGCGCGACGACGAGGCCCGCGGCGAGTAATCCCATGAGGCGACCGGGGTTGGAGCACCGGCGATTGTGACGAGTCACGCTTCCCCCTTGAATGCGCATGTTGGTCCGGCCATTATCCGCGTCGCCGGCACGATCGTCGACGCCCCCCGAAAACGCCTCGTGCGCCGGGACTGTGAGGTGCGTCGCGGATCGTCGCTGCGAAATGTCGATCATCGACCTGTCGACTACAAGGAGCCACCCCATGTTCAAGAAACAGAGCGACGGAGCACCGGCCACCACGTTCCGAGCAGAAAGCGAGCCGCGCCCGACCAAAGGTACCTCCGTCCTCGGACCCACGCTGACCTTCAAGGGCGGCGAGCTCTCGTCCGACGAGGACCTGATCATCGAAGGCACGGTCGAAGGCAAGATCGCGCACCAGAACCACCATCTGACGATCGGCAAGAACGGCCGCGTCAAAGCCGACGTCAGGGCGAGGGTCATCACGGTCCACGGCACGATCGAAGGGAACCTGCACGGCGACGAAGGCGTGCAGATCATGGCCAGCGCGCGCGTCATCGGCAACGTGGTCTCGCCGCGAGTGTCGCTCGAAAGCGGCGCGCGCTTCGAAGGTAGCATCGCAACGAAGGAAGGGGCGTCTGTCGCCGCACGCGTCGCTTCGCCCGAATCCCCGCGTGGCGGTTCGGCCGAAACGCCCACGCTCGCGAAGCTCGGCTCCGGCGGACACTAGCGACGCTCAAGCCGCCGCTTGGGCCGCGAGGAGCTCGAGCGCGGCCTGCACGCCGCCCTGCCGGTGCGGCACAGCCGCGAGCGTAAGGCCCATCTCGACGCCGCTAAGCGTGCCGGCGAGCGTGAGGTCGTTGAAGTGGCCCAGGTGGCCGATGCGGAACACCTTGTCCGCGAGCCGGCCCAAGCCCGTGCCGAGCGACATGTCGAACGCCTCGAGAATCACTTTGCGCAGCCGGTCGGCGCTTTGCCCCTCGGGCACGAGCACGGCCGTCAGCGAGCCGCTGTACTCGGCGGGATTCGCGCAGAGCACTTCGAGCCCCCACGCCGCGACGGCGCAGCGCGTGGCTTCGCCGTGGCGTGTGTGGCGCGCCAACACGTTCTCGAGCCCTTCGTCGTTCAGCATCTTGAGCGCTTCGCGCAAGCCGTAGAGCAGGTTCGTCGCCGGCGTGTACGGAAAGTAGCCGTTCTTGTTCGCGGCGAGCATCTCGTCCCAGCCCCAAAAGGACTTCGGCAGCTTGGCCGACTTGCTCGCAGCGAGCGCGCGCGTCGAGATGGCGTTGAACGACAACCCTGGCGGCAGCATGAGCCCCTTCTGCGAGCCCGCGACCGTCACGTCGACGCCCCACTCGTCCATGCGGAAATCGATCGAGGCGAGCGACGAGATCGTGTCGACGAGCAGGAGCGCGGGATGACGCGCGCGGTCGATGGCCTTGCGCACTTCGCCGACGCGGCTGACGACGCCCGTCGACGTCTCGTTGTGCACGACGCAGACGGCCTTGATCGCGTGCCCGCGGTCGCGCTCGAGCCGATCCTCGATCGCGGCCGGATCGGCGCCATGGCGCCAATCGGTGGGCAGGATCTCGGGCGTAAGCCCGAGCCGCGTCGCCATCTCACGCCAGAGCGACGCGAACCAGCCCGTTTCGCTCATGAGCACGCGATCGCCCGGCGACAACGTGTTGACGAGCGCGGCTTCCCAGGCGCCCGTGCCCGATGCGGGGTAGATCACGACGGGCGCCTTGGTCTTGAAGATGGGCTTGAGCTCGGCGAGCACCTCGCTACCTAAGACGCCGAACTCGGGGCCGCGATGATCGATCGTCGGCGCCGCCATCGCGCGCAGCACGCGGTCCGGCACGTTCGTAGGACCCGGGATCTGGAGGAAATGCCTGCCGCTCGCGTGGCTCATCGTCTTTCTCGGAAGCGCACGGGCGCGATGATACGTGAGGAAAGGCACGACCGCTCCGCGTCGCCGCACCCGGTTTGCAACCGAATGTGCCTCTCCATGCATCTAATACGCCAGAAGGCCCAGTGAGCCGCTACCGCGAGCAAACTGACGCGTACGCGAGCCCAGGGTTCTAATGGGTGCCGGCCGCAGCGATCTGCCTTACGAATCGACAGGAATCCGGAAGGAGCCCCCCTCGTTCCCGATCGGTCGAAACGCTAGGCAGGCGCTGCGGCCCCGGCGCCACTCGCCTCGTATACTCGACGGGAACCGCGAGAGGGGTGCCAATCCATGCGCAAAGCCGTCGACATCGTCCTGAAGATCGTCCTGAGCGTCATCCTCGTGATGCCGATCTTGGGAACGCTCGGGGTGTTTCCGCCTCCGACGCAGGATCTCTACAACACCCCCCAGGCTTTCGAATTCATCGCAACGCTCACGGAAGGCAGGTACATCACGATCATCATGGTGTTGGTGCACGTCGTGGCGCTCGCCTGCCTGTGGACGCGCCGGACCGGGCTCGCGGCACTGCTGATCCTGCCGATCACGGTCAACGTCGTTGCGTTCCACGCCTTCCTCGACGGCGGCTTGCTCACGGGCGGGGCCGTGCTCGGCAACGTCATGCTGCTGATCAACGCGTATTTCCTGTGGCAACACAGGCGCGAATACCGGCCGCTGCTCAACCAGACGTCGTAGGGCCCGCTTCGGTGCAGGCGCGCGCCGGAAGCACCGCGCGGGCGGGGCTAGGCGAGGAACGCGCGATCCGCGGGATGCACGTCGGCGACTAGCTCGCCGTCGCCGTGCGGGCGGCCGTACCCGATGGGCTCCGACGGCCGCGGGTAGACGCCCCACATGTCGTCGATGTGCCAATCGGTCAGCGTCGCGCGCGGCGTCGCGTCGCCGACGGCAGGCGCCGCCGTCGCGAGCGCAACGGGCAGGCACGCAACCGTGGCTACCGCACCAGCGCCCGCCATGAACTCGCGCCGATCGAGAATCGTGTCGCTCATACCGTCTCCGCGCGCTGCGCCGCGAGGTCCTCGCTGCCGAACCAGTTGACGTGCGTGCCGCCGCGCAGGCGGAACGGCAGCTTCACGACCGCGACCGCGCCCTCTTCCATGCGTTGCGCGTCGACGATGTGGAGCTCGGACGATGTCTCGGCGTAGTTGCTCGCAACGCCCATGATGTAGCCGTCGCCCTCGGCCGTGCTGCCTTTGCGCGGCACGAAGCCCACTTCTTGCAAGCTCTGCACGTTGCCGACGAAGAACGTGCTCTCGGCTGCGGTCGGATTCGCGAGATCGAAGCGCTTGTAGCAGTTCGTGACACGCCCGGCGCGATTGCCACCGGCCGCCGTGTCGTAGGGCCGCTCGGGGTCGTTGTGGCCGACGTAGCCGTAGCGATACGGCAGCGACAGGTAACGATCGTCCATGCGCGCGAGCACGCCGTTCGAGCGCGAGACCACTTCCTCGCCGAACGAGTCGTTCCTCGAGCTCATGTTGAACGTCCAGCGCTTGATGTGCGACGGCGAGCGTTCCTCGTCGGAGACCGGCAACTCCATCGTGACGGTGTTGTTGGGGCCGTCGGACGCGTTCAAGAAATGCAGCGTGTTGCGCGATGGACCCTTGAACCACCGCACGTCGCGCGCTTCGCCGTCGCGCGGCAGCACGCCGACCATCGTCGGCAGATCGCCCTGCCATTCCCACATGGGCTCGCCGCTCCGCAGGCGCTCGAGGCTCGTCGTGCGCGAGATCACGGGGATGATCACGTGCTTCTGCGTGATCGCGATGTCGTGAATGATCCCGAGGTAGGGCGACTTGAGCCACACTTCTTTGACGATGTGGCCCTGCGGGTTGACGGTGTAAACCGCGATGTCGTCGGAGAGGTCGCCTTTCGCCTGGTAGCCGTAGGCGATCATCTCGCCCGTCAGCGGATCGATCTTCGGATGCGCCGACATGCTCGTGGCCGTCCACTTGCCGTGGAAATCCCAGCGGCCGAGCGTCTCGAGCGAGTACGGATCGATGTGATACGGCAGCGCGTCCTCTTTGAGCACGAGCATCTTGCCGCCGTGCCAATAGATGTGCGTGTTCGCGGCGCCCCGGTCGATGTTGGCGACCGACGGGTCGTCCGTGAAGTGGTTGCGGTACACGCCCCAGAGGCGCTTGCGCGCGCGGCGCTCGGCCATCAAGCGCTCGGTCTTGACGTAGCGCGCCTTGAAATCGACGGAGCCGTTGGCGAACCGGAACGCGCTCACGTGGCCGTCGCCGTTGAAGCCCGTGGGCCACTCGTTCTGCGGCGGCCGGTATTGGAAATCGCATTGCACGCGATAGAACGTGCCTTCGATGTCTGCCGGGATCTGGCCCCAGACCTCGCAGTCGTACACGTCCGCTTCGAAACGCGTCGGGCTGTTGAACCCCGGCGCGAACATCGGATGACCTCTGAAATCGACCGCCATGGACGTTCCCCTCTTACCTCACCTCAGCCATGAATCGTAACACTAGTGGGGTCACGCGGCCGACTGCGGTGCAAGCGCCGCGGACGGCCGTACACGCGGCAGCTCTCGTGAAAACGCGCGATGGACCCTGGAATCACCGCGACGTAGTATCAGTCGCGCTGGGACGGCTTCCCAGCCGTCCCGCTACAACGACAACAACATGAGGGGCATTCGTATGAACATGAAGCAATGGGTCGCCGGCACGATCGTCGGCGGCGTCGTAGTGTATGTGCTCGGCCAGGTCATTTGGGGGTACCTGTTCGCGGATTTCTTCGCCGAGAACGCCGGCACCGCCACGGGCGTGAACCGTGACGCCAACATCATCTGGGCCGTTGGCGTAGGCTCGCTCGCCTATGCCGGGCTAATGGTCTTCGCGCTCGCGCAGCGCAGCGGCGGATTGACGCTCGCCAACGCGATCAAAGTCTGCGCGATCGTCGGCTTTCTGCTCTGGCTCACGGTGGATTTCACATACTACGGCACCAGCAACGTGCGCAACCTGACTGCGACGATAGCGGACCCGTTGCTCGAGCTCTTGCGCGCCGGCATCACGGGCGCCGTGCTCGGCGTGCTGCTGCCGAAGCTCGCCTCGCGTTGAGGCAGCCCAAAGCCCATCGAGAAACGACGTCGGCGAGCTTGGGGTCGATTTGCCGGCCATCGTGACTTCTCGTCGACGCCGCTGTGGCCGACGGCTCGAAGTGATGGCGAGCATCGAGCGGCCGAAGAAAGGGTATCATTTGCGCAGTCGCCACCAACGGGGGAACAACAAATGGCACGCATGACGCGACGTGGATTCGTCCAAGCATCGGGTGTACTCGCCGCCGCACCGGTCCTCGCGACCATGACGGCACGAGCACAACCGCCGGCACCCGACATCGGCAACCTCAGGGCCGAGAAGGACATCGTCTTCGGCAAGGGCGGCGACATCGACCTTTTGCTCGACGTCTACCAGCCGCCCGAGGGCGTCACACCGAAACGCCTCGCCATCATCCACCTCTTCGGCGGCGGTTTCTTCGCCGGCAACAAGAACGCCGGCTACATCATCAACGACGCGAAGGCGCTCGGCGCGCGCGGCTACACGAACGTCTCCGCGAACTATCGCCTCCAGACCCAAGGTTTGTGGCCCGCACAGATTCACGACGTCAAGGCGGCGATTCGCTGGACGCGCGCGAACGCGGCGCGCATCGGCGTCGACGCCGACAAGATCGTCGTGGCCGGTTACTCGGCGGGCGGCATGCTGTCGCTCCTGGCCGCCGGCACGAACGGCAAACCGGAGTTCGAGGGCACGGGCGGCACGCCGGGCGTGAGCTCGGACGTCAACGCCTGCATCGGCGTCTATCCGCTCGCGAGCGCGCAGATCGCGCGAGGCCTGTTCGGCGAGGGCGGGGCCACGCCCGAGAACATCGCGGCCGCATCGCCCACGACCTACATCGGCGCGAGCTTCGCGCCGACGATCTTCGTGCACGGCACGGCCGACACGACGGTGCCACTGTCGTCGAGCATCGATTTCTTCACCAAGCTCCAGGCGGCCGGCGTGCCGGCGGCGCTCACGGCGATCCAGGGCGCGCAGCACGCGTTCGACAACGCCGCGCTCGACGCCGTCGAGGTCATGGCGCAATCAATCGATCTGTTCCTCGATCGGCTGCTCGTCAGCAAACGGCCCTACCCCTCGTTCGGCGGCGGCGGCGGCGGTCGGCCCGGTGGCGGTCGGCCCGGCGGCGGCGCGCCCGGCGGCGGCGGTCCGCCCCGTCAATGAGACGCGGCTAGCGTTTTCGAGCCTGGTCTGCCGGGTTCAGCTCGTTGAATACGAGCTGACGAATGGAGGTCCCATGCGACTGACGCGGCGCGCGATGCTCGTTGGCTCGACGATGGCGGCGCTTTCAGCGTGTGCGCCGGACACACGCCGGGCCTCGGAGGGGCGCATTACCGTACGCGGAGGTTCCGTCGTTTGGCGCCGCTTCGGCGACGGCCCCAAACCTCCGCTCATTCTGATCCACGGCGGCCCCGGGTTTCCGAGCGACTATCTCGAGCCGTTCGCGACGCTCGGCGACGAGCGGCCGGTCTACGTCTGGGACCAACTCGGCTGCGGGCGTTCCGATCGACCGTCGGACGTGGCCCTTTGGACGGTCGAGCGGTACGTCGAGGAGTTCGACACCGTACGCGCCGAGCTCGCGCCTGGGACGGTTCACGTCCTGGGCCACTCGTGGGGCTCGATGCTCGCCATGGAGTGGCTCGTCACGAAGCAGCCGCGCGACGTCGCGAGCGTCATTTTCGCCGGCGAGTGCCTAAGCGTGCCGCGCTTCATCGCGGACGTCGCCACGCTCGTGAAGACGCTGACGCCGGAATCGCAGGCTGCGATCGCCGAGGCTGAGCGCACCGGCAACTACGACACGCCGGAGTACCAAGCCGCCTTCTGGAACGATTTCTCCAGCCGATACGTTACGCGCAAGCCGGACCTGGTGCTGTTGGCGAAAGCGAGCGGCGGCATGGGTCTCGACGTCTATCGCTACATGTGGGGCCCGTCTGATTTCAAATGCACGGGCGTCCTGAAGTCGTTCGATCGAACGAGCGAGCTCGAGTCGTTGCGCATGCCGGTGCTGTTTCACTCGGGCGAGTACGACGAGTGCCTGCCGGAAACGGCGCGCGAGCACGCCGCCATGACGCCGGGGGCCGAGTTCGTGCTGATCCCGGGCGCCGCGCACCTGACGATGGTCGACGCGCCGGAAGCCGCGAATGCGGCGGTGCGCGGGTTCCTCGCGCGCGTCGAAGGCGCGTAGCGACCCCGGCGATCCGCGTCACCCGGAGACCGATCGACGCCGATACGGCGGACTTCGCGCGCTTCAGCGTCCGTTCACGCTGCGCCCAGCAACCTGCGGTCGTGAACGGCATCTTGGAGCGGCACGACCATGACGAAGATCACCTCTTTCGGCCTGGCGCCGGCGATCCGTGCGGCCTCGCTAGCAGGGCTCGCTCTGCTTGCCCCGTTCGATACCGACGCCGCGGAGGCGAGCTGGTTCAAAGAGCAGCAGCACTGCATGGCGCTCAACCTGTATTGGGAAGCGCGAGGCGAAGGCCGCCAGGGCATGATCGCCGTCGGCTGGACCGTTTTGAACCGCATGCGGAGCCGGCGATTTCCGACAACCCCCTGTGACGTCGTGTATCAAGGAGGCCAACGGCGGGGTTGTGAGTTCTCCTGGTGGTGTGATGGCAGGAGCGATCGACCGCGCGACGCGCGCAGCTGGCGATTAGCGCAGCATCTCGCGGAGCAAGTGCTCATGGCCCCACCACGCGATCCGACCGGGGGCGCGCTCTACTATCACGCCACGAGCGTTCGCCCGGGGTGGACTCACGCCCGAACGACGCGTATCGGCCAGCACGTGTTCTATCGCTGAGCGCGTCGGCGCAGCTACGTGAACGGCGCGGCGCTCGTTGCCGCGCGCTTCGGCTTCGATCAGACTTCCCGCAACTGGACGTTGCCGCGAACAGAGCGCAAGGCGGAAAACATGCAATCGTCGTCGAGAATCGCGTCGGCCGCTGCGGCACTGCTCTGCGCATCTCTGTCGTCCACTGCGGCGGCGCACCATTCTTTCGCCGCGCAGTTCGAGATGAGCACCGTCACGGAAATCGAGGGCCGCGTGACCGAGGTCCACTGGGTCAATCCGCACATCAAGATCGACGTCGCGGCAAACGATGGGCAGGGCTGGGAAGTCGAAGCGGGCCCCGTCAACCTGCTGTCGCGCATGGGCATCGAAAAAAGCATGCTCGCGGTCGGCGCGACGATCAAAGTCCGCGGCAATCCCGGTCGACGCAACGCTCGGACGCTCTGGGTCTCGAACATCCTTCTCGCCGACAACACCGAGCTCCTCGCGGCGCCCGGCGCTCGACCGTACTGGGGCTCGAAGACGGTCGGCGACGCGACCGCGTTCTTCACCGCGGGCGATCTCGCCCTACCGGCTGGAGACGAACGCTCGTTGTTCCGGATCTGGTCGCCGCTGATCTCGGTGTTTCCGCGACCGCGCGGCGCGCCCGTGCTCACAGCCGAAGGCCAGCGCGCGCAAGCGCGCTACGAAGGCGGCAAGCAAGCCGTCGCCGACTGCGAAGTGCCGGGCATGCCGTACGCGATGATGAGTCCCTACCCGATCGAGATCGTCCGGCAAGGCGAACAGCTGCTCATTCGCGGCGAGGCGTACGACCTCACGCGCGTCGTCCATCTCGAGGCGCCCGCGGCGACGCCCGCGCCGGCGCCGCTCGGCTTGTCGGTCGGGCGATTGTCGGCCAACGAGCTCGTCATCGAGACCAGCGGCATCGACTACCACACTTACGGCGATCTCGGACCCGCGCAGAGCAATCGGAGCCGCGTCGTCGAGCGCTTCACGCTCTCGGCCGACGGACTCAAGCTCGACTACGAGATCACGGTCACCGATCCCGTGATGCTCGCCGAGCCTTGGGCTTGGGGCGGCTCGTTCATCTATCGCGAAGGCGCCGAGCTTCGGGCGTGGAACTGCGGCGCCGATCGCGCCTGAGCGCGGTTCGCTATTCCTGCAAGCGCAGGTCGACGAACGCGGAAATCGCGGGTGCCTGTACCGGGCCCTGATTGCCCAACACGGCCACGACGTAGCCGGATTGCGGATAGATGCGCAAGTCGCCGCTCATGCCTGGCGCGCCGCCGCTATGGCCCACGGCTCCGAGGCCGCCGTTACGTGCGTCTTCGAAGCCATACGCGTACTTGCGGTTCGGGCCTATGTCCACCTTGCCGGCGATGAGCAACGCCGTGTGCTCGGCATCGAGCAGCTTGTTTCCTAGGAGCGCGGTCGCGAACTTGAGCAGATCGCCGACCGTCGAGTAGCCGCCGCCCGCCGACATCCCGCGATACGGCAACGTGTCCGTGTTGCGGGTCCAACCGCCGGCCGGTGAGCGCATGTAGCCGATCGATCGGTTGGCCACGACCTCGCTCTCGGGCTCGGAGCCCGTGCGCGTCATGCCGGCGGGCCGATAGATGTTCGCCTCGACATAGTCGTAGTAGCTCGTGCCCGTCACGCGCTCGATGACAGCGCCGAGCATCACCATGCCGTAGTTGCTGTAGGCATAGCGGCTGCCCGGCTCGAAGGCCGGGGCGCGCTGACCGAACAAGTCGATGTAGTCGTCGTGCTCGCGCAGCTCCAAGCGCCGCGCGGCGAAATCCGGGCCGAAGATGTCGCCGGTCCCGCCCTGGTGCGTCAGCAGATGATGGATCGTGACCTTGGTAGCCACTTCTTGGTTCGGATAGTCCGCGATGTACTTGCCCACGGGATCCGTGAGCACCACTTTGCCCGCCTGGACCAACTGCAGTATCGACACGGCGGTGAACATCTTGTTCATCGAGCCCATGCGAAACCGCGTGTCGAGCGTGTTGGCCACCTGGGCTTCGCGGTCCGCAAGACCGTACGCTTCACTGAACAGCGCCGTGCCGTTGCCGCTCGTGATCCGGCCAACGAGCACCGCACCCGCGAAGCGTTCCGCCGCCTCGTCCTTCTCGACCTTCGCGCGCAACGCCGCGATGAGGTCCGCCTCGCGCATGCGCTGCACGGGGAATTCCGCCGGGCGTGGAATGGCGTTCAAGCCGAGCCGCGTGATCTGGTGCGGCGGATCGGGCTCGACGACGAGCACGAACCGGCCGAACTGATCCGAATCGCGTTCCTGCACGAGGCCCACGGCGCTCACGGCCGTCGCTTGCTCCAGCGCGCGAAACTCGAAGCCGCCGGTTTGCGCACGAAAGTTCATTTGGCCGTCGATATTCGCCGACGGGTAGTTGGCGGACAGGTATGCCTGTATCCGCTCGCGGTCGCCGCTGTTGAAGGCTTCGAGCCATGCCGTGAGCTGGCGGAACGGCGCGCCGGTTCGCGCCGCTTCGGCTTCGGCCGCCGTGAGCTTCGCCGGCGCGAGCTCGGGCGGCGGTTGTGCGGGTTGGAGGAAGATGCCGGCAATGCGATCCGGCGCTTCGGCCGTGACGTTGATCGTGAGCCTACCGAACTGCTTGCCGGGGCCGCGCTCCTGAACGAGCACGACGATGTTCGTAGCGCTCGTGGTCTCGACCTTCTTGAGGTCGTAACCGCCCGAGTTATTTCGGATCGCGAGCCCCTGCTCGACGGGGTTTCCGGGCATGCTCTTGTCCATGAACTGCTGCATCGCCGCGGGGTCGCTGCTGTTCATGGCATCGAGCCAGGCCGTGAACTGCCGGCCGGCCGGAGTATCCGGCACCTGAGCGAGCACGCTGCTCGCCGGCAAAGCCCCGATCATCAACACCAAGAACGCTCGGAGCCCGGTTACGCGCGTGGTCATGGCCGCACCTCGTTGTTCGTGTATACCTTGAAGATACGCGGCCGACTGGTCGCCGCATCGACCCATAGGATGCGCCGGCGGCCGAAAGCGGCGCAACGCTTGCCGTTAATCAGATCCCGACCGAGCCCGTAAGCGTTGGAATCTTCGCCGCGTTTCTTGCTGTATAGTTGGTGAACGAGTTTCGTTCTATTTCAAGGCGGGCACGACACTGCAGATGCCGTCCGTCGTCCGATCATGAAGGACAGAAACGAGCTGGCACACGGGTCTCCCGATGTGGCCGGTAAGGTTCAGTGCGGCTCCGACGCGCATCGTGTCTTTCTCCTCGAATGCAGGCTGGAGCAGATGCGTGCGAAGGTGGACGAAGCCCGCGCAGAAGCCCATCGCGCCCGTGCGCTCCTGGCGGAGGCAACCGCTCGGGAAGTCGATCATGCTCGCCGTCAGCGAGTTCTCCACGAAGAGGTTGCCGCGGCTCGCGAGGAGATCGGGTCGCTCCACCACCGCCTCGAACACTCTGAGGCGCTCCGAGCCGGGCTGGAAGGGCGTCTCTTCGAGTCGACCAGGCCCGAAGACGCGCGGGAGCTGGTCCGCCTCCGGGGTGAAGTTGCCGCCCACCGGGATCTGACCGTCGCCGGGCAGCGAACCGTGGCGGATCTACGCGCGCGCGTCGCGGAGCTCACGGCCAGCCGGGAGACCCTTTTAAGCCGCGTCGCCGAGTGGCAATTCGCGGCCCGAGACGGCAATGCCGACGCCATCGACCTGGCGGAGTTCATTGCCGTGCTGAGCCGCGATATTCTCGAGCTCGAGCACCGGAGCGTGCTGGCGGAGCGACGTGAGGCCGATCTCCGCGAGCAGTTGCTGCGGGCGAGCGCGCAGGGGTACGTGAGCTCGAGCGCCGTTGCTCCGCCGGCGGTCGAAACGAGCCCACAGCCGCTCGATTCGCCGAGGGCCCCCGCCGAAGCGATCGACGGGCCCACGCCGGAAGCGGCGCCCCGTATCGACGAGCTTCTTCGGCTCGGGCGGAGCGGCGACGCCGAAGCGTTCGACGCGATCCAGCCCTCGCTCGTCGCCGCCGATCCGGGCGTGCGCGCGGCCGCGTATCAGGCACTGGGTCACCTCCTGGAGCACGATCCGTCCCGCCTCGAACCGCACGTAGCTCGGGGCATCGCGGACCCCGATCCTCGCGTTCGTCGCCGTGTCGTCCTCGCTGCGGCCGGGGCGCAGGGGCTTAAGCTTCAGCGGCTCCTGGAGCCGCTCAGCCGCGACCCGAACCCGCAGGTGCGCCGCGTGGTTCAGGAGGTGTTGCGCCGTACCCCGTCCGCAGTGGCTGACGCCGGCGGGACCCTGGCTCTTGTTCCGGGGATCAGATCCGGAGCCTCCTCCTAAGTGGGTGCGCAGGGGGTCGTAGTGGAGATCCGATACGGCAGACGACAGTTCGCCAGGTTATTGGGCGTCTCCGATAGGCAGCTCGCTGAGGCGGACAGGCGGCCGGACCTGAAGCCGCTGGGCGGCGGACCCGACAGCTACGGCGTTCGCCACCTCTCTGCGTATCGCAGTGCGCTGGACCGCCGTCCGAGTCGAAGACCACTGAGCCACCAGCTCTTCCTCAACTTCAAAGGTGGCACCGGCAAGACCAGCCTCTCGGTGGCCTACGCCTATCGGCTCGCGGAGATGGGGCACCGGGTGCTCGTCATCGACCTCGACTCACAGGGACACGCCACCCAGAACCTGGGCTTCGAGGGGGACCGGGTCGAGCGCACCCTCTACGATGCGTTGGTCAAGCGGCTCCCGTTGACGGACGTCATCCTGCACACGGAGCTCGCGGAGCTCGACCTGCTCCCCGCGAATCTCGGAATGTCCACGGTGGACCTCGCCCTGATGCCCATGGCCGGGCGGGAGCACAAGCTCAAGCGAGCCCTGGAAACCGTGTCCGGCCGCTATGAATTCGTGGTCATGGACGCCCCGCCGTCCTTCGGGCTCCTGAACCTCAATGCCCTCATGGCCGCCGACGATCTATTGGTCCCCGTCCTCCCGGACTTTCTCTCTTTTCACGGTATCAAGCTGCTCTTCGAGACCCTGGGGCAGCTCGAGGACGACCTCGATCACACGCTGCGCAGGATTGCGATCATCCTCAACCACTACAACCCGACGACGCGGATCGCGCGGGAAGCGAAAGGCGCCCTCGAGTCCCACTACCCCGAGTTCCTCGCCAGGACGATCGTGCGCCAGTGCACGACGTTCGCCCAAGCGTCCAGCGAGGGCATTCCCATCAACGCCTACGCCCCGGGGTCCAGAGGCGCGCGGGACATCGACGCGCTTGTCGACGAGATCATCAACGCACCCCTCGAGCAAGCGGAGGAGAAAAGGGCATGACCGGCGGATTCCAAGCCAACGTCCCGGTTCGAAAGCCACGCACGAAGATCGCCCGCGTGATCTCGGAGCTGACCTCCGGCCCACCGGAAGACACCACACCGGCCGCGCCGGCCGCGCGCGACGCCGTTGCCGACGCCCGCGAGTCACGCGGTGCGGCAGTGCTCTCGGCCGCCTTGGTCGCACGACCCTTGGCCGCTTCACCGGCGAAAATGCCGACGCCCGCATCGCCCGTCTCCGACGGGCGCGAGCAGATCGCAAGACTTAGGGAGCGTCTCGCCGCCGCTCAGGCCCGGAGCGGGGTTATCGAACCGAAGCGCACAGCCGCCGCGGTGCGCGAGGTGGTCGACGGGCTGCGCGACCGTCTCGAGACGTCGGCCCGTGAGCGGTCCGAGCTGGCCGAAGCCCTCGAGGCGGCACGTGCCACCCTTACGCGGAGCGCTACCGAGCTCGAGCGCGAGCGGCGAGCGCGGGCGGTGTTCGAGGCGCAGGCGGAAGAACGGCGGCACATCGCGGACGACGCCGTGGCCGAGGCCGAAGCCCTGGCAGCGGAGCGCGACCAGGTGCTCGGCGAGCTCGCCCAGCACCGGCGCTTGGAGGGGGAGCAGACGACCTTGCTGGCGCAAGTCGAGGCCGCGCTCGCAGAGCGCGACGCCGAACGCGAGTCGGCGGCCCGGGAGCTGGCCGAGGCGCGTGACGTGGCTAACCTCCGCACCGCCGAGATCGCCGACCTGGAGGCCCGCCTTCGGGACGAAACGGCTGGCCGCGCCCGCGCCGAGGGGCAATGCCGGGAGCTCGAGGCCGAAATCGCCCGCCTGTCCGATGCCCGAGAGGCGCTCGAGTCCATCGAGGCGGCGCTAGTTCACCGGGGCGGCAACCCGGTTGACAGGCGGTAGCGTCGCGACGTCGGCAGTGGTCGAGCGGTTAGCAATCCGCTGGCTCAAATGCCGACGGCGACCACCGCGAGCCCCGCGAGCACGGCGCCGACGATCGACCCGACGATCGGGATCGCCGCGTAGTCCCAGCCCGAGCTGCCCTTGCCCGCGATCGGCAGCAACGCGTGCGCGAGGCGCGGCCCCAAGTCGCGTGCCGGATTGATCGCGTAGCCCGTCGAGCCGATCGCTGTTACGGCATGCGGGCGGGAGCCGCCGTACGTGTAGCTCCCTGATACGCCCGTCTTCGAGGCGACGTTGCCGAGGTGGTCGGTGGTGTAGCCGACGGAGAACACCGTCGACGAGTTGCGCACGACGCTCGTGAGGCGATCGAGCGCGTCGTAATTAAAGACCTCCGCGCGACAGGAGCTGATCGACGCGCTCTTCGAAGTTACCGGCGAGATCCCACTCGTACTCGAGGCTCTGCAGCGTCGCGGTCTCGCTCGGCCCGGTCTTGATCGTCGATAACCGGCCGGTCGTCGCCTCGTACGGGATTTGGCGCGCGGCCGCGCCAGCGCGCGCCGGGGCTGGCTCGGCGTGCGTCGAGGAGTACGATGGCCGCGATGGCCACGGACCTCCACGCGATCCCCCGAGAAGTCTGGCGTGGCTTCGTGGACGGCGGCGGACTCGATCGCGTCGAGCTGCTGCGCTACCCCCGCGCGCTGACGACCATCCGGCTCGACCCGGCGACGGCCCAGGAAGAAGCGGACAACCAGCGTCAACGCTTCAAGCACCTGATCGTCGAGCTGTTCCCGCTCGATCGCGTCGAGGCGTTCATCGCCACGCTCCTTGAGGCCAGCACGTACCCCCGTCTGCAGGCGTTCGACCTCGACGCCGGCCTCATGCAGCCATTGGAGAACACGCTCGCGCGCGAGGCCGAACCGGTGCAGGCGCCGTTCGATCTCGAGGCGGAGCGGATCGGGCCGTACGGCAAATCCCGGCTCGACGCGTCGGAGTACCGCTACGCGGTTCAGCTGCTGCAGCTGCGACCCGGGCTGGCGCTGGCGACCATGTTCCTGCGTGGCTTCCTCGTGATCTGGGCCCGTGCGCTGGGGGAGGCCAGCCGCTACTCGCTGAACGCCGAGCAGACGCCCAGCTTCAGGTTCTTCTTCACCAGCTGGAACCAGGGCTCGCTGGTCACGATCCTCTACCCGTCGATCGCGCTGCACCTGCGGCCGCGGATCGAGCTCGGCGGCAAGCGGATCGACGAGCCCGCCTTCACCCGCCCGCTGATGAGCGAGGTGATGTCCTGGCTCACGGCGAAGCGCTTCTTTGCCCGTCAGGCGACGGTCGAGTGGCACGGCTATGAGGCCAGGCTGTCCTGCGCGGCGAACGGGATGCTGAACCAGGCTCTGGGCAAGCGCGGCTGGTTGAACACGATCTTCGACAAGGTGGTGGAGGACCAGCGCATACCGCTCATGTCGACGTACCTGGAGCAGGTCGTCGTGCGCGGGAACCGGCTGGCGGCCTTCGCCGAGCGGGCGCGGGCGTCCGGATCGGCCGACTCGTCTAGCTCGCTGCGCTAGCGCAGCGAGCGCCGAACGGTGGCCGCGCCCCGGCGCGAGATCGCGACGATCGCCGTCAGCCCGGGGGGCCGGGCCTGCGAGGAGCAGAAGGACTCACCGTTCGCCTCGCGAGTCAGATCCCGACGGCGACCACGGCGAGCCCCGCGAGCACGGCGCCGATGATCGGACCGACGATCGGGATCGCCGCGTAGTCCCAGCCCGAGCTGCCCTTGCCCGCGATCGGCAGCAGCGCGTGCACCAGGCGCGGCCCGAGATCGCGCGCCGGGTTGATCGCGTAGCCCGTGGGCCCGCCGAGCGAGAGCCCGATGCCCCAAACCAGCAAGCCGACGAGGAACGGTCCGAAGCCCGGCGCGAGCCCGTTCGGCGACAGGTTGTCGGACGAGATCGCAGCCGCCACGAACACGAGCACGAACGTGCCGATGACCTCGCTCAGCGCGTTCGCCGGCAGGTGGCGCACGGCCGGCGACGTGCAGAAGCAGGCGCGTTTGCCCGCCGTGTCGTCGGTTTGGCCCCAGTGCGGCAGGTAGTGCAGCCAGACGAGCACGGCACCCAACGCTGCGCCGAGGAATTGCCCGGCCATGTAGGCGCCCGCGTTACTCCACTCGCCGGTGGCGATGCCGACGCCGATCGTCACGGCGGGATTCAAGTGCGCGTTGCTGCCGACGGCGAGCGCGACGAGCACGGCGCAGATCACGGCCAGGCCCCAGCCCGTCGTGATGACGATCCAGCCGCCCTTCTCCCCGTACGAGCCCTTGAGCGCGACGCAAGCGACGACGCCGTTGCCGAGCAGGATCAACGTCATCGTTCCGATCAGTTCGCCGAGAAATGGTTGCACCTGACTCCCCTTTGCCGCTCACGCCGGCCGATCGATCCAATCGAACGAGCGGCGCACGGCCTTCTGCCATGCGCCGTACAGCTTGCTGCGCTCGGCATCCGCCATCGCCGGTTGCCAACGCTTCTCGACGCCCCAGTTGCGCACGAGCTCGGCGCGATTGGCGAAGAAGCCCACGGCGAGACCCGCGGCGTAGGCGGCGCCGAGCGCCGTCGTCTCGGTGACGCGCGGGCGCACGACGGGCACGCCGAGCTGATCGGACTGGAACTGCATGAGCAGCTCGTTGCCGACCATGCCACCGTCGACGCGCAGCTCCTTGATCGGAATCCCCGAGTCCTTCTCCATGGCTTCGAGCACGTCGCGCGTTTGATAGGCGACGGCCTCGAGCGCGGCGCGCGCGATGTGGCCGCGATTCGCATAGCGCGTGAGACCGACGACCACGCCGCGCGCCGTGTCGCGCCAGTACGGCGCGAACAGGCCCGAAAAAGCCGGCACGAAGTAGACGTCGCCGTTGTCGGCGACCTGCCGTGCGAGCGCCTCGATCTCGGCGCTCTTGGCGATGAGCCCCAAATTGTCGCGCAGCCACTGCACGAGCGCGCCCGCGATCGCGATCGAGCCTTCGAGCGCGTAATGCGGCGGCTCGTCGCCGAACTGGTAGGCCACGGTCGTGATGAGCCCGGCCGTCGACGGCACGGGACGCGTTCCTAAGTTCATGAGCATGAAGCAGCCCGTGCCGTAGGTGTTCTTGGCCTCGCCGGGCTCGAAGCACGTTTGACCGACGAGCGCGGCCTGCTGATCGCCGAGAATGCCCGCGATCGGCACGCCCTTCAGTGAGCTCAACTGCGCCGTGCCGTAGCTCGCGCTCGACGGCGCGATGCGCGGCAACAACGCGCGCGGGATGTCGAACGCCGCGAGCAGGTCGTCGTCCCAATCGAGGGTGGAGAGATCCATGAGCTGCGTGCGGCTCGCGTTCGTGACGTCGGTGAGGTGCACCCCGCCGGCGGCGCCGCCCGTGAGGTTCCAGAGGAGCCACGTGTCGATCGTGCCGAACAGCGTGTCGCCGGCCACGGCTTTCGCGCGCGCGCCGGGGACGTTGTCGAGCAGCCAGCGCAGCTTGAGTCCGCTGAAGTAGGTCGCGAGCGGCAAGCCCGTGCGCGCGCGGAATCGGTCCTGGCCGCCGTCGCGCGTGTAGGCCGCGACGAGCTCGGCCGTGCGCGTGTCCTGCCAGACGAGCGCGTTGTGCAGCGGCACGCCCGTGTTGCGGTCCCAGAGCACCGTCGTCTCGCGCTGATTCGTGATTCCGACGGCCGCGAGCTCGCCGGCGCGCACGCCGCCGCGCGCGAGCGCCTCGGCGATCACGGCTTGCGTGTTGCGCCAGATCTCGGCCGCGTCGTGCTCGACGTAGCCGGGCTGCGGGTAGATCTGCGCGTGCTCCTGCTGCGCGGCCGCAACCACGTTGCCGCGCACGTCGAACAGCATGAAGCGGCTGCTCGTCGTGCCTTGATCGATCGCGCCGATGTACTTGCTCATGGGGTTACCTCAGGGCCGGCCGGCTCACGGCCCGGCGAGCGGCGGCATCAAGCCGCGGTGGAACAGATAGGCGACCGCGTAGGCGATCGGCGCGATCACGACGACGAGCGCTAGCCCATAGAGCAGCGCGACCTTGCCTAAGCCTCTGAGCTTCGCGAAGTCGGTGCAGGCACCCATGGCGACGAACGTCAGCATGAACAGCATCGTGCGCATCGGGCTCTGCACGACGGCCGTGCCCGTGTCGAGCGCCGCGGCGATCGCCTCGCCCTGCGACGCGATCGCAAGATAAACGAACCAAGCCACGAAGTAGCCGAGCCCGAACTTCGGGAAACGGAACCAGATCTCCATGGCGCTGACCGACACGTTCCCGCCGCGCTTCTCGACTTTGCGGATCCAGACGATCGCGAGCAGGAACGCCCAAACGCCGATGAACACGTCGATCCAGATTTTCGTGAGCAGCGCCGCGCTCAGGATCCAGCCCGCTTGCCACTGCTGCCCCGTGAGCTGCAAGTTGCGCGCGATCATGAGCTCGTCGAGCAGCGCGCCGGCGGCCGCATCGGCGCCGTCGGTCTTGACCGTCATGCCGAGCGCGGCGCCGTTGACGATGGGCGCGTCGGGGAAGAACGCCGTGTAGAGCGGAGGCAGCACGATGAGCTCGAGCATCGCGAAGATGACGACGACCATCGAGATCGTCACGGGGATGACGGGTTTCGCGCGGATCGCGCCGGCCGTCGCGATCGCGGCCGACACGCCGCAGACGGAGATGCCCGACGCCAGCACGGCCGCGACGTCGCGCTTGAAGCCGAACAGGCGGCGCGCGAGCGCATAGACGATCGGCCAGAAAAACAGGTACGCGACGAACGTCGCCGCGGCGCCCGTGAGCACGAGATTGAACGCGAAGCCGCTCGCTTCGACGGTCTGCGCGCCCAGGTTGACGCCTAAGAACACGATGGCCGTCTTGATGTACCACTCGGGTCGCGCGGCCTCGGCGAGCTTGGCCGCGAAGCCCTTCGCGAAGTTGCCAATCGCGAGCCCGGCGAACAGCGCGAGCAGGTACGGCGCGCCTTCGCCGAGCTGCAGGCCCCACGTGAGCCCGGCCTCGTCGTAGCGGTTGCGGCCGCCGACGGCCGCGTCGACGATCGTGAGGTGCAGCTCGTTGCCGAGCACCCAGGCCGCCCACGTGATGACGAACAGCGCGCTGAAGCCGAGCACGAAGCGCCGCACGTCGAGCTTGAGGAAACGCGCACCGGTCGCGAACAAGCCCGTGAAGACGGCATAGGTCGCGAGCCACGCGACAATGGGGTGCCAACCCGCGTAGCCGGCGCCCGCGGGTGCGAACAGCTTGCTCCACGCGAACTCGCCCGCGAGATTCGTCCATTCCCAGGGCCGGGGCCGCGCCATCCAGCCGACGGCATCGACGCCGGCGAGCGCGAGCAGGCTCAACGCAAAGATCGCGAGCCCGAGCCAGACACTCCACCAATCCTCGGTGGCCAGCATGCCGCTCGACCAGCGCCGGTTCGTGCTCATCGCGGCGTGCGCCCCGGCACGCGCAACGTGTAGTTGCAGTAGTGCGCGTGATACTGGTGGAGCCCTCGCGGCAACGTCGCGAGGTCGAACAGGACCCGCACGTCGACGGGCGACTCGCTCGCGAGCCTAACCGCGACGAGCGCGTCGAGCCCGCGCAAGTCGGCGTGCACCACGTCGAGGCCCGTGCCGCACGCGCGCCACCCGTCGCGCTCGTACGTGAGCACGAGCTCGTGCGTGGTCACGGCAGGATGAACCGCGAGACGAGCCAGCCGAGCAGCAGCAGGCCGATGAAGCCGAGCGCGATGCTGCCGAGCACGAGCGAGCTTTCCCAGCCTTCCCACGGTTCCGGCGCGCCCGACAGCGCGTCTTCGCCAGGCGGAATACCCGGCGACGGCTCTTGCGACATCCGAACCCCCTCGAGACCGCAATCTACGTTGCGTTCGGCGAGAGTATAAGCGCCTTCGGCGGCGGCCCGCCATTCCGACTACGATGGCTGCGATGAGCGGCGCGTGGCGGCAAATTCTCGCGAGCGGCGGCACGTTGCTGCTCGACGGCGGCACCGGCACGGAGCTGCGTCGGCGCGGCATGGATTTGAGCGACGCGGCGTGGAGCGGGCTCGCGTCGCTGACGCACTACGATCTGCTCGTCGAAATCCACTCCGACTACATCGCCGCGGGCGCCGACGTCATCACGACGAACACGTTCGCCACCACGCGCTTCGTGCTCGACGCCGCGGGCCACGGCGATAAGTTCGCGGCGATCAACGCTCGCGCCGTCGCGGCCGCGCGCGAAGCGCGCGACAGCAGCGGCCGCGACGTGGCCTTAGCGGGCTCGCTGTCGTGCCTGCCGCCGCGCTTCGACGCGCACGCCTACCCCGACGAGCGCGCCGAGAGCGCCGCCTACCTCGAGCTCGCGGAGACGCTTGCCGAAGCCGGCGTCGACTTGCTGGTCCTCGAGATGATGCAAGAGACGCGGCACGCGCCGCTCGCGTGCGCCGCGGCGCGCGCCGTGGGACTGCCGTGGTGGCTCGGCGTGAGCTGCCGGCACGGGGCCGGGGACGAGCTCGTCGGCTTCGACTTTCCGCTGGTGCCGCTCGCGACGTGCCTCGACGCGCTGCTGCCGCTCGAGCCCGCCGCCGTCGCCGTCATGCACAGTCCGCTGACGGCCGTGGTCCCGGCGCTCGGGGCCCTGCGGACGCGATGGACCGGACCGCTCGGCGCTTATCCCGACATCGGCGACGGCCTCACGAGAGCCGTCAGCCCCGCGGCGCTGGCAGACCAGGCGCGCGAGTGGCTCGTGGCCGGCGCGCGGATCATCGGCGGCTGCTGCGGCACGACGCCCGATCACGTTCGCGCGCTGCGCCGGACGTCCGGCGCGCCAAAACCGTGAAGTATCACCGCCCGGCCCGCCGACGCCCCACGGTACGATCCGTGGTCGGAGGGCCTAGGCATGGCGCGCGGCGCAACGAAAAATCGACAATTCTCGTTCCTCTGGGCCCCGCTCGCCCTTTGCACCGGCGCGTGCGGCGCCTTTGGGACGGCACCGATGACCGGCTCCCCACCACCTGTTGCTGCGGATGCACCCTCGCCCGTGCCGCCGGCAGCGAGCAGCCGGCAGCTCGAGGCCCGCATCGACGAGCTCGAGTTGCGCCTGCTGGAAGCGCAAGCGCAGCACCTCGAGGTTCAAGCCAGGCTTGACGACGCGCGGCGCGAAGTCGTGCGGGCGATGGCCAAGCTCCAATCGGTGGCGACACGAGCGGAAGCGGCGTCGGGAATGGCCGAGGCGGAGATCGCGCTGCAAACCCTGCCGCAAACGGTGGCGGCCCAAGCTGCCGCCGAAGGGAAGCGGCTCATCGAGCAATCAACGGCAGAATTCGACGAACAGAACTACGGCGGCGCGCTGTATCTCGCGAACGAAGCCAAGAACGCGGCGGCCGCCGCACGCGGTCAGATCGCGGGGGCCGAGCAGGTGTCGGCACGCCCGGACGAGCGATCGTTCGCCGTGCCTCTGCCGCTGCAGACGACTTCGCCGGCCAACGTGCGGGAAGGGCCCGGCGTGTCCTTCGCCGTGCTTTTCGTGCTGCCGAACGGCGCACCGCTGACAGGCCATTCCGCCGCGCAACAGTGGCTGCGCGTCACGGACGAATCCGGTCGACGTGGCTGGATCTCGCGGAGCCTCATCCGCGCACGGCCCTGATGGGCGTGGCGGCTACGATCACTCGATTGCGGCCGGCGCGCTTCGCCTCGTAAAGCGCCGCGTCGGCGACGTCGATCAATTTCTCGCCGGTGTCGCCGTGCAGCGGGAACTCGGCGACTCCGATGCTCAGAGTCACGTGCCCGGCCGGAGCGGGCAGCGTCTCGAGGCGCCGGCGAATACGGTTGGCCACATCGGCGGCTCCGCGTGCCTTGGTCTCCGGCAGCAAGACGAGGAACTCTTCCCCGCCGTAGCGCGCCACCAGATCGACGTCGCGAGTCTCCTGTCGCAGGATCGTGGCGAACTGTTTGAGTAGCTCGTCGCCGGCCGGATGGCCGTGAGTGTCGTTGTAGCGCTTGAAGTGGTCGACGTCCGTCATGAGCACGGCGAACGTGTGTTTCAGGCGCTGCGAGCGCAGCACCTCGTTGCGAAGCACCTCCGTCATTCGCCGCCGGTCGCTGAGCCCCGTCAAAGCGTCGGTCACGGATAGTCGCTCGAGCTCCTGCCGGCTCTCGCGCAAGCGCACGACCATGTTCTTGAAGACTTCGGTGAGATAGCCGATCTCGCCGCGCGCCGCCGGCAAGTTGACCTCGAGGCTACCGCCCGCAACCTTCGCGGCGGCTTTGGTGAGGCGGTCGAGCGGTCGGACGATCAACAGGCCAAGGGCGTAACCGAGGCTTCCCGCCAACACCAAGGTGACCACGGCGATGAGCAACGCAGAGTTGCGCAGGCGCGCGAGCTCCCGGTACACCTGGACCGCGGGAATTTCGGCTACGACTACCCAATCGAGGCCCGGCACTCGGCGCATGTGACCAATGACCTGCTCTCCGGCGGCGTTCAAGAACTCGCTCGGCTCGCTATCGTCCGCAGCGTGTGCCCGGACGAGCTCGGCGTCGTAACGCGGCATCGGCAACGCGCCGTCGCTCGAGCTGATGACGGGGCTGCCTTCCTCGGTCAGCAACGACACCTCGCCTGCTTCACCGGGCACGAAGCGACGCAATGTATCCGCCAACGCGTGTAAATCGACCGTCGCCGTCATCAGCCCAAGGATCGCCTCCCCGTTCGTGCGAATCGGCACTGCGATCACCATCTCGGGCGCGCCGCTCGCCTCATCCCAATATGACTTGCCGACCACGAACTCCTGGCTGCGAATCTGCGCCTGCCAGTCGGCCGGTAGCGTCACGGCCTCGGCGGGGTCGGCGCCAGCCGCAACGATGCGACCATCCGAATCGAGAATCCGGATGTCGCTGTAGTAGTCGAACCGCTCTCTTACCGATCGCAAGTAGTCGGTGAGCCGCCGGCGCGAGCCCGACGGCTCGGCACGATCGCTGCTATGCGGCAGACGCGCAACGTTTTCCGTCACCTCGTACGAGCTCGCGAAAACGCGCAGCTCGTAGCGGCGATCTTTCAACCAAAGATCGAGGTCGCGAGACGTCTGCACGCTTGCGCTCAGCAGCTCTTGCTTGGCCTTCGCGGCCAGCGAACGCTTGTTCTCGACATAGGAGATCCAGGTCGTAGCGAACGACGGCAGCAACGTCGCCAGCGCCGCCAACACGAGGATCATGACCCGGATGCTGTCGGGCCGAAAAACGCGCAGGCGCGCCGTAATGTTGGTTGGTTCCGTTTGGCTCACACTTCCACGGTTGGCAGCGCGCTCTGGGCTCGCGGTCGAGACACCGTACCGGAAGCCCGTTTGCCCGACCGTGCGCAGTCCGCAGTTTCACTCCGGCACCGGAGCCGAACGCGCCGAAGCGTGTCGCTGTCCACGCGTCCGGGACGTCAGTCGGGTTGGGGAATGGCGCCGACGTCTTTCGGCACCTGATAGCCGCGCTGCACGGCGGGGCGCTCCGCGATCGCGCGATACCAACGCCGCACGTTCGGGTAGATCGCGAAGTCGATGCCCTGCCATTCGTAGCGCGCGATCCACGGCCAGGTCGCGATGTCGGCAAGCGAATAGTCGCCCGCGAGATACTCGGCGTCGCGCAAGCGCCGATCGAGCACGCCGTAGATGCGCTTCGCCTCGTCGCCGTAACGCTTCTCGGCGTACTCCGACTTGCCGCGGTTGAACTTCAAGAAGTGATGCGCCTGACCGAGCATCGGCCCGACGCTGCCCATCTGCAGCATGAGCCACTCGACCGTCTGCCAGCCGTTCTTGCCGCTGCCCTTAAGGAGCCCCGTCTTGTCGGCGAGGTAGAGCAGGATCGCGCCCGACTCCATGAGCGAAAACCCGGCGTCGTGATCGACGATCGCGGGAATCTTGTTGTTCGGGGAGAGCGCGAGAAACTTAGGGTCGAACTGCTCGTTGGCGTTGATGTCGACGGGGATCGCGCGGTACGGCAGCCCGACTTCCTCGAGCATGATCGACACTTTGCGGCCGTTGGGCGTGGTCCAGGTATAGAGATCGATCATCGCGGGCGCGCTCCGGCGCGAGGAACGGCGATTCTACTCCTGCGCCCTTGCCAGGCATCCCGTGCCTAACGAATCATAGGCGCCGTTCCAACGAGATCGACGCCATGCCGGTCGCCCTTTTGATCGTCGCGCTGCAAGTCATCGCCGTCGTGCACCTTTTTCGCACGGGGCGCGATATGCGCTGGCTATTCCTCATCATCCTCGTGCCGGGCGTCGGCTGCCTCGCGTATTTCATCGTCGAAGTGCTGCCGTCGCTGGGGCAGAACCCCGCGGCGCGGCGCGCGTGGCGACGCGCGCAGCAGGCCATCGATCCGAATCGCCGCTTGCGCGAAGGCTCGCTGAACTACGAGCGCAGTCAGAACATCGAGAGCGCAGCCAAGCTCGCCGGCGAGCTCACGAAGGCCGGCCGGCACGCCGAAGCCATCCGCATCTGCGAGGAAGCGCGCACCGGCATCTTCGTCGACGACCCGAAGATCCTGCTCGCGCTTGGCCAGGCGCAGTTCGCCGCCTGCGATTACGCGGCGACGATCGCGACGCTCGATCATCTGCGCGCGCAGAACCCCGGCTTTCGCTCCACCGACGGCCACCTCGTCTACGCGCGCGCGCTCGAAGAGAACGGCGCCACCGAGCGCGCGCTCGAGGAATACGCCGCGCTCTCGAAGTATTACCCGGGCGCCGAAGCGCGCGTGCGCCATGCCATGCTGCACAAGAAGCTCGGGCAAACGGAGCGTGCCACCGAGCTGTTCGCGGCCGTGCTCGAGGACGCGCGTCTCGCGCCGAAGCACTTCCGCACGAGCCAGCGCGAATGGATCGAGATGGCCGAGCGCGAGAAGCCCTGACGCCGCCTGCTACAGCAACGCCAGGCTGATCTCCGGGAATGCCATCAGCAGGATCGTCACGGCGAGCGTGATGAGCACGAACGGCAGCGCGCCGCGGAAAATCGTCGCGAGACTCATGGCGTCGTCGTCGAGGCTCGCCTTGATGACGTAGACGCTCAAGCCGAACGGCGGCGTCAAGAGGCCGATCTCGATCGCGATCGTCGTCACGACGCCGAACCACACGAGGTTGGCGCCGAGCGCCGCCGCGACGGGCAACGCGAGCGGCAGCATGATGAGCATGATCGAGGTCGAGTCGAGCAGCATGCCAAGCAGGACCAACAGCACGAGGTAAGCCGCTAGAAAACCGAACAGGCCGAGACCCGTGCCGCTCAGGAACGCCGCCATATCCTGCGGCAGCTCGGAGAGCGTGAGCATGCGGCTGAACGTGCTCGCGGCGATGATGAGGAACAGGATCGAGACCGAGACCTGCCCCGCCTCGCTCATGACGTCCCAGAGCTTCGCCCACGTGAGCCGGCGCTTGACGAGCGCTACGCCCAACGCGCCGAACGCGCCCGCGGCGCCGGCCTCGGTCGGCGTGAACACGCCGCCGTAGATGCCGCCGAGCACGAGCACGATGAGCGTCACCACGGGCACGAGCCCGGCGAGCACCGTGCGGGTGCCGCCCGCCTGCCCTGCGCCCTCTTGGCGCCGCACCTGGCCGACGAAGGTCGGCCAGAGCCAGGCCATGAGCACCACCGCGACGGCGAAAGCGGTGGCCAGCAGGATTCCGGGCAGCACGGCCGCGCGGAACAACGCCCCGATCGAGACCTCGGCGAGCACGCCATAAATAATGAGCAGCAGGCTCGGGGGGATCAGCATGCCGAGCAGCGACGAGCCGGCCGTGAGCCCCACGGCGAACTTCGGCGTATAGCCTTGCCGCACCATCTCGGGCACGGCGATCTTCGTGAAGATCGCGGCCGCGGCGATCGAGATGCCCGTGATCGCCGCGAACACGGCGTTGGCCGCGACGGTCGCGACGCCGAGCCCGCCGTGGATGCGGCCGAAGATCGTCTGCGCGGCGCGAAACGCGTCGCGGCCGACGTCGGAGACGTTGACGAACAAGCCCATGAGCACGAACAACGGCACGGTCGCGAACACGTAGTCCGAAACCGTGCCGTCGGCCGCGAGCGCGAGCGTGCGCGCCGCGATGCCGACGTCGTGCTTGATGAGCGCGAGCCCGAGGAAGCCCGTGAGCAGCAGCGAGAACGCGATCGGCAGGCCGGCCACGATCGCCGCGACGACGAGCACGATCATCGCGACACCGACCGTGCGCGGCTCGACGTCGCCGCGCGCGAGCATCGCGACGGCGACCGCAGTAAACAGAACGGCGGCGACGACGAGCCAGCGGCGCGGCTCGACGGTTGCGAAAGCGCGCACCATGGCCGTCACGACCTGCCGCGCGAGCACGACGACGCTCACGACGCAGCCAACGACGATCACGAGCTTGATCGGCCACACTGCTATCGTGAAGATGCCTTCGACACCCGCGAACTCTGCCGTCGACCACGCGCGCTGGAAGTTCGGCCACGCGCCGATGGCCGTCGCGAGCAGCATGCCTAGCCCAAGCGTGCCGAACAGCGCGAGCCACGCTTGCGCGGCCGCGGGCCGCGCGCGCTCGAGCGGCCCGATGAACATCTCGACGCGCATGAGGCGCCCGTGCAGCACCGCGTGCGCGAGCTGCAAGAACACGCTGGCGACGAGCGACAACGACACCATCTCCGTGACGCCCGCGATCGGATCGTCGAACAGCGTGCGCGCGACGATGTCGGCGCAGATCAGGAACATCAGCGCGAACACCCACACGACGCCCGCGCCGTTGAGCGCCGTGACGAGCGGACTCAAGATTCGCGGGGCGCCGGGCGTCGCTGACTGCATGCCTGAGTTCGGGGAACGCGGCTAGTTCGGCCGGTCCCAGTCGCGCAGCGGCGCACCGCCGCGCGCGCGGATCGCCGCCATGTAGGCGCGCAGCGCGTCGCCCGCCGGCACGCCGCGCCGCTCGGTCGCCTCGATCCACCGGCCCGCGATGTCGGGCATCGCGGCGAGCCATTTCTGCTTCTCGGCGAGCGGCAGCTCCGCGACCGTCGCGCCCTCGCTCTGCATGCGCGCCAAGCTCGCCTCGTAGCGCCGCACGATGTCGTCCGCGACGCCTTTGCTGTATTCGGGACCGAGCTCCTCGAGCACGGCACGCACGTCGGCGGGAAGGCGGTTCCACGTGTCGAGATTGATTGCGAGCGCACCCGTGACTTGGCTGCCTAACCCTAAGAGCGTGATGTGCGGCGCCACCTCGTGCAGACGATTGGGCGCAGCGCCTGTGAGGATCGTGACGACGCCGTCGGCGACACCGCTTTGCAGCTGCTGGTAGTAGGTCGTGAGGCTGCCGTCGACGGCGACGGCGCCCGTGCCTTCGAGCCACGCGGCCGACGGCCCGGGAGCCAGGATCTTGCGCCCGCGCAGGTCCTCGACGGTGCGCACGGGGAACTTCGTCAGCAGGTGATAGGTATCGATCGAGCTCACGCCGAGGAATTTCACGTTCTGCGCCGTCCACGCGTCGGTCATGGCCGGCACCGTGCGATGCAGCTCGTTGACGATGGCGAGAACCGCGTGCGGGTCGTTGCTCGCGAACGGCGCGTAGTACGTGACGTTCTGGAGAGGCAGCTTCGACAGCTCCCAGAGCGTGCCCACCCAACCGATGTCCGTGAGACCGATCTCGACGGCCTCGAGCGTATCGGCGTACTTGTAGAGCGAGCCGCCGTAGGCTTCCGTCCAGCGGATGCGCGTGGGGCTGCCGCGCGCGGCGAGCCGCCGGTCGAGCTCCGGCACGACGAGCGTGTGCATCGTGCCGACCCATGCGAGCGTGGTCGCATGGCTCGAGGCCACGGTGAGCTTGACGACGGCTTCGTCGCCGGCGGCGCGCAGCGGCGCCGCGGCGCCGGCCACGGCGGCGAACGCCAGCAACGCCAGCGTGCCGGTGTTACGGTTTCGGTTCGCGCGTCGAGACTTCTGCGTCAGCATGCGAACCGAAACCGTAACACCGGCACCTCCTCGCGAACCAGCGGATTCGGACGACGCGAAATTGATTCGCGTCGACCGCCCTGATTATGCTGTCTCCTCGGTCGATGAGGACCGGGGGTGCACCCAATGATCAGAAGGCGCCGACTCGAAGAGCGCTGCTTGGCGGCCGCTGTCGTCGCGGCCGGTCTCGTGCTGGGGCCGGCGGCGGCTCGAGCGCAGGAACCCGCTAGCGTCACGATCGACGTCAGCGATTGCGTCGACCTCGCGACGCCCGCGGAACGGCTGGCCTGCTTCGAGCGCGAGGTCGAGGCTCAGCGCGGGCCCGCGCCGGCGGCGGACCGCGCGTCGGCCGCGCCACCCGCGCCCCCGCCCGCTCGACCGCCCGAGGCGGCGCCCGCGGCCGTGCCGGCGCCCGTCGCGGCCGAGCCGAGGCGCGCACGCCGTGACCGCGGCGAACCGCTTGGGCAGCCCATCGTCGCGAAGGTGGCGGAGTTGCGAGAGACCGTGCCGAACGCCTGGACCATCACGCTCGACAACGGCCAAGTCTGGCGGCAGACGCCGCCGAAATGGTTTGCGCTGCGGCCCGGCATGGAGGTCCGTCTCAACCCGACCCGCTGGGGCAACGCGTACCGCCTGTCCGCGGCCGAGCTCAGCGGTTTCATCCAGGTCGAGCGCGTGCGCTGACGCACGCGCCGCGTCGTAAGCCCGCTGCCCTAGCGGTAAGCGCCGCCTTGCAGCATGCGCACGATCGAAGCCGCGTGCTGGGCCTCGGCGTTCTTGTAGCGCTTCCAAGCGGCTTCCGTCAGGCACCGCCTGATCATGACGTTCGAGTTGCGCTCCAGCATGTCGCGGCAGATCACGGGCGCGGGAGCACGAGCTGCGAGGTCGTTGACGTCGACGACGAGATCGGGCGTCACCGCGGCAGACCCTTGCGGCGTGGCGTCCGCGGCCGCTGCCGCGGGTGCGGTGGACACCAGCGTGCCGCCGTCATCGAGCTCGGGGTTGGCCGCGCAGCCTGCGAGGACCCACACGGCGAGAGCCAGGCACTGCTTGAATCGCCCCACGACGACCTCCTCGCAAACTGGAAGGCCCATTCACAGTACTCCTAACGCCTGCCCATCGTCCATGCGCACGCGAGCAGCAGGCGTTGCCCAAACGCCACACGCTCGATTCGCCTGCGAGGGGTTCGCGACGGCCCATCGGGTTCGCGAAACAACGAATGGTTGCGCTGGCGCTGCGGACGGTGTTAGCCTCCGAACAGTAGGGTGGGGACTAAACAAAAAGACGTCGACCGTCGCGCTAGTCCCGCGTTGAACCATCATTGCCTTTGGGGGGGAAATATGAAGGTTGCTAAGAACTTTGCTGGCGAACGTCCGCGTTTCGGTGCGTTGTCATCGGCAGTCGCCGCAGCGCTCGCAGGTCTGTCCACGGCCGGCTATGTCCAAGCTCAGGACCCGCCGACAGAGGGACAACCGCTGGAAGAAATCACGGTTACCGGTTCGCGTATCGTCCGGCAGGATTTCACGGCTAACAGCCCGATCCAGACCGTCGATCAGCAGATGTTCGAAGAAACGAGCGCGGTCGGCGTCGAAACCATCCTGAACCGCTTACCGCAGTTCGTGCCCGCCGTCACGCAGTTCACGACGGGCGACGTGCAGCAAACGGCCACCAACACGGTCGGCGCATCGACCGTCAGCTTGCGCGGCCTCGGCCCGAACCGGAACCTCGTGCTCATCAACGGCCGGCGCGCGATGCCGGTCGATCCGAGAATGGTCGTCGACACCAACTCGATTCCCGCGGCCGCGATCCAACGCGTCGAGGTCATCTCGGGCGGCGCCTCGGCCGTGTACGGCGCGGACGCCGTCGGCGGCGTGGTCAACTTCATCCTCAAGGACAACTTCGAGGGCGCCAACGTCGACGTTCGCTTCGGCGATACGCAGCACGGCGGCGATCAGACGATGACGATTTCGGCGCTCATCGGCGCCAACACGGCCGACGACCGCGGCAACGTCATGGTCGGCATCGAGCGCGACACCCGGTCGAAGCAGTACCAATGGCAACGTGACTGGCGCGTCGCGGACTACGCGAATCCGAATACGGCTGGCGGGTTCTTCGCCTTCGGCAGCGCCTCCTGGTTCCATAACGAGCCCATCGCGAACACGGGGCCCGTCGCGGCCAACAACCCGACCCAGGCCGCCGTGGACGCGCTGTTCCCGGCGGGGTGTCCCCAGCCTAATCCAACGACGGGATGCACGATCTCGAACAATATCAATGCTACGCGGTTCCGCATCAATCGGGACGGCACGGTCTTCACGGGTTTGAACGACGCCGCCTCCTCCGCTGCTGGCGCGTACCTGTTCAACGGTCCGGTCTATAACGAAGGTCAGAGCGGCGACCTCGACGGCGATTTCATGGGCCTGCCGGTGTTCGTCCGGCAGCCGGACGGCCGCGTCAAAGAGAACGCCCTGTACTCCTGGGCATCGACGCCGCTCGAGCGGCTCTCGGCGTTCGCGAACGGCCATTTCGACATGTCCGACAACATCCGGGTCACGGGCCAGGCCATGGTCACGCGCACCAAGACGGAGTCGAGCCTCGGCCTCACGGCCGCCAACATCAACCAGTGGGGCGCGGCCGTCCCGTTCGGCAATCAGCTCTACCGGGGCAGCACCAACACCTATTACGAGATCCCGGATTCGCTGCTCCCCAACGGCACGACGAACCCCGCGTATACGATCAACGGCCGGTTCGGTGTCGAGTGCGATGCGGCGCCCACGGCGGCCATGCCCTGGCTCGACGGCCTGCCGGGCTGCACGAACTCGGAGGCTTGGCCAGTTTCTCCGCAGATCTACAACCTGATGATGACCCGGCCCAGGCCCGACGAGACCCTGTGGGTCAGCCGCGAGCCGGATTGGATGAGAAGCGCGCTGGGCGCCGGGCGCTCGACGAACAACATCACGACGACGATGAGCTTCACGCTCGGCGTCGAGGGTGATACGCCGAGCGGCAACCATTCCTGGGACGTCTCGCTCTACACGGGGCGCTCGGACAACACGGTCAACCAGCTCGGCGCGATGAGGCTCACCACGTACCGCGACGTGCTCGCGTCGCCGAATTTCGGGCGCAACTCGTTCTTCGACGCGAATCCGTGGGAGGCCGGCGGCTTCGCGGAGAGCATCCCGAGTTGCACCTCGGGCCTGCCGGTAGCCCGGGATTTCGAGCCGACGAGAGACTGCCTACAGATGATCTCGCCGGCCCTGAAGAACGTGCGCGAGATGACCCAGACGATCCTCGAGGCCAACCTCGTCGGCGACCTCGCCGAGATGCGGGCCGGCCCGTTGCAGTATGCGCTCGGCACCACCTATCGCGAGAACGGCTTCGATTTCGTGCCGGACAACTTGAGCGACGTCCAGAACCTGGCCGATCCGATCGCGGGCCTGTTCCCGAACGAGTCGAGCGCCGGCGCGTTCGACGTCACCGAGATCTACGGCGAGCTCCTGATCCCGATCATCTCGGACGGCCCGAAGGGCATCGAGCATTTCAACGTCGAGCTCGGCGGCCGCATCTCGGACTGGAGCATGCCGCAGATGCCCAATCTCGAGACCTGGAAAGCGTTGATGGACTGGGCGATCTCGCCGCGCTATCGCGTCCGTGGCGGCTGGAACCGCGCGTTCCGCGCGCCGAACTTGGGTGAGCTCTTCCTCCGGCGCACGCAGATCTTCGGCGGCGGCGGTGCGACGCGCGACTGGTGCTCGCAGAACTTGAGCGCTCCCGGCACTTTCAGCGCGACGCCGAGCCCGACCAACCCTGCCAACCAGGTCGCGCAAACGCTGGCGCTCTGCCGTGGCTTGATGGGCAGCACGGGCGCCTTCGAGTACTACGACAACCGCTTGGTCACGGAGCAGCCCACGGCCGGCGGCCTCGGCATCCCGAACACGTTCGGCAACCCGAACCTGCGCGAGGAGCAGGCCGATACGTTCACGCTCGGCGTCGCCATGGACCTCCTCGAGGACTGGAGGCTCACGGTCGACTACTACGTGATCGAGATCGAGAACATGATCGCGGTCGAAGGCGCCGACGCCACGTACCAGCGCTGCCTGGACATCGCGTTCAACCCGACCGGTAGCCTCGCTAACGAAGCCTGTGTGCAGATCCTGAGGAACCCGAACACGGGCGGCGGCGCCCTCGTGGACAGATCGTTCACGAACGAGGGACGCGCGGAGTTTTCGGGTGTCGACGTGCAGCTCAACTGGTCGAAGCAGTTGGCCAACGGCGGCTTCCTGAACCTCAACACGTCCGCGAACCGCGCGCTCAAGGAGATCACGCAGGACCGTGCGTCGCTCCCGGAGACCGACTGGGCCGGCTACAACCTGTGCGGGCTGGGGCTGCAGTGCCAGAACTACGACTTCCGGATCTTCACCAGCGTCGGCTACGGTCGTGGCGACTGGAACATGCAGCTGAGACACCAGTACTGGCCGGAGCTGGACAACAACGCTTGCCGTACGAACGCCCTGTCGCAGCAGTGCGTGTATAACAGCCTGCCGGCGTTCGATCTGTTCGCGTTGTCGGGCAATTACAGGTTCGACCAGTATACGGTGAGCTTCGGCATCGAGAACCTGCTCGACGAGGAGCCGCCGTGCGTCGGTGCCAATCCGACCGCAACGCCGTTCCCGACGGACTGCACGCGCACCGGCGACGGTTCGACGTACGATCCGCTCGGCCGGCGGTATTTCGTCAGCATGAGTCTCGAGTTCTGATCGAACTGGA
>CAZCZE010000038.1:0-27145 GCA_964503125.1 uncultured Gammaproteobacteria bacterium
GGCGGCGGGCGGTGGTGCTGCGGCGCGCGGCGGCGGTGCGGCGCGCGGCGGCGGTGTCGGCGCCGGTGTTGCAACCGAGGGCGCGGCCGGGGCTTTGGGCGCGGGCTTCGGCGGCGGCGCCGCCACAATCGGTGCAGGCGGAGGCGTGCTCGGCCCGACCACGTGGACTGCGTCGGTCAGCACGGGAAAGTCGACGATCGAGACGTCGGGGATATCGGTGTCGCTGCCGTCGTACTCCTGTGCGATTGCCGGCGCAGGCGGAGCCGGCGGAGCCGAGACGACGGTCGGAGCCGGCGCGCGCGGAGCCGAGACCACAGTCGGAGCGGCCGCAGCCGGAGCCGCGGGCCGGGGTGGGGCGACGGGGCTCGTCACTACGATCGTGCGAGCCGGCGTGACGGGCGTTGCGGCGGCGAGCGGCGCCGCCGGCACGACCGGTGCCGCCGGCACGACCGGTGCGACGGGCGCGGCGGGCTTCGCCACGGGCGTCGTGTTCGCGACCGGCGGCACGCCAGCGGGTTGCGGCTCGGCGAGGCCGAGCCAGGTGACGGCCGCTTCGTTGACGAGCTCGGCCGTGAGCAACTTTTGGCCGCGGCTCGCGGCGAGCGTCAGTGCCGTCTCGCAGAGGTTGTTCGTGAGGCGCGCGACGCCGCGCGAGTAGCGGTGCAACGCGGCCACGGCGCCGGGCGCGAAGACACGGTCGTATTGACCTCCCGCGACGGTGACGCGGTGGCGCAGATAGTCCTGCAGCTCGGTTTCGCTGAACGGCTTGAGCTCGGCGCGCAGGCGGATGCGTTGACGGAACGAGTCGAGCACGGGATCGGCGAGATGGGCTTCGATGCGGGCGTGGCCGAGCAGCACGACGTTCGCGCCGGGATGGCCCGCTGCATCGGCCGCCGTCGACGAGTCGAGTGCGTGCAGCACCTCGACGGGCAGATCTTCCGTGCGCTCGACGACGATCGTGAGGCGCGAGTCGGTCGCGGCCATCTCGGCTTGGAACTGACGCCAGAGCTGCAGGCGCTCGATGCGCGACGTGCGCGCCGTGTTGACGCCGAGCTCGACGAGCAACAGCTCGAGCAGCTCCGCGGCGTTGGTCGGGGTGCCGTTGAGCCACGCGAGCGCGAGCCGCGTGCTGCTCGCGCGCAGCGCGGCCGATGTCAACGTGCTCTTGCCGACGCCGGCCGGTCCACGCAGGAGGACCACCGAAGTCGACGAGGAGAACGCGAGCTTGAATTGCTCAACGAGCTCCGTGTGCTGGCGGTTGCGGAAGACCGCAGCGTCCGCGGCAACGCCTTCGTCGAACAAGCGTTTCTGCAAGCCGAAATGTGTGTAGTACATGAGGCCCTGCATCCCCGTCGCGAGCACTGGCCATGGGAGTCTGCCGATTCCCCGGGGCGGGTTCCTGATACCCCGTCACAACTTATGCAAAACGTCTCTGCGCTGCCGAGAACGGGGGTGGCCCCCTATAATCGAGTCCACTTCAGCCCTCGCGAGCGCACGGAACATGGCGGTTCGGCCCATTTTGCGGTTAGGTCATCCGTGCCTTAAGCAGGTGGCCGCACCTGTGACGCAGTTCGCGACTCCTGCCTTGCAGGCGCTCGTCACCGACATGCTCGACACCATGCGCGCTAACGACGGCGCGGGCCTCGCGGCCATCCAGATCGGCGTGCTGCTGCGCGTCGTCGTGTTCGAGCTCGAGCCTGGGGAAAACCCACGCTACCCGGAAGCCGGGTCCGTGCCGCTGACGGTGCTCGTGAACCCCGAGATCGAGCTCCTGGGCGACGAGCGCGAATCGGGTTGGGAAGGGTGTCTCAGCGTGCCCGGCATGCGCGGTCTCGTGCCGCGCTACACGCGGCTGCGCTACCGCGGTTTCGACGAGCTCGGGCAGCCCATCGACCGCACGGTCGACGGTTTCCATGCCCGCGTCGTGCAGCACGAGTGCGATCACTTGGACGGGATTCTCTATCCGCAGCGCATCGAGGACATGACGTCGTTCGGGTTCCAAGACGAGCTTGTCGCGAGCGGCGTGCTGCCGCTCGCCGCCGCCGCCGCGGATTGATGCCGAGCTGAAGCTCTAGAGGTGCTGCTCGCGCCACACGCCGAGCTTGCGGTGCACGGCCTCGTCCGAGGCGCAAAAGAGCACCGTTTCCTCGGCGGCGGCGATGCTCACGGGCTGCCAGCTCGGCACGGCCCAGAGATCCTTCGGTTCGTACTCGAACGTGCGCGCGCCGATCGTCACGCAGCCGCGGCCGCGCACGACGGTGGCGATGCCGCTCGCCGTCGTGCGATAGGGCGCCGTCGCGAAGCCTTGCGGTAACAGCTGAAGGAACGTCGACAGCGTCGGGATTGCGGGACCGCCCGTCGTCGGGTCGATGTATTCCATCTTGATGCCGTGGCAGCGGTCCCAGTCGCTGTGGTGGCGCAGGTGGTCGAGCGACTCGTAGGCTTGCTCGAACGGATAGCTGAAGACGGGCGAAGCGCCGGCGCCGCGGCGATAGCCGACGGGTAGTAAGTTGCGGCCGTAACGCAGCGCGCTGTCGCCGGGCGGCGCTTGCGTGGGGAATTCGGGCTCGGGGTAGTGCTCGGAGAAGCCGGCGCCGAGGAGGCGCAGCAGCGCGACGTCGAGCACGTCGAGCCAGATCGTCGGCTCGCGGCTCTCGTTGCGGTGCTCGTGCCACGCCCACGACGGCGTCACGATGAAGTCGCCGGGCCGCATGTAGCAGCGCTCGCCTGCAACGGCCGTGAAGGTGTTTTCTCCCTCGATGATGAAGCGCAGCGCCGCGGCCGTGTGGCGATGATTGCGCGCGAATTCGCCCGGCATGATGAGCTGAAGACCTGCGTAGAGCGCGTCGGTCGCGAGGTGCCGGCCTGCGAGGCCCGGGTTCTCCAGCGCGAGCACGCGCCGCTCCGCGTCGGCCGTCGAGACGGCGGCCGCGGCTTCCAGGACGAGCGGCCGGACGTCGCCGTACCGCCAGAGGTGCGGCACGGCCTTGGGATTGGGCTCGCTGGAAAACCACTCCTTGAAGAAGGTCCAGAGGGGCACGAGCTGCGCGTGCGCGACGCGCTGCCCAAAGCGGGACAGCCGGTCGCGGTCGTCGTCGCGCGCGGTCGTCATCGATCGTATGATACGGGCGAAGCCCAACGGGTCGTTAGGGGACAGTGATGACGAGTCGCCGCGAGCTACTCAAGGTCGGGTTGGCCGCCTCCGCGTTGCCGCTGGCAGGGGCCGCGATCGCGGCGCCGAGCGAGCGGCCCGAGGCCGTGGCGCTCTACAAGGTTCTCTACGACACGCGGTTCCCCGAGAGCGTCGCGTTCGCGAGGCGCGTGGCGGAGTACGGCTACTCCGTGCACGCCATGCAAGGCGACATGACGCGGTTCTGGTACGACGATCTCTATCACCGTTGGCGGCAAGGGCCTGCGGCGATCGCGGGTCTCACGGCGTACGGCGCGCTGTTCTGCCTCGAGCAGCTCGCCTGGGACCAGCGCATGCGCGTCGTGTTTCGCGCCGAGCACACGGCCGCCGCGTCGGGGTGCGTCGCCCACGCGCTCGAAGGTCCGGCGGCGCTCGTCGAGCGCGCGGCCGATACCGCCATCGATCGCGATTGGGCCGCAGCCATGGGCGACCTCGCGGTGCAATGCCCGCGCCGGCGAACGCAGCGTGGTGCCGCGTTCATCGAGACCGCGACAGCGGCGCAGTCGCCGGCCACCGAGAAGCTCTATTCGTGGGTCATCGCGCGCGTCGAGCGCGCCTGAAGTGCCGAGCGTGATGCGACCCACGTCGGCAGTCGGTCTCGTGGCGCTCGTCGCTATCGCCGCGCATGCGCAGGAGCCGCAAGCGCGCGGCCGAGCCGTGTTCGAGAACTGGTGTGCGCCGTGCCATGCGCCCGGCGCACGGCATCCGGGCACGCAGGCGCTCGAGGCGCTCTACAAGGGCGCGAAGCCCGCGGCGCTCGAGCAGCGCGCCGATCTCACGCCCGAGCTCACGCGCGCCTTCGTTCGCACCGGCGTCTCGGTCATGCCGCCGTTCCGCAAGACCGAGATCAGCGATGCCGATCTCGACGCGCTGGCCGCCTACCTCGCGCCCAGAACGCCGTAGCTTTCGCCGTAGAAAGGCGCTCCAACTCCATGATTAACCTCAGAGTTGGAGGGGTGCCCGAGCACTTCAACCTGCCGTGGCTGCTGACGCTCGAGGCGCGGCGTCTCGCGCCGCTCGGCATCGATCTCAAGTGGCGCGACTGCGCCGGCGGCTCGGGCGCGATGGCCAAAGCGCTGCGCGATGGCGAGCTCGACGCGGCGTTGCTGCTCACCGAAGGCGCGGTCGCAGGCGTAGCCGACGGCGCGCCGTTCAGGGTCGCGAGCCTTTTCACCGACTCGCCGCTCAAGTGGGGAATCCACGTGCCGGCGGCTTCGCGCTTGAAGTCGGTCGGCGACCTGCGTGGCGTGCGCTATGCGATCAGCCGGCACGGTTCGGGGTCGCACCTCATGGCCGTCGTGCACGCGCAGGCGCAAGGCTGGCCCGTCGACAGCATCGACTTCGTGACCGTCGGAAATCTCGACGGCGCCGTCGCGGCGTTTGCGGCCGGCACGGCCGACGCGTTCTTTTGGGAAAAGTTCACGACGCAACCGCTCGTCGATGCCGGGCGCTTTCGCCGTGTCGGCGAGTTCGCGGCGCCGTGGCCCGCGTTCGTCCTCTGCGTCGCCGACGCGGCCGACGAGCCGCAGCGCAACGCGCTCGCTCGCGCCTTGACGCTCGTGCTCGCTGAAGCTGCGACGCTGCGCGCGCGGCCCGATGCGGCCGTCGTCATCGCCGCGCGCTACGGGCTCACGCCGAGCGCCGCGGCAGAGTGGCTCGCGGCAACGCGGTGGAGCGCGGGCGCAGGCATTGCGCCGCGCGACCTCGAGTCGGTGTGCGCGGTGCTCCGCTCGCTCGGTGTGCTCGCGCGCTCGGTTACGGCCGCCGACTGTATCGCAAGTTAGTTGCCGAACCGGGGCCTTTGCGTTGCAAGCGCGAAAGTGACGGGCTAGCGGATGGCGAAGCCCGCGCGCGGATCGAAGTCCTTGCCGTCGCCGCGCTTGGCGCGAACCCAGGCCGCGGCGGGCCGGCCGTCGCGCATCGGGTGGCCCGTGATCGTGATCGCCGTGCCCGGTGCGAAGTCGCTCTTGCGAATGCCGGCGCGCGTCAGCGTGCTCGGCCCTTCGGCCTCGAAGCCCCACGTGGTGACCGTGCCATCGGGGTTCTTCACGTCGACGAGCAGCCACGAGTGCGGGTTCGTGTATTGAAATTCTTTGACGGTGCCGCTGACCGTGATTTCCTTGCCGTCGTCGAACATGACCGCCGAGTGGTGCGCGAAGCTCGGTGCTGCGACCAAGGCCGCGCCGCCCAGCACACCTGCCAATAATTTCCTCATGGCCATCTCCTTACTCGTCGTCCTTCTCGGTGAACGTGAAGTCAGCGAAATCCGAAGTGCCCGTCTCGGTCTGCTCGACGACGTTGTTCTGATTCTCGCCGCAGTGCCAGTAGCGAATTCGTAGACCCAGGTCGTCGTTCGACAGCCGCTTGAATACCTGTCTAGTGTACCAGGGCTCGGTCAGCGCCGGCGGGTCGAAGGCCCAGACGTGCGCGACCATCGTCGTCGGATCCGTGCGTTGCCAGATCTCGACCGTCTCGACTTGTTCCGTGTAGAACGGCTGAATGCGCTGATACTGTCCCGCGCGCATCTGGCTCGTGTGGATCACGAGCTCGTCGCCTCGCCAAAACCCGATCGAGTCGCCTTCCCAGAGCGGATAGGCGTCGGCCTCGCTCGGATGATCGCGGCCGTCGGTGTAGACGCGACGGGTCTCGTTTTGCATCTCGTTGATGAGCCAGGTCTGCCGCGGCGTCACGACGAACTCCTTGAGGAAGGGCTCGACGATCCAGCGCGGCATGCCCGCGGGCTCGCAGTTGCTCAAGGGGTCGAACTCGATGCCGCGGCTCACTTTGTCGAGCTTGTCGCGCAGCAACCGGCCGTGCTCAGGCGTGAGCTTGGCGGTCGGCAGAGAGGTGAGGGACGTCTGGTCGGGATCCCAGAAAAACGGCGCCGCTTCGCGCGTCCAGATGCCCGTCCAATCGGGAACGGTGCGCCAGATCAGGGCCTGGCCGCCGTTGGCCTCTTGCTTGAAGTGATCGTAGAGCGCGCGCGCGGTCTCGTGCTCGATGCCGAGGTTGGTCATGCGCTGCTTCTCGGCCGACGGCGCGGCGGCCGGTTGCGCTGCGGTGGTCAGGGCAAGTGCGGTCAGCGCGACAGCTGCGGCCGTCGGGGTCCAGGGTCTCATGCGAATGTCGTCTCCTTGGCTCGGTGTGCAATCGTCATTCGGCAGCCGTGCGCGCCTTGCGCTCGAGGATCTCGCGCAACAACGGCACTTCGCCCACGGCCGGCGCATCGGCCGGGATCGTCTTGATGTACGCGTAGATATCCGCGAGCGCCTGCGCAGGCGCGTCGGGGTAGGCCGGCATGTTCGGCAACGGCGAGCTCTGCACGAAGGTGATGAAGCCTTCCTGCGTGTAGCTCAGCGGCACGAGCCGGCGTTCACCGGTCTGGCCGTCGAAGCCGTGGCAGGCGTAGCAGTTGAACGTGTCGGCGTACAGCGGCCGGCCGCGCGCGGCGTCGCCGACGAGCGCCGCGTTGCCGGGCGGCGGTTGCGCGCCGGTCGCGGCGCAGAGCAGTCCGGCCGCGGCGGCGAGCGAAAAGCGTAGCGGGAAGCGAGTCATCGCGAAGTCCTCAGCGCGGCTGCGAGACCACGTCGACGAGCGCGGGCTCGCCGGCGCGCACGCGTGCGAGCGCGCGCTCGAAGGCCGGGGCGAGCGCTGCCGGATCGGCGATCGGACCCTCGGCGTAGACGCCGAAGCCCTGCGCGATCTTGGCGTAGTCGGGCGCGGGGTCGCGGATGACGTTGCCGATGTCGACGTTGGCATTGCCGCGCCCGCGGCGCGCGGCCGTGCGCTGCACGAGCATGACCTCGGCGTGATACGCGCGGTTGTTGTGGATGACGAGCAGCAGCGGAATCTTGTGATGCGCGGCCGTCCAGAGCGCGCCCGCGCCCACGAAGTTGAAATCGCCGTCGCCGACGATGCCTACGGCCAACCGGCCGTGCGCTTTGTGCGCGAGCGCGCCGCCGACCGACGCGGGCGTGTCGTAGCCGATGCCGAACCCGCCGCAGTCGCCGTTATAGCGGTAGAAGCGGTCGTGGTTGAGCAGGCGTCGTTGCCACGTGCCCGTGAACTGGTGGCCCGAGACGATGGCCCAGTCGTCGTTCTGAATCTGCCGGCCGAGCTCGGCGACCATGCGCGGCACGCTGATCGGGCTCGAGCTCCAGCCGTAGCGCGCGTCGTCGATCTCGCGCTCGCGGATGGCCTTGTGCGCGACGGCGATCTCAATGCCGCGCGCGGCGCGTGCGCGCGCCGCGTTGGTGGCGCTCTGGCGACGAATCTCGTCGATGAGCGCCGGCAGCGTCGCTTCGCCGTCGGCCGCGATCGCGACGTCGACCTCGGAGTAGTTGCCGAAATCGTGGATGTTGTGCCCTTGCGCGAGGTACTCGGAGCAGATGCTGATCGTCTTGCCGCCGGAGGCGCGCACGGTGCGCACCGACTGCGACATGTCGTTGAGCTCGAGTCCCAAGATCACGTCGGGCCGGTAGTCGGGCCCGCCCGAGCCGTACAGCGCGTGCCACGATGGGAAGTCTTGCCACGAGCCGTAAGTGCCGACGTCGACGGGCGCCTGCAACAGCTCGGCGAGCTCGATGAGGCGGTCCCACCCGGCCGAGGTGCGCGCGAGCTTGCCCGTGCGAATCAGCGGGCGCTCGGCGCCCGCGAGCAAGCGCGCCGCTTCGCGCACGGCGCCCGACTCGCCCTGGGGGATGCTGGGCATCGACAGGCGCGGGATCGACAGACGCTCGGGATCGGCGATCGGCGCCTCTTGGAGCGCCGAGTCGACGACCAGCAGCGTGGGGCCCATGGGCGGCGTGCGGCCGATCGTATAGGCGCGCATCGTGATGTTGGCGAACACGTCGAGGCTCGTGGGCTCGTCGTCCATCTTCAGGAAGTCGCGGACGATCGATCCCATGTCCTGCGCGCTGTGCGGGCGATTGACGACGCTCGTCGGATTGCGCGCGTGGCCGACGATGCCGAACACGGGCACGCGGTCGCACCACGCTTGGAACAGGCCCATGGACGCGTGGAGCAACCCCACGGTGCCGTGCATGAGCGTGAGCATCGGCTTGCCCGCGGCCTTGGCGTAGCCGTGCGCGATGGCCGCGCCGGCTTCCTCGTGCAACACCGTGAGGATCTCGGGTTTGCGGTTGCCGCCGTGGTTGATGATCGATTCGTGGAGTCCTTCGAAGGCCGAGCCCGGGTTCACGGCCGCGTAGTCGAAGTCGAGCGCCTTGAGCACGTCCAGCATGTAATCGGAGCCGGGGTGCTCGATGAACGAAACGCCGGCGCGCACCTCGGGCGGGACGAAGTCGGCGCGCGCGTCGGCCTCGGTCGGGCGAGCCACGGCCGGGCGCGGGGCGGCGGTTTGGGCGGTGCCTTCGCTACCGACGAGCGCGCCGGCGACACCGGCCGCGCCGACGGCGCCCTTGAGAAAGCTACGACGATCGACGGCGTCGGTCGGCGCTGGTTCGACTGGTTTGGCCACGGTTATCCCCCATCGGCTCGCGACGGCCCGCTGTGCGGCTCGCACCGGAGCATGCCGGGATGATACCGCAACGGCGTGGTGGGGGCGGAAGGTCGGCCCGGTTTGGTAGGCCGGCGCCGGGCGAGGAGGCGTCAGCGCGCCACGCGCACGCGATTGCGGCCCGCGGCTTTCGAGTCTCTCAAGGCTTGATCGGCGCGTTCGAGGAGCACCTCGACGGCGCTCGCATCGCGCGGCTGGCGCACGGTGCAACCGACGCTGACGCTCATCGGCATCGTGCCGTCGCGCGTCGGGATGGGCGTGTCGGTGATCGCCTGACGGATGCGCTCGGCGACGCGCGTGGCGATCGCGGCGTCGGTGTCGGCCATGATGACGAGAAACTCGTCGCCGCCGATGCGGCAGATGGCGTCGTCGCCGCGCACGCTGCTCAAGAGCCGGCTCGCGACGCGTCGCAGTACCTCGTCGCCGGTTTGGTGGCCGTGGTTGTCGTTGATCCGCTTGAAATTGTCGAGGTCGAGCAGCGCGAGCGCGAGCGGCGTGTCGCGTTGATCGGAGTTCGCCAGCGCGGCTTTGAGCAGGACCGAAGCGCCGCGGCGATTCCAGAGGTGACTCAGCGGATCCATGAGCGCCTCGCGGCGCGCCAGGCCGAGCTTCGAGGTCAGCGCCGCGTGCGCGCTCGTGAGCCGGTCGGACAAGAGCTCGCGCTGCGCGAGGGCAGCGAGGTCGAGCATCGTCTGCTTGTCGGCTTGAGTGAACTCGCGCGTGCGCAAATCGAAAATGCAGAACGTGCCGACGACCGCGCCGTTCTCGTCGACGAGCGGGTAACCGGCATACGAGCGAAAGCGCGGCGCCGAAGTCACGATCGGCAGGTCGGAAACGCGCGGGTCGCTGACCGTATCGGGGATCGTGACCAGCTCATTGCCGAGCACCGTGAGCTTGCAGATGGCTTGCTCGAGCGGCAGCTCGGAGATGCCCCAGCCGGCCGCGGACTTGAACCACTGCTTGTCCTCGTTGAGCAGCGAAATGGCCGCCACGGGAACGTGCATGGCCCGGCGGGCAAGGCGCGTGATGCGCTCGAAGCGTTCCTCGAGCGGCGTGTAAAAGAGATCGAGCGAGTGGATGTTCGCGATCTTGAGGGTCGCGGTGCTCGCTATGGTCTTGGTTAGGAACGTATCGCTCACGAGTCTCCGAGCGGTCGGCGAGGGCTAGACAGGCTCGTACTGTAATGCCCCGATGACCCCAAACCTGTGAGGGACGTCTCGCTTGATACGGCGTAACGACCTTAAAGGCTGTAGTGTCGCCGGCAAACTGTGACCGGGGTCCATGTGTGCGCCCCGCAACTAGTTAGCCTATCGATACAAACGCGCGCGGGCGCGTGTGGACTCTTTGGGCCGGAACCTACGCTCATGGCGCAGCCAACGGGCCGACTCGATGCCCTCGGGGCGCCGGCCGGCCGCGATCTCTCGATTCTCGACGCGAGCACGGTCGTCGCGACGATCGTCGTTGCGCCCGACGGACGCATCGTCGGCGCGAACCCGCGCATGCGGCAGTTCCTGGGCTTCACTGCGGCGCACGTCGAGGCCGGGGCAAGCCGGCTCGCCGATTTTCTCGTTGACGCCTCGGCTTGGACGGCGTGGCGCGATGTCGCTCGCGCGCCGAGCGCGATCGAAGTCACGTTGCGCGGTCGCGACGGCGCGGAGAAGTTTTTTCGCGGCGACCTGTACGCCGCCGGCGAGGGAGCGGAACGCCGAATCGTCGGCGTGCTCGTCGACGGCGACGATGGCAAGGCGCTGCGCGCGGTCGCGCAGCACGGCGCTCGCATGGAAGCGCTGGGCAGCCTGACGGCCGGCGTCGCCCACGACTTCAACAATCTCTTGACCGTGCTCGTCGGCAATCTCTATCTCGTCGCCGAGGAGTTGCGCGAGCAGCCCGAAGTGTTCGCGAAGCTCAAGGCCGCGCGCGACGCCGGCAAGCGCGGCGCGGACCTCGTCAAGCAGCTCATGACGTTCGCGCGGCGCGAGGAGCTCGAGGTAGGTACCATCGATCCCGTCAAAGTCGTTGCGAACCTAACGCCGCTGCTGCGGCGCGCGCTCGGCGCGCGCCTCAGTCTCGAAACGTCGTTTCACGAGCACGCCGGCGCGGTGCGCGCGAGCGCCGCGCAGCTCGAGAGCGTCGTCGTGAACCTCGCCATCAATGCCCGCGATGCGATCGAAGGCAAGGGCCGCGTCGCCGTCGAGGTGGACTGCCTCGACGTGCGCGAGCACGAAGCGCCCCTGCGCGGCGTACGCAGCGGCGGGCGCCATGTCGCCGTGCGCGTTCGCGATACGGGCAGCGGAATTCCGCCCCAGTCGTTGAGCCGCGTCTTCGAGCCGTTCTTCTCGACGAAGCGCGAGCGCGGCGGCACGGGGCTCGGGCTCAGCATGGTGCGCTGGTTCGCGGAGCAGTCGGGCGGCGCTGCGATGATCGAGAGCGTCGTCGGCCAGGGCACGACCGTCACCGTGTTGCTGCCGCAGCTCGCCGAGCCGGCCATCGAAGCCAACGACAAGACGATGCCGCTCTCGACGCTGCCGTCGGGCGACGAGCGCGTCGTCGTGCTGGCGCTCGACGAAGCGCTGCGGGCGACGATTCACCAAACGCTCGAGGTGCTCGGCTATCGCGTGAAGGTGGCGTCGAGCACCGAGCACTTGCTCGCGGCAGTCGCGGCCGAGCCGACGCAGCTGCTCGTCGTCGACGGCCTGGGCCGCGGCGACGCGGACGTGCTCATTCGCGCGCGGGCCGTGCAGCCCGAGCTCCGCATCGTCGCGACGGCCGATCCCGGGCGCGCGGCGGAGCGAATCCCGATCGCAGGGCTTGCGTGGCTAACGAAACCTTTCTCGCTCGCGGATCTCGCGGGCACCGTGCGGCGCACGCTCGACGGGAAGGTCTAGGCGTTCTTGTCGAGCAGCTCTGTGAGCCGCTCGAGCGCGCCCGCGAGATTGCGCATGGCCGAAAGCTGCTCGCTGCTCAGCGACTCGAGAACCTCGGCGAAATGGTGGAGTCGCAGCTCCTGGGCGCGCTGGAACGCCCGCCGGCCTTTCGACGTGGTGGTCACGAGCACTCCCCGGCCGTCGTCCTTGTCCTGGCCGCGCTTGACGAGGCCGTCTTCGACGAGCGCCGTGACCATGCGCGACATCGTAGCCGGACGAACCATTTCCTTCTCCGCCAGAGCCGTGACTGAAATGGGGCCGCGCTTGTCGATGACCGACAGCGCGCTCAAGCGCTCGGACGTCATGCCGTGCGGCAACTCGAGCGTGCGCAGTTGCCGGGTCAAACGCGCGAACTGCTCGTGCAGCAAGGCGGCGATCTCGGAGCGCGCATCCGTTTCGCCGGGCAGACCTTCGACGCTCATGGACCCGATTACCTCTTTCATTCCATTTTTTGCAGCGGTGCGAGGCGGCGAGAAATTGTAGAGGCTGGCAAGTCAGTTGCCGACGTTTTGGGATCGCATTCCCGCCTCAATCGAAAGCTAGCGTAAACCGAAACGATAGCAGGCGCTCGGGAATCAGACTCGGATTCGTCGAATCGATATCCTGGAATTGGAATTGTCTGTCGAGCAAGTTGTCGGCGTTCAGAGACAATAACCCCCGGCGATTCGGCAGTCTGTAGCCGATGAACGCATCGATAATCCGAAAGCTGTCTTGTCCTACCGCGAGCACCGGTAGCTCGAACGGCAGGGGCGACGGCGTCGCGAACAGACCATGCTGCTTGACGGCCGAAACACGCGCACCCGCCGTCAAGCCGTTGTGCCCGAAGTAGCGTATCTCGAGTGGCAGCCGTTCCGTCGTCATCTGCCGGTAGCCGAATACCTCCTGCGCGTTGCGATAACGGCCGTGCTCGTACCGTGCGCTCATGCTGAGCCGGTCGTGCGGCGCCCAAAGAAGGTAGGCCGTCTGTACCCGTTCGCTGAGCTCGACTTCGCTCGTAACGCTCGGCCCAGGTCCGAGAACTGTGACCATGCGGTCGATCTCGCGCAGGTCCGCTTGCCAGCCGACGAACAAGCGCGACGAAAGCTCGTGCTCGACGCTGAGACCGCGCACGAACGCGCTGTCTCCGGCGCCACCGAAGAGCAGCTGAGTGAAACCCGCGAGTTGTACGGGCTCGAGGCGCGGCTGCGTATTCTGCATCGACGTCGTCAGCGAGCCGAACAGCGCTTCGAAGGCCGCAGCGCGAACGGTCGTGCGACTCGTCAGTCGCCACATGACACCGAGCTTGGGGCTGACGGCGTCTAGCAAGACGTGGGTACCGTCGATCTCGTCGATTGCGATGCCGGCCGTCAACGTGACGTTGGGCGCGAGCCTGAAGTGGGCGTAGCTGTAAAGACCGAGTTGCGTGCTGTCTTCGTTCGGGTCGATGCCCGGCGACGTCGTCAGCGAATCTGTCTCTTGGTGAGCGAGCATAAGGCCACTTTGGACGGCGAGACTGCCAGCCTCAAGGAGATGCTGGAGGTCGAGGCTGTACGCAGCGTGGTCGGAGGCGAAGGAGAACACGTTGCCGCTGGTTATCTGTGTCCGCGCGTCTTGGAGGATCAGCGAGCCGAGCAGGAGATGGTTGGGTACGAGTTGATGCTTCGCGCCGAACCGCAGCGAATCCGCTTGCTCCGCAGTACGTAGAATGGGCGAGTAGAGCTGGCGGTCGAACATCGTCGTCAGGTCGCCAGACTCTCCGCGGACGGAACGGAGCTCGGCCTGGAGATTCGTCGCCGCGCTCGGCCGATATTGAACGAACGCGTTACCGACGCGCTGGTCGACGTCGTTGTTCTCGCGGAAACCCTCGGTCGCAAACCGGTAGTAGCCGCCGCTGTAGGACAGCGCATCGTGCAGACCGGCCAGCGTGACGTCGTGGCCGACGGTGTCGTTGCCTCCGCCCACCGCGGAAGCGCGCAGCTTGAGGCCGTTGGCGACGACCGGCGAATCGAGCTCGTCGAACGACAACTGGCTCGGGCCCGAACGCTGGGCGAGGAACGAGTTTATCTGGGCGAGCTGCGGCTTGATCGGCGTGACGTTGGCCGGCTGCAGCAACTGCGACATATAGAGCTCGCTGACGCGAGCGATCTCCTGGCGCGGCTCCGTTGAATAGACATCGGCGAGTAAACGGTGCGCCGCGTAGTTCGCGGGATCGGCCGCGATCGACCGGAAGGCGTCGAGCTGGGCGAGCCGGCCGAAACCGAGCTCCGTATAAATGCGGCCGATCGCCGCGCTGCGCGTGGCGAGATCCTCGTCGAGCGTGAACGACGAGCGGTACACGGGCTCGTTGCGATTTTTGTCGGCGGCGAGTCGCAGCTCTTGCAACGCCGTGACCGGCCGGTTGCCGCGCAGGTGGCCGAGGCCGGAGTACAGCCACGGCGTGGGATCGTCGGGGTCGAACTCCTTGGCGAGCTCGAGCTGGCTCGCGCTGAGGCCGGCACGGTTCTCGGCGGCGTAAACCTTCGCGGCATAGCTGCGGCTCAGCGGATTCGCGGGGTCCAGGGTCACGGCGAGCTCTAGCTGTCGTCGCCCCTCCTGCTCGTCGCCGGCTTGCAGAAGGGCGAGCCCGAGCCCGTGACGCGCCAACGGGGCTTCGGGTTCGATCTCGACGGCCGCTGCGAAGGCGTCGCGCGCCGCACCGAGATCGAAAGCGCTGAGGCTCGCGAACCCGAGCACGACGAGCGGCGTGCTGTCCGCGGGAGCCAACGAGCGGGCCTGAGTCGCGTGCTCGATCGCCGCGCGCGCGTCGCCGCGGGCGAAGTCGACCTCCGCGAGCTTCGTCAGCGCGAGCGGGTTGTTCGGCTCGATGTCGACGGCCCTGCGGATCGTGCGCTCGGCGGCCGCCAGGTCGCCGGCGCTCTGCTCGACGAGCGACAGCACGATGAGCGCCGGGACCGAGGCCGCATCTGCGGCCAAGGCTTCGGCCGCGAGTGCGCGCGCCGCCCTGCGGTCGGCGCGCTCGAGCGCGAGCAGTGCGCGCAGGGCGAGCGCCGTCGCATGGCGCGGCGCGATGCGCAACGCCGCCGCGAGGTCGTCCTCGGCGGCCGCGATGCGCGCCGTGCCGAGCTTCGCGGCCGCGCGCCGGGCGAAGAACTCGGCGTCGCCCTGCTGCGCCGGCGACGGCGCCTGGTCCGCGGCCGGCAGCGGCCCGGCGACGACGGCCGGATAGTGGCCGGCCCAGCGCATGAGGTCGATCGGCGTCGCGAAGGGTGTGGCGGAAGGCATTTCGCCTTCACGGGCCGTGACGACGTGAGCGCTCTCGACGCCGAGCTGGCCGGCGGGGGTCGTCACGACGACCGCGCCCTCGAGCACCGCGATCTCGGTGAGCTTGCGGTCCGGGTCGACACGGATGTCGAACTCGGTGCCTTCGAGGCCGGCATTGGCGTACGGAGTCGTGAACCGCAGCAGCCTGGGATCGCGGCTGATCACGTGCAGCGCGCCGCGGATGAGCTCGATGAGCGACCCGATGCCCGACGGCGGCTCGGGCAGGTTCATCGTCGTGTTCTCTTCGACACGAAGCGTATTGCCGTCGGGCAGCGTGAGCGTGACGCGGCCCGCGGCGAGCACGTGGAGCGCGTAGCCGGAGCAGGCGCGTTCGCCGGTCGCAAGCGACGCCCACTCCGATCCTTCGCCGCGCTGCATCTCGGCGCGGCCTTCGACGGCCGTGACCTCGACGGACCAGTCCTCGCAGCTGCGTGACACCTGCGCGGCGAGCGGGTCGAGCCAGAGGCAGGCGAGCGCAGCTACGAACGCTGCGGGCGTGGATCTCTGCGGTGGCGAACGACCCATCGACGACCTTATTGTGTGCGCGAGTACTCCGAGGCAGCTGAGGACCGCTCGGGACGGGGGAAGCCGCGCTTTAGTGTGCGCTGCTAACGATCAGTCCTGGCCGGTGGTGTGTCAAGTGCGCAACGAAGCTCCGAGCACGACGGCTGGCGCCGCTCCGCTGCCGGTCAAAATCGGGCGTGCGGCCGTGCTGGGCCTCGCGCTCGGGCTCGTCGGCGTAGTCGGCGCCTTGCTGCCCTGGGCGCTCGCCCTCGAGCAGATGGTCGGTCTCGGTGGGCTGTTCGGCGTTCGCGGCGCGTGGCCGGCGCCGCGGGACGTCGTCATCGTCGGGATCTCGCGCGACGCGGCGCGCGGCGTGGGCCAGACGACCGAGCTCGATACGTGGACGCGCCGCCTGCACGCGGAGCTCGTCGACGAGCTCTCGGCCGCGGGCGCGCGGCTCATCGTCTTCGATCTGCGGTTCGACGAGCGCCGTGACGCGGACGGCGATCACCGGTTCGCCGAGTCGATCGAGCGCGCGGGCAACGTGGTGCTACTCGAGTGGACCGAGGAGGAGATCGTCGCGCTCGGCGAGGGGCGCAACGGGGTCAGCGAAACCCGCCGACCGCCGTTGCCCGACCTCAAGGCCGCGGCGCTCGGCTCTGCGCCGTTCGTGTTGCCCCGCGTCCCCGTGCGCGTCAGTCAATTCTGGACCTTCGGTCGTGCGACGAGCGAGATGCCTGCGCTGACGGCCGTGGCGCTGCAAGGCGCGTTGCTGCCTCATTACGAACAAATGCTCGCGCTCTTGGAGCGCGCGCAGCCCGGCGTGACGGTGGGCTGGCCGCAGTCGGAAGCCGCCGTCAGGGCCGATCGCAACCTCGAGCTCACGGTGCGCTCGATTCGCCGCGCCTTCGAGAGTCGCCCGGGGTTGGCGGGCGCGGCGCGCGAGCAGCTCGACACTGCTGCGCTCTCGGCCGACAGCGCCGCCGCGCTCGCCGTGTTGCTCGATCTCTACGGCGGCCCCGGCAGTCGTTACCTCAATCCGTACGGGCCGGCGCGCGCCATCACGACCATCCGTTACGACCACGTATTGCAGCGAGCGCTCGGCGTCGACGTGGCGGGCAAAGTGGTGTTCGTCGGGCTCTCCGAGCCGCGCCCGTCCGAGCAACAAGATTACTTCTACTCGGTCTTCTCCGAGCGGTCGGGCATCGACTTGAGCGGCGTGGAGCTCGGGGCGACGGCGGTCGCGAACCTGCTCGAGCGCCGCGTGCTCGAGCCGCTGCCGCTGCCGTGGCACCTGCTCGCCATCTTCGCGCTCGGCGCCGCCTTCGGCACGCTCGTCGGTGGTCTGCCGCCGCGCCGCGCGATCGCCGCGGTCGGCGGCGGCGTCGCGCTGTACTCGGCCGCTGCGTACTGGCAGTTCGTCGCTGCCGAGCGTTGGCTGCCCGTCGTCGTGCCGTTGCTCGTGCAGGCGCCGGCCGCATTCGCCGTTGCGCTCTGGTGGAGCTTCCGCGAGCTCGCGGCGCAGCGCGAGCGCGTGCGCACGGCGCTCGGCTACTACGTGCCGCCGGCGCTCGCGCGCCGGCTCGCCGTCCAGACCGTGGCGCTGGGAGCAGGGCGCCGGCTGCTGCACGGCACGTGCCTCGTGACCGACGCGGAGCAGTACACGGCGGTCGCGGAGCGGCTCAGGCCCGACGAGCTCGCGTCGCTCATGAACGACTACTACGCGGCGATCTTCCGCGTCGTGCAGGCGCACGGCGGCGAAGTGTCCGACACGGCCGGCGATTCGATGGTGGCCGTGTGGGCCAGCGCCGAGCCCGACGCCGCGGCCCGGCTGCGCGCGTCGCAGGCCGCCGTGCAGATCCTCGCGGCCGTCGACGAGTTCAACGCCCACCGCGCCAACCGCTTGCCGACGCGCGTGGGTCTCGAGTCGGGCGAGGTGTTGTTCGGCAACATCGGCGCCGAGCAACGCTACGAGTACCGGGCGATCGGCGACATCGTCAACACGGCGGCGCGCATTCAGGGACTGAATCAGCTGCTCGGCACGCGGGCCTTGATCTCGGCCGCCACTCTCGAGGGGGTTGCGGGGCTACGCACGCGCGCGCTCGGGACGTTTCTGCTGCGCGGCAAGCTCCAGCCCGTCGGCGTGCACGAGCCGCTGGCGGCCGGTGTCACGCTCGACGACGACGGGCTCGAGGCGTTCGCCGCCGCGCTCGCGGCGTTTCGAGCGGCCTCGTGGCGCGACGCGCACGAACGGTTCGCGGCGCTGGCGGCGCGTTTCCCCGCCGACGGCCCGACGCGCTACTACCAAGCCCTCGCGGCGAGCCACGGCCGCGACCCGCCCGCGGAGTGGGGCGGGGCCGTGCGGGTCGCCGCCAAGTAGCCGGCGCTACGACGGCCGGACTTTGCCCATGGCGGCGAAGTCGAGCCGAGTGACGACGTTCCGGGCCGTGCACGCCGACGCCGCGTTGCGCTCGAGATAGGCGAGCACGTCGTCGACGCCGGCCACGCACTCGCGCTTCGTGTCGGGGTGCCGCTCGAGCAGCTCGCGCAGCATGCGCTGGGTCCGATCCTGTACGGTCAGCGGCACGAGCGTCAGCAGGTCGACCATCCGCAGGATCTTGTCCTGATCTTCGCTCGGCAGCCGTTCCACGGTGCGCACGAGGCGCAGCACATCCTCTGAGACTGGCATGTCGATCCCCCATCTCCACAAGGTCAATGACGGCCTCATTTCTAACAAGGGATCGAACGCCCGTCTGTCAACTACCGGACACTTCTCGCGAAATAAAACTAAATGGCGAGAAGTGTCCGGTAGTTGACAGAACTCTGGCTCGGAACCTGCAACGCTGCCTCCCCGGTGCTCTGGCACCGACGTTTTTCAACGATAGGGGAGTTAGTAGAGATGAGGAAGTTGCGAATCGTGCTCGCGGGGATCTTGTTGACGATACCGCTGTTCGCCGTGAACGCGGGTTCGTCGGTCGACGAGGGTGAAGCCGTGGAGCTTCAGCAAACGCCGAGCGTCACGGGTTATTGCTGGGTTTTCTACAACGGGCGCTGGTACATCGTTCCCTGCTGAGCGCCAGCGTTACGCGCCGGCCGTCTCGGCGATGAGCTTCCGCAGCGCCTCGGTGTTGCGGATGACGATCTGGGTGCGCCCGAGGTCAATCCAGCCGAGCCGCCGCCATTCGCTCAAGTTGTGATTGACGGCTTGGCGCGTGAGGCCGAGGAAACGTGCGAGCTCGCCTTGCGAGATGCGCAGCTCGAGGTGACCCACGCGGGCCGCGCGGCCGTGTAACGACGCGAGGATCAGCAGTCGTTTCGCGAGCCGCGCGGGCCCGGCGAGGAATGCGGATTCCTCGACGAGCTCGCTCGTCCAGCGCAAGCGCTCGCAGAGCAGCTTGAGCAGGTGGATCGCGAGCTGCGGCTCGCGCTCGAGCAGCGGCAAGAAGTCGGCGCGCTGAATTACCATCAGCGTGGAATCGTCGAGCGCCACGGCGCTGGCCGTGCGCGGCAGACCGTCCATGACGGCGATTTCGCCGAACGTGTCGCCGGGCTCCATGATATTGAGGAACACTTCGCGGCCGCCCGACGCGCTCGCGCTGATGCGCACGCGGCCCGAAGCGACGCCATACAGCGCGTCGCCTTCGTCGCCCTGCGCAAAAATCCGGCAGCCTTTGGCGTAGTGTCGCTTGAGGGCAAGAGCGGCGAGGCGCTCGAGCGTGGCGTCGGGTAGCCCGCGGAAAAGATAGTTGTGCTTTAAGACCGCTTTGGGGCTTAAATGCGTAGCCGACCGTGAGCCGTCGTCGTTATCGATGGTCTGGCGCATGATGCCTGCGCGGCTGCGCGCGACGCCCCCCGTCGTTTGCCGCTGTCGTCTTGGCCCAGTATCGTGTACCGGCTACGCAATTCCAAGCGACGTCGAGCGGAGTGACTCTTGATCAAGGCCCCGTGGCGGCTGGCCGGCCGCTTGCTCGCGAGAGACTGGCGCTCGGGCGAGGTGCTCGTGCTGCTCGCCGCGCTCGTGGTCGCCGTCGGGGCGATGAGCGCGGTGACGTTCTTCACGGATCGCGTGCGCGCGGCCGTGTCGCAGCAGGCCGGCGAAGCGCTCGCGGCCGATCTGCGCGTCGAGTCGATCAACCCGTTACCCGACGCCATCGAGGCGGCCGCGGAGCGGCATGGGCTCGCAACGGCCCGAGTCGTGAATTTCCGCAGCGTGGTCGCGGCCGGTGCCACGACTTCGCTCGCCGACGTGCGCGGTGTGACGTCAGGTTACCCGTTGCGCGGCGTCGTGCAGGTCGCGGATCGGCTCGCGGGCGAGCCGCGCGACGCGACGGGCATCCCCGCGCGGGGCGAAGTCTGGGCCGAGCCGAGCCTCCTGGCGCGTCTCGGGGCCGCGGTCGGCGACGAGGTCGAGGTCGGCAACCTGCGCCTCACAATCACGCAGACGCTCGAGTTCCGGCCCGACGAGGGTTGGCGCTTGATGGAGATTGCGCCCACGGCGCTGCTCAATCTCGACGACGTGCTCGCCTCGGGGTTGCTCGCGCCCGGCAGCATCGCCGAGTACGAGGGCCTGTTCGCGGGCGAGATGCCCGCGATCGAGGCGTTCCGCGCGGAGCTCACGCCGCTGCTGCGCCCGCAGGACGAGGTCGAGGACTACCGCGACGGCCGCCCCGAGGTGGGCGCCGCCGTCGCCAACGCCGAGCGGTTCCTCGTGCTCGCGGCGCTGGTCAGCGTGCTGCTCGGCGGCGTGGCCGTCGCGATGGCCGCGCGGCGGTTCGTCGCACGGCGCCTCGACGCCGTCGCGCTCATGAAATGCCTCGGCGCGCGCCACCGCGAGGTGTTGCAGCTCAACTTGCTGCAACTGCTGATCCTGGTCCTCGCGGCCGGCGTGCTCGGCTGTGTCGTCGGCTTCGTGGCCCAGTTCGGCCTCACGGCCCTGCTCGCGGATTTCATCGAGGCCCAGCTGCCCCCGCCGAGCTTGACCGGGGCCGTGCTCGGCCCCGTGACCGCGGTGGCCGTGGCCCTCGGCTGCGCGCTGCCGCCGTTGCTGCAGCTCGGCGGCGTGCCGCCGGCCCGGGTGCTGCGCAACGACGTCGCGCCGCCGGCGCTCAAGTACACGACGATCTACGGCATCGCCGCCGCGGCCGTGACGGGGTTGCTGTACGTGCTGTTCGGCGACTTCGAGCTCATTGCCTACTTGCTCGCGGGCGCCGCGGGCACCTTCTTCGTGCTCTACCTCGCCGGGCGCCTGCTCGTGCTCGCGCTGCAGCGCGTGCGCGGCGGCGTCGGCATCGCCTGGCGTTACGGCATCGCCAACGTCGCACGGCGCGGCCGCGAGAGCAGCGTGCAGGTCGTGGCGTTCGGGATTGGCCTCATGGCGCTGCTGCTGCTCACGTCGGTGCGCACCGAGCTCATGACCGAGTGGCAGGCCACGTTGCCGGAGAGTGCGCCGAACCACTTCCTCATCAACATCCAGCCCACGGAGCGCGACGGCGTCGGCGTGACGCTCGTGGCCGGCGGCGTGGCGGCGCCGCAGTTCACGCCGCTCGTGCGGGCCCGCATGAGCCACATCAACGGCATGCCCGTCGCCGATTACCCGGCGCTCACGCCGCGCGGCCGCGACGAGCTTACGGACGAGACCAACCTCACGTGGTCGGCCGAGCTGCCGGCCGCCAACGAGATCGTCTCGGGCGAATGGTGGAGCGGGTCGCCCGAGCTGCCGGAGATCTCGCTCGAGGAGGAGCTGCGCGCAGAGATCGGGCTTGCGCTCGGCGACGAGATCACCTACGCGATCGGCGGCGGCAGCTTGACGGCGCGTCTCACGAGCACGCGGGTCGTGCAGTGGGATTCGTTCCGGCCGAATTTCTTCATGGTCTTGAGCCCCGGGGCCGTCGAGCAGTTCGCCCACACCTACATCACGAGCCTCTACGTGGCGCCCGAGCAACGCCGCGTCACGGTTGACCTCGTGCGCCAATTCCCGAGCGTGTCCGTGTTCGACATCGGCGCCGTGCTCGAGCAGGTACGCCGCTCGATGGATCGCGCGGCGCTCGCCGTGCAATACGTGTTCCTGTTCACGTTGGCGGCCGGAATCATGGTGCTGCTCGCCGGGATCCAAGCCACGCGCGACGAGCGCATGTTCGAGAGCGCCGTGCTGCGCACGCTCGGTGCGCGGCGCAGCGTCGTGCTGCAGGGCGTGGCGGCCGAGTTCCTGGCGCTCGGCTTGCTCGCCGGGACGCTCGCGGCCGTCGGCGCAGCCTCGATCGGCTACGTGCTCGCGACGCAGCTGTTCCAGCTCGATTTCGTGCCGGGCCTCGGGCTCTGGCTCGGGGGGATCCTGGCCGGCGCGCTCGTCGTCGGCGTGAGCGGCACGCTGGCCGTCCGCTCCGTCGTCAATCACTCGCCGGTCGCGACGCTGCGCGGCGCATGACGGGCGGGCGCGGTATCATGCCGCGCCTGGAAAATCGAGGAATCGGCGGATGATCGAGTTGTTCACGGCGGCCACGCCGAACGGTTGGAAGGCTTCCATCACCCTCGAAGAGCTCGCGCTGCCGTACAAGGTGCGGCGCATCGATTTCAATAAGAAGGAGCAGAAGGAGCCCTGGTATCTTAAGATCAACCCGAACGGCCGCATCCCAACGATCGTCGATCACGGCAACGGCGGCTTCGCGGTGTTCGAGTCGGGCGCGCTCATGATCTATCTGGCCGAGAAGGCGGGCCGGCTGTTGCCGACCGACGTCAAGGGCCGCTCGCTCGTGATCCAGTGGCTCATGTTCCAAATGGGCGGCATCGGGCCGATGATGGGGCAGGCCAACGTCTTCTATCGTTACGCGCCCGAGCGGATTCCGTACGCGATCGACCGGTACCAACGCGAGGTGCGGCGGCTGTTCGAGGTGCTCGAGACGCGGCTCGCCGAGCACGAGTTCCTGGCTGGCGACTACTCGCTCGCCGACATCGCCAACTGGTCGTGGGTGCGCGGTTACAAGTGGTCGGGCGTCACGCTCGACGGGCTACCCAACCTTACGCGTTGGCTCGAGGCGATCGGCGAGCGCCCGGCCGTCAAGCGCGGCGTCGACGTGCCGGAGCCCGTCGATCTCGAGGAGATGCTGCGCAAGGCCGAAGAGGCGCGCGCCAAAGTCGCCGACATGCTCGTTTGAGAACAGCACCGTGACCGCACCGAAGAAGATGAACGTCGACGAGCTCGTGGCGATCGACGTGCACACGCACGCCGAGATCTCGATCCGCGATCCGCAGCCTCCCACCGTGTTTCAGGAAGCGGCGCAGAAGTATTTCAAGCACGACCATCCGCGCCCAACGATCCCCGAGATCGCCGCGTACTACCGCGAGCGCAAGATTGGGTGCGTGATCTTTTCCGTCGACGGGTTGCGCGCGCGCGGCATCAAGCCCGTGCCGAACGAGGAGGTGGCCGAGCTCGCCGCCGAGAACGGCGACGTCATGATCCCGTTCGCGAGCATCGATCCCAAGAGCGGACAGGCCGGTGTGCGCGAAGCGCGCCGGCTCATCGAGCACTACGGCGTCAAGGGCTTCAAATTCCACCCGCAGTTCCAGGAGTTCTTTCCCGACGACCGCGCCGCGTATCCGCTCTACGAAGTGATCGCCGAGCACTCGTTGCCGTCGCTGTTCCACACCGGGCATTCGGGAATGGGCACCGGCATGCCGGGTGGCGGCGGTATTCGGCTGAAATACGGCAACCCCATGCACGTCGACGACGTCGCGGTCGATTTTCCGACGATGCCGATCATCCTGGCGCATCCCTCGTGGCCGTGGCAGGACGAAGCGCTGTCGATCGCGTTGCACAAACCGCAGGTCTACATCGACCTGTCGGGTTGGTCGCCGAAGTACTTCCCGCCGCAGCTCGTGCAGTACGCCAACACGCAGCTCAAGCGCAAAGTGCTGTTCGGGACCGACTACCCGCTCATCACGCCCGAGCGCTGGCTCGCCGACTTCGCGAAGATCGACATCCGCGACGACGTCCGGCCGCTGATTCTCAAGCGCAACGCGATGGACCTGCTCAAGCTCGGTGCTTGAAGAAACTTCAGGGCGGCACTGTCGCGTCCGCGCCACGCTGCGCCTTGCGGGCCGGTCGAGTCGGGTTCTACACTCGCAGCAAGCGACTCGCCCCCAAAAAAATACCTTCCAGGGAGTCACATGAGTCTCGCGATTCTCGCCCAACCAGCGCCTTCCACCGGTGTCGCGGCATTCCTGCGCCGGCCGGCGAGGCTCTTGATCGGGGGCGAGTGGGTATCGTCGGCGTCGAAGATCCGTATCCCCGTCATCGATCCCGCGACCGGCGCCGAGGTGGCCGCCGTGGCCGACGCCAACGCCGCCGACGTCGACAAGGCCGTCGCCGCGGCCCGCGCAGCATTCGAGCGCGGCCCGTGGTCGACGATGCTGCCGGCCGACCGCGAGGCGCTGCTGTGGCGGCTTGCCGACCTCATCGAGCGCAACGCCGACGAGCTCGCGGAGATCGAGAGCATCGACAACGGCAAGACAAAGAAGATGGCGAGCATCGTCGACGTGCCCGGCGCTCGCAATTACTTCCGCTACATGGCCGGTTGGGCCACGAAGATCGAAGGCTCGACGATCGAGATCTCGGTCGGTGCGCCCGAAGGCGGGCGCGTCAACGCCTACACTCGCCGCGAGCCCATCGGCGTCGTGGCGCAGATCATCCCGTGGAATTTTCCGCTCGTCATGGCCGCGTGGAAGCTCGGTCCTGCGCTCGCCGCGGGCTGCACTTGCATCTTGAAGCCCGCTGAGCAAACGCCGCTTACGGCGCTGCGGCTCGGCGAGCTCATCATCGAAGCCGGATTTCCGCCCGGCGTCGTGAACATCCTCACGGGCTACGGTGAGACCGTAGGCGCGGCGCTCGTGACGCATCCCGGCGTCGACAAAATCGCGTTCACGGGCTCGACGCTCGTCGGCAAGGCGATCAACAAGGCAGCGACCGACACGTTGAAGCGCGTGTCGCTCGAGCTCGGCGGCAAGTCGCCCGTGATCGTGCTGCCCGATGCCGACGTCGATTCTGCGATCAAGGGGGCGGCCGGCGGCATTTTCTTCAATGCGGGCCAGGTCTGCGCGGCGGGCTCGCGCCTCTACGTGCACCGCAAGATCTTCGACCGCGTCGTCGAAGGCGTCGGCGGCGCGGCGTCATCGATCCGGCTCGGCCCCGGGCTCGATCCGAGCACGCAGATGGGTCCGCTCGTGTCGCGCGAGCAGCAGGAGCGCGTGCTCGGTTACATCGAGTCGGGCAAGGCCGAAGGCGCTTCCGTCGTCACGGGCGGCGACGCGCCGGCTCACTCCGGTTTTTTCGTGAAGCCGACTGTCATGGCGGACATCAAGCGCTCGATGCGCGTGGTGCAGGAGGAGATCTTCGGCCCCGTGCTCGTCGCGCAGCGGTTCGACGATCTCGACGAGGTGGTGGCGCTCGCCAACGACACGCCATACGGCTTGGGCGCGAGCATTTGGTCGAACGATCTCAAGGCCGTGCACCGGCTCGTGCCGAGGATCAAGGCCGGCACCGTGTGGGTCAACACGCACGGGCCTGTCGATGCGAACATGCCGTTCGGCGGTTTCAAGCATTCAGGGTTGGGCCGCGAGCACGGCCGCGTAGGTATCGAGATGTACACGGAGCTCAAGTCCGTGTGCATGTTCGTTTAGACGAGTAGCGGTAGGAGCCAAGATGAGTGTAGTCGACCCCAGTGGCAAGGAAGCGATACGCCGGCGCGAGCCGGAAGAGCGGGGCGCAGGCGCCTACTCTGGCGGCGTAGCGAGCTTGGTGCGCGTTCTCGACGAGAGTCGGCTCAAGCCCAAGGCCAAAGAGCAAGAAGTGCTCGACGTCGCGACCGAGTATTTCCTTAAGCACGGCTATCGTGGCGCCAGCATCAACGCGATGGCGCGCAGCTCGGGCATCTCGAAGGAGTCGATCTATCGCTACTTCAGCAGCAAGCAACAGCTGTTCGAAGCGGTCATCGGCCGCGAGCTCATCGAGTACCGGCGCAGCCTGCACCGGCTCGACGCCACGCTGCGCAGCATGGACTTGCGCGCGGCGCTGATCACCGTCGCCGAAACCATCCTCGGCATCATCACCACGGATCGCACGCTCGCGCTGCGCCGCCTGATCTTCGACGAGGCGACGCGCTCGCCCGAGGTCGGCCAGCATTACTACAAGATCGGACCGGGTCAGGGGTACACGGTGCTCGAGGCCGTATTCGAAACGCACGCCCACCAGAGCGATTTCGACATCCCCTCGCTGGCGCGGTATTTCGCTGGTCTGTTGTCGTGGCGCGTGACCATGGAGCGGCAGTGCGCCGTGCGCCCACAGCCGACGCCCGAGGAGAACGCGGCGCTCGCCGCGACGATGGTCGATGACTTCATGAAGGCTTTCCTACGGTCGAAGTGAGCGCCAAGCGGTGGAACCGACGCGAGGTCCTCGGCGGCGCGCTCGCCGCAGGAGCCTTGGCCGGTGCGCCGTTCCGCCTCGGTTCCGCCCAACCGCGAGGTGACGCCGTGACGGGGCCGCGCGACCTGCTGATCCGCAACGCCTACGTCCTGACGATGGACGCGGCGCTCGGCGACGTTGCCGGCGGCGACGTGCACGTACGGGACGGTGCGGTCGCAGCCGTGGGTCGCGGACTCGAAGCGCCCGCGGGCGCCGAGATCCTCGACGGCGCGGGCATGCTCGTGCTGCCCGGGCTCGTCGAGACGCACTGGCACGTCTGGACGACCTTGCTGCGCAGTCTTGCCGGCGACAAGCAGGAACACGGCTATTTTCCGACGTCGCGCACGCTCGGCACCTTCTATACGGCCAACGACATGTACGTGGCGGGGCGGCTCGCCGCCGCCGAGGCCGTGCACTCGGGAATCACGTTCCTGCACGACTGGTGCCACAACGTGCGCACACCGGCTCACGCCGAGTCGGCGCTGCGCGCCCTCGCCGAGACCGGTATCCGGGCACGGTTCTCGTACGGCTCGCCGACGGCTGCGAGCAACGACGCGAGCATCGATCTCGACGATCTGAAGCGCCTGCACGCGCGCTGGAGCGGCTACGGCAACGACGGCCTGTTGACGCTCGGGCTCGCGTGGCGCGGCGCGGCGTCGGCCGCCACGCTGCGCGACTACGAGGTCGCGAAGGAGCTCGGCCTGCCGATCTCCGTGCACGCCAACAACTTCGAGACGAGCGCGGGCGGCATCCAACAGCTCGCGGACCGCGGGCTGCTCGGTCCCGACGTGCAGGTCATCCACGCGGTCTGGTGCACGCCGGCTGAAATTCGCGCGCTCGCGGAGAATCGCGTCGGCGTCAGCGTATCGCCGTACTCGGAGCTGCGCATCGGGTTCGGGTTCCCGATCGCGGCGCAGCTCTCCGAAGCCGGCGTGGCGGTCGGCTTGTCGGTCGACACGCCGACGCTCTCGGGCAACGCCGACATGTTCGCGATCATGAAGGCGATCCTCAACGTCGAGAACGGGCGCGCACGCGATGAGTTCCGGCTGACGGCGCGCCGAGTCCTCGAACTCGCGACGATCGAGGGCGCGCGGTCGATGGGCATCGACTCGGTTACGTGTTCGCTTACGCCAGGCAAGCGCGCCGACGTCATCGTCATCGATACGCGCCAGGTCAATCTCGGCGTCCTGACGGACCCCGCTCACCTGCTGGTCGAAGCGGCACAGCCGGCGAATGTCGAAGCCGTGCTCGTCGAC
>CAZCZE010000039.1:0-220533 GCA_964503125.1 uncultured Gammaproteobacteria bacterium
GCCAGGTTTGTTCATCTTTACAGGAGCGCACTACAGCGCCGTGTACTCGCCGGAAGGCCGGCCGCGTCCACGGTCTGCAACCAGCTTCAGCCCGACATCTGAAGAGAAGGTCGCCCAGTTCGACACTATCATCGTCAACACGGGTACCTATGAAGTGAGTGGCTCCACTATTACTTTCCGGCCGCTGGTTGCCAGGAGTCCGGAGTTTGTCGGCGGACAATCAACGATGAATTTCCAAATCGACGGTGACGTGCTGACTCTGACGGAGCAAGAGATCGTAGCTGCGGACGGGATCGCCGGACCTGTTGCGGCTGGTTCCTCGATGACACTGCGGCGCGTCGAGTAGACCCAGCGCGGGGCACGGATTCTTCAGATCTCGCCCGTGAGGCTCACGACGTACGCCGTGTCGCCGATGATCTCGTCAGCCGGTACTCTTGGATTCCGAGCGACCCTTTTGCCCCGCAACCGCTACACAACCTCGGCGAAGTGAGCGGCCGATGCGCTCGGCCAGGCGCTCCACCAACGCTTGCAGCTCCGTCTCATTTGGTGGCGTAGATTGTGCCGCTGGCGCAGGCCACTATAGCCGTCCGGCTATGGAACAGTTGCCCGAAGGAACCGTCACCATCCTGTTCACCGACGCGGTGGGCTCGACTGCGCTCGCGGCCACCGTCGGCGACCGCGCCGCGCGCGAGCGCATGCGCGAGCGTGAGGAGCACGCGCGCGAGCAGGTTCACCGGCATCGCGGCCGAGAAGTCAAAGGCACGGGCGACGGCATGATGGCCGTGTTCATGTCGGCGCGCCGCGCTGTCGAGTGCGCGATCGACATCCAGCGCAGCGTCGAGCGCCTCAATCTCGCGCGGCCGGACGAGGCGCTCACGCTTCGCATCGGCTTGAACAGCGGCGAGGCGTTCCCTGAGCGCGGCGATCTCTACGGCTCGATGGTGAACGCGGCCGCCCGCATCCAGAGCGTGGCCGGCCCCGGCGAAGTTTGGGTGTCCGAGATCGTGCGCCTTCTGCTCGGGCCGGGCTCGCGGTTCGAATTCACTGACCGCGGCCAGTTCTCGCTCAAAGGCTTCGATACGCCACTCCGTCTCTACGAAGTCGCCTGGCGGGAGCCCGCGGGCGTGATTCGGACGGGACTTTCGCCGCTCGTCGGTCGCGAGCAGGAACGCGCCGCGATGCGTGGTTGGCTTGCCGAGGTCGAGTCCGGCTCCGGTGTCCTCGCGCTGCTCGGCGGCGAGGCCGGTGTCGGCAAGTCGCGGCTCGCTCAGGAGGCGCTCAGCGAGGCGGAAGCGCGCGGGTTCCTCACGCTCACGGGCCACTGCTACGAAACGGAAGGCACGCCGCCGTATAACCCGTTCGCCGAGATCATCGAAATGCTTGCGCGCGTGCTCGATCCTCAGGCACTCCAGCAGGTGCTCGGCGACGATGCGCCGCACGCGGCGAAGCTCGCACCGCGCCTGCAACCACTGCTGTCCGACATGCCACCGGCGCCCGAACGGCCACCCGCGGTCGAGCGTCGCGTGCTCCTCGATGCGATTCGTTCGATCGTCGAGCGATTGGCCGCGCGGCGACCGCTCGTGCTCCTGCTCGAGGACTTGCACTGGGCCGACGCGTCGACCGCCGTGCTGTTGCAGCATCTCGCGCCACGCGTGCGCAAGATGCCAGTGCTCGTGCTCGGCACGTACCGCGAGACGGAAGTTTTTGCGGCGCGGCCGCTGACGAGCGCGCTGCCGGAGCTCTTGCGCCAGCCTCGCGTCGTAGACGTGCGCGTGACGCGCTTGCCACGCGCGGCAGTGGCCAACATGTTGCGCGCCTACGGCGGCCACGACGCGCCGGCGCGGCTCGTCGAGCTCGTGATTCGCGAGACCGAAGGCAATCCGTTCTTCATCGAGCAGGTGCTCAAGCATCTGACCGAGGCGGGTCGCATGTTCGATGCCGCCGGCCGGTGGCGAACCGACGTCGACGTTGGCGAAGACGAAGTGCCGCGCGGCGTTCGCCACGTGATCGGCCGCCGCCTCGATCGCGTGAGCGCCGACTGCCGCCGCACGCTCACGCGCGCCGCGATCATCGGCCGGGCGTTTTCCTACGAGCTGCTGCGCGAGCTCGCAGAAGCTCGCGACGAGGAGACGTTGCTCGCGGCGATGGACGAGGCCGAGGCGACGCAGCTCGTCATGCCCGAGATCGTCGGCGGCGAAACGCGGCTCTCGTTCGCGCACGAGCTAATTCGTCAAACGCTGCTCGCCGAATTGTCTCTGCCACGCCGCCAACTGCTGCACGCGCGGGTGGCCGATGCGATCGAAAGCGCGGCCGGAGCGAACGTCGAACGCCATGCGTCCGACCTTGCGTATCACCTATACCAGGCGGGACGCAACGCCGACGCACAGCGCACCGTGCGCTATCTCGCCATGGCAGGAAAACAAGCGCTCGGGGCCGCCGCGTTTGAGGACGCCACTCGTCGCTTCGACGCCGCGCTCGAGCTCGTCGGCGAAGACGCACCCGTGCGCGCGGAGCTCCTGTACCAACGCGGCGTCGCGCAATTCGCGATCGGCCGTTGGGACCGGGCCGAGCCCGATTGGGAGGCAGCGCTCGAAGCCGCTGAACGCAGCGACGGGGAACCGGAGCTCGGAGGGCGGATCGCATTCGATTACGGCATGCAGGTCGCGTATGCCCGGCGGCCCGCGGATTCGTACGCCATCCTCCGCCGCGGGCTCGCCGTGCTCCACGATCGGCCTTCGCGCGTTCACGCACGACTGCTCGCGTTCTTCGCGATGACGGGCTCCGATGCCGGCATCGACGACTACAACGCAGCGGCCACGCGGTTCGACGAGGCGGCGCGCATGGCCGAGAGCATCGGCGACCGCGCAGCGCTCGGTTTGGTGTCGAGCCACCGAGCGCACTTCCATTGGCGCCACAAGCTCATGGCCGACTGCGCCGCCGAGTACCAGCGCGCTTGCGAGCTGCTCGAAGCTACGGGGGAGCTCTACGCGCTCGCGCAGGCGCGCACCTGGCGCGCCCTCGCGCTGATCGCCCTCGGGCGTTTCGCTGAAGCCGCGGCCATGACCGACGGCCTAGATGCGTACTGCGAACGGGTTGGCGACTTCGGCTCGGTGTTCGCCGCGCGTCGCGCGCGCGCCTTCATGGACGTGACAATGACGGGCGATTTTGCGCGCTGGGAAGCGTTCGCCAGGGCGGACCTTGCGTTCCTCGAGGCCGTAGGGTCGGGTTGGACGGCGAACTCTCACAGCTACGTGGCGCTCGGCCAGTTCTGGTCGGGGCGCTGGGACGAAGCGCTGCCACATGCGCATCGAGCGCTCGAGCTCGCGCTCGACGACAGCTGGGCGGGCACCGACGAAACGGCGTTGCTGCTGCTCTTGGCGTACCGCCACGAGCACGACGCCGTGCGTTCGTTGATCGCCGAACGGCGGCGCTACTTGCCCGTTGCCGGCGTCATCAACCGAGCGGGTGCGTGGGAGCTCCTGCCGGCCGTCGTCGAAGCGCTCGCCGTGATCGGCGACCATGCCGACGCCGCCGCGCTCTATCCTGTGGCGCTCGATGCGGCCGGACGCGGCGTACCGATCCACTATGGCGTAAAGAGCCTACCGGCGACGACCGCGGGAATCGCTGCGGCGTGCGCGCGACAGTGGTCGGCGGCCGAAGAGCACTTCCGCGTGGCCGTCCGCCAAGCCGACGAGCTGCCGAACCGCATCGAGCAGCCCGAAGCGCGGCGCTGGTGGGCTGCGATGCTTCTTGCGCGCGACGCGGCCGAGGATCGCGCACGAGCGCGAGCGCTGCTGGCCGAAGCCGTCCGGCTCTACGATGAGATCGGCATGGCGCGCCACAGCGAGCTCGCGACGCAGCTCCTCGCCGCCGCGGAAGCGTAAAAAAGCGAGCCCTTGCGGGAGCGATCAGAAGTTCATCGAACGGTGGAGCACGCGGGCGCGCCCGCTCGGTCGCCATGGCCTCGCGTCCTTGCGATGAGATTCCGTTGCTGGCCGGGCGCGGCGGCAGTTGCGCAACTCGACGCGTGAGCAAACCGCGTCAGAGCTTGCGGCGGTCGAAGAGCAGCGTGTGGACGGCGCCGCTGTCGCCCGCGGCGGCGATCGCGGGGCCGTTCACGGGGCAACCTTCGCCGCTTAGCCGCGCAAAGCGTTGAGCCGTCGCGGTATGAGCGCTGCGGCCGCGAGATAGGCGGCGAGCGCCGCGGCGACGGCCGTAAGGTACGGCGTCGACCACTCGAGCCAATATTCGCCCGCGGCCCACACGGTGACGCCTGCCGTCAGCGCCGCATAAGCGCTCGCGGCGCCGCCGATGCGGCCGAAGAGACCGAACAGGCCGACGACGAAAATACCGGCGCTGCCGAACGCCGACGCCGTCGCGACGAGCTCGTAAATGCCTTCGGCATTGAGCGCGATCGTGTACGCGATGACGCCGAAAGTGACGACGCCGAGTCGAGCGCTCAAGATCTTCCCGCGCTCGCCGAGCGTGGGCTTGAGCGGCACGACGAGATTGTGCGAGACGAGCGCCGCCGCGGCGAGCAGGCAGCTGTCGACGGTCGAGAGGATGGCCGAGATCAACGCGCCGGCGAACAGCACGTAAAGGAACGTCGACAAGTGCTGCTGCGCGAGCACGGCTATCAGCTGCTCGGGCTCCTCGAGCCCGGGCACGAGCGCGGGCCCCGCGAGGCCGAGCAACACGGGCACGAGGCCGACGCTGACGTAGATGGCCGCGCCGATGAGCGTCGCGTTGCGGGCCGTCGCCGCCGTCTTGCAGCCCAGGATCCGCGACAGCAGCTCGACGGCGAGCAGCGAGCCGCAAACCGGCACTGCCCAGGCCTCGACGATCTGGAGCGGCGTCGCATTCGCGGTCGAGAACAGCGCGACGCGCTCGGACTCGACGAGCGCCGTGAGGGCAGCGAACCCACCGTTCGCATCGGCAACGGCGACCAGCAGCACGAGCAGGCCGACGATGACGGCGATGCTCTGCACGAAGTCCGTGACCACGTCGGCGAGCAGCCCGCCGGCGACCGTGTAGACGATGACGAACGTCGCGGCGACCGTAATGGCGACGTCGACCTCGAGATCGCTCGACGCGCTCACGACCTGGCCGAACGCGCGGATCTGCGCCGCGGCCCAGAGCACCGACGTCGGCACCATGAGCAGCACGGCGAGGCGCTCCACGCCGATCGAGTAGCGCTCGCGGAACAGGTCGCCGAACGTCGTGTACTTGCGGCGCCAGAGCGGTGCGGCGACGACGACGCCGAGCACGACGAGACAGAGCCCGTAGCCGAACGGATCGGCCGAGCCGCCCGCGAGGCCGTCGCTGTAGATCGAGCCCGCGGCGCCGACGACGGTTTCCGCGCCGAACCACGTCGCGAAGATCGAGAACGCCGCTACACCTAACCCCAGCCGCCGGCCCGCGATGAGGTAATCGCTCTCGCTCGCGATGCGCCGCGACACGGCGAGACCGAGCGCTAATTGCACGAGCAGGTAGACGCCGATGCCGATCAGGACGGGTTGCATGGCATCGTGGCAGGGTTTAGCGTGTCCCCACGCTGTCGTTGTCCTCGAGGGGGATCCATGAACGTGCTCGTTTTCCCAGTCCGCATCCGCCGAGTGTTGGCGCCGGTCGCCGCCGCGATGCTCGGCTGTCTCGCAGCCGGCGCGGCTTTCGCCGCGATCGAGTTGCCGACGGAGAAGGCCGCACTCATCGAGCTCGGCGTCGAGCATCGCACGGCCTGGGATCTCTATAAAGCATTCGAGACGCAAGCGGGCGGCGGGCAACGTTTGAATCCGGCGCGCTTGCCCGATTGGACGGGCATCTACTCGCGCAGCGGCGTGCTGTTCAACTGGGATCAGGATCAAGGCCGCAATCGCATGCCGACGGCGAAGCTCACGCCCGAGTACCAACAGAAGCTCGTCACGAAGCTCGACAACATCGAGAAGGGCATCGAGTTCGACAACTTGAGCAACTGCGCGCCGCCGGGGCATCCGCGTTGGATGACCGAGCCGTTCTTGCGCGATTTCGTCGTGACGCCCGATCAGACCTACCTCATCAACGAGATGGTCAACGACATCCGCCGCATCTATACCGACGGCCGCGGCCACATCTCCGAGGCCGATCGCTATCCGCTCTGGAACGGCGACTCGATCGGCTTCTGGGACGGTGGCAAGCTCGTGATCCACACGAGCTCGCTGCGTGAGGGGCAGTACCAGCGCACGCAACCCGAGTACACGGAGCAGGTCGAGACCGTCGAGATCTGGGAGAAGACCGACGATCGCACGCTGCTCGCGCACGTCTGGGTCTACGACCCGCCGGCGCTCGCCGAGCCGTGGTACTCGAAGCACACCTATTTGAAGCTCACGAACGACGACAAGAGCCTGCGCATCCATTACTGGGACTGCGCCGAGAACCAGAACAACAGCGTCATCCAAACCGAGAGCGGCTCGTCGCAGTTCCGCGATTTCACGTTCACCGAGAGCGACGACTAGAGCGGAAGCATGCGCACGCTGCTCGTCGTCACGATCGTCGCCGCGTCCGCGCTCGCGGGCTGCGCGCCCGAGTCGGCCGAGCAGGCGCCGGCTGCGGCGAGCGCGCAGGGCGATGCGCTCGTGCCGGCAGACCGCGCGGCCAAAGTCGCGCTCGGGCTCGAACATGCCATGGCGCGCGATCTCTACGAAGCGCTCAAGGCGCGCGCCGGCGGCGGCGCGCCGTTGTCGCTCGACGACATGCCCGATTGGACGGGCTTGTGGACGCGGGTCGGCCGGCCGTTCTTCGATCCCGACCAGCCCGCCGACGTGCTCACGACCGCGAAGCTCAAAGCCGAGCCGCTCGCCGAGCTCACGCGCCGCCGCGAGCTGTCGGCGCAGGGCATCGAGTACGACCCGATCAGCGACTGCAGCCCGCCCGGCTTTCCGCGCTGGCTCGCGATTCCGTTCTTACGCGAGCTCATCGTCACGCCGGGGCAGACGTTTCTCACCTCCGAGACCGTCAACAATCTGCGCCGCGTCTACACCGACGGCCGCGATCATCCGCCGCCCGCGGACGCCTATCCGCTCGACTATGGCGATTCGATCGGTTTCTGGTCGGGGCACACACTCGTGATTCACACGGCGCAGGTCGAGGCCGGCATCTTCCATCGCAACGACCCGCAGTACTCGGAGTCGCTCGAAGCCGTCGAGGTCTGGCGCAAGACCGACCCCACGACGGTCCAGGTCGACGTCTGGGTCTACGACCCGGTCACGCTCGACGAGCCCTGGTTCGTGCAGCAAACGTACAAGCAGGTGCCGAACCCCGACGGCTACTTGCGCATCGGCTATTGGCACTGCGGCGAGAACCCGAACAACGCGGTCGAGCAGACGAGCGACGGCACGTCGCAGTTCAGCGATTTCACGTTCACCGACCAGGACGATCGCTGAAGCCGGCCTCAGACGTCGAGCGGCGTGCCGAAGTCGGCCATGGGCGGATGGAGCCCGCGCGCCGCGAGCCAATCGCGGAGCGCCGGGCCCGTGCCTTGCGGCCAAGGCCGAAGCTTGTCGAGCGGCACTTCCTTGTAATCGTCGAGCTCGTCGGCCGCGAGCCTGATCGCGCCGTCCGGCACTCGCACGTGGTAGGCGAAGATCACCTGGTTGAGCCGCTCGAAAGGGTAGACGCCGATCGAAGCTTCGAGCCGGCCCTTAAGGCCGAGCTCTTCGCCGACCTCGCGCAGCACGGCGACATCGGGATGCTCGCCGCGCTCGAGGAAGCCTGCGACCAGGCCGTACCAGGTCGGCGGACGGCCGATGCTGCGCACCAGGATCACGCGCTCCGCACGCTCGACGACGGCAGCAACGACGGGGACGGGATTGCGCCAGTGCACGAAGGCGCACTCCGTGCAGACGGGCCGCGTCTCGCCGCCGCGCACGGCGCTGTCGAGCGGCGCGCGGCACAACGGACAATAGCGGTAGTCGGCCTCGGCCATGGCCGAAGTATAGTCAGGGCATGACCGCAACGACCATGCTCGATCTCGACTCGTATCTCCGCCGCATCGACTATTCAGGGCCGCTCGAGCCGACGCTTGCGACGCTGCGCGTGTTGCAGCTGCATCATGTCCAGACGATTCCGTTCGAGAACCTCGACACGCTGCTTGGGCTACCCGTGCGGCTCGACCTCGAGTCGCTGCAGCGCAAGCTCGTGCAGGCGCGCCGCGGCGGCTACTGCTTCGAGCACAACGTGCTCTTCAAGAGCGTGCTCGACGCGCTCGGGCTGCGCTCGACGGCGCTCGCCGCGCGCGTCGTTTGGGAACGGCCAGCGGGCGAGCTTAAGGCGCGCACGCACATGGTGCTGCTCGTCGAGATCGGCACGGGCCTGTATCTCGCCGACGTGGGCTTCGGCGGGCTCACGCCGACGGCGCCGCTCACGCTGCACGCCGAAGTCGAGCAAGCGACGCCGCACGAGACATTCCGCGTCCTACGCGAAGGCGCCGAGTTTGCCGTCGAGGCGCGCGTGCGCGACCAATGGAAGCGGCTCTATCGGTTCGACCTGCAGGAACAGCAACCCGTCGATATCGAGCTCTTGAACCATTACGTCGTGAGCCACGCGGAGTCGCCGATGATCGGCAGGCTCGTCGCGGCGCGCGCTGCGCCGGATCGCCGCTTCGGGCTCGCCAACGGCGTGCTGCGCGAGTACCGCCCCGACGGCACGAGCGACCAGCGACGCATGGGGAGCGTCGCGGAGTTGCGTGAGGTCTTGCGCACGACGTTCGGCATCGAAGCGCCGACGGGTTCGCCGAGCGACATTGCGCTCGAGCGCGTGCTGGCGCAGTAGGCTCAGCCCGGCTTGCGCAGCCGGTGTGAGAAGTAGCGCGTCTGGCCCGCCTCGAAGCGGTTGTAAGCGCGATAGCCGACCACGCCGCCCCAGTGCTTGTACTCTTCGCGCAGGTCGCGATCGGTCAACGCGTCGAACAACGCCGTGCGGCGCGCGTTGTCCTTGCGCAGCGCGTGGATCACGTTGCTCGTGATCTCGCGGCGTTCGAGCAGCTCGAAGCCCGCGCTCAAGAGGTCCGTGGTGCAGTCGTCGTCGGCCCAGCAGCCGTCGGTGTAGCAGAAGTAGCCGCCGACTTTAAGCACGCGCAGCACTTCGGCGAAGAAGCGGCCACGGTCGTCGTAGAGATGCGAAGCCTCGATGTTGATGACCACGTCGAAGGCCGCGTCGGGCAGCTCGAGCCGCTCGGCGTTGCCGATCGCGAACTCGAGGCCGCCGCGCGCCGCGCGCTCGTCCGCGAGCCGGACGTTCTCCTGGCTCAGGTCGACGCCGAGATACCGGCGCGGCTTGAACTCGCGGCTCACGAAATTCGCACCGCCGCCGCGGCCGCAGCTCACTTCGAGCACGTCGCGCCCTTCGAGCGGCGTGTCACGCACCGTGTGCTCGTAGAGCCGCAGGCAATAGAACTCGGGCTCGCTGCTCGCGATGATGCTGTTCTCGGGCTCGCTGCTGAAGCCGTAGTTGAGCACCGTGAATTGCGGAACGGCGCCCGCGGCCTTGTTGTAGTAGGCGCGCGTCCCGGGGCTTTTCGACGGTTTGGCTTCGCTCATGACCCCCCTAGAGTGCCCGGATGCGCATCTTCATGCCATAGCGCGGGTGCATCGTCGTGCCCGCGGCGCCTTCGACTTTGTGCCCCGGAGCCAGCGTGAGCTCGTAACGCTGCGCGATCATGGCCACGGCCATCTTGAGCTCGACTACGCCTAAACTCGCGCCGACGCAGTTGCGGTGGCCGGCAGCGAACGGAATGAACGCGAAACGCGGCCGGCGCTCGACGTTCTCGGGCGTGAAGCGGTCGGGATCGAAACGATCCGGGTCGGGCCAGAGCGAGGGCAGGCGGTGCGTCGCGTAGAGCGACACGTAGATCGTCGTGCCCTTCGGAATGTGGTAGCCGCCGACGGTGTCGTCCTCGAGCGCGACGCGCGAGAGCGAGTGGATCGGCGAGTAGAGCCGCAGCGCCTCGTTGACGACCTGTTCGGTGTAAACGAGGCGATCGAGGTCGGCCATCGTCGGCGCGCGGCCGCCGAGCACGGCGTCGACCTCGGCCCGCAGCTTGCGGCGCGCCTCGGGATTGGAGTCGAGCAGATAGTGGATCCACGACAGTGACGTCGCCGTGGTCTCATGCCCTGCGAAGAACACCGTGAGCAGCTGATCGCGCAGCGCCTTGTCGTTCCACTCGTCGCTCTGCGCGCGGCTCGCGTCGACGAGCAGCTCCGTGAGCCCGGCGCCCGCGAAGTCGCTTGCACGCTGCGCGGCCAAATACTCGGCGACGCAGACATCGATGTCATGGACCGCGGTGGCGAGCGCGTCCGTCCAGCCGTCGCCGCGGCGGCGCAGCAGTTGCCAGACGCTGCGGGGCGGCAGCGGCCAACGGTCCTTGACGGCGATGGCCGCGCGGCAGAAGCGCTCCGCGATCGGCTCGAAGCCCGGACCCATGAGGTAGTAGCCGGCCAAGAGCTGCGACAGATCCAGGAAATCCTTGTCGACGTCGCAAACGCTGTGCTCGGCCGCGTGGTGTTGCCAGCCCGCGAGAAACTTCGCCGTGAGCTCGACCATCCACGGCACTTGCTGCGCGATGTACTCGGGCTTGAACGCGGATTGGCTCATGAGCCGCTGGCGTTTCCAGGCGTCGCCCTCGTTGAGCAGCAGCCCGTGGCCGAAGAGCTCGACGGCCGCGCGGTAGCGGATGTTCTTGCGGTACTTGTTGCGGTTCGTGATCAGCAGCTCGTAGAGCAGCGTGGGATCGGAGACGAGGTAGGCGACGTGGCCCTTCATGAGCGGCACGCGCGCGATGCCGCCGTAGCGGTTGGCGATGCGGCTCCAGAACCGCATCGGGTTCACCAGCAGTCCGTTGAGGCAGCCGAAATAGGGCAGGCCGCGCGGCCCCGGCGGAAGGCGCTGACTTACGAGCGGCGCAAGCTCAGCGGCCACGCGCGATGCTCACGGCGCATGCCCACGCAACGACCGCTGTGGTCGCCATGAACGAAATCCTCCCCCGCGTAGACGCTCTTGTTGTTCTTGTGTGCTGCCTTTCTATTCGTAACGCCGGGCGAGTGTCAAGCGCGCCGCTGGTTATACTGCGCGGACCGGCGCCGACTACGTCGTCAAGGGGCTCTTCGCGCGGGAAGAACGATGATCATCGACTGCCACGGCCACTACACGACGGCACCGAAGGAGCTCGGCGACTACCGCGACCGGCAGAAGGCGGACCTCAAGAAAAACCCACAGCATCAATCGCAGAAGGGCACGCTCGAGATCAGCGACGATCAGCTGCGCGAGAGCGTCGAAGGCGCGCAGCTCAAGCTGCAACGCGAGCGCGGCACCGACGTCACGATCTTCAGCCCGCGCGCGAGCTGGATGGGCCACCACCTCGGCAACGCGTCGACGAGCAAGGCCTGGACCGAGCACTGCAACGATCTCATCTATCGGCTCACGAAGCTCTACCCCAAGAACTTCGTCGGCGTCGCGCAGCTGCCGCAGTCGCCGGGCGCCCCGATCGATTCTTCGGTGCGCGAGCTCACGCGTTGCGTCGAGGAGCTCGGCTTCGTCGGCTGCAACTTGAATCCCGACACCAGCGGCGGGTACTTCAACGGTCCGTCGCTCGCCGACCACTCCTGGTACCCGCTCTACGAGAAGCTCTGCGAGCTCGAGGTGCCCGCGATGGTGCACGTCAGCGAGGCCTGCAACACGCCGTACTTCCAGACGACGGGCTCGTACTACCTCGCGGCCGACACCGTGGCGTTCATGCAGCTCATGACGTCGGATCTGTTCAAGGATTTCCCGTCGTTGAAGCTGATCATTCCGCACGGCGGCGGCGCCGTGCCGTTCCATTGGGGGCGCTTCCGCGGCCTCGCCGACATGCTCAAGCGGCCGCCGTTGCGCGAGTCGGTGCTCCACAACGTCTTCTTCGACACGTGCGTCTACCATCAGCCGGGCATCGATCTCTTGCTCGACGTGATCCCGATCGACAACGTTTTGTTCGCGTCGGAGATGGTGGGCGCCGTGCGCGGTATCGACCCCGAAACCGGGCACTACTTCGACGACACGAAGCGCTACATCGACGGCAACAAGAAGCTCACGGCCGCCGACCGCGCGAAGATCTTCGAGGGCAACGCGCGGCGCGTGTTCAAGCGCTTCCCGACGTCGCGCTGACTAGACGGCGTCGGTTGCACTCGAGCCCGCGCCCGCGCCCGATGGCTCGGCGCGCGTTTCTGCTACTCGAAGCTCACGTTCATGCCCACGTAGATGCGTCGCCCGAGCACGTCGTAGAAGCCGCCGTTGGTGGCCGTGCCGCGCGTGAATCGCGTCGCGTTCGTGTAGACCGGCTGCTCGTCGAGCAGGTTGTCGACGCCGTAGCGCAGTTGCCAGCCCTCGCGCAACGCGAACCCGCCCGACAGATCGAACGCGTCGTACGACGGCGTGTTGATGATCGTCGTGTTCGGATTCGACACGATCGCCGAAGGCTTGATGCTCGGGGTATGCCGCCAGCGCAACCCGACGTTCCAGTCGCCGCGGCCGAAGCTCGCCGACGTGAACGTGCGGTAGTCGAACGAGCCAGGATTCACACCCGACAGGCCCGCCGGCCCGAACGTGCCTTTCCACTCGGTCCAGGGAGCCGTGGGGTTCAAGCGCGTCTGGAAGCTGTCGAGATAGCTCGCGAGGAAGTTCAGGTTGAAGTTGCCGCCGCCCAGCTCCGTTCCCCAGTTGAGTTGCACGTCGAGGCCGCTCGTCTCGACCGACGCGTTGTTCGAGTAAGTGACGTCGACCGCGCCGATCTGCCCGTTCGAAGGATCGCGCAGGATCTGGTCGCAGGCCGACGTGAACGGGCTGTAGGTCGGATTGAACACGGGGTCGTAGCAGAGCCTGAATACCGATTCGCCGAGCTGCGCCGAGATGTAGTCCGTGATCCTGATCTCGTAGGCATCGACCGACAACGACATCCGGTCCGCCAGACGCAACACGGCCCCGAGCGTGATCGTTTCGCCGTGCTCCGAGTGCAGAGTCGGGTTGCCCGTCCGGTTGCCCAAGGTGCTCGCGCCCGGAACGTTGCCCGGTGCGTAGTAAGCCGCCGCGCCGGTCGCGCCCATCTGCGCCTCGCACATGGCGCGAACCTGCGCCGCGTTCGGGTTCAGCGCCGGATTGGCGCTCAAGCCGCCGCCAGCGGTGTTGCCCGGATTGCAGAGGTCGCCGAGCACGCTGCCGCCGGCGCCGACGACTTGCGTCTTCGCCTCGAACAGCTCGCCGATGTTCGGCGCGCGGTTGGCGATGTTGCGGCCGCCGCGCACGCGCACGCGATCGTTGACCCGCCAATCGAACATGGCTTTGTAGGTCTCGACGGAATCGCTCGGATCGTTGTCCGAATGGCGGTAGCCGAGCTCGAGCGTGAAGGCGTCGACGATCCGCCCGCCGCCGACGAGCGGCAGCAGGAGCTCGCCGTAGACTTCGCTCACCGATGTCTCGCCGGCCGAGTTGCCGCCCGGGAAGATACCGACGGCGCCGTCGAGAAACGAAGTCTGGCTCGCGAGGCCGTCGGCGATATAGAAGTAGGTGTTCTCGCGGTACGAGGTGCCGACCGCGAACCGAGCCTCGCCCGCGGGCAGGTCCACGAGCTTACCCTGGAGGTTGAACTCACCGATGCTCTGGTCCATCTCGGCCGTGCTCTGCAAGTCGGCGACGATCGCGTCGACGCAGTCCTGCGACGGCGTGAAGCTCTCCGCGATCGGCAAGCCCGTCTGGCAACGTAGCGTGCCGCCCGCGATGCGCGCCGCGCTGAACGTATTGCCTTGGAAGAACGCGGCGCGCCCGTAATTCGGCAGATCGACGAGATAGCGGTAGCGCTCGAGCGCGATGACGCCGCCGAAGATCGTCGAGACGCCGGTCGAGCCGTGCGAGAGGTAGGCCTCCCAGGTCCAGTCGTTGTTCGGCAGCGTGCCTTCGAAGCCTGCGAGGAACTGATACGTCTGCACGTCGTTGACCGTCGTGCGCTTGCCCGCGTAGTCCGTGAAGCTCGACATCGACCATGGCCGGTTCGGGAACGGCCGGCTGTCCAAGAGCTGCGTGAGCTCGGGCGACGTCGGCCATGCCTGCGAGTTCGTGCAGCCGCCCGTCGGCGCACAGTTGAGCCCGTACAGGCCTCCCGGTTGGTACGCGGGAAGCGTATCGCCTAGCGCATTGACCGACGGCGCGTAGATGTCCGTGCCGTGCGGCACGTACGTGCCCCAGAAGGCGCCCAAGTAGTTGTCGCCGAGCTGCGTGTCCGTCTCGTCCTCGCTGAAATTGACGTGCAGCACGGCCGCGACGTTGTCGGTGATCTCGAGCCGGCCGCTGCCGAACAGCGCGTAACGCTGCAACGGGATCTGCAGCATGCCCGTCGTGTCGATCTGGACGAGCTGGCCGTTCGGCGAGTTCGCGGGACGCGGCACTTCGTTGTCGACACGGTACTTGCGCAGCATCACGTCGTCGCCGAACGGGCCGCTGTAGCACTGCGAGCCATCGGCCGAGAACTTCCAGAGGCTGCCCTGCAGCGCAGGGTCGGTCGCCTCGAGGTTCGTGAAGAACTGCTGTCCGGGCGCGACGCTAACGCTCCCCGGGCGCTGGCAATCGAGCAACGTAGTCGCGAGCGCCGCGTTCGGCTGGTTGCCCGCCTCGACGATGTAAGCGGGCTCCGTCGGCGCGAAGAACGACGCCCCCACCGAAGGGTCCTCCCAAATGGAACGTTGGAAATCGCGATCGCGCGAGCGCACGCGACCGCGCGAGGAGTACTCGAAGCCCATGAGCACGTTGCCGCCGTCGTCGGCGAAGTTGGCGCCGTAGACGCCGGACAAGCGCACCTCTTGACCGTCGCCCTCGAGGCTCTCGCCGTAACGCAGGTCGAAGTCGACGCCTTCATAGTCCTTCTTCAAGATGAAATTGACGACGCCCGCCATCGCGTCGGCGCCGTACACGGACGACGCGCCGCCCGTGATCGTCTCCACGCGCGCGACTGCGGCCGAGGGAATCGAGTTGATGCTGATCGCGCCGAGCGCGTTGACGGGCATACCGCGGCGGCCGTCGATGAGCACGAGGTTGCGGTTCGCACCGAGGCCGCGCAGGCTCAACGTGGAAGCGCCGGGCGTGTTCGTCGCAGTGGCCTGAACGTCGGTCGTCACGAACGGCGTCACGGCCGGCACGAACTGCGGCAGCTGGTTCATGACGGTTTCGATGCCGATCGACATCGTGTTGTCGAAGACTTCTTCCTCGACCGTGAGAATCGGGCTGTTGGCCTCGAAGTCGCGGCGCACGATGCGCGACCCCGTCACGGTGATTTCTTCCAAGGCCTCTTGGGCGCCCGCGGCGCCGGGCAAGGAGAGCCCGAGCAACGCCGAGATTTGCACGGCCAGCGACGACTTCACCAAGACTCGCGGAGTCAAGCTTTTCATGGATAGTTCCCCCTAGATGACGAATCACGAATGGCGCAGGCGGCCTTCTTGTTGGCTGGTGGCTTCGCGCGGCCGCCAGCTGTTTCTCAGGAATCCTACCATCACGTCCGTCCCGAGCCCGCGACGATCGGGCGTTGGGCTCGTACGCGGGTCGGCGCGGCGTCGCCGCGCCGGATGGCTGCCAAGTGTCGCGCCGACTAGGCGCGCGTGTCGAGCGCCCGCTGCGCGGCGGGCGCCTCGAGCGTGTCCGCCAGGAGCGGCATGCCGCTAGATCCGTCGCGGGTGCTCTGAATACCCGGCAACTGACTCGCCGAGAGTATCGAGCACGAGCGAGCGTGAGGAGCGGCGGGCGAGCCACTCCTCTTTGGTTTGTCCCCAGACGTCGATGACGATCTCGGCGTACGGCGCCGGTAGTTGGCCCCGGCCGCGGTTGCACGAGCCGAGCTTGCGCGCGACGGCTTGCGATGCGGAGTTGTCGACGCTGATGGTATGGATGACCTCGGTCCAACCGAGCTCGGCGAACGCCCAGTCGATCGTGGCCGTCGCGGCTTCGGTCGCGTAGCCGAGCCCGCAGCGGTCGCGGACGATGCCCCAGCCGACCTCGGTGCCGGGCCAGCCTTCGGGTTGCCACGGGCCGATGCGCCCGATCCAGCGGCCCGACGCCTTCTCGATGACCGAGAACATCGCGAAGCCCTGGATTTGCCAGGCGCCGACCATCGAGAGAAAACCGCGCCAAGCCACGGAGCGCGGCTGCACGCCGCCCACGTGGCGCGCGCTTTCGGGATCGGCCACGAATGCCGCCCATGGCTCGAAGTCTTCGCGGCGCGTCGGGCGCAGCAGCAGGCGCGGCGTGTCGAGCTGCAGCGAATCGAGGTACATGTGCGCAGTCTGCCCGCCGCGCGAACGGCCGTCGACAGTCGTGTGCGAGCTATACTCGGGCGCCATGAAGAAAAGCCACGTGCCCGTGCTCGTCGTCGGGGCCGGCGCGGCTGGAACCATGCTGACGCTCGAGCTCGCGCGCCGGGGCGTCCACGTGCGCACGGTCGACCGCCTGCCGAAGCCTTCCGACACGTCGCGCGCGATCACCGTGCACGCGCGCACGCTCGAGATCCTCGAGCGCATCGACAAGCGGCTCGTCGAGCGCTACCTCGAGCGCGGCATCCACAACAAGGGCTACGTGCTGCATTTCGTCGACGGCGCCGGGCGCCGCAGCGAGGTGCGGCCCGGCATCGACTTCACCAAGCTCGACTCGCGCTATCCGTTCTTGCTCGTGCATCGGCAGAGCGAGACGGAGCAGTATTTGCGCGAATACACGGGCGCCCATTTCGGCGTCGCGCCGGATTGGAACACCGCCTGCGTCGACGTGCGGCAAGACGAGAGCGGCGTGACGGCGACGCTCGAGAGCGACGGCGTCGAGGAGCAGGTGCACTGCAACTACCTCGTCGGCTGCGACGGCCCGAGCTCGCGCGTGCGGCGCGCCGTCGGCCTCGAGCAGCAGGAGAGCGACTACAAGGGGACGCAGCTACAGAACCTCGACGCTTTCCTCAACGACTTCCCCGATGACGACGAGTTCGTGCACTACTGCGCCGGCACCGATCACTTCGTCATGATCGTCAAGCTGCCGGGCGGGTTCTATCGCATGCTGCTCAGCGATCGCGGCGAGGCCGCGGGCCCGAACGTGACGCCCGAGCAGGCGTTCATGCGGCTCGTCGACAGGCATTTCGACGGCGTGACGCTCGGCGACGTCGTCTGGCACTCGAAGTGGCAGAGCTTCGTGCGGCTCGCGCACACCTATCGCAAGGGCCGCGTGTTCCTCGCGGGCGACTCGGCGCACATTCATTCCACGACGGGCGGGCAGGGCCTGAACTGCTGCATGCAGGACGCCTACAACCTCGGCTGGAAGCTCGCGTTCGTCGCCAAAGGTCTCGCGCACGAGCACCTGCTCGACAGCTACGAGCCCGAGCGCCGGCCGATCGCCGAGCAGGTCATTTGGGCCGCATCGTCGCTGCACGAGATCTTCATGGGCCACGGCAAGGACATCGCCGAGCGCGCGCAGAAAATTCGCGATCCGGCATTCCTCGAAGCCGTCGTCGGGCGCTGTTCCGGAATTTCGTACACTTACCGCGACGCGCAGCCGCGTCCGGCGGCCCCGACGCCGGGCGAAGGGCCGACCGTCGGCGACCGAGCACCCGACGTCGAGCTCACCGGCGGCCACACGCTGTTCGAGCTCACGCGGCATCCGCGCTACACGCTTTTCGCGTTGCCCGCGAGTGCCGCGGCGCAACCCACGCTCGAGGCGAGCTTGAAGGGGCTCGCGCATCGCTTTGCGCCGGTCGTCGAGCTCAAGCACGTGCCGCCGAGCCCGGCGTTGGCGGAGCGCTACGGCGCGAGCGACGAGGATCGGTTGCTCTTGATTCGCCCCGACGGCTACGTCGGGTTTCGTGGCCGCGCGAGCGATTTGCACGCGCTCGAAGCGCACCTGACGGAGCGGTTCAAGCTCTGAGTGGCGTGGCCAGGATTTCTTGACTGGAAGTCGCCGGCCGGCCTGTTTATCGTAGGCGCCCGCGTCGCTCACGGCGCGTAGGGTGCCCAGCATGGACTTCGTTTACTTTCTCGGCCGGTTCCACGTTCTCGTTCTGCACTTGCCGATCGGCATGATCGTGGCCCTGTTCGTGCTCGAAGCCTTAAGTCGCAAGGAAAAGTACCGCTACCTCGAAGCTGCCTCGCCGTTCCTGTGGGGCGCGACGGCGTTGTCGTCCCTCGTGACCGTGCTCCTCGGGTTCATGCATTTCGCCGAAGGCGCGTTCACGGGGCCGTCGGCCGAGCAGCATCGCCTGTTCGGCACGGTCGTCGCCGTGCTCGCCACGGGCGTGGCGCTGCTGCGCGTCAGCAACTTCGCGCTGAGCTACAAGCCGTTGTTCATGCCCGCGTCGCTCGTATTGTTGCTGCTCGTGTCGATCACGGGGCACTACGGCGGCAACCTCACGCACGGCTCGACCTATCTCTTCGAGTACGCGCCGCAACCGCTGCGTTCGTTGATCGGTCTCGAGCCGCGCCGCACGATCACGAGCGTAGCGACCGCCGATCCGTTCGCCGACGTCGTCGGGCCCATGCTCGTCGAGCGCTGCGCGAGCTGTCACAACGAGGACAAGCAGGAAGCCGAGCTCGTCCTGACGACTTATGCGGGCGTGATGCGCGGCGGCGAGAGCGGCCGCGTCGTCGTCGCCGGCAACACGGAACTGAGCGAGCTGCTGCGGCGGATCTCGCTGCTCGGCGACGACGAGGAGTTCATGCCGGCCGATGGCAAGACGCCGCTCACGGCGCAGCAGGTCGAGATCATTCGCTGGTGGATCGCGGCTGGCGCGCCGAACGGCGGCGCCGTCGGCGCCCATGACGTGCCGGCAGAGGTCCGCGAGCTGATGACGGATGAGCTCGGCGTGAGCTTCTGACGCTTCGGTTAGCGCCGCGCCGGGTGCGAGCGCTCGCCGCCGCCGCCGCGATAGCTGCCGCCGCCCGAGTCACCGCCACGCGAGTTGCCGCCCCCGGAGTCGCCGCCGCGGTAGCTGCCGCCGCCGTCGTTGCTCCGCGGTGGTGCCGCGGAAGCACCACGTGTCGGTGCGCGGCTCACAAGCGCCTCGGTGCGCGGCGCTGCAGCTCGCGGTGGCTCGACGCTGCGCGACGATTCGCGCGACGTCGTCGGCGGGCTACCGAGCCCGCGCGGCTCGCGACTGGCTTGTGGCACCGTCCGGGGCTCGCGCGCCTGCGACATGCCGCCGCCGCTGCGATAGCTACGCTCGCCTGTGACGACCGTGCTTCCGCTCGAGTTGCCGCGGTCGGGGTTCGTTTCCCGGGCCTGCGCCATGCCGCCGCCGCTCTGCGGGCGACTCGCCGCCGCTTCCTGGCGCGCGCGCTGCGTGGTCTCGGTGCTGCGATTGCGATAGGTGGAGCCGCCGGTGCTCTCGCTCGCGCGCGCTCGCTCGGTCGTCGCGCGCGGCGCGGTGAGCGCCTGGCCTTCGGTGCTGCGGCTACGATAGGTCGAGCCCACCGTGCTGCGTGTTTGCCGCGGCGGCTCGTCGGCCGTGTAGACGCGGCCTTCGTAGCCGCGCACGACGGGCCGGCCGCCATAGCGATGGCGCGGCTGCCACACGTAACCGCGGCCGATGTCGACGTTGACGTAGACGTTACGCACGTACCACGGGTCGTAATACCGCCGGCCGTAGTAGGGGTGACTGAAGTAGCCGTAGTCGTAGACGTGCAGGAAGTGGGTGTGCCAGCCGATCGAGAACCAGCTGCGCACGCCCCAAAAGAAACCCGTGTCGAACACGTACGACGCGGGGTACGGGTAGTAGTACACGGGGTAGCGCCGCGGGTAGTAGTGATACACGGGGACCGGCTGATAGACGACGACGTACTCGGGCTCGTAGTACGGGACGTAGATGACCTCGGGGTCGGCCGGCTCGATTGCGATGGTCCGGTCGGCGCGCGTCACGGTTTGCCGGTCGTCGCTGCGCAGGTTGCCGGCGTCGTAAGCGCGGTCGCGGAATCTCTGGATCGCGTCGAGCACGTCGGCGCGCTGGTTGAGCACGGCCGCGCCGACGTCGTACATCCAGTCGAGGTCGTCGTTCAAGAGCTCGATGACTTCGGGGTAATTGAGCAGCGCGACGACGGAGTCGTCCCAGTCCTCGTCGGGATCGAGACCCGAGTCGCGCTCGCGGTCGTCGAGGAACCGGGCCGCAGCGACGACTTGCAGCGGATACGTCGATGCGGGCAGCACGATCGCGACGAGGTCGTCGGGGTAGAGCGCGATCGGCCCCACGAGCTCGTCGAGCTCCGCGGCCGAGGCGAGCGTGATCGCGGGTGCGTCTTGCGCCGCAGCCGGCCGCAGTGTCGCAACGGCCGCAGCGAGCATCAGCACACCGAGTGCAAGCCCGACGCGGGCCCAGGCGGCATTGGCGGCGCGGGCGGTGATACGAGCAGTCGTCTTCATGACAGGCCTCCGGTCGGCGGGTGCGCGGACGCTCTGCGCCCCAGCCTGGCAGTCAGACTACGCGCCGCGAGCTGAACCCTGCCTTAACGGCCCGCGGAGCGAGGCCGGCAGCGGCTTACCAGCCTGCGAGAACCCCACCGTCGAACCAGTCCCAGAGCAGATAGAAAACCAGCTCCGTGGGGCGGCTGCTCCGATCCGTAATCGGTTGCCGAATTCCAATGGCAGCGAGGACATGCTGCCGTTTGTTCAACGAAACTTGGAGCTGCGGCGCGAGGTCCCACTGGGTGGTCGCGCCGCCGCCGAGCTCGCGCGCCGCGAGCACCTCGATCATCGGCGTGAAGGCACGGCCGAACGGCGCGTCGGCCGTCCAGGTGCGCCCGTAGGCCGCGCGCACCACGAGCTCGTCCTCGAACGCCGAGTCGTTCGGGAGCTCGACGATGCCCTGGAACTGCACGAACGAGTCGCGCGGCAGGATCTTGGCGTAGAGCACGAACGACTCGAGCACCGTGGTGCCCTTGCCGAAGCCATTGGTCTCGTCGCCCGTCGGTAGCACGAGCTCGCCGCCGATCGAAAGAATCGACCCGCGCTCGAGGCTGTGGCGCAGCGTGTGCTTCACGCCGAGGCCGAGGTCGCCCGCGCCGCTCTTCCAGCCCGTGGAGCCCCCGAGGTCCGCGCGCGTGACCGGCAGCTTGAGCTCGATCTGATTCAAGGGGCCGAAACGCTGCTCCCAGACGAACTCGTGCCTGATGGAGTCGAGGCCTTCGCCGACGAGCGTGGTCGTAATGACGGCTTCGTCCTCGGGGTAGGCCTTCTCGGTGAACAGCGCCCGCGGCAAGTTGAGCTCGCCGCGCGGCCAGCGCGCGTCCGTGCAGAACGAGCGGATGTGGGCGAGCGCGGCCGTGAGCTCCTCGGGTCGCAGCGCTTCGCCGAACGCCGGCATGAGCCGGTCGAAACCGCGAATCGGCCCGCCGCGGTGTGCGATGGCGTACCAATCGCTGTCCGGCTCGCGCACCGCGAAGTCGCAATCCGCGAAATCGGGCAACGGCAGCTCGAACCCGAGCTGGCTCGCGCTGCCGCCGCGGCCGTCGGCGCCGTGGCACGCGGCGCACGCCGACGAGTAGACGGCTCGCGGCTCCGGTGTTTGGGCCCAGGCTGCGCTCGAGAGCAGGGCCAGCGAGGCGAGTGAGCGGGCACGAGACGACGACAAACGACACCTTCCTCTGCTCGAGGCGTTGTGCAACCGACGCGCCGCAGTATAGTGACGCCTAGGCGGCCGAAAAAGCTTTTCTAATCATGTGGTTGCGAATCGTTAGCATTTGCGTTGCAGCGCTTACGTGGGCGGCTCCGGGGCGGGGCGCCGAGCCGCCGCCGGCCCCGAGCCGGTTCGTGACGGCCGCGCAGTGCATCGCCTGTCACGTGCAGCTCACGGCGCCTTCGGGCGAGGACATCTCGATCGGCTTCGACTGGCGGGCGACGATGATGGCGAACTCGGCGCGCGATCCGTATTGGCACGCGGCGGTGCGCCGCGAGGTGCTCGACCATCCGGCGGCGCAAGCGGCCATCGAGGACAAGTGCTCGACGTGTCACATGCCGATGGCGCGCACCGACGCGGCTGCGGCCGGCGGACGCGGCGAGGTGTTCGCGAGCTTGCTGCCCACGGCGCCGCAGCACACGCTCGCGGCCGACGGCGTGTCGTGCACCGTGTGCCACCAGATCGCTGCCGAGAATCTCGGCGAGCACGCGAGCTTCGACGGCGGGTTCGTCATCGCGTCCGGCGGCGACGGACCCGTCGCGTTCGGTCCCCACGAGGTCGATGCGGGCCGGCAGGCCGTGATGCGCTCGGCGGCGAGCTTCACGCCGAGCGTCGGCGCGCACATCCAGCAGTCCGAGCTCTGCGCCACCTGTCACACGCTCTACACCTCGGCCCTCGACGATGCGGGACAAGCGATCGGGACGCTGCCCGAGCAAGTGCCCTATCAGGAGTGGCTCCACAGCGAGTACCGCGACACGAGGAGCTGCCAGAGCTGCCACATGCCCGAAGTCGCGGCGGAGACGCCGATCACCTCGGTGTTGGCCCAGCCGCGCCCGCGCGTTTCGGAGCACACGTTCCTCGGCGGCAATGCGTTCATGCTCGGGATTCTCAACACGCATCGCGGTGAGCTCGGTGTCACGGCGCTACCACAGGAGCTCGAAGCGGCGATCGAGGCGACCAAGCGCTATCTCGGTTCGCAAGCGGCGACGCTGACGATCGCCGCGGCGCAACGCGCGGGCACGCGCCTGGATTTCGAGCTCGCAATCGCGAGCACGACGGGCCACAAGCTGCCGACGGCGTACCCATCGCGGCGCGCCTGGCTCCATGTCGTCATCACGGACGCCGACGGCGCAGTGGTGTTCGAGTCCGGCGCGCCGCAGCGAGACGGCAGCATCGCCGGCAACGACAACGACGCCGACGGCGCGCGCTTCGAGCCGCACTATGACCTTCTCACGAGCGCCGACCAGGTGCAGATCTACGAAGCGATCATGGTCGACCAGAGTGGGGCCGTGACGACGGGGCTGCTGCGCGGTGTGCGCTACGTCAAGGACAATCGGCTGCTGCCGCGCGGCTTCGACAAGGCCACGGCCGAGCCCGACGTCGCAGTCCACGGCGAGGCTGCCGCCGATGCGAGCTTCACGGCCGGCGCCGACCGCGTGCGCTTTCGCGTCGAGCTCGGGGCCCGCGGGCGCGGCCCGCTGACGGTGTCGGCCGAGCTCCTCTATCAGTCGATCGGCTATCGTTGGGCGGAGAACTTACGCGACTACGACGCGGCCGAAACGCGGCGGTTCACGAGCTACTATGCCGCCGCTGCGGCCGATTCGGCGCTCCCGCTCGCGCGGGCGGTGGCGGTCGTCGCCGCGCGTTGAGCTATTCCTTCGTGCCGTAGTCCCAGTGCTCGACGATCTTGCCGCCGGCCACGCGGAACAGGTCGAACCACGTCGTCGTGTAGGTCTGGCCTTCGTTCTCGAGGTCAAGCAGCTCGCGGCGGAACGCGAGCATCACGAGGTCGCGCTCGGCGACGATGCTCACGAGATCGTCGATGAGCGGCTTCACGGGCTCGCGCGGAAACTGACCGAAGAATTCCACGAAGGCCGCCCGGCCCGTCGCGACGTTCGGGTTGTGCTGAATGTAGTCCTCGGCGAGGAACTCGGCCGCACGCTCGACGTGACGCGCTTGCAGAACCGTGCGCCAGAAATCGAACACGAGCTTCTTGTTGGCCGCGAGTCCGGGATCGGGGCTCTCGAGGAGCGTCAGCGGATTCGCGTGCGGCTCGACGGGCACCTGTGCGCCGGCCGGCGCTGCGCCAAGGATCGCGCTTAAGACAACGGCCAATAACGTTCGCATCGCAACACCTGAGCGGGGTCGGCCGGGACTATAGCACTCGACACCCCGCGGCCTTCGGGGCTAGAGTCCTGGGCGCGGCCACGGTCGCAAGCCCGCGTTCGTGGGCCTGGGCCACAACCGATTCGAGGAGCGTGCAATGAAAGACACTTGGATTCGCATCGCCGTGGGCAGCCTGGCGCTCGTCGCGTTACCGGCCGCGGCCCACCACTCGTTCGCGGCGCAGTACGACGCGAACAAGCCCGTGACGCTCAAAGGCCTCGTCACGAAGGTCGAATGGATGAACCCGCACGCGCGTTTCTACATCGATGTCAAAGACGAAGCCGGCACCGTCACGAACTGGAACCTCGAGCTCGCGAGCCCGAACTATTTGAAGCGCGCTGGTTGGTCGAGCACCTCGCTCGAGGCCGGCGACGAGGTGACCGTCGAAGGCTCGCTCGCGCGCAGCGGCGCCAACATGGCGAACGCACGGCTCGTGACCTTCGCCGACGGCACGCGCGTGTTCGCACGCTCGGCGCAGGACGGCGGTTGAGCGCGATGCGTCGGCATTGCGCGCTCTTGATGCTCGCGGGCGGCGTCGCGCTCGGCGCCGCGGCTCAGCAGGTTCCCGCGGCGAGCACGGCTCCGGCCGGCAGCGGCGGCTCCAACAATCCCGCGCTCATCGGTGCGGTGCCGGACGCCCCGCCGCCGAAGTTGCCCGACGGGACGCCGGATTTCTCGGGCGTCTGGGTCGGCTCGGGTCCCATCGGCGACATCAGCACAGGTCTCTTGGCGGGCGAGGAGCTCGTGCTCTTGCCCGCTGCCGAGGCGGTCATGAAGGCGCGCATGGCCGCCGACGATCCCGAAGCGCGGTGCCTGCCCACGGGCGTGCCGCGCATCGCGCCGTACCCGTGGCGCATCGCGCAGATCCCGGCGTACGGCAAGGCCACGCACCTGTTCTTCTTGTTCGAGGGCAACATCCACAGCTTCCGGCAGATCTTCATGGACGGCCGCGAGCATCCCGACGACCTCGAGGCCACGTGGTACGGCCACTCGGTCGGCCGCTTCGAAGGCGACACGCTCGTGATCGAGACGGTGGGGTTCAACGAGCTCTTCTGGTTCGATTTCCGCGGTCATCCGCACACGGACCAAATGCGGACCGTCGAGCGCTACACGCGCACGAAGCTCGGCGAGCTCGAAGTCGTCACGACGATCGACGATCCCGGCGCGTACGCGAAGCCGTTCACCGTGAAGTACACACACACGCTGCGGCCCGGCTGGGAGCTCATGGAATACATCTGCAACGAGAACAACCAGGACGTCGAGCACATCCGGGGGCCGGCGGGGCTCTAGTCGGCCACGCGACGTCCGTGGCGCGTAGCATCGGTGCCGATCAGCCCGGCGTTTGACCGCCGCCGCCGGGAGGCGGCCCGCCGGCCATGCCGGCCGCCGCGATGAGCGCCAAGCCCACAACCGCTCTCGTTCTCATGTTGGCAAGTCCCCTGTTTTTGCGTTGCACACGCCCGTCGCGCTACTTCGCGAGCGGATCGGGCCGTACCTGAAAGTGAACGACGAGCGGCTTCGTGCCCTGGCCGCCTTCCATGAGCCACGGCGTGCGGTCGCCGCTCGGCACCCACAGCCCGCGACCCTTCCAACCGGCATTCGGATCGTCGATGCGGCCTTCGAAGCCCTTCGAGTAGAACCCGAGCGGATACGGAATTCGCAGCGTCATCATCTCGTCGTTCACGAGCGCGTGCACGCCGTCGAACAGGTTGGCCGTCGACATCGGCACGTTGGCGCCGAGGCCCGCCGTGTCGTGCTGATCGACCCAGCTGTAATAGCTCGACTCGACGCTCTCCTCGGGTCGATTGATGAAGCCGGGGCCGGGGTAACGGTAGAAGCTCCAGCCCTCGGGGCAGTGGTTGCCCGTCGCGGTCGGGCCGTTCAACGGGCCTTGGCACTTGCGCCGGTCGAACGAGCCCAAGTGGCCGCTGCCCATCGACATCCAGACGACGCCGTTGCGATCGATGTCGGCGCCGCGGATGCCGTAGCCCGGCAGCGGCGGCGTGTAGACCTCCGCGAGCGCGGTCTCCGGCGGACTCGAGCCCGGATCCAAGCGCACGACGGCGCCCGGGTAGCCGATCGACGAGCCCCAGATCGAGCCGTCGGCCGGATTCGGCATCACGGCATAGAAGCCGCTCAAGACGCGCTTGTCCTTCGTCGGGTCGACGGGCTCATTAGGCTCGACATACTCGTCGCGCTTGCCGTTGCCGTTCGTGTCGAGCACGAGCGCTGTCCAGCCTTGCGAGCGCCCCGCGTCGCCGGTCTCGAGGAACATCTTCGAGTTCAGCCAGCCGACGACTTGGCCGCCGCCGCTCGTCCACAGCGTATCGTTGGTGTCCTCGGCGAACTGCAGGTGGTGCGTCGAGTAGCAGGTGTCGACGAACGTGTAGTTCTCGGTCTTCGGATCGTAGACCGACATTTGACGCCCCGAGCGCTCGAGCGGGAACAGCATCGCCGACGGGTGTCCCGACTCGGCACGGCAATACTCGGGCGCGTTCGTGGGCGCGCGCACGACGGCCGTGTACCAGACGCGGCCTTCCTCATCGAGCATCGGGTTGTGCGCGTTCGCCTTGCTGTCCCAGATCGCCTCGCTGCCCCAGTACGGCGACGGCTGCGTGGCCGGCGTGCTGTTCGTCGTCGGCGTGTTGGGATCCTGCACGGGCGCGTTTAACACCGTCGCGGTATTCGTCTGCGGATCGAGAATCGGGAACTCGTCGGTCGAGAGCTCCGGCGCGCCGTAGAGCTTGCCGTAGCCGTTCACGGTCGGATCGCGGCGATCCGTGCCGCTCAAGTCGTGCATGTACGCCTTTTCGGTCGACCAGTCCCGCACCGTCGCGACGACGTTGCGCTCGAGGCCGCGCGGCCGTTCCGGCTGCGCGTGCGGCAGCTCGCCGTTCGCGACGCGTTCCGTCCACTCGGCGAGGTATTTCGGCGGTACGCCGCCGAGCTGGTTCATCGCCGCGCCGAGCATCTGTGCCCCGGCTTGACCGGACTGGATGCGCCGCACCCACGCGTCGTGGTGGCCCAGGTTCGCGAACTCGGCCGGTATCGTACGCGTCGAGAGCTGGCCGATCTGATGGCAGCCGATGCACGACAGATTCTTGACCGCCGCAAGATACTGATTGACGCCGCCCGGTAGCGAGCTGACTTCCTCCGCGCCCGGCACTTTCATCATCGAATACCAGTACGCGGCCGGATAGACGACCGCGGCGTCCGCCGGTGTCGGCGCGGCGCTCGCGACGAGATCCAAGCTTTGCCCGGGACGGCCCGCGACCTTCGTCGAGTCGACGAGGCCGTAGCCGCGCACCCAGACCTGATAGTTCGCGGGCGGCAGATCCGGGACGACGTAGCGCCCCCGATCGTCCGTGACGACGATCTTCGCGTAGCGCGTGGCGAAATCTGAAGTCTCGGCGATGACCCAGACGCCGGCCTCGGGACCGGCCGGGCCGTTGACGGTGCCGCCGATGTCGTCGTCGTCGATGGCGACGGCAGGGGCGCTCGGCTCGCCGCCACCGCAGGCGGCCAGCAAGGTTGCGAGGCACGAGACGGTGAACGGTCGGCGAATGGTCCGCATGCTGGTCCCCCGGGATGGTGTTTGGCTGTGCTGCTTTCGGCAGTCTGCCGCTCCAACTATCCATGCCGGCATCGCGAAAGCAAGCCTGCTCTTGGCACGAGTCCTCAAGGCCGGCGTATCCTTGAGGCTCGGTCGTCGGCGAGGAGATAGGCCATGGCGCGGCGCGTGCTCGGGGCGGTGTTGGCGGCTTGGGGGCTGGCGGGTCCGGCGCTCGCCCACCATTCGTTCTCGGCCGAGTTCGAGGCCGACAAGACGGCCGAGCTCAGCGGCAAGATCGTGCAGGTCTGGTGGAACAACCCGCACATCCGCTACCGGTTGCAGGTCGAGCGCGACGACGGCGCGCGCGAGGATTGGGAGCTCCAGGCGTCGAGCATCACGTCGATGCAGCAGCTCGGCTGGACGGCGACGACGCTCAAAGTAGGCGATGAGCTCAAGGTCTCGGGCCAGGTCGGCCGCAACGGCGCGAAGAAACTCTACGTTCGCACCCTCGTGCGCCCCGACGGCACTCGGCTCGTGACGGGCCGCGGCGACAATACGGGCCCCGACCCCAATCAGGTGCACGCGACGCCGGGCAAAAGCTACGGCTACGGTCCCGTGCGCAACGACTATCCCATCGACATCACGGGGCCCTGGCGCAACCGCTACAAATTTCGCGTCACGGTCGACGACCTCGAGCCGAAGCCGACACCGTTCACGGCCGAAGGCCGCGCGCTGTTCGCCGCCACCGATCACTATCAGGATCCCGCGCTGCGCTGCCTCGCGCTCGGTCTGCCGCGCCTGTTCGGTGCGCCCTACAACATGGAGATCGTCGCTGCGGGCACGCATTACGTCATGATCCACGTCGAGCACAACACGCCGCGCCGCGTGTGGATGGACGGCCGGCAGCCGCCGCCCGACACGCAGCCGTCGTCGCTGGGTTTCTCCGTCGGCCGGTGGGACGGCGACGCGCTCGTCATCGAGACGACGCACCTTCTACCCGGCTGGCTCGACGGCTCGGGCTTGCCGATGAAGGGCGAGGGGACGCGCATCGTCGAGCGCTATGAATTCAGCGACGACAGGTTCGCGATGGATCGCACGATGACGATCTACGATCCGTACTACACGCAGCCGCTCGTGCGCCGGCGCGGCTCGGCGCGCGACGACACCATCGACATCAGCGAGCAGGCGAGCTGCGACCCCGACAGCTACTACCGCGACTTGCTCGAGCTCGATAGGCTCGAGGAGCACCTCGGCGTCGACGCGCCGCGCTAGCGCGCCAAGCGCACGCGTATGGCGCGGCCTCGTTCCTTCGGGACGAGGAAGTTGCTCCCCATGCTGCCGGGTCTGATCTCGGCGGCGAACGGCGTAGCGGGAAAACCTGCGAGCCGTTGGTTGTCGATCTGCACCCACGCTGCGCCGTCCTCGGTCGTGAACGTCGCCTCGCGGCCGGGCAGGGCCCGCATCGCGACCACGACGATCGGCACGCTGCGGTCATCGGCAGGCGCGCCGGCGCGCGGTGCGGCCGGTGCTGCGCGTGCGGCTGCTGGAGCGGGGGCCGCGCTGGGTGCCGGCGCCGCGGGGCGCAGTGCCTCGTCGTAGCACGCGAGGCGGTCGGCGTCGTTCTCGATCGCGGCGCACGGCACGGCACTCTGCGCAAAGGCCGTCCCTGCGATGGCCGCGAGACAGAGGTGGGGCAACGCGCGCATGGCTCGCGCCGCTGCTCTGCTGCGTTGCGATGTGTCATGATCCGGCCGCGCCGGCGATGCCACAGTGCGCATTGGTTAACCCCCGCAATCGAGACCGATGATCGATCGATGTCGACGACCATAGTGGCCGCAGCCACGGGCGTCGATCAAGGGGCTCCTACAGGCGGTGCCGCGCAGCCGTCCGCGGCGGCAGTTCGGCAAGGCTTTTTTGGTTCGTTCAACTTCGGGTCTTGCACGATGCTCAGGAACGTTGCCGGATTGCTGCTCCTAGTGCTTCTCGGTCAAGGGTGCGCGGCCGAGCCGCGCGCGAGTGCGCCCACCGCGCCCGCTGCGCCGAAAGTCGTCCTCATCATCGGCGACGGCATGGACGATCAGCAGATCACCATTGCGCGCCACTACCTCGTCGGCCAGGGCGGGCGGCTCGCGCTCGACGACATGCCGGCGCGAGGCCAGGTGCGGATACAGACCGTAGCCGAGGAGAATCCGTCGCTGCCCGACTACGTGCCCGACTCGGCCAACACCGCCACGTCGATGGCGACCGGAATCGTGACGAGCGCCGGGCGCATCGCCACGACGGCGGGCGCCGACGAGGATGTCACGACCATCATGGAGCTGGCCGCCGCGGCGGGCTTCGGCACGGGGCTAGTGACGACGTCGAGCGTCACGGATGCGACGCCCGCCTCGTTCGTCGCCCACGTGAATTGGCGCCTGTGCGAAGGGCCGCGCGGCATGGTGCCGCGCACCAGCGCCGTGTTCGCCGGCAACTGCACGGCGGATCTCAAGGCGAACGGCGGCAAGGGCTCGATCGCGGAGCAGATCGCCGCGTCCGCGATCGACGTCGTGCTCGGCGGCGGGATGCAGCAGTTCGCACAAGCCGCCGAGGGCGAGGCGACCAAGACCGTGGCCGATCTCGCGGCCGAGAACGGCTTCAAGCTCATTCGTACGGCGGCGGAGCTTGCGGCCGTCGGCCGCTCCGGCAAAGTGCTCGGCTTGTTTTCGCCGAGCACGATGCCCGTGCAATGGCGCGGCGTCGGTGATGCGAAGGCGGAGCGCGTGCCGCGCGTCGACGGGCGGCCCGTGCTGCCCGAGCCGTTCTCGTGCGAGCCGAACCCCGATTTCGCGGCGATGCCGACATTGCCCGCGATGACGCGCACGGCGCTCGACCGCCTCGACGACGGCCGTGGGTTCATGCTCATGGTGGAGTCCGCTTCGATCGACAAGCAGTCGCACCTACGCCGGCCGTGCGGGCAGATCGGCGAGCTCGGGCAGCTCGACGACACGCTCGACGTGGTGCTCGACTACGCGCGCGAACACCCAGAGACGCTCGTGCTCGTGACGGCCGACCACAGCCACGCGGCGCAGCTCGTGCCCGAAACCAGCGTGCTCGCGGCCTTCAATGCCGCGAGCCCGGGGTACTTCGCGCGCGTGCGCACGCCCGAGGGCGCCGTCATGGGCGTGAACTACGCGACCAACGACTCGAACGTGCAGGAAGACCACACGGGAGCCGACGTGCCGCTGTTCGCCAGCGGGCCCGGCGCCGAGGCGATTCCGGCGTCGTTGCGGCAGGCGGAAATCTTCACGCTACTCGTGAGCCACTTGGGTCTCGCCCCGCCGCCCGCGCGGTAGCCGGTGAAGATGCGGTATCGAAGTTACGCAGAGCTCGAGGCGGGTCTTCCGCAGATCGAGCAGTCGCCGCGCGAGCGCGGCACGCTCGATCTCATCGTGCGCCGGCCCGCGCGCGGCGAACGCGAGGTGCTCACGATCGGCGAGCTTCGCGCCGACGAGGGGCTCGTCGGCGACCGTTGGGGGCAGGGCAAGCGGCGCCGCGAGAATCAGCTTGCGGTCATGAGCTCGCGCGTCATCGCCTTGCTCGCGCAGGAACGCGAGCGCTGGCCGCTGGCCGGCGATCAGCTCTACGTGGACCTCGACTTCCGCGCCGAGCACCTGCCCGCGGGCACGCGGCTCGCGGTCGGCACGGCCGAGATCGAGGTCAGCCCCGAGCCTCACATGGGCTGCAAGTTGTTCCGCGAGCGCTACGGCACGGACGCGGAGCGCTTCGTGAACTCGACCGTGGGCCGGGCCCTACAGCTGCGCGGCATCAACGCGTGGGTGGTCAAGGGCGGGGAGATCCGAGTCGGCGATGCCGTTCGGGTGCTGTTCGAGTGAGCGGTTCGCGCGATCGGCGGGCTGGAACCTGCTCACTACCGGCCCTGTTGCTAGCATCTGGTCTTAAGTGCCCAAATTGCGTTGGGCAGCTAGATGACCAGTTGTGTCAAGCTGTTGACTGTGTGAGGTCAGGTCCAGCCCGTCGGATCGAATATACGCCCGGTCCACCGGGCTGCCAAGGCGCTCGGATCGAGCCAAACTGCGGCCGTCGTCCGGAACACGATCTCGCCGACTTCCTCGCCGAACGCGACATGACGCGTCGACGTCGACGTCGCAAACGATGCCGCCTGCTGCCCCGAACTCCACGCACAGTTCAGTCAGTCGGGATTTGAGGTCAGTGGGTCTCGAGGCTGGCATCGCGCAGCTGGCGAATCACGGCTTGGAAGTCGCGCGTGAACTCGTGGAAGTGCTCCATCGCGGACAGCGACAGGCGCACGAGCCGCTCGATATCCTCGAGTCGATCGGCCGGGCTCGCGGCCGTCCGGGCGGCAAGCTTGGCGGCTTCGCGCTGCAGGACGGTCAATTCCTGAAGGGGGCCGTCACGTAGTTGGGTGACCAAGGCGGCCAAGGAGCTCGAAGTGCCGGTGGCATCGTCGAAATCGGGCGAGTCGTTCCTCATTGGCAAATCGGCAGCGTCTGGATGATGCTATTACGTGTCCGGACCGCTCGGTTTTGACGTGTCACACGGTGTCGCACGTCCGCGGCTCGCGGCTGCTGCCCGGCAGCCGAACCGGCCGGATCGGAGTAACGTAGGCTAAATAGCCTGTGCAAGGATTTTCGCGACGTGCAGCGCTTCCCGCCGCGCGCCGTCGTGAATCTGCTGCCGACAACTCGTGCCGTCGGCCACGATCACCGTGTCGGCAGCCGCCCGTCGAACGGCGGGCAGCAGCGCCGCCTCGGCCATTCGCAGCGAAACGTCGAAGTGCTCCGGCTGATAGCCGAAGGCGCCGGCCATGCCGCAGCAACTCGACTCGATGAGCTCGACCGTTAGCTCTGGCACTAATTGCAGCACTGCCATGATCTGCGGGACGACGCCGAACGCTTTCTGGTGGCAGTGGCCGTGGACGAGCGCCCGCGCGTAAGGCACGCGTTTGAACACGAGTCGCCAGCGTCCGGCCGCGCGCTCGCGAACCACGAACTCCTCGAAGGTCAGCGCCGCCGCCGCGAGCGCGGCGCTCGAGTCGCCGGGCAACAGCGCGCGGAGCTCGTCGCGCAGGCCAAGGAGGCACGAAGGCTCGAGGCCCACGACGCTGACGCCGCGCGCGACGAACGGCGCGAGCGCGGTCACGAGCTCGCGGGCCCTGACGCGCGCCGAGTCGATCATGCCCGTGGCGAGGTAGGTGCGTCCGCAGCAGAGCGCGTGCCCCGCAGCGGTCGCCGGGAGGTGGACCTTGTAGCCGGCGGCCGCGAGCACGCGCGCGGCAGCGCGCAGATTGTCGGGCTCGAAGTAAGTGTTGAATGTGTCGGCGAACAGCACGACCTCTTTGGCCGTGTCGTCGGGCGCGGGCGGCGGCAGCTCTGCGGCGCCACGGAAATAGTCGCGCCGCCAGCGCGGCAGCTTGCGGCGGGCTGCGAAGCCGGCGACGACCTCCGAGACTTTCGCGAGCCCGGGCACGCGGTCGCGCAGGTTGAGCAGCGGCGCGAAACCTGCGGCGGTGCGCGCGTAGCGCGGCAAATGCGCCACGAGCTTGTCGTGCAGCGAGTACGGGTGGGTGCGGTGGTACTGGTGCAGGAGTTCGATCTTCATCGCCGCCATGTCGACGCCCGTGGGGCACTCGCGTTTGCAGCCCTTGCACGAGACGCAGAGCGCCAGTGTGTCGTAGAGCTCCTGCGAAGCGAGCGCGTCGGGTCCGAGCTGACCTGACAGCGCGAGACGCAGCGAGTTGGCGCGGCCGCGGGTCACGTGGCGCTCGTCACGCGTGACGCGATACGACGGGCACATCGTGCCTGCGTCGAACTTGCGGCAGTGGCCGTTGTTGTTGCACATCTCGACGGCCGCGGCGAAACCGCGCCCGCGGTTTTCTGCGCCGACCTCGTGCTCGGACCAGTCGAGGCCGACGTTAAGCGGCGCCGTTCGATACTCGGGCTTGAAACGGAACAGGCTGCGGTCGTCCATCTTCGCCGGCGCGACGATCTTGCCGGGGTTCATGAGGCCCTTGGGGTCGAACGCGCGCTTGAGCTCGGCGAACGCACGCGTGAGGCGCGGGCCGTAGAACGGCTCGATCCATTCCGAGCGCACGAGGCCGTCGCCGTGCTCGCCCGAGTAGGAGCCTTTGTATTCCTTCACGAGCGCGCAGGCTTCCTCGGCGATCGCGCGCATTTGCCGCGCGCCGTCCTCGGTGCGCATGTTGAGCACGGGCCGCACGTGCAGGCAGCCGACCGACGCGTGCGCGTAGAAGGTGCCCCGCGTGCCGTGCTTCGCGAACACGTCGTTGAGCCGCGCCGTGTAGTCGGCGAGATGCTCGAGCGGTACCGCGCAGTCCTCGATGAACGACACGGGTTTGCCGTCGCCCTTCATCGACATCATGATGTTGAGACCCGCTTTGCGGACTTCCCAAACGTCGCGCTGCCATCGCTCGTCGACGATCTCGACGACGCTGCGCGGCAGCCCGAGGTCGCCCATGAGCTCGGCCAGCGCCCGCAGCTTCGCACGCTGCGGCGCCTGTTCTTCGCCCGCGAACTCGACGAGCAGGATCGCGTCAGGCTCGCCGTGAACGGTCTTGTCCATCGTGGCGCGAAACGCGGCGATGTCGCGCGACAGCTCGATCATCGTGCGATCGACGAGCTCGACGGCCGCGGGCTCGAGCGCGACGATATGCCGCGTGAGATCCATGGCCTGGTAGAACGTCGGGAAATGCACGACGCCGAGCGCCTTGTGCTTGGGCAACGGCGCCAGCTTGAGCTTGAGCTTGCGGAAATAGCCGAGCGTGCCCTCGGAGCCGACGAGCAGTTGCGCCATGTTGAACGCATCCGACGAGGCCATGTCGAGGTTGTAGCCCGCGACGCGCCGCTGCACCTTGGGCACGCGCGCCGCGATCTCGTCGCGCTCGCGCGCGTAGAGCTCGCGCACCTTCGCCACGAGGTTGCGGTGGCGCTCGGGTCCGCTCGGAGCGCCGGCGGGCACGGCGCCGAACGTCAACGTCTCGCCGCTCGTGAGCCAGGTCTCGGCCTCGAGCACGTTGTGGACCATGTTGCCGTAGCGCAGGGAGCGCGCGCCGCAGCTGTTGTTGGCCGCCATGCCGCCGAGCGTCGCTTGCGCCGAGGTCGAGACGTCGACGGGAAACCACAGGCCCTGCGGCTTCAAGCGCGTGTTCAAGTCGTCGAGCACGAGGCCGGGCTCGACGGAACACGTGGCTGCCGGAACGTCGACATCGAGCAGTGCGTTCAAGTGCTTGCTGCTGTCGACGACGAGCGCGGCGCCGACCGCCTGGCCGCACTGCGACGTGCCGGCACCGCGCGGCAGGATCGGCACGCCGGCGTCGGCCGCGATCGCTAGGGCCGCGAGCGCGTCGTCGGCCGTGTGCGGCACGACGACCCCGAGCGGCTCGATCTGGTAGATCGACGCGTCCGTGGCGTAGCGCCCGCGGCTCCCGGCATCGAACAGCACCTCGCCGCGGAGCTCGCGCCGCAAACGACTTTCGAGGGAGGCGAGGGACGTGCGCGACATTCGACGGCTGGCCAGGGGAGCTCGAGTGGCGGCTATTGTATGGCCCGCGCGGCCCGGGCGCGGGCCCGGCCGGGCCGACCGCCCCCGAGCTCTGGCCCCACTGGCTCCATACTGCAACAGGTCGCACGCCGGCTAAAACCTTGGTTTAGTGCGACTTTGGTAGAATCGCAGTCCCGCCGGACTGCCCGACGGGCGATCGCCGTTCCTCGGCAATTACAAGAGAGCCATGTTGCGCCGTCTATTGCTCGTCAGTTGCCTAGCGCTGTGTGGGGCTGGCGCCTCCGAGTCGCAGGAGCGTCCGACGGAGCCGTTCGACCGCGCTACCCTGGTGACCAAAGCCGCCGAGCTGGCCCGGCACGAGCACCTGCTCCCGCCGCGGCCCGAGGGCGAGGGCGGCGCGCGCCTCACGTACGATCAGTACCGCTCGATTCGCTATTCCGCGGCGTCGATTTGGACGGGCGAGAACCGCACGTTCACGCTCGATCTGTTTTATCCCGGCTTCATCTTCGAAGTGCCCGTGAACATCAATCTCGTCGTGGGCAAGATGGCGCGGCGTGTGCTTTTCAAGAACGATCTGTTCGATTACGCGCCCAACGTCCCGCTCGTCGCCAGCACCGAGCACGCGGGCTACTCGGGCTTTCGCGTGCGCGCGCCGATCAACAGGTCCGATTACCTCGACGAGTTCCTCGTGTTTCAGGGCGCGAGCTACTTCCGCGGCGCGGCGCGCGGGCAGGTCTACGGACTCTCGGCGCGCGGTCTCGCCGTGCGCACGGCCAGGCCCGAAGGCGAGGAGTTCCCGGCCTTCACCGATTTCTGGATCGAGCGCCCGACCGAACAAGCAGAGCAACTCGTGATTCACGCATTGTTGCAGAGCCCGTCGGTCGTCGGCGCGTACTCGTTCGCGGTGCGGCCCGGTGAGGAGACCGTCGTCGACGCCGACGTGACGCTGTTCCCACGGGTCGAGCTCACGGCCTTCGGCATCGCGCCGCTGACGTCGATGTTCCTCTTCGATGCGTCGAATCGCGCACGCTTCGACGACTATCGCGACGCCGTGCACGATTCCGACGGGCTGCAGATCGTCAACGGCAACGGCGAACGCCTCTGGCGGCCGCTCGGCAACCCGCGGACGCTGCAAATCTCCGCTTTCCTCGACGACAGCCCCAAGGGCTTTGGGCTGGTGCAGCGCAAGCGCCGGTTCGACGACTACGAGGATACCGAAGCCCGCTACGATCGGCGGCCCTCGCTCTGGGTGGAGCCCGGCGCCGAGTGGGGCTCAGGACACGTCGAGCTCGTCGAGATTCCGTCCGAGCGCGAGATGAACGACAACATCGTCGCGTACTGGCAGCCGCGCGCACCGATCCCGGCTGGCGAGAGCGCCGACTTCTCTTATCGGCTGCGCTTCACGACCGAGCCGCTCGACGACTCGCTTGCGCGGGCCGTCGCGACGCGCGTCGGCCGCTCGCTCAACGCCGAGGGCCAGCGTTCGTTCGTCATCGACTTCGAGGGCGCCGGCCCCGTGCCCGACGATCTCGTCCCCGAAGTCTGGAGCTCCGCGGGCGAAATTTTCGCGGCGCGCGGCTCCATCGTGCCCGAGGCCGGCGTCTATCGTGCGAGCTTCGAGCTCGACCCGAAGCGCGAGAACCTCGTCGAGCTGCGCGTCGAGTTGAACTCGCAAGGCAAGCCGTGGAGCGAGACCTGGTTGTACCGGTGGAGCCGATGACGACTCGTCAAACGACGTCGGTGCCGCCGTTCGCCGAGCTTGCGATGCCTACGCAGGACCTGCGGCGCCATGTGCGGGAGCGCAAGCTCGGCTGGCCGAGCTTGAAGACGATCCTGGCGCGGCTCGTGACGTTCGGCGGCGCGCTAGCGCTCACGATCTATGCCACGCGCGCGATGATCGCCGTCGTGTCGGTCGGCGATGTTTCCGTGCTCCAGTGGGCGATGGTGGCGCTGTTCGCGATCACGTTCGGCTGGATCTCGCTCGCGGCCGCGGCCGCCGTGGCGGGCGTTTTCTTCGGTGGTGTCCGGCGGCGCGCGACGGGCGAACGCGTCGAGCACCGCACGGCGCTCGTCATGCCCATCCACAACGAGAGCCCGGCGGGGACGTTCGCCGCGCTGCACGCCATGGCTGAAGCGCTCCTCGAGCGCGACGCCGCAGCCGGGTTCGAGGTGTTCGTGCTGTCGGACACGAACGACCCCGACCTGTACGTCAAGGAAACGGCCGCCTATCACGTGCTGCGCGAGAAGCTCGGCGAGCGGATGCGCGTGTGGTACCGGCGCCGCAGCGACAACCTCGGCCGCAAAGCCGGTAACCTCCACGATTTCGTCACGCGCTGGGGCGGACGCTACGACTTCATGGTCGTGCTCGACGCCGACAGTATCTTGGCGCCCGACACGCTCGTGACACTCGTGCGCGAGATGGCCGCGGACCCGAATCTCGGGTTGCTCCAAACCGTGCCGCAGCTCGTCGGCGGGCGCACGCTGTTCGCGCGCCTGCAGCAGTTCGCGAACCGCGTCCATGGACCCATCATCGCGCGCGGCATCGCCGCGTGGCAGGGCGACGACGGCAACTACTGGGGGCACAACGCGATCATCCGCGTGCGCGCGTTCGCTGCGGCGGCGGGCCTGCCGAACTTGCCGGGCAAGAAACCCTTCGGCGGCATGATCCTGTCGCACGATTTCGTCGAGGCTGCTTTGCTGCGGCGCGCGGGCTGGGCCGTGCGCATGTTGCCGACGCTCGGCGGCACGTGGGAAGACAGCCCGCCGTCGTTGCTCGCCTCCGCCGCGCGCGATCGGCGCTGGGCGCAGGGCAACATCCAGCATCTCGCCGTCATCTCGAGCCAGGGGTTCGCGTGGTCGAACCGCGTGCATTTTGGGTGGGGCGTCATGAGCTATCTCGCGTCGCCGCTCTGGTTCGCGCTCATCGTCGTCGGCCTCGCGACCGCAGGCCAGATCGCCACGCAGCAGTACGAGTACTTCACCGACGAGCTGTCGCTGTTCCCGCGTTGGCCGCTGTTCGACAGCGAACGCATGCTCGAGCTCTTCGTCATCGCAATGGTCACGCTGCTCGCGCCGAAGATCTTGGGTGTGCTGCGCGCATTGGTCGATCGCGAGCTGCTGCGCACCGTGAATCCGCTGCGCATCGTGCTCGGCGCGGTCGCCGAGGCGATCCTGTCGGCGCTCTACGCGCCGATCATGATGATGATGCAGGTGCGCCAGATCTCGGAGATCTTCGTCGGCCAGGACTCGGGCTGGGCGACCCAGACCCGCAAGCATTCGCGCACGCCGTGGGGAGCCTTGTTCCGGCGGCACTGGCTGCAGACGCTTGCGGGGGTCGCCGTCTCCGTCGTGCTCGTCTACGTGTCACCGCCGTTGTTCCTCTGGATGGTCCCGGCACTTGCCGGGCTCGTTTGCGCGCTGCCGTTGTCGGCCGCGAGCGGTAGCGTCGTGCTCGCGAAGCTCACGCGCGCGCTGGGCTTGCTCACGGTGCCCGCGGAGCTCGCCGTGCCGAAGGTCGTTGCGGTGCGCGACGAAACCGAGGCGCGCTTCGAGGAGCTGCTCGACGGGGTCACGATCGAACGGCTGCTCAGCGACGAGCTCGCGCGCCAGCGGCACTTCGGCGCCGTGCAGCCGCGGCCGGCACCGACGCGCGGCCACCCCGACGTCATGTTCATCACGGCGCGCGCCAAGCTTGCCGACGCGCAAACGGCTGGCGAGGCGTTGTCGTGGCTCACGCCGCCCGAGCGTTTGGCCGTGCTCGGCGACCGCGATCTCTTCCAGGTGCTGCTGCGGCTCGTGAACCCGGACGTGCCCGATCGGCCGGCACTGCGTTCTGCGTAGGTTCGATGGACGCCGATACCCACCGGGGCCTCCGGGCCCGGCTGCGCCGGCCGATTCCCGAGCGAACGTCCGAGGTGCTGCGCGAGATCGCGGCTACCGCAGGCGAACGGGTCACGTTCCGGGAGGTCCTGACCGTCCTGCGGCACCGGGCCTTCGGCTTCACGCTGCTGATCTTCGCGCTGCCGTGTTGCCTGCCGATGCCGCCCGGAATACCGACGGTCTGCGGCGTGGGGCTCGTGGTCATCGCCTTGAATCTCATCGCCGGTCGGCAACGGCTGTGGCTACCGAGCGCGATCGCCGACAAAAGCGTGGCGCGGAGCGATTTGCAGCGCCTCGTCGAGCGCGCGGTCCCCTACCTCGAACGGCTCGAGCGCATTTGCAAGCCGCGCTTCGCGATCGTCACAGATCCCGTCGGTAAGGTACTGATTGGTCTGGTGATTTTAGTGCTCGGTTTCGTCATGATCTTGCCGATCCCGTTCCTCGGCAACATCCCTCCGGGAGTGGCGGCCACGGTCATCGCCATCGGCATGGCGGAGCGCGACGGGCTCATCGTCCTCATCGGTATGGTGGTGTCCATCGCCGCGGTCGCCCTGGCCTCCGTCGCCACTGGGACGGCCATCCTCGCGATCGTGAATTTCTTCTCCGCGTGAGCGCTCCGCCGCTGTCGGCCGTTGCCGACAGATTGGCGTGGTAACGCCGGCTGTGCTAGATAGGAAATTGATCATGATCTTCGTGCAAGTAATTGTGGCGAAACCGAAAGCACTCTCAGCCATCAATAGGGGATAGCTCATGTTCGAGATCGGCAAGAAAGGCACGCCCGAGGGCGGTTCGCGACCCGAGTCGAGCCCGGCACGCATGGAATCGAGCGCGCCGCGCAGTAGCGGCACGAGCAGCCGCGAGGCGGCCGTCATCGGCCCGTCGATTCACATCGACGGCGACGTGCGCGGCGAGGAAGACCTGCTCATCGACGGCGAGGTCAGCGGTACGGTACAGCTCAAGAACAACAGCTTGACGGTTGGGCCGAACGGCAAAGTCCGGGCCGACGTCTACGCGCACTCGATCTACGTCGACGGGTATCTCGAAGGCGATCTCTACGGGTCGGAGCGCGTCAACATCCGCAAGAGCGCGCAAGTGCGCGGTAACGTGACGTCCCCGCGCGTGAGCCTCGAGGACGGCGCGAAGTTCAAGGGCTCGATCGAGATGGATCCGCAGGCCGCCCAGAATGTCGTCGGTCGCGCCGCGGCGCCCAAGAGTGCGCCCGCGCCCGCTGCGGCCAAACCCGTCGCGCCGGCGCTGGCGCCGGCCAAGCCCGAAGCACCCGTCGTCAAGGCGGGAGTCGTGAGCTGACGAGAGCCGTGGCTGTCGACGCGCGGCGTACGAGCGGCGGTGCGTACGCCGCGCAGGGTGCCATTGCGCCCGAGCCGCTCAATGCGCCGCTGTTTCACACGCTGATGCAACGGCTAGCGGCAGGCGGACGCTGGGTCGTGCTCGATCTCGGCGCCGCGCACGGCGCCACGATTGCGGCGTTCGGCCGGTTCCGCTGCCGCCTCGACATCGTCGATCTCGCCACGGGCCTCGACGCTTTGAACGGCGAGGTCGATACGCGCCGCATCCGGCAGCGTGCCGAGAGCTTGTTGCTGCCGCGCCGCAGCGAATCCACGGACATCGTGCTCTGCTGGGATCTCATCAACTACTTGAACCAGCCTGCGCTCGCTGCGCTCATGGAGTGCGTCGCACTGCGCTGCAAGCGCGGCGCGCTCGCCCACGGCCTGATCTACTACTCGGCACGCGAGATGCCCGACCGGCCGAGCTCGTTCGTGCCCGTCGACGACCAACACATCGCACAGCGCATTTGGGCCGGACCCGACCGGCCCGCGCCGCGCTACACACCGGAGGATCTCGTGCGCTGCATGCCGCGCTACGGCGTCGAGCGCGGCCGGCTGCTGCGCAACGGCATGCAAGAGTTCCTGTTCAGGCTCTGAGGGAGCCTGCCCCGGTTTCCGATCGTAGTTTGAACTGCGCCCGGTGCGGCGTGGGGGAGAGCGTGCAGAATGGCTGCGCGCTGCCGACCGAGGGTCGGCCGAGGGACCCTCATGCCCAATGCGTTGGTGCTCGTCTTTTTCCTGTCAGGCGTCGCGGCGCTGACTTTCGAAGCGCTGTGGTTCCGGCTCGCAGGCCTGAGCTTGGGCAACAGCGTCTGGAGCGCAAGCCTCGTGCTGGCCGCGTTCATGGGCGGCCTTGCGCTCGGCAACGCCGTGGTCGCGCGGCTGCACGACCGGATCGAGCGTCCAATCAGACTCTACGCGATCTTGGAGCTCGCGATCGGCATCGGCGGGTTCGCGGTCGTCGCGGCGTTGCCGCTGCTCACGTCGTCGTTCGGAGCGCTGTTCGCGAGCATCGCGGATACGCCGTGGCTCGTGAACGCCGCGCGCCTCGGTATCGCGTTCACGCTGTTGGTGTTGCCCACGACGGCCATGGGCGCGACGTTGCCCTTGCTCACCGACGCGCTTGCGCGCGCCAACCCGAATTTCGGCGCGAACTTCGGGCGCCTGTACGGCTGGAACACGCTCGGCGCGATGCTGGGCGCCATAGGCGCCGAAGCCGTGCTCGTGCGCTGGCTCGGCATCACGAGCACGGGGCTCGTCGCCATGTCGCTCAACTTTGCGGCCGGGTTCATCGCATGGCGCCTGGCCGAGACCGAGCCGCCGCCCGCGGCGGCAGAAGCGCGGCGTCGGCCGGCGTTCACCCCACGGACCTACCGATTCCTCGTCGTCGGGCTGCTGTCTGGCGCGGCCATGCTCGCACTCGAGGTGGTCTGGTTCCGCTTTTTACTGCTGACGTACACGGGCACCGCCCTCACGTTCGCGGTGATGTTGACGGTCGTGCTGGCTGGCATCGGCCTCGGCGGGCTCGTCGCGGGGCGCCTGGCCGCGCGCGACGAGCACTACTACCGCTGGCTGCCGCACACGACGGCCCTGAGCGGCGTTTTCGTCGTGCTGACTTACTACGGTTTCGATCTGTTCACCGTACGGCAGATGCAAGAGAACCCGACGCTGCCGGTGTTCGTGACATTCGCCGTGTTCCTCATGCTGCCCGTGTCGTTGCTGTCCGGCGCGGCATTCACGATGATCGCGCGCGCGGTCAAGGAAGACCTCGGCGCGTCGATGCGCACGGCGGGCACGGCGGCGTTGTGGAACACCGTCGGCGCGACCGCGGGCTCACTGGCCGGCGGCTTCCTGCTGCTGCCTTCTCTGGGCCTGGAACGCTCGCTGTTTCTCCTCGCGGCCGTCTACGGCGCCACGGCGGTGCTCGTGCCGAGGACCGGCGGTCGCGAACGCGATCTCGTGGCTCGCTCGCGCCTTGCGGCGCTCGTTGCGACAGCCGTCTGCCTCGTGCTGTTTCCGTTCGGTCTCATGGAGCGCTCGTTCTTCAGGATCATCGAGCGGGCTCTGCCCGAGGAGAAGCTCATCGCGACGCACGAAGGGGTCATGGAGACCATGCGCTATTACCGGCGCGACCTGTTCGGCGTGCCGCGCGACTACCGCCTGGTCACGAACGGCTACTCGATGTCGGGGACGAGCACGATCGCCAAACGCTACATGAAGCTCTACGTGTACCTGCCGATCGCGCTGCACGGCGAGGCGCGCGACGCGCTCTTGATCAGCTTCGGCGTAGGCTCGACGGCGAAGGCGCTCGTGGATACGGCGAACCTACGCCACATCGATGTCGTGGACATCTCGCGCGAGATACTCGAGCTGAGCTCGATCATCTACTCGGAAGCGGAGAACCCGCTTCGCGACCCGCGCGTCGCGGTCCACGTCGAGGACGGCCGATTCTTCCTGGCCACTACGGCGCGGAAATACGATCTCATCACGTCCGAGCCGCCACCGCCCAAGATTGCGGGCGTCGTGAACCTCTATTCTCAGGAGTATTTCGAGTCGATTCGCGACCACTTGAAGCCCGGCGGCTACACGACCTACTGGTTGCCCGTGCACCAACTCCAACCGCTCGACACGCTCGCGATCGTCAAGGCGTTCTGCGCGGCATTCGAGGACTGTTCACTTTGGGACGGCGCCGGCCTCGAATGGATGCTCATGGGCTCCAACGGGGCCGACGGCCGCGTGCCGGTCGAGGCGTTCTCCGCGCAATGGCGCGATGAACGAGCGCGGAGCGAGCTCGTCGCGCTCGGTTTCGAGTTGCCCGAGCAGATGGGCTCGTTGTTCATGGGCGACGCAGTCGATCTCGCGGCGCTGACGGCGGCCGTCCCGCCGGTCACGGACAACTATCCGCTACGAATCTCCGATCGGCTCGTCCGCGACCCGGGCCGCGTGCTGTTTTACGACGCCGTTATGGACGAGCGCGAACGGCTCGCGCGTTTCGAGCGCAGCGGGCTCATCGACCGCATCTGGCCGCTCGAGCTCCGGGCCGCGAGCGGGCCCTACTTCCGCTACGAGGGGATGATCAAGGACCACTTCACGAGCGGCCTCTATCCCGATAAGCACACGCCGTTCCTTTGGGCGGCGATAGACGACGTGCTCACGAGCACGAGTCTCGAGACGTTGCCGTTGTGGTTGCTCGGGACGGACGGGGATGCGCAGCGCATCGCGTCCGCCGTTGCCGGCGCCGGCACGCCGTCGCCGGAGGTGGAGCTCGAGCTCGCTCTCGGCCGCGTGGCGCAGCGCGACTACGCGGGCGCGCTCGTGCACACGCAGCGCTCGCTCGTGGGCCGACAGATGCGGGTCGGCGATTTGAGCTTGCTGCTGTATCTGCTCGCGAAGAACGGCCTGCTCTCGGAGGCGAGGACTACCATCGACCGTGTCGATAGGGCGCAAAACCCGGGGATCCAGAGCTTCGTCGACTGGTTCGAGGTCGAGTTCGACTTGCCGGAGCGGAGGCTTGCGACGGCCGAGTGACACGCCCACGATTACGGTCGAGTGAAGGGGCGCCCAACGCGCCCAGCCGAGGGGGTAGTCGCCATGAAGCGCAGCGCGCCGCTGTGGTTGCCGATAGTCTCATGCGTGGCCGTTTCCGCTTGCAGCGACGAGCCGGCATCCGTTGCTGAAGAGCCGGGCGCCACGACGTCGGCAGCATCGAGCTCCGCGACCGAACGCATCGTCTACTCGTCGCTGCGGCCCGGCAACTGGGACATCTTCTATTTCGCGAGCGCCGGCGCAGCGCCGCGGCGGCTCACGGATCATCCGGGGCTCGACTACGATGCCGCGTTGTCGCCCGACGGCCGTTGGGTCGTGTTCACGTCGGAGCGGCGAGGTAACCCCGATCTCTACGCGCTCGAGATCGAAGGCGGCGCAGAGCCGCGGCTCTTGGTCGACAGCGCGGCCATGGAGGATCAAGTCGCGTTCTCGCCGGACGGCCGCAACATCGCGTTCGTGAGCACCGCGAGCGGCAACGCCGACATCTACGTGCTGCCGTTCGCTCCGGAGCGCTCGCAGGAGATTGCAGCTGCGACCAACGTCACGAACCATCCCGGCGGCGATTTTCGTCCGGACTTCTCGCCCGACGGCGCGCGCATCGCGTTCACGACCGACCGCGACACGCCCGTGTCGGGCCATCCGATCTTCGCCTTCACGCGCCAGCGCGAAGGCGACATCTACGTCATGGATCGCGACGGCGCCAATCTGCAGCGGCTCACGGCGACGCCCGACTGGGACGGCTCGCCCGAGTGGTCCGCGGACGGCGGCACGTTGTATTTCTACTCCGCGCGTCCGCGCGAGATCGTGGGTCCGCCGACGAGCCCGATCTTGGGGCAAGAGGGCGGCTTCCGGATCTGGGCGATGAACGCCGACGGGTCGAGCCCGCGCGCCGTGACGGCCGAAGGCGTCGAAGCGCTCGCGCCGGCGGTCACCGCGGACGGCCGAATCGCGTACCAGAAGCGCACGGGCTATGCGCGCTGGAGCATCGAGTCGGTGGCTGCCGATGGCTCGAGCGCGCGCGCCGAAAGCGACACGGCGACCGACTATTGGCTGCCCGATTTTCACTCAAGCGGCGCCATGGTGTGCCACGGCGTCGGGCCCGCCGTCGGCGAGACGCAGGCCGTCGAGGAGATTCTCGGCGCCGGCGCGCTGCTCGCGGCCGATTACCCCGCGGACATCACGATGCCCGACCGCACGGTCACGCTGTACGCGATGCGGCATACGACGGGCTTAGCTCCGCACCCGGACCGCAACGAAACCGCGGTCACGATCGAGGACGAGGCCGGCACGCGGCTCGTGCTCGCGGATTTCGACGGCGGCAATCAACGCGAGCTCTTGGCCGTGCCGAACGTCGGCATCGTGAGCGGCACGCCGAACCGCCTGTTCGACATCAAGTGGTCGGACGACGGCGAGTGGATCACCTACACGCAAGGATTCTTCTTCGGCCAAGGCACGGACGAGGCCGACCTCTGGGTCATGCGCGCGGACGGTTCCGAGCGACGCAACTTGAGCGAAGACACGGCGGCCAACGAAGGCGTCGCGGCGTTCTCGCCCGATGCGCAGAGGCTCGTGTTCCGCAGCGCGCGCGACGGGCGCTTCGATCTCGTGTCGAGCAACCGCGACGGCACGGAGCGCAGGGCGCTCACGGCCGACGACGCGCGCGAGAACTTCCCCGTGTTCTCGCCGAGCGGCGACGCCGTCGCGTTCTCGTCGAATCGCGACGGTGTGCGCGACCGGTTCGGCAACCTCACGTTCGACAACTACATCCTCGCGCTGGCCGCGGACGGCACGCCCGGCGCGCTGCAGCGGATCTCGGACCATCCCGGCCAGGACTCGCATCCGTGGTTCTCGCCCGATGGCGCGTGGATCGTCTATACGTCCGAGCGTGGCGGTATCAGCGACGAGGAACCGATGGTGCAGGAGGTCGTGTTCGGGCCGCAGATGTACGGCGAGCTCTACGCACGCCGTTTGAGCGACGGGTTCGAGGTGCGGCTCACGCACAACAAGTGGGAGGAAGGGAATCCGTTCTGGCTGCGGCCGCTCGGCTCCCGCTGACGCAGCGTCAGGTGTCTTCAATGATCGCTAGCACAGTGCTTAGATGCACAGCGAGCAACCTCGCGGAGCGTGGCGTCTGGAAAGTGCAGGATCCCGGGCGAATGCGAATCGCCGTTGCTGGCCCCTTGCCCAGGCTATGACGTCGAAGTCATCGGGTCGAGGCCCAGGGTTCTCGATGTTCGCGCCGCGAGGCCCGCGATATCATCGCGGGCGCCCATGACCGAGACCCAAGCAAAAGAACTGCCTCCGTTTCAGTCGCACGCAACCGCGCCGGGGTTCCTAACCGACGCGGAAATCGACCGCCTCATCGCCGAGCACCAGTCACTGCTCGCGGAGGGCAAGCTCGGGGCTGGCGGCACCAACCCCGATGTCAGACGCTCTCAGGTGGTCTTCCTCGGAATGGAGGAGAACTATCGGTGGCTCTATGAGCGAGTCTGGGTTGCGGCGCGCGAGTGCAATCGCCTGTTCTTTGCCGTCGACATCGCGACCGTAGAGGCGAACATTCAATTGGCCCGCTACGACAGCGGGGATCTCGGCTTCTACAACTGGCACACCGATTTCGCTGGCCTCCGGCCGCTGCGCAAGATGTCGGTCTCCATCCAGCTTTCGCGGCCCGAGGATTACGAGGGCGGAGATCTCGAGCTACTGTTCAGCAACAGCCCACTCAAGCTCGAGAAGGCCAGGGGAACCTTCATCGCTTTTCCGAGCTTCATGCTGCATCGCGTCACGCCCGTGACGCGCGGCACGCGCTGGAGCCTCGTCGCGTGGATCTTGGGGACGCGCTGGCGTTGATCGCGACGGCGTAGCGTCGGACGCCGGCGGCCGGCCGTGGGCGAGGTGCGCTCACGACCGGCCGTGACATGTCGAGCAGCGAAGCCGCCGCGGCGTGCGCTCAGAACTGCGTGTTGTCGTTCGCCGGGTTCGCTTCGACGGGCTGCACCGCGTCCCAATGCTCGACGATCCGGCCCGTACGACGAACGGCGGCGTTGATGGGGTGCGAGTTTCGCGGTCGAGCCCGAGCCTGCCGCGTGAGGTAGCCGAGCCGCGGCCTACTGCGAAGCAGGGGTCAGGCCGGCTTCCTCGGCGCGCAGGGCCGAGAGCATGCCGCGCAGGCTTATGTTCCCTTCGTGGCAGGCGTACTCGAAGATCTCGCCGTCGCTCTTCCGCCAATAAATCGCGGCCGTCCACGGCCGGGTCCAGACGGTGTGATCGTCGACGGTGAACTCGTAGCGCAACGTGTCGTCGTCGATACGCGTGAACCTTTCGGTCAGCCGCAGATTCTCGTCCGCATAGCGGAAGTAGCCGCCCATGTTGTTGCCGGCCGGGTGGAAATTCGTCGTCTCGACGACGAGCGTGTCGCCCTCCCAGCGGCCGCGTGAGTCGCCGAGGTGCTGCCGAATCGCGCTCGACACGTGCGGGCGACCGTCGAGCGGAATCACGCGCGTGTCGTGGATCTTTTCCATTTGAATGACCACGTCGCCCTGCGTCTGGAAGATCCGGTACACGCTCATATAGGCGGCGAAGAGATCGGGCACTCCGTACGTGATGCAGCGATCGGTGAGCGAGAGATCGCCGGCACCGCGGGCGCGCGGTGGTCGCGCCGCCGCCTGTGCCGCACGCCGCTCCACGGCCTGCGGCGCGAGCGCCGGTAGCCGTCCGTCCGGCGGGTCCTCGATGAGCGACGTCCGGCGCTCGAAGTAGCGGCTCGGCACCCAGTTCTGGCTGTACGTCCCGGTCACGAAGGTTTGCCGCGGGCGTTGGTCGTCGAGCAACGCGAGGTACAGCGAGTCGCCAAACACCGCGTCGGCCTCGGGGCCGAAAATTGCCGCGGCCCGCGCCGCCAGCGCGTCTACCTCGCCCTGGGAGAGCAGCGGTTTACCCGCGAGCTCGGACGGCCGTTCGAGCGGGGTGGCGCTGTTGTTTTCCCAGGTGCCTTGCAGGTCGGGCTGGCCGTTCGGCAGCCTGGGCACGGTCCAGGTGGCCTGGGCCAGTGCCTGAGCGCCGCCGAGCCCGGCCGCGACGGCAACGACTAGCAGGGGTCCACGCATGAGCACCGACTCTACGCTCGGTAACTCCGGAAACGAAGAACCGTCGGAAACTACGAATGGCCGCGGCCGGCGGCGCAGGGAAACGTAGTCGAAGGCATACTGGCACCGCACCAAGCTCGATTCCAAGGAGAGATCTCACGTGGCTACCGAATCAAAGTGCCCGGTCGATCAGCAAGGCACGTCGAACCGGCACTGGTGGCCGAACCAGCTCCACCTGGAAATCCTCCATCAACATTCCGCGAAGTCCAACCCGCTGGGCGAGGACTTCGACTACGCGCAGGCGTTCGAGAGCCTCGATTTCGCGGCCCTCAAGAAAGATCTCGCGGCGTTGATGACGGAGTCCCAGGATTGGTGGCCGGCGGACTTCGGTCACTACGGGCCGCTGTTCGTCCGCATGGCTTGGCACAGTGCAGGCACGTACCGAACCGGTGACGGCCGCGGCGGCGGCGGCCGGGGTCAGCAGCGCTTCGCGCCGCTCAATAGCTGGCCGGACAACGTGAGCCTGGACAAGGCGCGCCGTTTGCTCTGGCCGATCAAGCAGAAGTACGGCCGCAAGATCTCCTGGGCGGACTTGATGATCCTCGCCGGCAACGTCGCGCTGGAGACCATGGGCTTCAAGACCTTCGGTTTCGGCGGCGGCCGCGAGGACGTCTGGGAGCCGGATCAGGACGTCTACTGGGGCAAGGAGATGAAGTGGCTCGACGACCAGCGCTACTCCGGCGAGCGCGCTCTCGAGAACCCGCTCGCCGCCGTGCAGATGGGCCTGATCTACGTCAACCCGGAAGGTCCGAACGGCAACCCGGATCCGCTCGCCGCGGCCACGGATATTCGCGAGACGTTCGCCCGCATGGCGATGAACGACGAGGAGACCGTGGCGCTGATCGCCGGTGGGCACACCTTCGGCAAGACGCACGGCGCCGGCCCCGCGTCCCACCTGGGGCCCGAGCCGGAAGCGGCCGGCCTCGAGGAGCAGGGCCTCGGCTGGAGGAGCAGTTTCGGCACCGGCAAGGGCGCCGATGCGATCACGAGCGGTCTCGAAGTCACTTGGACGACCACGCCGACGAAGTGGAGCAGCAACTTCTTCTGGAACCTGTTCGGCTTCGAGTGGGAGCTCACGAAGAGCCCCGCCGGCGCGCAGCAGTGGCGGCCGAAGGGCGGCACCGGGGCCGGTACGGTGCCGCACGCCCACGACAAAGCGAAGCGGATCGCGCCGGCCATGCTGACGACCGACCTCTCGCTGCGGTTCGACCCCGCCTACGAGAAAATTTCGCGGCGTTTCATGGAGAATCCGGATCAGTTCGCGGACGCCTTCGCCCGCGCCTGGTTCAAGCTGACGCACCGCGATATGGGCCCGCGCGCCCGTTATCTCGGGCCGGAGGTCCCGGCGGAAGACTTGCTCTGGCAGGACCCCGTCCCCAAAGTCGATCACCGACCGATCGGCGCCGACGACGTCGCCTCGCTCAAGAGCAAGGTGCTGGCTTCGGGGTTGACGATCCCGCAGCTCGTGGCGACCGCGTGGGCGTCCGCCTCGACGTTCCGCGGCTCGGACAAACGCGGCGGCGCAAACGGCGCGCGTGTTCGCCTCGCGCCGCAGAAAGACTGGGAGGTGAATCAACCGGCGCAGTTGGCCAAGGTGCTGCAGACGCTGGAGGGCATCCAGAAGGCGTTCAACGGCGCGCAACCCGGCGGCAAGAAGGTGTCGCTCGCCGACCTGATCGTGCTGGCCGGTTGCGCGGGCGTCGAGCGGGCGGCGAAGAACGGCGGTGTCGAGGTGACGGTTCCCTTCACGCCGGGCCGAATGGACGCCTCGCAAGCGGAGACGGATGTCGGGTCTTTTGCGGTCCTCGAGCCGGTCGCGGACGGTTTCCGCAACTATCAGAAGGCTCGCTATGCGGCACCGACGGAGGCGCTGCTCGTCGATCGGGCGCAATTGCTGACGTTGACGGCGCCCGAGATGACGGTCCTCGTCGGCGGGCTGCGCGTGCTCAATGCCAACCTAGGGCAGTCGCAGCACGGTGTGTTGACGAAGCGGCCGGAGGCGTTGACCAACGACTTTTTCGTGAACCTGCTCGACTTGGGCACGGAGTGGAAGCCCGCTGCGAAAGAGCAGGACGTGTTCGAAGGGCGCGACCGCAAGACGGGTGCGCTGAAGTGGACGGGCACGCGTGTCGATCTGATCTTCGCCTCCAACTCGCAGCTGCGGGCGCTGGCCGAGGTCTACGGCAGCTCGGACGCCCAGCAGCCGTTCGTCCGTGACTTCGTGGCGGCCTGGAGCAAGGTGATGAGTCTCGATCGCTTCGGGGGATAAAACGTGTACCGGTCACTCAGCAGATCGATGAAGGCCCGCGTGGGCTTGGTGTGGGGCGTCGCGATGGCCTGCTGCGCCCTTTCGTTGGGCGGCTGCGGTCGCGGAACGGAGCCCGGGACGGAGCTCACGTCCGGCGCCGTGCCTGCGGCGCCCGCGCCGGGAGCGCAAGGCGCTGCGGCCGCCGACTGGCCCTCGTACAACCGCACGCTCGCCGGCGACCGCTTCTCGCCGCTCGACGAGATCGACCGCGGCAACGTTGCGCAGCTGCAAGTCGTGTGCACGTACGTGTTGCCCGAGGCGAACGCGATGCAGGCCGGCCCGATCGTCGTCGACGGCACGATGTACTTCACGACGGAACGAGGCTCGTACGCGATCGACGCGGCCACGTGCGCGCAGAAGTGGCACGTCGAGCGCGTGAGCTCGCGCCCGTCGCCGCTCGGCGTGCAGCGTGGTTTCGCGTATCTCGACGGGCGCCTCTACCGCGGGACGTCCGACACGCACGTGCTCGCGCTCGATGCCGCCGACGGCCGCACGCTCTGGGACGTGACGATGGACGTGGCGGAGACGCCGGGCGTCTCGATGCCGATGGCGCCGATCGCCGCGAACGGCCTCGTGTTCATCGGCAACGCGGGCGGTGACCAGACCGGCGTCACGGGCCACGTCTACGCGCTCGACGCGCAAGACGGCCGCGTCGTCTGGAAGTTCGACGTGGTGCCCGACGAGCCGGCGGTGCGCGCGACCTGGCCGAACGCCGACCGCTTGCCGATCTCGGGCGGCGCGTTCTGGACGTCGTTCGCGCTCGACGCCGAGCGCGGCGTGCTCTACGTGCCGGCGGGTAATCCCGCGCCCGACTTCGACGCCGAAGCCCGCGGCGGCGACAACTTGTATACGAACTCGCTGATCGCGCTCGACGCGGCGACCGGTCGCCTGCTCGGCTACAACCAGCTCGTCAAGCGCGACTCGCACGATTGGGACGTGAACGGCCCCCCGGCGCTCGGCGTCACGCGCGCCGGCCGCCCGATCGTCGCGTCCGCGAACAAGGACGGGCTCTTGTCCGTGCTCGATCGCAGCGCGCTCGTAACCGCGCAGCCGCCGCCCGCGGGCACGGACCCCGGAACACGCCTGCCGACGATCTTTCAGTCGCCGACGACGACGCGAGAAAACGTCGACGTGCCGTTGTCGCGCACGGCGCCCGTGCGCTTCTGCCCCGGCATTCAGGGCGGCAACGAATGGAACGGCGCCGCGTTCCATCCGCAGCTCAACACCTTGTATACGGGCGCCGTCGACTGGTGCGCCAACGTGCAGCTCGCGGCGGAGGTGACGGTGCCCTCGGCGGGTGCGATCTGGTTCGGCTCAGGCGTAGGCGAGATCCAGGGACCGGCGAGCGAGGCCAAGGGTTGGATCACGGCCTTCGACGCGGACACCGGCGCCGAGCGTTGGAAGTTCGCAGCGCCCGCGCCCGTGGTGGCCGGCGTCACGCCGACGGCCGGCGGCCTCGTGTTCACCGCGGATCTCACGGGTCACTTGCGCGCGTTCGACGCCGAGAACGGCGCGGTGCTGTTCGAGCTTGAGACCGGCCAGTCGATCGGCGGCGGCATCGTGAGCTATGCGGCCGCGGGCAAGCAAAGGATCGGCGTCGCGTCGGGCATGAAGTCGGGCATCTGGCCGGGCGCCGCGACCGAGAGCCGGATTCTGGTGCTCGGCTTGCCGTAGGCTTGCCCAGTCAGGGTGCGCTGTAACGACCGATCGGGGGAGGACGTCTCATGAAGGCTCGAACCATGACCGGCCTGACGGCGATCGTCACGCTGTCGCTTGCAGCTTGCGGTGGCGGAACGGAGTCGACCGCAGGGCAGGCGACGCCCGCGGCGCAGCCGGCACCCAGCGCAGCCGCCAGCCCGGCTTGCAGCCGCGACTGCCTGACCGAGCTCGCGAAGTCCTATCTCGCGGCGGTCGTGGCCGGCAATCCCTCGGCCGTGGCGTTGGCCGCCGACATCGCATTCGTCGAGAACGTCGCGCGCCTCACGCCCGGCGAAGGCTTGTGGGCGAACGCCGCGTCGGGACCCACGAGCTTCGCGATCTACGTGCCGGACGTGGAGCAGCAACAGGTCGGGTTCCTCGGCATGCTCGAGCGCGAGGGCGAGGAGGGGGTGCAACCCGTGCTCGTCGCCGTTCGACTCAAAGTCGCGGAGGGCGCGATCGCGGAAGCCGAGCACATCGTCGCCGGCGCCAACGCCAACAACCTGGGGCGCTTACAGACGCCGCGGCCCGGGTTGCTCAGCGAGGTGCCGGCCGGCAACCGGCAGAGCTACGGTGACCTCGTGAGAATCGGTCTGTCGTATTACGACGCGCTCGACGACAACGACGGCTCGCTGATGCCCTTCGCCGACGATTGCCAGCGGCACGAGAACGGCATGATCACGGCGGGCCCCGAGGCAGGGGCCGGACCGAATGCGGATCCTAGCCGGGCGCCCGTGGCGCGCCTGTGCGGCCCGCAGCTCGACAGCCAGTCGTTCGTGTACATCGACCGCATCGAGAACCGGCGTCTCATCGCCGCCGATCCCGTGACCGGGCTCGCGATGGGCTTCTCGCACTTCCGCCATCCCTTCACGAATCTGCCGTACGAGGTCATTCACACCGACGGCTCGAAGTCGGAGCGCAACCAGGACAACATGCGCTTCGACCCGTTCGACATGCCCGCGGCGCACATCTTCAAGGTGGGCGCGGACGGGCTCGTCCACGAAATCGAAGCCGTGGGTTTCGTGGCGCCTTACGACTCGCCGACCGGCTGGGAGTGAGCGCGAGCCGAAGCGTGCCGCGAGCTTTGCGGCGGCCGCTTACGGCGCGGGCGTCGCCTCGGCCGACGGCTCGATCGTGTAGAACTCGCCGTCGAAGCCGGTGCGGTCGTTGTCGTAGCTGTCGTGGATCAGGCGGTCCCAGCCGTCGGCGCGCTTGTAAGCGAGCTCGACGACCCAAGGGCGTGCGAGCGTAGCCGGATCCTCGATCGTCATTTGGCCTTCGATGCGGTCGGGCGCCACCTTGCGCAACCGCTCGGTGTAATGCGCTTGATCCGAAAGCCACGCGACGACTCCGAAGTACTCGTTCGGTTCGCGCACGGAGACGGTATCGATGACCAGCGTGTCGCCGTCCCACCGGCCGACGGCGTCGCCCCAGGTCGTCGGCCAGCGGTCCTCCTCGGGCGGATGCGAGCGGCCATCGGTGTAGACGTGCCGCAGATCGCGGTAGGTATTGAAGATCACCGTTTCCTCGGGCGTGATGACGAACTGCAGCGGCGGCGCCCCGTCCATCATCAGCGGATAACCCCAGCCGGCGGCCGGCTCCACTTGGAGCTCCGGATTGGTTTTCAGCTCGGCCTGTAGTCTTGCGGTCGTGCTCTCGTTCCACGGAGCGGCGGGGTTCATGACCATGAACCCCGGCATCCGGGACATGCTGAAACCATCGATGCCGGGCTCGAGGCCCTCGGCGACCCAGATACCACTCCAGTCCGGCAGCGCGGCGAACCGTTCGACGCGAGGATCGGTGGGCGGTGGCGGCGTGCAGGCGCACAGCGCGAGCGCGAAGGTCAATGTCGCGACGCGATTCATGGGGTCGCGCTCGGGGCTCGACCGATCGGCGTGCCGTCGGCCGTGGCGGCCTCGAGCAGCAACCCGCCGTTACCGCCTTTGCGCAAGGGAGCGATGGTGACGGTCACCGTGTCGCCGGCTTTGAGCGTCGACGGCCGCCAGCCGAGGTTATAGAGATAGACCGACGCGCCCATCTCGAGGCTCCATTCCTCGTCCTGCCCCGCATCGTTCTTGACGAGCAGCTGGATGTAGCTGTGCGGGTTGGTCCATTGAAACTCGCGGACGGTGCCCGTGAGTGTCACCTGCCGCGTCTGGTCGAACATCACCGGCGAGTGATGGGCGAGCGCTGGGCTCATGCCGATGCCGGCAGCCGCGAGAACAAGCGCCAAATCTCTGCGACCCATAGCACGCCTCGTCACTTTTTGTCGGCTGGTTGCGCGCGATTTGATCGTGCGATGACCGGGGCCGTCAAGCGCGCGCGATCAAGGCGCGAAGGCGGCGGCCACTTCGGGAGGAACATTCCCTTTGCTGGTGCGCCGCAGCCCGTCGCTGCGCAGCTCGTACATGGCGGAAGCATCGCCCGCGGCGCTGACGAGCTGGACGTACTTGTGCCGGCCAAAAAGCGCAACTCGGCACGACTCGCGCCGGACGACGAAGTGGTTTGGTTCTTCGGCGTGCTTCGACATGGCCGTTTCCAGGGCGTCGCGGTCCACGACGAACTGGACCGGGCGCTCGATGCGGCCGAGATATTCCGCTAGCGCGAGCAGCGTCGCGTGCGACCGCGTGTGGCGTTTGCCGTCGCGAAGCGCGTACACGGCAGGGGTGCCGCCGTCGGGTGCCGTTTCCCAGCGAATGTCATAGCCCGCTCGTCTGATGGCTCTCTCGATTTCGCCGTCGTTCATGCTGGCAGGCTAGCACAGCCGGCGTGGCCACAGCCTTCGATACGACCAATAGCGACCGCGATCGCGAGCGCTCGAGCGCCGGTTCGATTCTGTGACGCGCGTAACGCTATAGCGGTCAAACCTGCTACGCGGGCGAGCGCATTCGGCGCGCCGAATGTCACGATGGTCGTCCATGTCGTTTTCGGATCGCCCTGGAGGCACCCAGTGAAATCGGATCAAGCAAAGCCGCTGCAAATCGCGGCACAACAGGCCGCGAAGTGGTGCATGGAGAAGCTCGAGATGAAAGAGGGCGGCTACGGCAAGAATCACGAGCACTCGGATTCCGAGCGGGCGGCGTTGCATGTTGCACACTCGATGGCCGTCTGCGAGATCGCGCGACTGCAATCGATCGTCGAGGGCCGCTAGCGTCGCGCCGGAGAAGAATGCCCGCGCCTTGTCGCCGGCGCGGGCGCGCTCGACGCGTCGGCCGCGATCACCGATGGAAACCGGCTGAAGGCCGGTCTCGAGGGTCGAACCTGGGAGACCTAGGGAGTTGGGCCTCGGCGTTGTGGCGGCATCACGGTCGCGGCCTGAATAGTTGCTGTTGCGGTACGGGTTACGCTTCCCCATAGTGCCATCGGGATTGGGGAACCGGGCGCGAGTCTTCCTCGCAGGTCCGGCTGCGACTTTGTCGAAGCGCGAGGCGCATGGCAAACAACGACATGGAACCGCATGACGCCGCATTCGGCGTGCGGGAAGCTATCGAGTTGTATCTCCCCGCATTTCTCGAGGCCGCCCCCGACGCGATGGTCGTCGTGGGAGAGGACGGTCGAATCCTCGTCGTCAACGAGCAGACCGAGAGGCTGTTCGGCTACGAGCGGAGCGAGCTATTGCGCCAACCCGTCGAGATGCTGGTCCCATCGCGCTACCGGCAGCGGCACCCGGCGCATCGCACCGGCTACTTCGTCGGCCCGCGTCGACGCCCGATGGGCGCGGGGACGGATCTCTACGGCGCACGGAAGGACGGAACCGAGTTTCCTGCCGAGATCAGCCTCGCGCCGGTCGAAACCCTCCAGGGCGTGCTCGTCATGGCGGCGGTTCGCGACGTCACCGCACGCAAGAAGGTAGAGGTGAAGTTTCGCGGTCTCTTGGAAGCGGCGCCCGACGCGATCGTGATCGTCAATCGACACGGGAACATCGTGCTCGTCAACGCGCAGACCGAGAAGCTGTTCGAGTACGAGCGAAGCGAGCTCGTCGGACAGCCGGTCGATCTCCTGGTCCCCGAGCGATTTCGCGGACAGCACGTCGCCCATCGGGATCGCTACCTCGCGGATCCCAGGTCCCGTGCCATGGGCTCGGGCCTCGAGCTCTGGGGACGCAAACGGGACGGCACGGAATTCGCCGTCGAGATCAGCTTGAGCCCTCTCGAGACCGACGAAGGCGTGCTCGTCTCGAGCACGATTCGCGACGTCACGGAGCGGAGGAAGGCGGAGGAGCTGCGAGCCCAGTTGGCCGCGATCGTCGACTCGTCCGACGATGCGATCATCGGCAAGAATCTCGACGGAGTCATCCGGAGCTGGAACCGCGGCGCCGAGTCGGTCTTCGGCTACTCGGCGAAAGAGGCGATCGGCAAGCACGTTTCGCTGCTCCACCCGCCGGGCCACCAAGGAGAAGAGCCGGCGATCCTCGAGCGGTTGAGAGTGGGTGAGCGCGTCGAGACATTCGAGACGACGCGGCGGCGAAAGGACGGGCGGGACATCCAGGTGTCCGTGACCATTTCTCCGATTCACGATTCGCGCGGCGACGTGATCGGCGCTTCGAAGGTCGTCCGGGACATCTCCGACCGCAAGCGCGCGGAAGAGGCCCTCGCCAGGGCTAAAGCGGCCACCGACGCGGCCAATCGCGAGCTCGAGGCATTCAGCTACTCGGTCGCGCACGATCTGCGCGCGCCGTTGCGAGGAATCGACGGCTTCAGCCAGGCGCTCCTCGAGGACTATTCCGCCAAGCTCGACGACGAGGGCCGGCGCTACCTCACCCGGGTGCGCGAGTCCGCGCAGCACATGGCGCAGCTCATCGACAGCCTGCTCTCGCTGGCACGCATCACGCGAGGCGACGTTCGCCGCGAACAGGTCGACCTGAGCGAGCTCGCGCGGGCGACGGCGCAACGCCTGAAGGCATCCAAGCCGGACTGGGAAGCCGAGGTCACGATCGCGAAGGACCTGACGGCCAAGGGAGACGCCCGGCTCCTCGGTGTCGCGCTCGACAATCTGTTGGGCAACGCCTGGAAATTCTCGCGAAATCAACCCGAGGCGCGTATCGAGTTCGCCTCGACGCAACAGGAAGGGCAGACCGTCTTCTACGTCCGCGACAACGGCGCCGGGTTCGACATGGCGTTCGCGGCGAAGCTGTTCGGCGTTTTTCAGCGGCTCCACACGTCGGACGAGTTCGAGGGGACCGGAATCGGCCTCGCGACGGTCCAGCGGATCATCCAGCGGCACGACGGACGCATCTGGGCCGAAGGTGAGGTCGGCAGCGGCGCCACGTTCTACTTCACATTGAACGAAAGGAGTCAGCACGAATGACCGAGCACGTCATGTTGCTGGTAGAGGACAATGCAACCGACGAGGAGTTGACCCTGCGCGCGCTCAAGAAGAGCAACATCAGCAACAAGGTGGTCGTGGTACGGGACGGCGCGGCCGCGCTCGACTATGTCTTCGCGAGAGGAACCCACCGGAATCGCGATCCGCAGGAGGCGCCGGAGGTCGTGCTCTTGGACCTGAACCTGCCCAAGATAGGCGGGCTCGACGTCTTGCGGGAGATTCGCGCCGACGAACGAACGAAGTTGCTCCCGGTCGTCATCCTGACGTCCTCGAAGGAGGACCGAGACGTCGTGCGTGGCTACGAGCTCGGAGCGAACAGCTACATCGTGAAGCCGGTCGACTTCACGCAGTTCGCCGAAGCCGTGCGGCAGCTCGGCCTCTACTGGCTGGTTCTCAACCAGCGGCCGCCGACCTCGACCTGACCGTGCGGGCGTCATGCGTGGCCGGCGGCCGACGCGATCGCGTCGCGCGCGAGAGCGTGTCGCCTTTTTATGGGGATCGTCCCCGTCGAGCTCTCGCGCAAGCGGAAGTAGGACACGGGTTTTTCTAGGTAGTGATCAGCGGCCGAAACGTTCGTTGTAGATCGCGGCTTGCGCCGCCAGTTCCTCCGCACAAGCGATCCGAAACTAGACTGGTACCGTAGCATCGGGATCGACCGGACAAGGGGCACCAATGACATTGACACGTCGCAGCATGTTGGGCGCGTCCGCGGCCGCGACACTCGCAAGTTCGGCCCACGCCAAACCGCGAGTGACAGTGAAGAAGGGTGAGACCGGACAAATCTCCGTTCCCGGCGGGAAGGTGTGGTGGCGCCGTTTCGGCAAGGACAAACGCAAGACGCCGCTACTCCTTCTGCACGGCGGTCCTGGCGCCGGCCACAATTATTTGCTGCCGATGAAGGCGCTCGGCAACGAACGCCCGGTCATTTTCTACGATCAGCTCGGCTGTGGACTCTCGGATGCGCCAGAAGATGAATCACTCTATCGCTTTCCGCGCTTCGTCGATGAGCTTGACGCCGTGCGAAAGGCCCTCAGCCTCGATCGCGTCATTCTGTTCGGCAACTCTTGGGGTGGCATGCTCGCGATTGAATATCTCGTGACCGGCCGCGGCGCAGGCGTCGAAAGGCTCGTGCTCTCAGGCGCGCTTGCCAGCGTTCCCCAAGCTTCCGCCGGCATCAATCGGCTGGTCGACAACTTGCCCAACGGCGCCGGCAAGCGCATCCGCGAACTCGAAGCCGCGGGCCAACAAGCCTCGCCCGAATATCAATCGCTTGTGCAACTGTTTTACGCGACGCATCTCTGCCGCCTGAACCCGCCGCCGCCGGAATTCGAAGCTACCGGCGCCAACGTGGCGAAGTCGCCGGCCTATCGCATCATGAACGGACCCAACGAATTCACCAACACCGGCGTCATCAAGGATTGGGATCGTCGCGCCGATTTAGAACGCATCAAGGTGCCGACCTTGATCACGACGGGTGAATTCGACGAAGTCACGATCGATTGCCAAGAGACCCTTCACAAGGGCATAGCTGGATCGCAGCTCGTCGTTATGTCTGGCTGTTCGCACCTGACGATGTTGGAAAAGCCGGACGATTACAACGCGATCGTCCGCAAGTTCATTACATAGTCGCGACGCTGATCTGCTTGATTAGCGCCGCCGCGGCGCCGGGCGCGCGCTCCTTCGCGCCCGAGATGAAATAGACGAAGACGTCGCGCTTTTTCTTCGCGCCCGTCTTGTCGCTGATCGGCTTCAGGTCCTTCGGCGCTTCGCCCTTCACCCAAGCCTCCGCCCGCTGACAGTCGACGGTCGACCCAAAGTGGACGCTGCGTCGAGGTTCTCGCAGTCGGAGCTATGATTTGACGGCTTCGGATGGAGGTCGTCGATTTTTCCTATGCTCAAGCTCCCGTCACGACGGCGATGGACGAGCGCGCGCTGGGCCCTTAACCTCGCAAGTCGGGGTTACCGGGAGGACGAACGCGATGTCGAGAACACTACGGGTAGCGACAGCCCTGACGCTGGTTTGGCTGCTCTGCGGAATCGCGGCCGCGCAGTCGCAGAACGCGCAGCGCGGCTCCGCGAGGCTCACGCTCGCGCAGGCCAATACGATCGTCGCGAAATCGCTCGAACGCGCGCGCGAGCAGAACTTCGCGCCGCTCAGCGTCGTGGTGCTCGACGACAGCGGCGAATTGAAGGCGATGCAGCGCGAAGACGGCGCGAGCATGTTCCGCTTCGACGTGGCGCTCGGCAAAGCATGGGCCTCGGTCGCCATGGGCGCCTCGAGCCGCGTTTTGGCGCAGCGGGCCCAAGACAATCCGAACTTCTTCATCACCCTGGCCGCGACGGCCGAAGGCAAGTTCCTGCCGCAACCGGGTGGCGTGCTGATCCGCAACGCGTCGGGCGACATCCTGGGCGCCGCCGGTGCGAGTGGCGCGTCCGGCGACCAGGACGAGGCTGCCGTGGTCTACGGTATCGAGCAAGCGGGCCTCGTCGCCGACGTGCCGCGCTGATCGGCGTGCCGCGCCGCTCGCGCTTCAGTCCCCAGTGTTTCGTTGCGCAAGTCCATCGTTAGGTGCACGCCGAGTGATCGAAACAGGGTCGTTGCAGCTGCCGGTAGCGGTACAGCTTTCCCGTCCCTAATGGGAATCTCCGCGTCAGCTCCGTGCACCGCGCTCATTTCTGCAGCGAAAGATCATCGTGCTGCACCATGCACGATCGAGCGCTTGAATCGCCCTCGCCGCGCGACCATGATCAGCTCATCGCCGGGACGTTCGGGAGGGGGATCATGACCAATGTCGTCAAGACCATCCGCGTCTGCGTCTCCACCTTCGCAGTCCTCATCGCCGGCGCAAGCACCGCCCACGCCCAGAGCGCACCGCCCGCTTTGGATGCCGCCGCACGCCGTACCGTCATCGAAACCGCCGCCGAGGCCCTACGCAGCCGCTACGTCTTCCCCGACGTAGGCGAGCGCGCGGCCGCAGCACTCGAGTCCGCGCTCGCGGACGGCCGGTACGACGACCTCACCGACGCCTCCACGTTCGCGCAGCGGGTGACGGACGACCTGCGAGCGGTGGCAAACGACAAGCACCTTCGCGTCAGCGCGTTCGGGCCGCCGCCGCCCGCCGCCGGCGCCGCCGCTCCGTCCGCTCCGCCCCGCCACGAGGCGGGAGTGGGACGGGCGGACCGGCTCGCGGACAACATAGGCTACCTCGAGATCGTCGCGTTTCCGCCGCTCGACGCGTTTCAGGCGCCGTTCGACCGAGCGATGGCGGCGCTGCGCGATACGCGCGCGCTCATCATCGATGCGCGCCGCCACGGCGGCGGCACGGCGACTAGCGAGGCGTATCTCGCGAGCTACTTGCTCGAAGCGGGAAGACGCGTGGAAGTGAACAGGTTCATTTGGCGCAACCCCGGCACCGAAACGTTCCGCACTGAAGAGTTCTGGAGCTCGCCGACGCCCTTCTCGTACGCCGGCAAGCCGGTCTATGTGCTCACGAGCAGCCGCACCTTCTCGGGTGGCGAGGCGCTCGCTTACGACCTGCGCGCGCTCGGGCTTGCTCGCGTGATCGGCGAGACGACCGGTGGCGGCGCACATCCGGGCGGGATGGTCCCGCTCGGCACGATGTTCTCGATGTTCGTGCCGGCGGGCCGCGGTGAGAACCCGACAACCGGCACGAACTGGGAAGGCGTCGGTGTCATGCCCGACCTTGCCGTGCCCGCCGCAGACGCGCTCAAAGTTGCGCTCGAGGAGCTCGGCGTGTCGCCGCGAAGTAGCGACATCGACGCGCTTTCGGAGGCGCGTCTGTTCGAGCCGCCCGCGCCGCAGCTCGCGGGCGGTGCGCCGGTCGGACCCGCGCCCACGGGGCTTGTCGTAGGCTCGGGCAACTTCTATAGCCCGATCGTCGCGGACCTCGACGCAGCCGTCGCGTTCTATCGGGACGGCCTCGGCTTCGAGGTGGAGGGCGAGCCCGCGAACGCGGACGAGAATCCGCGGCTGCGCGCGATGTTCGGTCTGCCAGACGCTCGCCTCCGCTGGCAAATCGGGCGCGCGCCGCCGACGCCGGGCGGCGTGGAGATTGTCGAGATTTCGGGCGCCGGCGGTGAGAGCGTCGAGCGGCGGATGCAGAACCCGGGCACGGTGATGCTCATGGTCGTGGTGCGCGACATCGACGCACCGCTCGCGCGGCTAAAAGAGCTCGGTGCGCCGGTCGTCACGACCGGTGGCGCGCCCGTGAACGTCGGCGGGCCGGTGCGCGCCGTCGTGGTCCGGGATCCGGCAGGGCACTTCGTCCAGCTCGTGCAAGCCGGCATGATGCCGCCGGCGGCGGCGGGCTCGAACGCGAATATCGTCGGTGTCAGACTGCGGCACACGGTCGAGAACCTCGAGCGCGCGCTCGAGCTCTATCGCGACGCGCTCGGCCTTCGCGGCCCCACCCAGATTCCGCCGTATGCGAGCTTCCCGCCGGTGCTCGACTTGCTTGGCCTCCCGAACGACATTCAATACCGCTTCACGATGCTCACCGTGCCAACGTCGGGTCTCGGGATCGAGCTCATCGAGTTCATGGGCGCGCGCCGCCCGGCCGAGCCGGCGAGCATCGCGGATCCGGGCGAAACGAGACTGCAGCTGCGCGTCGCGGACATCGATGCGGCCATCGGGGCGCTCACGCAGGCCGGTGGCACGTTCATCTCGACGGGCGGCCGACCGCTCGAGCTGCCCGCGGGCAACGCGACGCTCGAGGCCGGCATCGTGCGCGATCCCGACGGCCTGTTCCTCGTGCTGATCGAGGGGCCGCCTGCGCCGCAATGATGTGAGGGAAGGTGATCGCCTATGAAGCGCCGATCGCTCGTTTGGAACCGGACGTGACGCTAGATTGAAAACACTCGGTGAAATTGGTCGGGGTGACAGGATTTGAACCTGCGACCCCTGCGTCCCGAACGCAGTGCTCTACCAGGCTGAGCTACACCCCGACCGAGGTGCCGCGACCAACGGCGCAGCAAGCATAGCATCGGCGACTTCGGGATGCCGCCCGCTCGCCGCGCAGGCCGCGGAAAAGAGGGCGACGTTATACGCCGCACGAACGCCTAAGGGCAAGTCCCGGCCGATCCAACCAACGTAACGTAATGGCTCGTCTCTGCGGCCGGCGCATAATCAAAGTCAGCATCCTTCTGAAAATTCGTTGCGCGTGACCACACTCGAATCGCTCGGCTTCGACGATTTCTTCGCGAACCAGCTCGCGGCCCTCGACGGCACGGGCTGGGTGGCCGCGCGCGTGATCGCGGAAGGGCAGAGCAGCTTCCACGTCGCGGGCTGCCGCGCGCCACTCGCGGACTTGAGCGGCAAGCTGCGCGACTCGCGCGACAAGGTCGAGCGGCCCGTCGTGGGTGACTGGGTCGCCGTGATCGACGGCGCGGACCGTGCCTCGATCCAACACGTCTTCGAGCGGCGCACGGTGCTGCTGCGGCGCGCCGCCGGCACGACCGCCGAGCCGCAGGTCCTCGCGGTCAACGTCGACGTGTTCTTCGTCGTGACGGCCGCGAACCGCGATTTCAACGAGCGGCGCCTCGAGCGCTACGTCGCCGCCGTGTGGAGCAGCGGCGCCGAGCCCGTCGTCGTGTTGAACAAGATCGATCTCGATCCGCATCTCGATCTCATGATCGAGGCGATCGAGCGCGTCGCGATCGGCGTGCCGCTGGTGCGCGTGAGCGCGGCGTCCGGCGCTGGACTCGACGACCTTCGCGGCCACATCCGGCCCGGACACACGGTGGCGTTCATCGGCTCGTCGGGCGTCGGCAAGTCGTCGCTCACGAACCGCTTGATCGGCAAGGACGTCCAAGCCATCGCGGGCTTGCGCAACGACGACCGAGGCCGCCACACGACCAGCGGGCGCCAGCTCATGGTGCTCGCCGAGGGCGGCGTGCTCATCGACACGCCCGGGTTGCGCGAGCTCGGGGTGCTGGACGACGCGGGCGGAGTCGAAGCGAGCTTCGTGGACGTGGAGGCGTTCGCGGAGCGCTGCCGCTTCCGCGACTGCAAGCACGAAGGGGAGCCGGGTTGCGCCGTCGCGGCGGCGATCGCTTCGGGCGAGCTGCCGGCCGAGCGCCTGGCGAGCTATCGCAAGCTTAAGCGCGAGCTTGCGGCGGGCGAGCGCAAGCGCGACCCGATCCTCGCGGGCCGCACGAAAGCGCGTTGGAAAGAGATCCATCGCGCGATGCGCGCGCGCGCCAAGATCGATCCCAAGCTCAAGCGCGACACTTAGCGTTCGTCGCGCGCCGCGACGAGCATCTTGCCGAACGTGCCGTCCTGGTTGAACGCGGCGTGCTTGTAGACGCCGCCCAAGTGCAGCAGGGTGCCGACGATGATCACGCGCGAGCCCCAGACGTGCAGCGTGTGCAAGAACGCGTAGACCTCCATGTTCGCGCCGAACGGTCCCGGGATCGCGAACCAATCCCAGACCTCGATGGCGTTGCCGCGCGACCAGGCCATGAGCGGGCCCGAGACCAGCATGACGGCGATGGCGACGAGCAGGGTGTAGTGCGTGTACTTGCCGATCTCGTGGAACACGCCCGCCTGCGCGGGCGTGCCCGCGGGATGACGGTGCCTGAAGCGCCACCAGATGCGGAGCCACAGCAACACGTAGGCGCTCATCGCGATCGACGTATGCAGGCGCAGCGTCGCGTCGGACCCGGCCGCGGTGTCGGCCTGAATGGAGCTGCCGATGAACCAGATCGCGAGGATGAGGATCGCCGTGAGCCAGTGCAGCGCGATCGAAATCCAGCCGTATCCCGTCCTTGTGTCGCGCGCCCGCATGAGGTTTTGGATGATACCGAGAATCGCCGCAGGGCCAAGACTTGATATTTCTGAAGGCCGCGAGCCCAGGGCGCGCTAACGCAGCAAGAACGTCAGCAGAAACAGCGCGAGCTTGAAGCTCACGAGCCTGAGCCCCTTGCGCGCTTCGGCCGGCGTGAGCCGCGCCGTCATCGGCATCGCCCCGAAGACCTTGCCCTTGATGAGCAGCTCGTTGCCGCTGCGCTCGAGTGCCTCGATCTCCATGAGCTTCGTGTTGTCGGGCGATAACAACGTGAACATCTAGCCCGCTCCGACTTTGGCGAAGTCGAGCTTCAAATCGTCGAACGCGCGCAGCGCCGCCGCGCGCCCGGCGCCGAACACGCCGCCGCCGGGGTGCTGGAACGGGCCCACGAGCCAGAGCCGCTCGCAGCCCGGCACGACGTTGGCGCCGAGCTCGGGCGTCGGCCGGTGCGCGCCGTATTGGTAGGTCGTCGAGGCGATGCCGTGCAGATCGCCGCGGCGGAAGCTAGACGAGGTGCGCTCCATGTCGACGGGGCTGTCGCTGTGATAAGCCACGACGTTGCCCCCGACGTTATCGATGAAGTTCTCCATGTGCGAGAGCATGCGCTTGACGTAATGATGCTTGGTGTCGTCCCAGCCACGGCCGTCGGCGCGCTGGTAGGGCACGTAGTCCCAAGCGTGCATCGTGGCTTTGCCCGGCGGCGCGCGCGACGCGTCGAACATCGTGAGCGAGCCCAAGCCGACGAGCGGGTAGGTCGAAAATTCGCCGTAGCGCAGGCTGTCGAACGATTTGCGAATCGTGTCGTACTTGTTCGGCAGGAGCTCGATCATGACGGCGCGCACGTGCGCGCCGGCGCGGAACTTCAAGGGGCCGTTGAGCGCCGCGTGCAGCGTGATGCAGCCGATCTCGGAGATCTGCGTTTCCTTGGCCGCCTTGACGACCTCGGGAGCGACGCCGTCGACCATGCTGCCGAGATCGTGCGGGTGCAGCGCCGCGATCACGCCGTCCTTGGCCACGAAGCTTCGTCCGTCCCTGGTCTCGACACCCGTCGCGCGGCCGCTCTTCGCGGCAATGCGCGCGACGTCGGCATTCGCAAGCACTTCGCCGCCGTGCGAGCGGAGGCTCGCGATGAGCGCGTCGGTGAGCTTGCCCGATCCGCCCACGGGCACGCCGATGCCGTAGGCCTCGAGGAACCCGACGAACACGAACACGCCGATGCCGGTCGCCTTCTCGTCGGGCGAGACGAGGTTCTCGCCGGCCACGCGCGCGAAGTGCATGCGCACCTTGTCGTGCTCGAACAGGCTGCAAAGGAGATCGTGCGAGCTCATCTGCATGTAACGCCACAGCTCGCGGCCTTCGCGGCTCTGATCCATGAGCGCATAGGTCGCGCCGAGCGGGGCGGGCGCGGCGTAGAGCGACGCCACGATCATCGGCAGGTAGCCCGCGGCCTTGGTCGCGAGCCAGCGGTACGTCTCGGCGTCCTTCTGCGAGAACTGCGCGATCGAAGCAACGCTCTTCTCGCGGTCGCGGTAGAGACCGAGCGTCGTGCCGTCCTCGAACACCGACATCATCGGCAGCTCGGGAAAGACGTACGACAAGCCGTGCTTGGCCTTGAGCTTGAGCTCGTCGTTTTTGAGCAGCGGATTCGCCTGGATGAAGATGTGGGCCATCGAGTGCTGGTCGTGCAGGTAGCCGGGCACCGTGAGCGCGCGCGTGACGACGCCGCCGCCGAACCACGCGTTGCGCTCGAGCACGAGCACTTTTTTGCCGGCGGCGGCGAGATAGGCGGCGGCGACGAGGCCGTTGTGGCCCGAGCCGACGGTCACGATGTCGTAAGTGGTGCTCATGGTTGTTCTAGTTCTGTGGCGACCGCTCGTAGCATAGCCGCAAGCCCGCGGCGGCCGAAAGGCGCGGCGTCGTTACTGCGTCGGCGGCTCGGCCGGCGCGGTAGATTTGAACTCGCGTTCGGCCATGTGCCAGATGCTCAAGAAGAACGCCGCGATGATCGGGCCGATGATGATGCCCGCGAGACCGAAACCCGCGAGGCCGCCGAGCGTCGACAGCAGGATCAAGTAATCCGGCATGCGGGTATCGCGGCCGACGAGGATCGGCCGCAGCAGATTGTCGACGAGGCCGATGATGAACACGCCGACGAGGATGAGCGCGATGCCGGCCACGATCTCGCCGCTCGCGATGAGCACGATCGCGGCCGGCAGCCAGACGAGCGCCGGCCCCACGGCCGGCAGGATGCTCAACAACGCCATGACCACGCCCCAGAGCACGGGCGCGCCGATGCCGAGGATGGCGAACGCGATGCCGCCGATGGTGCCCTGCGCAACGCCGACGACGAGCGTGCCTTTGATCGTGGCGCGCGAGACCGCGGCGAAACGCTCGAGCAGGTGCCGCTCGCGCTCGTCGCCGAACGGCAGCGCGCGCACGAGCCCTTCGAGCAGCCGTGGGCCGTCGCGCAGGAAGAAGAACAGGAGATACAGCATGAGAAAGAAGAACAAGGTCACGCGCAGGGTGTCCTGGCCGAGCGAGAGCGCACGCGAGGCGATATAGCGGCTCGCGGTCACCGCGGCCGACGCCAGCTGGCTCTCGAGGCGCGCCGGGTCTATGCCGAACCGCTCGAGCGTCGCAGTGACGCCGGGCATGCTCTGCTCCGCCCGCTCGTACAAGCTCGCGGCGCCGAAGTCGCCCGCATCGAGGCGCGCGTAGAGCGCCGTGCCCTCGCGCGTCACGGCGGCGCCGATGCCGATGAGCGGCAGGATCACGACCACGACGACGGCCACGATGCTGACCGCGGCTGCGAGGCTCGCGCGCCCGCGCAGGCGCGCCACGAGCCGCCCGTGCAGCGGGTACACGACGATGCCGAGCGCGATCGCCCAGAAGATCGGTTGCAGGAAGCCGCGGATGAGCCACAAGAAGGCGAGCGTCACCACAATCAGCAGGCCGACGAAGAAGGCACGTTCGACGTTGGCGTCGTTCATGGCAGCGTTCGGATCCCTGGCAAGCGGTCGCGCGTCATTCGGCTTTCGGCGTGCGCTCGCGCCACCACGCGAGCCGCTCGGCGATGGTCTTCTCGTAGCCCGCGCCGCCGGGCTCGTACCAGCGCGTGTCGCGCAATGCGTCGGGCAAGTACTGCTGGCCGGCCGCGTGGCCGCCTTCGGCGTGGTCGTAGCGATAGTCCGCGCCGTAGCCCAAGTCCTTCAGGAGGCGCGTCGGCGCGTTGCGGATGTGCACCGGCACGGCCTCGGCCGGATGCGCTCGCGCCGCTTCGAGCGCTCCGCCGAACGCGGAATAGACGCGGTTCGATTTCGGCGCCGTGGCGAGATACACGAGCGCTTCGGCAATCGCAAGGTCGCCTTCCGGCGAACCCAGGAAATGATACGCGTCCTTGGCGGCGAGCGCGATGGACAGCCCGCGCGGATCGGCGAGGCCGATGTCCTCGACGGCCATGCGCACGACGCGGCGCGCGACGTACAGCAAATCCTCGCCGCCTTCGACCATGCGCGCGAACCAGTAGAGCGCAGCGTCGGGATCGCTACCGCGCACGGACTTGTGGAGCGCCGACATCAGGTTGAAATGCTGCTCGCCGCTCTTGTCGTAAAGCGCGACGCGGCGCTCGAGGACCGCCGCCACCTGCGCGGCCGTGACGGGCACGTCGTCGTGCTGCGTGCGCGCAAGGTGGTCGAGCAGGGCTTCGACGGTGTTGAGCGCGCGTCGCGCGTCGCCGTCGGCGTGCCGCACGAGCAGCTCGACGGCGTCGGCGCCGAGCGTGGGGGCTAGCTCAAGCTCGCGCGCGAGCGCCGCTTGCGCGCGTGCGAGGATCGCGGCGATCGCTTCGGGCGCGAGCGGCTGGAGCACGAACACGCGCAGGCGGGAGAGCAGCGCCGAGTTGAGCTCGAACGAGGGGTTCTCGGTCGTCGCGCCGATGAGCGTGATGACGCCCGCCTCGACGGACGGCAGGAACGCATCCTGCTGCGCGCGGTTGAAGCGATGGATCTCGTCGCAGAACAGGATCGTGCCGCGTGCCGTCGTCCGGCGGCGCTGCTCGGCCTCGCGAATGATCTCGCGCACGCGCGGCACGCCTTCGGTGACGGCGCTGAAGGTCACGAACTCCTTGTCCGTGTACCGCGCCACAAGACGGGCCAACGTGGTTTTGCCGCACCCCGGCGGCCCCCAGAGCACCATGCTCGCGACCGCGCCTTGCTCGATGGCCTCGCGCAGCGGTTTGCCGGGAGCCAAGAGGTCGTCGTGACCGAGGAAGTCGTCGAACGATTCGGGCCGCAAGCGGTACGCGAGCGGGGCCGCCGTGCCGGCCGCTTCGACGGGCGCGGCGGGGAATAGCGCGAGCTCCTCGGTCACTTCGATACCTCTGGCCCGCATTCTACTGTCTCGGGCGGGGCGTGACGCCCTTCCCGGTATGAGCCTGGCCCGCCAATGCTACACTCGGCCGATGGTCAGCATAGGGACAGGCCGGGACCGCGCGGCCCGGGGTGCGGCCCTCTGCGCCGTCGTCGCCGCGGCGTGCTGCGCCGTCGTCGCCGCCACGGCTCAAGAGGAACGCGAGACGCGCAAGGCCCCGTTGCACGGCAAGCACTGGGTGGCGATCACGGGCAAACCGTTGGCCGCCACCGCGGGCGCCATGACGTTCGCGCGCGGCGGCAACGCCGTCGACGCCGCCTGCGCCATGCTCGCCGCCGCCGCCACGATGTGGGACACGCTCCACTGGGGCGGCGAGACGCAGGCGCTGATCTTCGATCCGCGCGCCAACAAGGTGCGCGCCATCAACGCTCTCGGCGTCGCGCCGACGGGCGCAACGCCCGAGTTCTTCCGCTCGCGCGGCATGGCCGGGCCGCCCGAGTTCGGTCCGCTCGCGGCCGTCACGCCCGGCACTCCGGGCGGTTTGCTCGTCATGCTCGCGGAGTTCGGCACGCTGAGCCTCGCCGAGGTGCTCGAGCCCGCAATGCAAATGGCGGCCGGCTATCCCATGGAGCAGACGCAGAGCGTCAATATCGAGAGCGACAAGGAGTGGCTGTTGCGTTGGGAAGCCTCCCGGCGCGTGCTGCTGCCGAACCTCGATCCGAAACGCCCGCAGTCGTGGGCGGCGCCGTTGCCCGGGCAGATCTTCGAGCAGCCGGAGCTGCTCGCGACGCTGACCAAGCTCGTCGATGCCGAGAAAGAGGCGCTCGCGGCCGGCAAGGACCGCAAGGCGGCGATCCTGGCTGCCTACGAGCGCTTCTATCGCGGCGACATCGCGCGCGATCTCGTCGCGGCCACGCAAGCCGCCGGCGGCCTCATCACGCTCGACGACCTCGATCGCTGGCAGGTCTACGTCGAGGACCCCGTCGTCACGAGCTACAAGGGCATCGACGTCTACAAGCTCGACACTTGGGTGCAGGGCCCGGTGCTGCTGCAGACGCTCAACCTCCTCGAGAACGCCGATCTGCGCTCGATGGGCTACAACAGCGCGCGCTACATCCACACGCTCTACCAAGCGATGAACCTCGCGTTCGCCGACCGTGACTTCTATTACGGCGATCCGTACGTGCCGCCCGTCGAGCCGATCCGTGGGTTGCTCTCGAAGGAATACGCGCGCAAGCGTTTCGCCGAGATCGACGGGGACGAGAACAACCCGTTCGTGCGCCCCGGCGATCCGTATCCGTACCAGGGCGAGACGAATCCCTACCGCGCGTTGCTCGATACGTGGCGGCCGCGCATCGCCGAGCCGCGCCGGCGTGCCGAGGTGGGCGCCCTGCCCACGCTCACGCACGACGAGCGGTTCCTCGTCGGCACGACGTCGATCCAAGCCGCAGACGAGAACGGTTGGGTGGTCTCGATCACGCCGAGCGGCGGCTGGGTGCCGGCGTTCATCGCCGGCAATACCGGCATCGGCTTGTCGCAGCGCATGCAGAGCTTCGTGCTCGATGCGAAGGACAACCCGTTCAACGTGCTCGCGCCCGGCAAGCGCCCGCGCGCCACCTTGAGCCCGAGCATGGCGTTGCGCGACGGCCAGCCGTTCTTGTCGTTCGCCGTGCAGGGCGGCGATGCGCAGGATCAGAACCTGTTGCAGTTCTTCTTGAACGTGGTCGAGTTCAAGATGAGCGTGCAGCAAGCCGTCGAAGCGGCGAACGTCAACAGCTATCAAATGCTCGACTCGTTCGGCGAGCACGCGTCGGAGCCCGGCCGTCTCGTCGTGCGCAACGACACGCCGTCGTGGGTGCAGGCCGAGCTCGCGCGCATGGGCTATCGCGTCGAAGGTTGGGAGCGCACCTCGGGCCCGATCAACGCGATTCTCATCGATCGCGCTTTGGGCTCCCTCTGGGGCGGGTCGAGCGACTTCGGCGAAGACTACGGCATCGCCTGGTAGGGGTTTAGGCTTCCGTAATTCCCGCCGGCCCGGGCCGTTCGGTACAATCCACGCGCATTTTCGCGCTCGCCGGTGGGGGATCGATGGCTTTCTTGGAGTGGCTGCAAAGCACGTGGGTCGGCGTGTTGGTCGCCGAGTCGCTCTGGGGATACCCGCTGTTCGAGACGATCCACACGATCGGCATGGCCATGCTGATCGGCTCGCTCGGGCTCATCAATCTGCGCGTCTTGGGCTACAAGCCCGAGCTGCCGATGCTCGGCACGCGGCAGTTGCTGCCGCTCGCGTGGCTCGGTTTTACGCTCAACGCGATCAGCGGCACGTTGTTGTTCACCTCCGACGCCGTCTATTTTTTCAGCAGCTGGACGTTCCGCATCAAGATGGTGCTCATCGTTCTCGGCGGCATCAACGCGGCGTTGCTCGGGCAGCGCGTGTTTCGTGACGCGGCCGCAGCCGCGGGCGCGGCGGCGGCGCCGCCGAACGCCGGCACGAAGTGGATCGCCGTCACGTCGCTCGTGTTCTGGCTCGCGGCCGTCTGCGCGGGCCGGCTCATCGCGTACACGCCATGACGCCGCAGCTCGCCGTTCCTTCCGCTTAACCGCGCCGAGGTCGCTGACATGGAGTTTCTCACCTGGCTGGAAAGCACCGCGATCGCGAATGCGATCCGCACGATTCCGTGGCTCTATCCGGCGTTCGAGACGGGGCACTACATCGGGCTGTCGCTGCTCGTCGGCGGCATCATGCTCATCGATCTGCGCGTGCTCGGTTTCGCGCGCAGCTTGCCGCTGAAGAGCATGATCGGGCTCTTGCCGTTCGTCTGGGCCGGGTTCGTCATCAACTTGCTCACCGGCTCGCTGCTGTTCATCTACGGCGCCACGGGCTTCGCGACGAGCGGCGCGTTCCAGCTCAAGATGCTGTTCATGTTGCTCGCAGGCGTGAACGCGCTCGCGTTCGATGTCGCCGTGCGCCGCTCGGGCGGCGAGTGGGTCGCGGCCGACCGCCCGCCGGTGCTCGTCAAGGGTTTTGCGACGTTGTCGCTCGGGTTCTGGCTCTGCGTCGTCACCACGGGCCGCTGGATGGCCTATATTTGAGCCCGCACGGGCGCCGCGCGAGGCCAGCGTGAGCACGTCGTCCGGCCGCCGTCCCCGGTACACGCTGCACGACGGCTTTCGCATGCCGATGGGCTTCCCCGTCGCGGGATTCGAGTCCGGGCAACGCTATGCCGCGGCGCCCGGCGACGTCTTCGTCGTGTCGTATCCGAAATGCGGCACGACCTGGGTGCAGTACATCGTCTATCTGCTGCGGAACGACGCGCGGCCGCTGACGGGCGCGGAGAGCATCAACGACGTCTTCCCCCATCTCGAGGAGGTGGGGCGCGAGGCCGTTGCGGCACTGCCCGCACCGCGGCTCATCAAGACGCACTTGCCGTTCGCGCGCACGCCGTGGCACCCGCGCGCGAAATACATCTACGTGGCGCGCAATCCGTTCGACTGCGCCGTGTCGTTCTATCACCACACGCGCGGCTTCGTGCGGCACTACGACTTCGCCGACGGCGCGTGGGACGTCTTCTTCGAGTGTTTCCTCGCGGGTGAGGTGGATTTCGGCGACTATTTCGACAACCTGCTGTCGTGGTGGCCGCGCCGCGGCGAGTCGAACGTGCTGTTTCTCACCTACGAGCGCATGCTCGCCGACCCTGCGGCGGCCGTCACGGCGATTGCGCGCCTGCTCGGCGGCCGCGCCGAGCAGCTCGCCGCGGATCCGGGCGATCTTACGCGCGTCGTGCGCACGAGCAGCTTCGGCGAGATGCAGCGCGATCAAACCCGTTGGTCGAGCCAACGGCCGGCGGATATGCCAGCATTCGTCCGCAAGGGCGTCATGGGCGACTACGCAAATTACTTCTCGCCGGAGCAGGCGCGTAAACTCGCGGCGAAGATGCAGGCACGCACGATGGGGACGGGGATCGAGACTCTTTGGCCCGAGCTTAAGCCCGCCGCGCTGGCCAGAACGTTGGGAGACCGCCATGCAGAGCGATAAAATGACCGAACGCGACGAGATCGAGCTCGAGGCCGCCGTGCTGCGGCGTCTGCTGCGTCATTTCGACGAGCGCAAGGACGTCCAGAACATCGAGCTCATGATTCTCGCGGGCTTCTGCCGCAACTGCCTGAGCAAATGGTTCGTCGAAGCGGCCAAGGACCGCGGCATCGCGGTCGATCTCGACGCGGCGCGCGAGAAGATTTACGGCATGCCGTACGCAGAGTGGAAGGACCGCCACCAGCCACCCGCGACGGAAGAGCAGCTGGCACGGTTTGCCGCCCTCGAGAAGGCTAAGGCCGAGGAGCCGAAGGGCCAGAGCTAGCTAATAGCGGCGCTGGACTGCGAACTGCGCGAGGTCGACGAGCCCGTCGCGGAAACGCGACGGCGCCATGGGCGCGAGCGCGTCGATGGCCTTGGCGACCTCCTGGCGCGCGCGCTCGGCCGTGTAGCGCAGCCCACCCGAGGTCTCGATCGCGAGCTGGATCGAGGTGAGGTTACGCGTGCCGCCGGTCTCGATGGCCTCGCGGATCATGTGCCGCTCCGCGGCGCTGCCGTGCGCCAGCGCGTAGATGAGCGGCAGCGTCGGCTTGCCCTCGGCGAGATCGTCGCCGATGTTCTTGCCGAGCTCCTCGGGCTTGGCGTCGTAGTCGAGCGCGTCGTCGATGAGCTGGAAGGCTTGACCCAGGTGCCGGCCGTAGGTCGCGAGCGCGTGCTCGATCTCGTCGCTCTGCCGCGCGAGGATGGCGCCGATGCGCGTGCCGGCCTCGAATAGCTTGGCGGTCTTGCGGTAGATGACCTCCATGTAGTCGGCCTCGCCAATGTCGGGGTTGTTGCAGTTCATGAGCTGCAAGACCTCGCCTTCGGCGATCGTGTTGGTGGCGTTGGCCAGCACGTCGAGGATCCGGATCTCCTTAAGCTCGACCATCATCTGAAACGAGCGCGAGTAGAGGAAATCGCCGACGAGCACGCTGGCCTGATTGCCGAACATGGCGTTGGCCGTCTGCTGGCCGCGGCGCAGTCCCGAGCTGTCGACGACGTCGTCGTGGAGCAGCGTCGCCGTGTGGATGAACTCGATGATGGCCGCCGCCGCGACGTGATCCTGGCTGCGGCCGGCGCCGCAAGCCCGGGCCGCGAGCAGCACGGCGAGCGGCCGCAGGCGCTTGCCGCCATTGTGGATGATGTGGTGGGCGACCTGGTTGACGAGCGCCACGTCGCTGCCGAGGCGCCGCACGATGGTGCGATTGACCTCGCCCCAATCGTCGCCGACGAGCGCCCGCAGCGCCTCGAGCGAAGGAACGGCCGGATCGGGATTGAGTAGCTGCGACACCCCGCAATTTTGCCTGATCCCACCCCCCACCGCGAGGTTCGAGACCGCGCGGGGTGGTGTCTCACTTTGGCCGGGGTCGCCTCGGCGCAGGCGGCGGGCGCATCTCGATGGCCCCTCCCGAGACACGCCGGAAGACCATCCCTGGGGCTCGTCTGCGCACATCGCCGCCATGGATGGCGGCGTGCAGCAATAGCAGGAGCGTATTGCTGCCCCTGTGCGCAGACGGTCTCGGGAGGGGCCATCGAGATGCACCCGCCGCTCCCACTCGGGCGCGCGGCCAAAGTGAGACACGACGCCAAAGGGTTACGTTGACCGGCCCCCGCCAAGTCTCTAGAATTCCGAGCCTTTCCGCCGGGATTCACCCCGGAACGCCCAGGAGCACTCGTCGTGTATGCCGTTTTCCGTACCGGCGGTAAGCAATACCGCGCCCGTCAAGGCGACCGCCTGCGCATCGAGCGGCTCGAGGCGGGCGTCGGCGACGCCGTGGCATTCGACGAAGTGTTGCTGGTCGGCGAGGGCGCCAACGTCAAGGTCGGCGCGCCGCTTCTGAAGGGCGGTAAGGTCGAGGCCAAAGTCGTCGCCCAAGGGCGAGACGACAAGATCATGATCATCAAGTTCAGGCGCCGTAAGCACTACAAGCGCACTCAGGGTCATCGACAATCGTTCACCGAAGTCGAGATCACGGCAATCAGCGGCGCTTGAGGCATAGGGAGTAGCGAGATGGCACACAAGAAAGCAGGCGGCAGCTCGAAGAACGGCCGCGACTCGGAGTCGAAGCGACTGGGCGTCAAGCGTTTCGGCGGCGAGCAAGTGCTCGCCGGCAACATCATCGTGCGCCAGCGCGGCACGCAGTATCACGCCGGAGCCAACGTGCGCACGGGCCGGGACCACACGCTGTACGCCGCCGCGCCCGGGCGCGTCGCGTTCGCCGTGAAAGGCTCGACGGGCCGGCGTTTCGTGAGCGTGCTCGCCGACTGACTTTGCCCGTGACGGACTTTGCGCAAAAAGCCCCGCATCGCGGGGCTTTTTCGTTTGCCCGCCAGGGACGGCGGGCATGCCGCAAATGCAGGAGCAATTTGCGGCTCCCGCCAGGGATGGCGGGCATGCAGCAAATGCAGGAGCAATTTGCTGCTCGCCTAGGGCGCGAGAGCTGGACCCATGAAGTTCATCGATGAAGCCGAAGTGCGCGTCGAGGCCGGCGCCGGCGGGCGCGGCTGCGTGAGCTTCCGGCGGGAGAAGTTCATCCCGCGCGGCGGCCCCGACGGCGGCGACGGCGGCGACGGCGGCAGCGTGTACCTCGTGGCTCGCGAGGGCGTCAACACGCTCGCGGATTTTCGTGTGAAGAAGCGCTTTCGCGCGCAGAGCGGCCGCGGTGGCGCGGGGCAGAACATGGCCGGCGCCGCGGGCGCCGACCTGTTGGTCGAGGTCGCCAAAGGCACCGAGGTTCACGACCTCGACACGGGCGAGAAGCTCGGCGACCTCACGCGCGACGGCGAGCGCCTGCTCGTCGCGAAAGGCGGCCAGGGCGGGCGCGGCAACACGCGTTTCAAGAGCAGCACCAATCGCGCGCCGCGCCGGTTCGACCCCGGCGAAGCGGGTGAGGCGCGCCGGCTCAAGCTCGCGCTCAAGCTACTCGCCGACGTGGGCCTGCTCGGCGCGCCGAACGCCGGCAAGTCGACGCTCACGCGCGCGCTCTCGGCGGCACGGCCCAAGGTCGCCGATTATCCGTTCACGACGTTGCACCCGCAGCTCGGTGTCGTGAGCGTCGGGCCCGATCGCAGCTTCGTGATCGCCGACATTCCCGGGCTCATCGAAGGCGCGGCGTCGGGCGCCGGGCTCGGCATCCGGTTCTTGAAGCATCTCGAGCGCACCCGATTGCTGCTGCACATCGTGGACGCGTGCGCCGAGCTCTCGGGCGGCAATGTCGCCGAGACCTATCGCGCCGTCGAGGGCGAGCTCGGCCAGTATTCCGCGGCGCTTGGCAGCAGGCCGCGCTGGCTCGTCTTGAACAAGCTCGATCTCGTTCCGCCCGACGAGCGTGCCGCGCGGGTCGCTGCCATCGTCGCCGAGCTGAACTGGAGGGGGCCGGTCTACGGCATCAGTGCGTTGACGGCGGACGGCACGAAGCGTCTCGTGCAAGACGCCATGACTTATCTGGAAGCGGTGCGGGAAAGCGAGAAGACGGCGCAGCCGTCACTTCAGGGCGCGTAGCCGCGTGTTGAGCTGGCTCTTGTAGTGGGCTGCGCGGTTCTTCTTGAGGATGCCCTTGCCGACCATGCGGTCGATCTCCGGCACGACGGCGGCGAAGCCCGCTTTGGCGGCTTCCTTGTCGCCCGCCTCGAGCGACTTGATGACCCGGCGGATCGCCGAGCGAACGCGCGACCGCATGGCCACGTTGTGCGCCCGGCGCTTGATCGCCTGACGAGCACGCTTCTTTGCTGATTTGATGTTGGCCAAGGGGGTCGTCCGCTCGCGGGCCTAAGGGCCGGAAAAGGCGGCTATTATTCGAAGCGATCTAAAGCAAGTCAAGCACATAGCGCGCCATAGAATGCCTCCGCGATGACTCAGCGCCCCGCTAGGGACCACCCGCATCACGCCCACCAACGGCTGCTCACGGCCACTTCGGTCGTCGGCGTCATGACGTTGTTGTCTCGCGTCACGGGGCTCGCGCGCGACGTGGCGTTCTCGGCCTGGTTCGGCTCGGGCCCGCTCATGGACGCGTTCGCGGTCGCGTTCAAGATCCCGAACCTGCTGCGCCGCTTCTTCGCCGAGGGGGCGTTCTCGCAAGCGTTCGTGCCCGTGATCGCCGAGTACCGCACGACGCGGAATCATGCGGAAACGCGCGAGCTCGTCGCGCGCGTGGCCGGCACGCTCGGTCTCTGGCTGCTCGTCGTGAGCGCCGTGGGAGTGGTCGCCGCGCCGGCTCTGATCCTCGTGTTCGCGCCGGGGTTCGGCGGCGACGAAGGCCGGTACGCGCTCGCGGCCGACATGCTGCGGTTCACGTTTCCCTACATCTTGTTCGTGTCGTTGACCGCGCTGGCGGGCAGTGTTTTGAACGCGCACCGGCGCTTCGCCGTCGCGGCGTTCACACCGGTGCTGCTCAACGTCGTCATGATCGTGTTTGCAGGCTTCGTCGGTCCCTGGCTCGAGCGGCCCGCTGTGGGTCTCGCGGCGGGCGTGCTCGTCGCGGGCATCGTGCAGCTCGCGTTCCAGCTGCCGTTCTTGCTGCGCCTCGACCTTTTGCCGCGGCCGCGCTGGGGCGCGTCGCACGAGGGTGTGCGGCGGATTTTCAAGCTCATGCTGCCGGCGATCTTCGGCTCGTCCGTGGCGCAGATCAGCATTCTTCTCGACACGATCATCGCCTCGTTCCTCGTCGCCGGCAGCATCAGTTGGCTCTACTACTCGGATCGACTCGTCGAGTTCCCGCTCGGCGTGTTCGGCATCGCGCTCGCGACCGTGATACTGCCGCGCCTCGCCGAGTACCACGCGACGAGCTCGAAGCAGTTCTTCTCGGATACGCTCGATTGGGCTCTCAAGCTCGTGGTCGTCATCGCCGTGCCGGCCGTGATCGGTCTCGCGCTGCTCGCCGAGCCGCTGCTCGCGACGCTGTTCCTGCGTGGCGAGTTCACGCCCCTTGACGTCGAGATGGCGGCCGCGAGCTTGCGCGCCTATGCACCCGGCTTGCTCGGTTTCATCCTCGTCAAGATTCTGGCGCCCGGCTACTTCGCGCGGCAGGACACGCGCACGCCCGTGCGCGTCGGCATCCAGGCGCTGCTCGTCGGCATGACGCTGTCGGTCGTGTTCGCGCTGACGCTCGTCGCGACGGACTGGGCGCCGCCGCACGCCGGCATCGCCGCGGCCACGGCGTGCTCCGCGTTGCTCAACGCCGGCTTGCTGCTCGCGGGGCTCAAGCGCAGCGACGTCTACGTTGCCGGGCCCGGTTGGAAACCCCTCGCGTGGCGGATCGGGGCGGCGGCCGCCGTGATGGCCGTTGCGCTCGTGGCGGCCCTCGCAGTCGCCGGCGATTGGTTGCGCATGGACACGCTCACGCGTATCGGCTACCTCGCGGCATTCGTGTGCGGTGGGGCGGCCGTATACTTCGCCGCGTGCTACTCGCTCGGCCTGCGGGCGAGCGAATTCCGGATTCGATCGGTGGTGTGAAGCGTCGTATGCGGCTGTACCGAACGTTCGCCTCCGTGCCGCGACCTTCGAGCGGTCCGCGAGCCGTCGCGATCGGCGTGTTCGACGGGCTGCACATCGGCCATCGGGCCATCGTCGAGCGGGCGCGCGCGGCGGCGACTGCCGTCGGCGGCGCGTCCCTCGTGTTCACGTTCGAGCCGACGCCGAAGGAGTTTTTCTCGCCGGCGACGGCGCCGCCGCGGCTCACGCGTTTTCGCGAGCGTTTCGAGCAGCTGGCTGCGGCGGGCATCGACGAGCTCTTCTGTCCGCGCTTCGCGAGCGTGCGGGACATTGCGCCGCGCGAGTTCGTCGACGAGCTGCTCGTGGCGAAGCTCGGCGCGAGCCACGTCATCGTCGGCGACGACTTCCGCTACGGCGCCGAGCGGCGCGGCACCGTCGCGGACCTGCGCGCGCAGGGGCGCGAGCGCGGGTTCGCGGTAACCGAAGTCGCGCCCGTCTATTTCGGCGGCGAGCGCGTGAGCAGCACGGCGATTCGCCAGGCGCTCAAGGCCGGCGACCTCGCGACCGCACGCGGCATGCTGGGCCGCGACTACTCGATCTCCGGTCGCGTCGTGCGCGGCCTCGGGCTCGGCCGAGCGCTCGGATTTCCGACGGCCAACGTCAATCTCAAACGTTTGCAAGCGCCCATCGACGGTATTTTCGCCGCGCGCGTCACGGGGCTTGCTGCCGAGCCGCTCGACGGCGTCGCGAGCGTCGGCACGCGGCCGACGGTCGGCGGCGGCGTCGCGTTGCTCGAGGTGCTCATCTTCGACTTCGACGGCGACATCTACGGGCGCTACATCACCGTGCACTTCGTGACGCGTCTGCGCGAGGAGCGGCACTTCGCCGATCTCACGGCCATGCAGCGGCAAATGGAGGTCGACGTCGAGGCTGCGCGGGCTGCGCTAACCGATTGAATCGCGTACACTCACGGCCCTTCGGTCCGGTGGCCTTAGGACCGGTCGATAACTCATGTTCGAACCCGTAGGCGCCCGTTACGACGGGCCCGAGCTCGAGAAAGGAATACTCGGGTTCTGGCGCCGTGAGAACGTCTTCGGCCGCATCATGGTCGAGGGTGCGTCGCGCCCGAAATTCGTGTTCTACGAAGGCCCGCCCACTGCGAACGGCCCGCCGGGAATCCACCACGTGCTCGCGCGCACGTTCAAGGATCTCTATCCGCGCTACAAGACGATGCGCGGGTTCCATTGCCCCCGCAAAGCCGGCTGGGATACGCACGGCTTGCCGGTCGAGCACCAGGTCGAGAAGGAGCTCGGCATCTTCGACAAGAAACGCATCGAGCAAGAGGTCGGCATCGCGAGCTTCACGGCGCAATGCCGCGCCTCGGTCATGCGCCACGTCGCCGAGTGGGAAGCCATGACGGAGCGCATGGGCTTTTGGGTCGATTTCAAAGACGCCTACTTCACGCTGCACAACGATTACATCGAAAGCGTCTGGGCGTTGCTCAAGCAGATCTTCGACAAGGGCCTCATCTATCAAGGCTACAAGGTCGTGCCCTACGACCCGCGCATCGGCGCGACGCTGTCGTCGCACGAGGTCGCGCAGGGCTATCGCGAGGTCGAGGATCCGTCGGTCTACGTACGGTTCCGCGTCGCGGGCGAGTCCGACACCTATTTTCTCGTCTGGACCACGACACCGTGGACGCTGCCGTCGAACCTGTTGCTCGCCGTGCACCCCGACGTGGAGTACGCGTGGGTCAGGCGTGGGACGGAGACGCTGATCCTCGCCAAGTCGCTCGTGCCGGCCGTGCTCAAGGACGAGAGCTACGAGATCGTTCGGACCGTGCTCGGCCGTGAGCTCGACGGCCTGCGCTACGAGCGGCTGTTCGACGACCTGCCCGTCGCCGGCGATATTTGCCGCGTGCGGCCCGCGGATTTCGTGACGACCGAGGACGGCACCGGCATCGTGCACGTCGCGCCGGCCTACGGCGAGGACGACTTGAAGCTCGGTCAGAGGCATGGCTTGCCCGTGCTGCACGCCGTCGGCGAGGACGGCTACTTCGTCGCGGCCGTCACGCCCGTGGCCGGCAAATTCTTCAAGGACGCCGACCCCACGATCATCGAGATCCTGCGCGCGCGCGGGCTGCTGTTCCGCGCGCAGAAATACCGCCACAACTATCCGTTCGGCTGGCGCACCGGCGACCCGCTCATCTACTACGCGAAGAACGCGTGGTACATCCGCACGACCGACTACCGGCGGCGCATGGTCGAGCTCAACGAGGGCATCAAGTGGGTGCCCGAGCACATCCGCGCCGGGCGCTTCGGCGACTGGCTCGAGAACAACATCGACTGGGCGCTGTCGCGCGAGCGCTTCTGGGGAACGCCGTTGCCGCTCTGGACCGACGGCAAAGGCGACTACCTCTGCATCGGCTCCGTGGCCGAGCTCGAGCGCCGCGCGGGCCGCAAGCTCGGTGGCCTCGATCTGCACCGGCCCGCGATCGACGGCGTGACGTTCGTGCACGAGGGGCGTGAGTACCGGCGCGTGGCGGAGGTCATCGACTGCTGGTTCGACGCGGGCGCGATGCCGTACGCGCAGTGGCACCATCCGTTCGAGAACGCCGCCACGTTCGCGACGAGCTTCCCCGCCGACTTCATCTGCGAAGCCATCGACCAGACGCGCGGCTGGTTCTACACGCTGCACGCAATCGCGACCATGGTCTCGGACCGCGCGGCCTACAAGAACGTGATCTGCCTGAGCCACATCGTCGACCAAGACGGCAAGAAGATGTCGAAATCGCTCGGCAACATCATCGATCCCTACGACGTCTTCAACGCCGTCGGCGCCGACGCGCTGCGCTGGCACTTCACCGCGCGCGTGGCGCCCGACGTGCAGAAGCGCGTCTCGGTCGAGATCGTCGCCGACGTCGCGAGCAGCTTCATCAACACGCTGTGGAACACTTACGCGTTCTTCGTCATGTACGCCCGGCTCGACGGTTTCGAGCGCGGAGCGCAGGTTCCGCACGCTACGCGGCCCGAGATCGATCGCTGGATTCTGTCTCTGCTCGAGCAGACGATCGCGACGGCCACGGCCGCGCTCGACGACTACGACGCGCTCAAGGCCGGCGAGGCCATCGAGCGGTTCGTCGATCAGCTCAGCAACTGGTACGTGCGCCGCAATCGCCGCCGCTTCTGGAAAGCCGCGAGCGGCGCCGACAAGCAGGCCGCTTACCTCACGCTCTACGAATGCCTGGAGAGCGTCACGCGCCTGCTCGCGCCGTTCGTGCCGTTCATCAGCGAAGCCCTCTATCAGAATCTCGTGCGTTCCGTGGCCCCCGAGGCCGCCGTCAGCGTGCACATGGCGCGCTGGCCAGAGACCGACGCGAGCAGGCTCGATCGCCAGCTGCTCGCCGAGACCGACATCGTGCAGCGCGTCGTGGGGCTCGGCCGCGCGGCGCGCAACTCGTCGCGGCTCAAGGTGCGGCAACCGTTACCGCGGCTGCTCGTCCGCGTGCCCGACGCTGCTGCGGAGGGGGCCGTGCGCCGGCACGAGGATCAGATCCTCGACGAGCTCAACGTCAAGAGGCTCGAGCTCATCGCGCGCGACGCGACGCTCGTGAGCTACCGCATCAAGCCGAACCTGCCCGTCATCGGCAAGCGTTACGGCAAGCTCATCCCGGCCATTCGCCAGTATCTCGTGACGGCCGACGGCGCCGCGATCGCCGCGGCGGTCGCGCGCGGCGACGTGCAGACGTTCCGCATCGACGGCCAGGACCTGGCGATCGAGCCCGCGGACCTGCTCGTCGAGAGCGCGGCGGCCGAGGGCTTCGCCTGCGCGGAGGAGGAGGGCTTCCTCGTCGGTCTCGATACCCGGCTCGACGACGCATTGCGCCGCGAAGGTTTGGCGCGCGAGCTCGTGCGCGCCGTGCAGGATGCACGCAAGCAGGCGGGTCTCGAGGTGGCCGATCGAATCGTGCTGTGGGTCGAGGGAGACGCCGCCGTGGCCGCAGCCGTGGCCGAGCACCGCGAGTACCTCATGACGGAGACGCTGGCGAGCGCCTGGGCGGCGCCGGATGCGGGCGAGTTCGTGGCGAAGCAGGAACAGGGCGAGGCGCGGTGGGCCATCCATCTCGCGCGCGCGCCTGCGACGCGATGAGCGAACGGCGCTGGTTCGGGTTGCAGGCCGGCGCGTCCAACTGGCTGTGGCTCGCCGTGGCCGTGATCGCGCTCGATCAGTGGACGAAGTCGCTCGTCGTCGAGCGGTTCGCGGAGCTCGACCGGCTCGTGCTGTTGCCGGTCCTCGAGCTCATGCGCCTGCACAACGAGGGCGCCGCGTTCAGCTTTCTGGACGATGCGGGGGGGTGGCAGCGGTGGCTGTTCATCGGCCTAGGCGTCGCCGTGAGCGCAGGCATTCTGGTCTGGTTGCGCCGCCTGCCGGCCGCGGGCCAGGCGCTGCTCGCCGCGGGGTTATCGCTGATCCTCGGAGGGGCGCTCGGCAACGTCATCGACCGCGTGCTGCTCGGCTACGTGATCGACTTCATCAGGGTGCACTACGAGGAACATTACTTCCCGGCGTTCAACGTCGCCGACTCGGCGATCACGATCGGCGCCGGGCTCGTGATCCTCGACAATCTGCTCGAGCTCGACCGCGCGCGCGCCAAGAAGAAGCGCTAGCTCACCAGCAGTTGGCGGCGTCCGCGCCCGTCGCCGTGCGCACGCTTTGCGCGGTGATCGAGAACGAAGTGCACTGCGCATCGCCCGTCATGTCGATATTGGCGCCGGCCTGTGGAGTCGCCGTGGCCGTGTAACCCGTGGCGTTGGCCCCGGCGATCGCAAGCACATACGTGCCGCGCTCCGTGAGGCCGCCCGCAAACCCGAGCGCGACGGGATCGCCGCTGTACGTGCGATTGGCGAGATAGAAGCGTTCCTGGTTGGTCTGGAGCTGTAAAAGAGCGTTCTTGGCTTCCGTGCGCTGCGCGCGCATGACGTATTGCCGGTAGCTCGGTATCGCGATCATGCCGAGAATGCCGATGATCACGATGACGGCCATGAGCTCGAGCAGCGTGATGCCGATCATGCCGCGCCGAGTCGCGCCCGTGCCGAGAAAGCGCTTGTCCATTGCCATACCTCGTCCTTGTGCACGGCCGGGCTCTCGTGGGTGAGAGCCCGGCGCGCGTTTCAATCTACGCTTTCCTGCGACCAGAAGGTCCGGATCGGATCGTTCCTCATGACGCCCGTGAAGCAACGTAGCGCCACACAGACCACGACGTCGTCGGCTTCTTCCTCGGCGTCCGGTATGCCGTCGCCGTCGTCGTCGTCGTCGAGGTGGTTCGGGATGCCGTCGCCGTCGGGGTCTTCGTAGTCGTCGGGAATGCCGTTGCCATCGGCGTCGGGATCGATGGAATCGGGAATGCCGTCGCCGTCGGTGTCCTGCTCGGCATCGGGGATCCCGTCGCCGTTCGCGTCGGCGTCCACGAACAGCGCCTGCGCCGCCGAGAGGATGCCGCCTTGGGCCTGGATGAAGAGGTCGCTCATCGTCAGGTTCGACGGGTCCGCCGAGCTGTCGAGATTCATGACGGGCGCGCCGTTGTAGACGCTCATCGCGTAGGTGCGGTTCGTGCCGAGCTGAGGCTCGCAGGTCACCACGCCCGTGGTCGGCTGGAAGGTCGAGAAGAACACCTGGTTCGAGAACGTGCGGGCCTCGGAGAGCACCTTTTCGCCGTTCCAGCCGCCGATGCTGAGATCGACGCGCCAGCCCGGGCTATTCCAGGGCACCGCCGGGCTCGTGGTCGTGACGGGCACGAGGCTGGCATCGGTGATGACGGTCCGCGCATCGAGCTGCACCTGCGTCTGCGGAGCCATCGCGTAGTCGCGCAGCGCGTAGAAGCGGTCCTGTACGGAGGTGCTCAAGGGGTGGCCGCGGTGCCCGGAGCCGATGCCGATGTGGACGAAGTTGCCTTCGCGCGTGTTGATGAAGGCGACGTCGGGCGTGTTGTAGAAGCGCCGAGTGTCCTCAGCCGCCGGCACCGCGTTAGGCGCGCCGCCGAGCTGCGCGATGACCGCGCCGTCGATGAGGCTCGCCGCGGGTTGGCCGTTGTTGACGTCGAAGCGCCACACCTGGCCGCCCATGTCGCCGGCGTACAGGCGATCGGCGAAGCCGTCGCCGTCGATGTCGACGACGCGGATGCGGGCCGGGATCGAATAGTCCATCGCCTTGCCGGCGACGTTGAAGTCCTTGTGGACGCCGTCGCGGCTGCCGTGCCACAGCAGGTTACCGCTCTCGGAGTCGACCACGTAGATGGAGTTGCCGATCGTGTCGGTCGTGAGCGCATTGTTGTCCTGGTCGGGCTCGTAGCCGCCGCCCATGACGAGCACGAGCTTGTCGGCGTTTTGCGCTGCGCCCGCGATGTTCATGCGCGTCGGCATCGGCGACGACCAGGTCTGGCCCAACCCCGGCAACGTGCCGTTGTCGCGGCGCCATAGGAGCTGCGGCGACAGCGGGTCGGTGACGTCGAGCCCGTAGTAGAAATCGCCGCCGCGGGCCATGCCGAAGAACAGGTAGACCTTTTCGCCGGCCCCGATGATGCCGTCGTTGTCGGCGACCATCTGGATACGCAGGTCGCCGTCGATGCCGTACTGCTTGTAGGGCGCCGACTCGTCCTTGTAGAGATCGATTTGCGTGCCGAGGAACTCGGGCGGCACGAACGCCCACTGCTCGACGCCGTTCTCGAGGTCGATCGCGTGCAGCACGCCGTCGTTCGTGGCCATGAACACGAGGCCATCGCGCAGCGCCGGGCCGTAGATGACCGACACGGGCTGGGAGTGCAGCGGGTCGCCCATCTGCGTACGCGGGTCGGTCGTATCGTTGTCCTGGTCCGTATCGGGTCCGTCGACGTTGTTGATGAAATCGATGACCTGGTCACGCGTGGGATCGCCCACCGCGCCCGTGTTGAGCACCGCGTCCGTGAGCGCCGCGTTGGTGCGCGCGACACGGTTGCTCACGGCCGTCAGGTTGGAGACACCGAGGTACGTGTAGACGATGCGATTGGCGGGCAGCGGGATGAGATCCGCGGCACCGCCGACGTCGGCGACTCGGCCGTCGACGGCCCCCGACCAGTAGCTCTGCGCCGTGTCGGCGAAGAACCCCGTCGCGGGATCGATGGCCGGTTGATTGTTGGCGTCGACGATCGTCGCGTCGCTCGCGCGAATCCGGTACTTCTTGAGGTTGCCCGGCCAGTGCGTGCGGCCCGACGGCCGGAACACACTGATGAAGAGGTCGCTCAAGTTCTGAGTGCGGTTGAACGAGTTGACGGCGACCGTGGGCGCCGTGAACGTCGTGTCCTCCGTCAAGATCGCCGTCACGATGCTCGTGAGCGCATTCGCGAGCGTCGCCGTGTCGTCGGCCGTGTAGTAGCGGCCGCCGCCGCGTTGCGCGGTTTGCGCGAGAATCGGCAGGTCTATCGTGAACCCGACGGTGTAGGTCGTCACGTTCTGCTGGCCCGGGAGCGTCGACAGATCGGCGTCCTGGAGGAACTCGGCGAGGTCGTCGAGGCACTCGCCCCCGTCGGGATTGAACCCGGCGGGGTAGGCCTCGGCGTCGCAAGAGCCGCCGACGAGGCTACCGAAGCTGCCGCCGGCCGCATCGGCCATCGAGACGATATCGGCGTCGGCGTCGTCGTCGCGCGTCGGCTCGCCGTCGGTCAAGTACACGACGAAATTCTTCTGGCAGTCTTGTCCGATCGGCGACTGATAGCGATTGAGATCGAGCGGGCTCCGCGACGTCGCCACGCTGTTAGGATTGCCGTAGACGACTCTGCCGCCCGAGTAGTACTGGGCCACCTCGAAGAGCGTCTCCGCCAGGGGGGTGAAGCCGGTGGGCGCTAGCCCGAGGACGGCTGCTTGGATTGGACCGCGTGCAGTGGTGATGTCCTCCATCGGGTAAACGATGTAGCCGCCGCTGTCGCTGCTGCCGTTGTTGCGGTTGAAGGTGGCGACGCCGACGTTGACGCCGTCGATAGTATCGAGCAGGTCGGTCGCGACGTCCTGGACGATCTCGAGGCGCGTCTTGAAGGCCGTCGGGCTGAAGGCCCAGTTCAGATAGTTGCCGCTGTAGAGCGTGTAGGTCTCGTTCGCGGGCGTGGAGCCCCACGAAATCTCGGTGCCGGCGAGACCCCAGTAGCCCGCCGTCGTGTTGCCGTTGCGCGCCCAGCGATTGACGAGGTTGATACCGTCGCCGTGGACGCCACGGTCGTCTTGGCACTCGACGACTCGGCTCTTCTGGGAGGAGCTGATGGTCTCCCAACGCCGCCCGCCGCTGCCGGTGCTTGGGTCGTACTGCGCCATGTTGTCGGTGTAGTAACCCGCCGTGATGAACGCCAGCGCGGCGCGGTTGCAGCGCAACGCGGTCGCGTTGAACCAGCGGCTGGTGTCGCAGTCGGGCGGGGAGCCGACGCCCGTGCGCCAATAAACTCGGGTCGGATCGCAGCCCGCATTCGGGTAGACGATGTTGCCGTCGTAGGCCTCCTGCGTGTTCACGAGCGTGCCCATGCTGCCGGAGTTGTCCAGCACGAACAGGATGTTCGGCTGGGCCTGCGAGCTCAGGTTGTTGCCGATGAAGAGCTCGGTATCGTCGGCCGCCGCCGGCATGCCGGAAGCGAGTGCCCAGAAGGCGCCCAGGCCGAGCCAACTCATGCGTGCTTTGGTGAGAATCATGGCGATGTCCCTCGGGTTTGCGCGCGCCATCCTTTGGCGCTGCGTTGCTTGACTGGAAGCTTTCGTCAGCGAGCCGTTACTCGCGCACTTCGACGCGCGTCACACGGCCCGACGCGAGGTCGAGAAACACGGCGGCGAACGTCCTGTCGTCGCCGTTCGGTCTGTCGCGAATCTCGTCGATGACGCGCAAGAACTCCACGCGCGGCAACACGCGATCGTTGACCTCGTAGACGGTCGAGTCCGTGAGCCGGTGGGTGCTGAGGCCGCAGAGCGCGCACTCGCTGAAGCTGATGGTGCCGCCGCCGGCCGAGAACGTGATGTCGCCGAGCGTGAGCTCGACGGGCCGCTCGGCTTGCTCGATGACGCGCACGGCGCCGGCCGTGTCGACCAGGAGCAACAGGGCGATCGTGGCGAGGATTTCACGAGTCATGAGGAGTCCTCCGAATTCGGCGCTTAGAGCGCGCGCCCGATGACGTAAAAACTCTGGTTGTGCTGCGACAGGGCGTTCCGCGGCCCACGGCCCACGGCCGTGATGTCGAAGTGAAAGGCGTCGAGCTCGCCGGTGCTGCTGCCGAACGACGACGTGTTCATGCGGTAGGTCGTCACCGCGCGGCGGTCGTAGTCGATGTTGCCGAGCCAGTTGACGGTGCGCGGCGCATCGGTCGAGTAGGCGCGGGTGCCGATGGCGATGTCGATGCCGTCCTCGGCGAGCTGGAACGCGTCCTGCTGGAACTGCGTGTTGGCGGCCATTGCAATTTCCATCGTGGCCGTGTTCATGCCCGAGACGCCGACCACGGTGAGCACGAGCAGCAGCACGAGGCCCACGATCAAGGTGGCGCCCGTCTGTGCGTTGCGCGGTGCGGTCCAGTTCTGCGGTGACGATCGGCGGGCGTTCATCGTAGTTGTCCTCAGGAGTTCGGCCGGGCGTTGCGAAGATAGATCGTCTTCGACACGACCATGCGGCGGAAATTGTCGTTGATCGGGCCCACGTTCTGGTCGGCGTACTGGTAGACGGCCGTGTCTTGGAAGCCGTTCTCGGGGCGCTCGGCGCGCACGCGCAGCCAGATGCGCACCGCGAGGATCTCGGCGTTCGGGTCGAAGCCGGCGGCGCCGGGCGTGATCATCGGGTCGTTGGGGTTCACGTAGCGGTCGATCGAGCCGCGATCGGCCTGACCGGGCGCGTTCGTATCGACGCCGAACTGGATTTGGAAGTCCTCTATCCCGGCGATGAGCTCTTGGTTCAGGGACATGACGCCGTTTTGCTGCAGCGAGTGCATGCGCAGCGAGGGCATGCCGGCCCCCAGGGATGAGACGCGGCTCACGTAGTAGCCGTTCGCGAGCAACCGATGCGTTTGGCTCGTGGCCGCCGTGTAGCCGGCGGGAATGACCGTCCCGACGAAGATCAGCGAGTCGCCCGTGCCGCGCACGCTCTGGAGGTGGAGGCCGCCGGCTTGGAGTTGCGCGGCGGGGACGAGATCCTCGCTGGCGCGGCGCACGACGAGCGTATCGGCGTTGACTTCGACGGGCGCCGTGCCCGCGCAGCCCCAGACGTAGCTGTTGTTGCTGCCCTGGACGGCCTGGTCGAGGTTGATCGTCCAGTTGTTGCCGCAGGTGTCGACCCCGGGCCCGTTGGCGGCCGTGGGGGCGGCGCGGTTGGCGACGGTCGTGGTGACCGTATTGAGGCCCCAGTAGTGCGCCATGCGCACGTCGGCCTCGAGCAGGTCGAGCGCGAAGCGCGCATTCTCCTGCATCCGAGAGAGCGACTCCGTCACGCGGAACGCCGTGCGGCTCTGCATGAACACGGTGATGGCGCCGATCATGAGGAACGCGCCGATGGCGAGCGCCACCATCAGCTCGATCAAGGTCATGCCGTACTGCTTGTGTGCTTTCATGGCGCTGGTCACAGACTGGGGACGCGGACCGCGAGCTGATGTGTGATCGCGCCGAGACCGACCTCGGTCCAAGTCACTCGAATCGTGAACGTCGGCGGCGTCGTGCCCGCGAATTGCAGGGCGCCGACACCGGCAGGCAATTGGGCGGCGACCTGGGCTTGCCACACGAACAAGTCGTGCGCCGCCATCTGTGCGGGCGTGCAATTGACGCCGCCGCCGGGATCGCAACCGTTGTTGGCCGCGGCGCCGCCGTAGTTGGCGCCACCACGGCGGTTGACGCGAATGCGGTCGGCCATGTCGGCCGCGAGATTGACGGCTTGCGTCCGATAGAGGGCCGTGCGGCTGGCGCCGAGCCCCTGGCCGTAGAGCGCCGCGATGCCGATCATGCCGACGGAAATCACGACGAGCGCGACCAAGGATTCGATGAGGCCGAAACCGCGTTGCGCGTGCCGGATCGTGTTCCGCATCGCTCGCTCTCGTGGGTCTAAGGACACGTTGCACCGCCTACGGCGAGGGCCGCTACCCAGACATCGACGATCGCCGTTTCGCTGAGCACCTGGGCGCGTCCGAGGCGGTTGATGAGCACGATGCGCGCGCTCGACAGCGAGCCGGCCGCCATGCGCCGGCCGCGGTCGTCGCAGAAGAGCACGGCGCGTTCCCCCGGAAAACACAGCCCCGGAGCTTGCCGCGTGAAACCCGTGGGCGCGAACGAGATGTGACCGCAGTTGGTCGATATTCGGACCGATCCACCCGGCGCCGCGCCGCGTGTGAGGATGAGCTCCCCGGCGTCGAGCACGGCGTTGCCGTCGGTCGGGTCGGTCAGGATTCGGGCGCCGTCGGCGTCGAGATTGTTGTTCTCGTCGACCCACACGACGAAGCCGCGCGTGGCGGAATTCATGACGGGACCCGGCGCACAAGTGGGCGCGAGTGCCATGGCGTTGTCGCTCAAGCACCAGGTAACCGGCGCCTGGCGTTTGACGGCTTCGGTGCGTCCCGTGAGCACGGCCGTCACGAGATCGTTGGCGGCGGCCGTCATCGCACCGTTGCGCTGGAACTCCATGACGTTCGGCACGCCGATGCCGAACAGGATGCCGGCGACGAGCACCGTCATCAGGAGCTCCCAGAGGGTAAAGCCGAGCTGGTGCGATCTGTTCATGGCCGCGGACTATACGAGGGCGGCGGGCCGCACCGGCCGATGGCCCGACGACCGGCGGTGCCGCTCGGACGAGCGGTCGGCAGGCTCGGTGAGTTATGTTGCCTATGCGCACCGCAGGGGCCGCCCGTCGGCATCGCGATCGGCGACGCGAGGGCGCCCCGTGGGGCTCACGATGACGGCCCGCGCCGCAGCCGCGCCGCGCCGGTCGCAGAACACCACCGTGCCGTTGATGCTGCGGCGCCGCGGCCGAAACTCGTAGTAGGGCCGGTTGCTCGCAATCGTGCCGGCGAGCTCGGGCGCATGGGCGTAGAGCAGGGGCTCGTCGCCGGTGCGCTCGGGCGGGTACCGGTCATCGACGTTGACGTAGACCATGAAGCCCGCGCCGAACGCCCCGCCGCAGCGAACCCGGTCCGCCGTGGGGCAGACGATGACGGGCCGGCCGCGTTTCGCGGCCTCGCTTCGCGCGAGCTGCACGGCGAGCACGAGGGCGTTGATGTCGGCCGTCCGGCGGCCGTCGAGCAAGAATTCGCTAAGAGCGGGCGCGCCGAGGCCCAGCACGGTGCCGGCGAGGCCGAGCACGCACAGAAGCTCCCAAAGCGTGAAGCCCCGAACGCCTCGCATGACGGCCCCCTCCTTGGTCTCGTCGAGCGTCGAGGCTAGCCAGGGAGCGCAAGGGAGTCGACGGCCGAAACTCTGACAAACAGGGAGTTTCGTGGCTTTGATATCGAGAGCCAGCCGCGGCTATACTTAGCAAGTGACTGATTTTTATGGTATCCCGCTATGACCCGCGAGGAAGCCGCCCAACTGCTCGTCGCCTGCGGTGTGCTGCCCACCGCGCAGCGCGTCGACATCGCCCTCGTCATGCTCGCGCGGCCGCAGCATTTGTCCGCCGAGCAGATTATCGCCGCCATCCGAACCGGCGGGCTCAAGATCTCGAAAGCCACCGTCTACAACACGCTCAATCTGTTCCGCGAGCGCGGTCTCGTGCGAACCGTCGATGTCGATCCGACGCGGCAGTTCTACGATTCGTCCACGAGCGCCCACCATCATTTCTATAATGAGGACACGGGCGAGCTCACGGATATCGCGCCCGAATCGGTCGCGCTCGACGTCGGCACCGCGCTGCCCCCGGGCACGGAGCAGACGGGCGTCGACGTCGTCGTGCGCGTGCGTGGCGCGCGCGGCAGCTGACGCGCTGCCGAATCTCAAGTCGCTTTCTCTGGTGCGTGGGTGCCGGCGTAAGGCACAATACGCGCCTTTCGCGCTGCCGGTGTAGCTCAGTTGGTAGAGCATCCGCTTCGTAAGCGGGGGGTCGGGAGTTCAAGTCTCTCCACCGGCACCACCCAAAACAGGGACGCCGCTCCCGATAGTGTTCGCCGTCCTCTGCTGCTAAGCTCGGACGCCGATGACGTTGCCCGAGCGCGTCGGAAGCCGGGGGAAAGCCATGTCATTGAAGTCGATCGCGATGCTGTTGGCGGCTGCCGCGCTCGGCGCCTGCTCGCCGGCCGCCCCGCCGAGCCAAGCCGCGGCGACCGCCGAGTGGCAGACGCTGTTCGATGGGACCAGCCTCGAGGGATGGACGCTCGAGGGCGACGCCAATTGGCAGATTACGGACGGCGCCGTCGCAGCCGATTCCGGGACCGGGTTCCTGCTCACGAGCGTCTCGTATTCGGACTTCGACCTAGACCTCGAATTCTGGGTGACGCCGGACGCCAACAGCGGCGTGTTCATCCGCTGCGCCAACCCACAAGAGATCGGTGCGGCGACTTGTTATGAGGTCAACATCTTCGATCAGCGCCCGGATCCCGCGTACCGAACCGGCGCCATCGTCAACGTGGCGGAGCCGAGAGTCATGCTCGAAACCGGCAACCGCTGGAACCGCTACGAGATCTCGGCGCAGGGCCGCAGCCTGGTCGTGAAGCTCAACGGTCAGACGACCGTCGACGTCACCGACGACAAGCTCGCGGCGGGACCGTTCGCCCTGCAGTACGGCGCGGGACGCGTGATGTTCCGCAATGTGCGCATCCGCACTCGATAGCTCGGCGCTCTAAGTCCGCTCTTTTACGTCCGCTTCGCGAGGAAAGGCTAGCGCATGTCCGGCCCAGAGCTTCAGCCCCAGACGACTGACGATCTCGGCGATTTCGTAAAAGGTTGGATTCGCAACCCGCTCGCGATCGGGGCCCTGGCACCGAGCGGCAAGTCGCTGGCCAAGCTCATGGCCAAGGATGTCGGCGCCGGTGCTCGCGTCGTCGAGCTCGGGGCCGGCACGGGAACCGTGACGGCCGCGCTGTTGGCGAACGGCGTGGCGCCGCGGGACCTGCACCTCGTCGAGCGCGACCTTAAGTTCGTCGAGATTCTCAAACGGCGTTTCCCGCGCTGTCACGTGGTCGCGGCGGATGCGCTCGAGCTCGATCGACAGCTCGGCACGACGGCGGACTTCGATTTCGTGATCAGCGGATTGCCGCTCCTCTGTTTCTCGCCCGCCAAGCGCGCCCGGGTGTTCCAGCAGGGCCTGCGGCTCCTGAAGCCGCTCGGCCGGTTGCATCAATTCACCTACGCCGGGCGTTGCCCCATCGACCGCGGCGTGCGCGCCGATCTTCGTGTCGACAGCGCCCTGCTCGGGATCGCCGCGCTGAATCTGCCGCCGGCGTTCGTCTATCGCTTCACGCTCAGCGCACGCTCGCTAGCTAGCGTCCCCGTAGCTTAGGTAAAGACCGCTCGCCGGGTCCGAGCGGCCTGCCGGGCCGCTCGACTGTTCGCGCCGAGCGAGTAACATGACGGGAAAGGCAGGGAGCCATGCGCTCGAGCGCGATGACGACTATAAGGAAGGGCACGACGGCCGCGATGGCCTCTGTGCTCGCAGCGTGCGCGTCGCACGTGCCCCTTGCCCCCGGCTACCGCGAGCCCGAAGCTCTGCCGACCGAAGGGCCGCTCGCAGAGCTCGCGGCGCCCGATCTGCCGCTGGAAATCACCGCTGCCGCCGAAGCACGCGACCGTGCGCGCTTCGACGTGCGGCGCCTGTCGGTCTCGTCGGTCGCGGAGCCGGGCACGTCGATCGAGTTCGAGTACTACGACGCCGAGGGCGACGCGCGCACGCCCGTCGTCGTGCTGCTGCCCATCTTCAGCGGCGCGCCACTGATCCCGCGCTTCTTCGCTCGCTATTTCGCCAATCACGGTTGGGCTGCGGTCGTGGTGCTGCGCACGCGCGACCCGTTCGAGGTGCTGGTGACGGCTGAAGACGCCGTCGAGAACAATCTCAAGGACTACGGGCGGGTGCTCGACTGGGTCGAGCAAGAGCCCGAGATCGACTCGTCGCGCGTAGGACTCTTCGGCGTGAGCCTCGGCGCCATGGATGCCGTGATGCTCGCGGCCGTCGATCGGCGCGTCGACGCGCTCGTCGTCGCCATGGCCGGCGGCGATTTGCCGTACCTCGTGCTCAACACGCGTTACCGCCGCGTGGTCCGCACGGTCGAAGAGCTCACCGACGTCGGTGGCACGACTCGCGAGGCTTTGAGCGCTCGCCTCGATGCGGAGATCGATATCGATCCGCTCGCGCTCGCGCGCTACGTCGATCCCGAGCGCGTCCTCATGATCATGACGCGGACCGACGCCATCATTCCGTTCGAAGCGCAGGAGCGCCTGCGCGAAAGCTTGGGCTCCCCGGAGGCGCTACGCCTCGTGACGGGTCATCGGCCCTCGGTGATCATGTTCCCGCGCATGCGCAGCGCCGCCTTCGAATTTTTCGCCCGGCAGTTCGCCTTCGAGCCGGTGGCGCTCACGAGCCACTGACCCGCTTGGGACCCCGGGCCGGCGCCATCGGCCCCGTGCTATGGTTGCGGCACTCGGCGGGCTGGAGAACGCAGTGTCGCACCAACCTTCAACCGCGCCCGGCAACGACGTCGCCGCCGTGCTGCGCGGGCGTCGCTCGATCGACTTGTTCGCGCCGGACGCCGTGAGCGTGGACCTCATCCGCGACGCCGTCGATGTGGCGCGCTGGGCACCCAACCACCGCCTCACCGAGCCATGGCGCTTCTATTTGCTCGGGCCCGCCACGAGACGGGCGGTCATCGATTTTGCCGTCGAGCTCGAGACGGCTGCCAAAGGCGAGCGCGCGGGCGTAGCGCGGCGCACTCGGCTCGACGCGGTTCCCGGCATGTTCGTTCTCACGACGCGCCGCAGCGCCGACCCGTTGCTCGACCGCGAGGATTATGCAGCCTGCTGTTGTGCGGCCGAGAACCTAATGCTATACCTATGGCAACGAGGTATAGGCGTCAAGTGGACGACGGGCGGGATCACGCGGCAGCCGCGGTTCTATGAGCTTCTCGGCGTCGATTCGGCGAGCGAGTCGGTCGTCGGGTTGTTCTGGTACGGCGTGCCGAAGGTCGTCCCCACGCAGCAGCGCCGGCCCGTCGCGGAGATCGTCACGGAGCTCGCATAGGAGGGGTCACGTGAGCACGAGCCTAGCGATCCATCGACTCGAGCCGCAGTCGGCGCGAGGGCGAGCACGGTTGTCGAAGATCCTCGAAGCGGCAACCCAGCTGTTTCTCAAGGTCGGCTACGAGCAGACGTCGATCGACGCCATACTGCTCGAGAGCGGTGGCTCGAAATCGACGCTCTACGCCTACTTTCCGACCAAAGAGGATCTGTTCCGAGCCGTCATCGACAACGTCGTCGACAACGACGTCGGCGCCGCGCCGGACGTCAACGGCAACGCGCGGTTCGTCTTGCTGGAGTTCGCACTGAACCGCATGCGGGCCGTGCTCTCGGCGCGTCACCGGGCCGTCGTCGGGATCGTCATTGCGGAGCGCGAGCGGTTCCCCGACCTCGCTCGCATCTACTGCGAGCGCGGCCCGACGAAGAGTCATCGGCTGTTGACCACGTACCTCGAGGCGCTCAAGCGCCGGGACGTGCTGTACTTCGACGACGTCAACGAAGCCGCGGACTTCCTCATCGGCATGATCTTTCAGCGCTGGCACAAGCAGCTCTATTTCGTCGAGTTGGCGATGCCGACCGAAGCGCTTCTGCGCGAGCACGCCGAGCACGTCGTCACGCGTTTTTTGGCGGCGTTTCGCCCACGACCGAACTGAGCGTCGCTAGTCAGAGCGGGACGCCAGGCCGTGCTGCGCCCGCGAGCCACGCCGCGCCCTCCGCATAGAGCTTCGCGACCTCTGGGCCGCGCACGCCGGGTAGCCCGAGCCTCACGGTGAAGCCCGCTTTGGTTTGGAGATAGCCGAGGTGGCGGTAGCCCTCGGGGAAGCGAGCGAGCAACGCGGCGTCGAGCGTAAGCTTTGCACCCGGCGTGACGGGATCGAGGCGGTCTTTCTCGTAGATCGGTTGGCGGCGGACGATGGCCCAACGGCCTTGGCGCTTGGCGAAAAAATCGTAGAACCGCCCCGTGCACACGACGTCCACGACCACGCCGTCGACGGTGGCGCGCTGGTTGATCGTCATTTTGGTCTGCGCGATCGCGCGCGTGCCGGCGACCTCGACGGTCGTGCCGCCGAGGAAATGAATGATGTTGACACCGCGCTCGAACCCCGCGCGCCGCGCCTTTTGGAACTCGGTGGCCGGGCCCTGGAACCAGGTGGCCGTCATCCAGCCGTCGTCGTGCCACACGGTGGCGAAACGCTGCCAGTCGCCGGAATCGCTCCACAGCACCCAGTTGTCGACGACCTCGCGGATCGCGATCCGGTCCTCGAGCGCTGCGGACATGACGACTAGCGGATGAAACGGCCGCCGGGACCGCCGGCGCCGCCCGCGGGTGGCGCGGTGCCCGGGACGATGATCGACGACGCCTGCTCGCGGCGCAGCTCTTCGAGCCGGCGCATCGTGCGGGCCAAAGCTTGTTTCGCGAGCTCACCGAACTTCGCGACGGCATCGTCGAGCGACGTGGCGGGCACCTCGAAGCTCAGCGGCAATGCGCCGGCGGGCGTCAGCACCTGGGTTTGGCCGACGTAGAGCACGGGTCTCGTGCCGTCGGTCTCTCCTGAAGCAGTGATCGGAGTAAGCCGCTGGAGCGTCCCGACGCGCCGATCCGTGAACGTCTCTTCGCGGTAGAGACTCTTGTTGTCCATCGCGATTTCGGCATCGCTGAGCTCGTCTGCCATGGCGTCCTCTCGCATCGTGCCGCGCCCGTCGCGGCGGGGCGCATAGGCTAGCACTTCTCGCGGAAGCGCACATTCGCGCGGGCCGAATCTAGCTCGCGACGCCACGAGCTGACATAGTCGCGACAACGACGAGGAGAGTTCATGGGAGCTCGCGCTGCACCCACATTGCGCACGCTGCTGACGCGCCGGCTCGACCGCCGCCGGCTGCTGGGCGGGGGCATCGAGCTCGCGGCCGCGACCCTGCTCGCGCGCGGCGCCTACGCGCAGAGCGGCGCGGCCACGCCGCTGCCGCGCGTCGCGCCTTCCAAGGCCGATACCGTGATCGTGCCCGACGGCTACCGTTCGCAGATCTTGCTGCGCTGGGGCGATTCGTTACTCGCGGGTGTGCCCGCGCTCGATCCACGCGGCGTGGCGTCGGGCTCGCTACTCGCTCCGGAAGCTGCGGCCGCGCAGGCGGCGCAATTCGGCTACAACTGCGATGGCCTCGGGTTGTTCACGCTCGACTCGGAGCGTCTGCTGCTCTGCGTGAATCACGAGTACCCGTCGCCCGCATTGCTGTTCCCGGGCTGGGTCGAAGCGCGTGGGGCGAGGGCGCTCGGCGCGTTCGTCCGCGAGCACCCTGCGGCCGTCGCCTACATGCAGGCTGCCGTGGGATTGAGCGTCGTCGAGATCGAGCGCGACTCCGCCTGGCGCCATCGCGTGGGCTCGAGTTACAACCGCCGCATCACGGCCCACACGCCGATCGAGCTCGCCGGTCCTGCGCGCGATCACCCGTTGCTCAATCCACGCAATGAGTCCGTGCCGCGTGCGTTCGGCACGCTCGGCAACTGCGCCGCCGGAACGACACCATGGCGCACGTACCTCACGGCCGAGGAGAACGTCGACGACTACTTCGGCAACGGCGCGGCAGCCGCGCTCGATCCCGCGCTTGCGCGCGTCCATCGGCGCTTCGGTTTCCGGCAGCGCGAGAGCGCTTTTCGCTGGGAGTTCGCCGACGAGCGCTTCGACTCGGCGCGCAACCCGGCCGAGAGCCTCAAGTTCGGCTGGATCGTCGAGCTCGATCCCTCGGCGCCCGAGCGGCCGCTCAAGAAGCGCACGGCGCTCGGCCGCTTCAAGCACGAAGGCGCGACCACGGTGCTCGCGCGCGACGGCCGTGCGGTGGTCTACATGGGCGACGACCAGCAGTTCGAGTATTTCTATAAGTTCGTCACCAAGGAGCGCTTCGATCCGCAGCAGCCTGAGGCCAACCGCGATCTGCTCGACGAGGGCACGCTCTACGTCGCGCAGTTTCGCGACGACGGCAGCGGCGAGTGGCTGCCGCTCGTGCACGGCGCGCATCCCGAGCTTGCCGTGGAGAGCGGCTTCGCTTCGCAAGGCGACGTGGTGTTGCGTTGCCGAGAGGCCGCCGATCGCGTCGGGGCGACACCGCTCGATCGGCCCGAGGGCGTTGCGGTCAACCCGCGAACCGGCAACGTCTATCTCGCCTGCACGCAGAACCTGGATCGCGACGGCGGCGTCGTCATGGTCGGCGGCCGCGAGCTCGACACGCGTACGGATGGGGCGAGCCCTCGCGCGCCGAACGCGGCCGGCCACATCCTCGAGCTCATCGAGCAGTACGCAGATGCCGCGGCAACGACGTTTCGCTGGGAGATCTTTCTCCTGTGCGGCGCGCCGACCGCCGCGCAGCTCGTGACCGCATTACCGGCCGAGCATTCGGGGTCGCTCGCCGCCGAGCTGACTTACTTCGGCGGCGCGGGCGAGGCCGGCGAGCTCAGCGCTTTCGCCAACCCCGACAACTTGGGGTTCGACGCCGACGGCAATCTCTGGATCGTGACCGACGGCAACCAGCCCGGGGGCAACAACGACGGCTGTTTCGTGTGTCCCACCGAAGGTTCGGAGCGAGGCCAGGTCCGTCAGTTCATGAGCGGACCCGTCGGCGCCGAAGTCTGCGGCTGCGAGTTCGCAGGCGATGGGCAGACGCTATTCCTCGCGCTGCAACATCCCGGCGAATCGGGTTCGGCCACGCGGCCGCAAAGCACCTGGCCCGACGGCGGCGAGGCGGGGCCGCGCCCGAGCGTCGTGACGATCGAGCCGATCGACCCGGGCCGGAGATTCGGCAGCTGAGGTGCGTTTCAGCCGTCCCGCAACAGCACGTGGCTCACGACCGTGGCGCCCGTGCCGCCGATGTTTTGCACGAGCGCGACGCCGGCGCCCTCGATTTGATTGGCTCCGGCACGCTCGGCGAGCTGCAAGTAGGCCTCGACGGCCTGATAACAGCCGCTCGCGCCGACGGGGTGGCCGCGTGCTTTGAGGCCGCCGAACGTCGCGAGCGGCAGGTCGCCTCGGAGCCCGATGCGCTCCGCGTCGGCGAAGTCGAGTCCGGCGCCGGGCTTCGCGAACCCCGCGGCTTCGAGTGCCAGCGTCGTCATGATCGTGTAGGCGTCGTGGAGCTCGAACAAGTCGATGTCGCCGTGGCCGACTCCCGCCTGTCGCATGGCCTGGCGCGTCGAGGCGCCGATGGCGGTTAGATCGAGCGGGTCCGGCCGCCGCGCGAGCGCGAGCGACGCCGTCGCGAGGGCCGAGCCCGCGACGCGGACGCGCGGCGCGTCGGCGCGCTCGGCCGCGACGTGCGGCGCCGCGAGCACGAGCGCAGCGGCACCGTTGCAGATCGGCGAAACGTCGAACAGGCGAATCGGGTCCGCGACGATGCGCGAAGCGAGGTAAGTCTCGACGTCGAGCGGCTTGTGCAGCAGCGCGTTCGGGTTCGTCAGCGCGTTGCCGTGCGCCGCGATCGGGAAAGGGGCGAAGCGCGCGGCGGCGATATCGTACTTGCGCATGTACTCGCGCATCAACGTCGCGTTGAGCGACAGGAACGACTCACCGCAAACGCCCTCGATCTCCCAGTCGGCCGCCGTCGCGAGCGCGCGCGTCACGGAGTCGCGCTCGACGTGAGTCATGCGCTCGACGCCGCAGACGACGACGGCGTCGTGAATACCTCCGGCAACGGCCTGATAGGCTACGCGCAACGCCGCGCCGCCCGAAGCGCACGCCGCTTCGACGGCCAGGGCCTCGATGCCGGCGAGCCCCGCATAGTCGGCGATGAGGCCGCCGAGCTGTTGTTGATTGGCGAGGATGCCCGACAGCATGTTGCCCACGTAGAGGGCTCCGACCCGTTCGGGGTCGAGACGCGCATCGGCCAGCGCGGCTTTTACGGCTGTGGCGCCGAGATAGCGGCCGCGAGTGCGATGGTCTTTGGTGACCGGCGTTTGTCCCACGCCGGCGATGAACACGTCTCTCACTCGATCTCCAGCGGCCGTCACGACGCCGCGCAATCGGCGCGCATGATGGCAAAGGGCGGCGGCGAAAGCCATCCGCACGGCGAGGGCGGGCCGTTGGCCGCGAACGAACCGAGCCATCGGCTATGATGCCGACGCAAGGAAACAGGGAGTCGGTCGGTGAGCGCTGACGCAGACATTTTGCTCGTGGGCTTCGGCAACATGGGTCAGGCGCTCGTACGCGGTTGGCTCGGCCGAGGTCGCGCCGCGAGCTGCATCGTCGTCGTCGATCCCGTGCCGGCAGCGCGAGCTGTCGCGGCCGAGCTCGGCGTCACCGCCGCGGTTGACGTCGATGCGGTCGCACGGACGCACAACGACGTCATCGTTCTGGCCATGAAGCCGAATCAGGTCGCAGCGTTGCTGCCGGCTTGTGCGCGCCGCGCCGCGGCGCACACCGTGTTCTTGTCGATCGCGGCCGGCAAGACGATCGCCCGGCTCGGCGCCGGGCTCGGAGACGGGGTCGCGATCGTGCGGGCGATGCCGAACACGCCCGCGGCCATCGGCCAAGGCATGACCGCGCTCGCAGCCAACGCGGCGGTGACGCCGGCGCAGCGGACGCTTTGCACGGAGCTGCTGTCGGCCGTCGGCGCCGTGGCGTGGCTCGACGACGAGCGCCACATGGACGCCGTGACCGGCGTATCGGGCAGCGGGCCCGCGTACGTTTTCTTGCTCATTGAATGTCTCGAGCGTGCCGCTCTCGACGTGGGGCTCGATCCTAAGCTCGCCAAACAGCTCGCGCTCGCGACCGTGGCCGGCGCAGGTGCCTATGCCGCTGCCGCCGGCGTCCCCGCCGCGGAGTTGCGCCGCCGCGTCACGAGCCCCAGCGGCACGACTCAGGCCGCGCTCGACGTGCTGCTCGCTGAGCCAGGATTACGCGAGCTCATGCGGCGCGCGGTGCGCGCGGCCACCGACCGCAGCCGCGAGCTTTCGCAGGCGTAGGGGAGGGCGAATGCCGGGCTATTACTTCGACGAGTTCACTGTCGGCCGCGTGTTCCAGCACGCGATCCGGCGCACCCTTACCGAGACCGACAACGTCCTGTTCAGCACGATGACGCACAACCCCGCGCCGCTGCATCTCGATCACGAGTACATGCGCACGCAGTCGGAGTTCGGCCGCCCGCTCATGAACAGCTTCTTCACGCTGGGGCTCATCGTCGGCATCTCGATCAACGACACGACGCTCGGCACGACGGTCGCGAATCTCGGGCTCGAGTCCGCGCGGTTTCCCGCGCCTCTCTACGTCGGCGACACCGTTCATGTCGAGACTGAGGTGATCGCGATGCGACCCAGCGAATCGCGACCGCGCAATGGCATCCTCACGCTCGAGCACCGTGGCTACAACCAACGCGACGTGCTCGTGGCCGCGTGCCAACGCAATGTGCTCATGTTGCGCGCGCCCGAGCGCGCGTAGCGCACTCGGCAGTCGTCGGTGCGCAACCTTCGTCGTCGAACGCGTTAAGACAAAAACTGCGCAGCGACGCGGCTCGCGCAAATTTGACAGCAACCGTTATGTGACGGCCGCCGTCGCATTGCGGCGACGGCTGTTCTTAAATGCGCCCCAGCAGAACGAGCGGCGGGACCGACAACAACAAGACCTGACGTCCGCGAGCTAACAAGGTCTGCGATTGAGTTAGGGTCGGAATTGCCAAGGAGGGTCTTGTGGTCAAGCAACTCTACGGGTTGACCGCGCTGGTCGGAGCACTGACGCTCGCGTCGGCTCAGGCACAGACCGGTTCGCTCGACGAATGGGACGCCTGCATGCTTTTGTGGGGGGACGAGTCCTTCTGCGGACCGAAGCCCGAGCCGGAGCCGGAGCCGACGCTGCCGGAGCCGGAGCCGACGCTGCCGGAGCCGGAGCCGACGCTGCCGGAGCCCGAGCCGACGCTGCCGGAGCCCGAGCCGACGCTGCCGGAGCCCGAGCCGACGTTGCCGGAGCCGGAGCCGACGCTGCCGGAGCCTCCGCCTGCGCCGCCCCCGGCGCCACCTGCGCCGCCGCCCTCGGGCGACAAGTGCAAGCGCGGCTACGACCACCGAGGCGGTGCTCGCTGGGGCCACGTAAAGATCGCGAAGATCTTGAAGCTCGTTCGTGACCGCAACGATCGCCGGGCGGATCGCGACGACCGCTCGGGTAAGGGCAAGGGCGACGACCGCTCAGGCAAGGGCAAGGGCAAGGGCAAGCACGACTCTCGCGGGTCGAGCTCGAAGTCACGCCGGTAAACGTCACTTGAAGCAAGAGCCCCCGCGGCCCTTTCGGGTCGCGGGGGCTCGTCGTTTTCGGGTGGCGGGGCCGCTCAGTCGGTCGCGGCGAAGTGCATCGCGATGTGATGAGCCGTGAGCGTCGTGCTCCCTTCGTCGTAGCTGCCGATCGCCGCGAGTGCGATCGCGGCGTTCCCGGCGGAGAGCTGGTTGGCGACCGCGGTGCTGAAGTCGGCGAACGTGGTGAAGAGCTTGACGTCGCCGCCCACCGAGATGCCGTACAGCGCGCGACCCGTCGTCGGCGCGATCGTCGGCGACACCGCCAGCGTCGTGAGGTCGATGAGCCTTGCGCCCACGAGCACGTGATGGCGAGCACCGATGTCCGGATTGTCGATGTCGAGCACGAACCCGGCGGGGCCCATGCTCGAGAAGGGCGCCGCAGTGCCCGTCGTGCCCCAGCCGATGCCGAGCACGGCCGGCAGGAAGCGGTGATCGACGACGGTGCGGCCCTCGAAATCGGCGGGTGCGCTGCCGAACGGCCGCACGAAGCCGAGCACCTTGGCTGCTTGACCGGGTGCAACCGAGGCGAGCCCGAGCGTGCCCGTCGCGACCTCATAGTCGGCCGGGTCGGCGTCCATCGCGGGCGTGACGCCTGTGCCGCTGAAGTCGAACAGCTCGACGCCCAGTCGATCGATGGCGCGCAACTTCAAGTCGACCTGGCCCGCGACGACGCTATTGACGGTGCCGCGCAAGTGCGTCGGCAGCATGCGCACGCGGCCGTTCGTGGCATCGAAAGTCGCCGGTGTCGTGGTCGTCGCGGGCTCCGTCAGGGAGCCGAAGGCGACGATGTGCTGGCCGACCGAGAGCGCGCTCGCGTCGAGCACGACGCCGGGACTGCCGGGCTTCTGCACCTTGGTGTCGAGCCCGACCGTGACGATTACGGTGCGGTACAGCCGAGCGACGCGGTTGGGACGCACGGCGTAGCCGCCCTTGACGGTCAACTCATTGCCGCTGCGCGCGACGATGTTGCCGTGCACGGCGTCGATGCGCTCGCCGCTGACGCTGTCGCCCGCATGAACGATCTCGGCCGTGAAGCGGCGGTCCAGCGTCGAGAGCGTGCCGAACGCGACGGTCATCGTGCCGGCCGGCTTTTGTGCCAGGGCCGCGAGACCCCCGCTGCCCGTCGCGGCCGCGCCGTCGATCTCGAACGAAGTCGTCGCCGTCGTGTGCACGGTGACGCGCCCGTGATTGCCATCCGGGCGGAACCATGGCCGCACGTCGACCGTGTAGGTTCCGGCGGCGACGTCCGTCGCGACGAGCGCGCCGCGCAGACGCAGCTCTTTCTCGGTGACCGGCTGCACCTCGGCGACGAGATACGGTCGCGCCGTCACGACGGGCGGCGACTGCGATGCGTCGACCGCGTTCGAAGTCGCGAGATCGAAGTCGAGCGCCAGCAGCGCAGTGCGGCCGCGCGTGATGACGAGATGCTCGCGAGCCGCGAGATCGATCGTGAGCTCGGTCACGCCCAAAGGCTGGCCGGTGGCGCCGACGACGTTGGCGCGCGTGACTTGGCCGCCGGCTTCGACGAAGACCTCGGCATTGCTGTAGTCGAGCCGAATGGTGCCGCCGACGATATCGCCGGGCGCGAGCGTCGCGACGGCGAGCAGGTCGGACAGGTCGGTGAGCTGGGCGAAGTCGATGCGCGTCGCGGCCGGCAGCACTTCGACGGTGCTTCCGCCCGGGCGGCGCAGCGTGACCGATAGGACATCGACGGAGTAGCTGATGAAATCGCCGTCGGCGTCGGTGACGCTGACGAGTAGCGTGCCGGTGTTCGACCCGGTCGGTTGAGCGGGCGGTGTCGCGGCGGTCGAGCCGCCCGAGCCGCCGCAGCCCGCGAGGCAAACGGCCGCGAGCGCGACCCCTGTGAACGTGCGCAACGCTGCCTGCGCGCGCCTAATGAATGTGCCCATTGTGATCTCCCTGGCGAAACGAGGTTACCGCTGGCAGCAACGCGGGGCTAGAATGGCTCGTTGACCCGTTATGCAAGATCGACGCAGGGGCATTTGCCCGTGGCTCGCTTGTAATCCTACCGTTTGCTGGCAGAATGCATTAGAGGCGGATGCCCAGGCGGATCAAAAGGTTGCGTAATTAATGAGTGCCCGGGTCGAAGACCGAACCGGCACGCCGAAGGCGGACGACTCGTCCGCCGGTGAGCGCCCCCTAAGTCGTTCGCAGGCTCGGGCGCAGGCGCCTGGCCTCGACCTGATCTGCACCCAGGTCGCCGTCGACTTCCAAAGCATCACGCACGAGACCGCCGAGCCACGAATCGCGGCCGGTCTGCAATCGCTGACCGACGCTTGCGGGGCCGATGCCGTGGCAGTCCTGCGCCTCGATGCCGCGGGCACGGTGTTCGCAGAGGTGTACGCCGGCCGCTCGACGTTCTCCGCGTGTAACCCCGCCGTGCTCAAGGGCCGGCGTCTCGACGAATTCCCGTGGATCAAGGCGCGACTCGCGCATCTACGGCTGCTCGAGATCAAGGACACGGCCAACGTGCCGGCGGCGCAGAACCAAGACGCGGCGCAACTCTCGAGCCTCAACGTCGGCGCGCTGTTGCTCGTCGGCTTCCAGATCCGGGGCCGGCTCGGCGGCGTGCTCGCGGTCTTGAGCTCGGCGCCGAATCCCGGCTGGTCCGTCGATTTGCACCTGGCGCTCAAGCTCCTCGGTGCGAGCGTCGCGAGTGGCCTCGAGCGCGTCGAGCTCATGGAGGCGCTCGCGGACGTCCAAGAACGCGATCGACTTGTGACCAATACCGCCAACGACGGGCTTTGGGACTACGACGTGCGCGGCAACTCGATGTACTTCTCACCGCGCTGGCGCGCGATGCTCGGCTACGCGAGCGATCACGACGTGCCCGAATGGCGGCTGCTCGTCCATCCCGACGATCTCGCGAACGTGCAGACGCAACTGCGCGAGCACCTCGAAGGTCGGATCGAGCTCTTCGAGAGCGTGCACCGCATGCAGCACGCGAACGGGGAGTGGCGCTGGATCCAGAGCCGGGTTCAAGGCAGGCTCGACGAGAACGGCCGCTTGAAGCGGCTCGTCGGCGTCGAGACCGACATCACGGAGCGCAAGCTTTACGAGGAAGCGCTGTTCCGCGAGAAGGAGAGCGCGCAGATCACGCTCCAGTCGATCGGCGACGGCGTCGTGACGACGGACAGCGAAGCGCGCGTGCAGTATTTGAACCCCGTGGCGTCGGATCTCACGGGTTGGCGGCTCGACGACGCCGTGGGCCGCAACATCGACGAGATCTTCCGCGGCTTCCACGAGGAGACGTGCGAGCCCATCGAGAACCCCGTCGGCGTGGCCATGCGCCGCAACCGGCCCATCAAGTCGGTCCGGCCCGCGCTGCTCATCCGGCGCGACGGCAACGAGCTCTACATCGAGAGCACGGCCGCGCCGATCCGCGATCCGTTCGGCCACGTCACGGGCGGCGTGCTCGTGTTCCACGACGTCAGCGAGTCGCGCGAGCTCAACCGCCGCTTGAGCTACGCGGCCAGCCACGACGTGCTCACGGAGCTCGTCAATCGCCGCGAGTTCGAGCAGCGGCTCGAGCGGGCGCTCAAGAGCGCCAAGGCGCGTGAGACCGCGTACGCGGTTCTCTACCTCGATCTCGATCAGTTCAAGATCGTCAACGACGCCTGCGGTCACAACGCGGGCGATGCGCTGCTCAAGCAGATCGGCTCCTTGCTCAAGTCGAAGATCCGCTGGCGCGACACGCTCGCGCGGCTCGGCGGCGACGAGTTCGGCGTGCTGCTCGAGAGCTGCACGATGGACGAAGCGCTGCGCACGGCCGAGACGCTGCGCGAGAACATCGCCGAGTACCGGTTCGTTTGGGACGACCGCACGTTCCGCCTCGGCGTCAGCATCGGCGTCGTGCCGATCACGGCGGCCACCGACGACGTGGCCTCGCTATTGTCGGCTGCCGACAGCGCGTGCGCGGCCGCGAAGGACGCCGGCCGCAACCGCGTCTACAACTACCAAGAAAACGACATCGACTTGATGCGGCGGCGCAAGGAGATGCAGTGGGCCGCGCGCATCAGCAACGCGCTCGACGAGAACCGCTTCGAGCTGTTCCGACAGACGATTCAACCGCTGCAGGCCAACCCGGAGATCGCCGGCGCCCACTACGAGCTGCTCATTCGCATGCGCGACGAGGGTGGCCAGCTCATCGCGCCCGGGCTCTTCATCGCGGCCGCGGAGCGTTATGGGTTGATGACGGCCATCGATCGGTGGGTCATCGCGCAGGCGTTCACGTGGCTCGTGTCCGAGGCCGACGAGCGTGAGCGGCTGTCCCTATGCGCGATCAACCTCTCGGGCCAGAGCCTGGCCGACGAGAAGTTTCTGCCGTTCGTCATCGAGCAATTCAAGAAGAGCGGCTTGTCGGGCTCGTGCATTTGCTTCGAGATCACGGAGACCGCCGCGATCGCGAGCTACTCGCAAGCCAATCGCTTCATCCACGCGCTCAAGGAGATCGGTTGCCGTTTCGCGCTCGACGACTTCGGCACGGGCTTGTCGTCGTTCGGCTACCTGAAGCACTTCCCCGTCGACTTCCTCAAGATCGACGGCAGCTTCGTCAAAGAGATCCTCCACGACCCGATCGACCGCGAGATGGTACGCTCGATCAACGAGATCGGCCATCTCACGGGCAAGCAGACGATCGCCGAGTTCGCCGAGAACGCCGAGATCATCACGATGCTGCGCGGCATGGGCATCGACTACGCCCAAGGCTACGGCGTCTCCGAGCCCAAGCGCCTCCTCCAAGCCGTCGCCTAGACAAAGCGCATCGAGAAGTCGATGGCGCGCACGTGCTTCGTGAGCGCGCCCATCGAGATGAAGTCGACGCCCGTCGCGGCGACGTCGCGCAGCGTCGCCGCGTCGACGCTCCCTGACGCCTCGAGCTCGTGACGTTTGCCGGCGCTCGCGTCGCGGAATCGCACGGCGGCGCGCATGTCGTCGAGCGAAAAATCGTCGAGCATGATGCGGTCGGCGTCCGTCGCGAGCGCCTCGCGGAGCTGCTCGAGCGATTCGACCTCGACCTCGATCATGACGAGCGGCGACTGCCGCCTCGCGACGCGCACGGCCGCGGTGACGCTGCCGACGGCGGCGATGTGGTTTTCCTTGATGAGGATGGCGTCGAAGAGGCCGATACGGTGATTCTCGCCGCCGCCGCAGCGCACGGCGTATTTCTGCGCGCGGCGCAGCCCGGGCAGCGTCTTGCGGGTGTCGAGGAGGCGCGCGCCCGTGCCGGCCACGATAGCGACGAACGAGCGCGCGGTCGTGGCGGTGCCCGAGAGCGTCTGCAAGAAGTTCAAGGCCGTGCGCTCGCCCGTCACGAGGCTGCGCGCGGGCCCCTCGAGCTCGCAGACCACTTGGCCGGTTTCGACGAGGGCTGCGTCCGCGGCGTGCCACTGGATCTGCACGCGCGCATCGAGTTGGCGATACGTCTCGTCGAACCACGCGCGGCCGCAGAGCGTTGCGGGCTCGCGTGCGATGACGCGGGCGCGGCCTTGCGTGCCGGCGCCGATGAGCTCGGCCGTGAGATCGCCGGCGCCGAGGTCTTCGGCGAGCGCGCGGCTCACGACCGCGGGAATGTCATCGGGCAGCGGCAGTGAGGTCATCGGGTTGTCAGCGTCTCATAAACGGCGAGGACCCGGAGAAGCGCGTGCTTCGCCGGGCCCTCCGGGCGTCGGGTCGCTCCCTAGAGGATGAATCCGCCGTGGCCGAAGCCGACCATGCTCATGAGCATGGGCACGGATAAGACCGTGTTCGCGCGTGAGGCGAGGAACGCGACGCGCCGCGCTTTGGCGATCTGATCGGCGGTCGCTTCAACGAGACCCAAGACCTTTTTCTGGTTCGGCCAGATGAGCACCCAGACGTTGAACAGCATGATCGTGCCGAGCCACGCGCCGACGCCGATCGTCAACCCGGCGCCCTGCAACGTGAAGGCGTCGACGAACAGCCCGACGCGCCAGAGATAAAGGGCGCCCGTGAGCCAGGTCACCACTGCGGCCCACCGGAACCAGAGGAGCGCGCGCGGGGCTACGTACTTGCTAATGCCGGCACCGCCCGGACCGCCCTGATCCTTGGCGGCGGCTGCAAGGGCAGGGGCCTGCACGAAATTGAAATAGTAGAGAAGGCCGATCCAGGTGACCCCCGCGAGCACGTGGAGCCACATGATCATGCTCTGCTCGTTCGCGCTGACGCCCATCGTCGCGAGAGCGATCACAACCGCGAGGACGACACCGGCGATAATCGTGCCTTGGATGGAATTCAACGGGTTCATTGGACCTCCCCTGGGAAACCTTTGACCGAATGTGCTTATTCTCGGGCGTTCTGGCGCGGGACTTGCCCCGCCCCGAAGACTGACGAAGAATAGGTGAGACGTAGACGCAGTTCAACGAGTCTCGCGCCACCGACATGGCTTGACTTGCGTGTGAGCTTGCCGCCTCTTGCAACGGAGTATTCGACATCATGGACGTCAACGAGCGCATCAAGAAGCAACTCGACACCTATCCCGTGCTGCTCTACATGAAGGGCACGCCCGATTTCCCGCAGTGCGGTTTCTCGGCCAAGACGGTCGGCGTGCTGCGCGCGGCCGGCGCCAAATTCGCCTACATCAACATCTTCGAGGATCCGGAAATCCGCGAAGGCCTCAAGGCGTATTCCAATTGGCCTACGTTCCCGCAGCTCTACGTCGGCGGCGAGCTCATCGGCGGCTGCGACATCGCAGTCGAGCTCTACGAGTCGGGCGAGCTCCAGAAAATCCTCGCCGGCACCGACACGGCTGCGGCGAAGACGCAATAGTCAGCGCGGAAACGCGCTCCGGAAGCGGTTGACGACGGCGCAGAACAGCTGCGCCGTCATCTCGGCGTCGTAGAGCGCCGAGTGCGCCTCCTCCTCGTTCCAGGTAAAGCCCGCGGCCGTGACCGCGCGGCTCAACACCGTTTGGCCGAACGCGACGCCGGCGAGCGTGGCCGTGTCGAAGCTCGAGAACGGATGAAACGGGTTGCGCTTGATGCCCGTGCGCTCGACGGCCGCGTTCAAGAACTGTAAGTCGAAGAACGCGTTGTGCCCGACGAGCACGGCGCGCGTGCAGCCCGTAGGCTTGATCTCCTTGCGCACCTCCTGAAACATCGCGCGCAGCGCGTCGCCCTCGTCCATGGCGATGCGGAGCGGGTGGTAGGGATCGATTCCGGTCACCTCGAGCGATGCAGGATCGAGGCGCGCGCCTTCGAACGGCTTGACGATGTAACGATGGCGATCGACGGGCGCGAGGTCGCCCGCGCCGTTGAAACGCACGAACACGCAGGCGACCTCGAGCAGCGCGTCGGTCGCGCAGTTGAAGCCGCCGGTCTCGACGTCGACGATGACGGGCAGGAAGCCGCGGAACCGCGCCGCGATCGGCGACGGCGCGTCGACGTCCGCTGTCGGCTGCTCGTCGCTCACGCCGTGAGCCGCCGCGCGAGCTCGTCGGGAGCGGCCGTGCCCAGGAGCTCGAGCGTGAGCCGCACGCCGAAGCCCGTGATGTCGGTGGGAACGTGCGCCAGGCCGCCTTTGTGCTGGCCGGCGCTCAGGTCGACGTGCACCCACGGGATCGTCTTCGGCACGAAACGGCTCAAGAAACGCGCGCCGAGGATGTGATCGCCGGCGTTCTCGACGGCGCATTGCTTGATGTCGGCGACGTCGCTCTTCAACAGCTCGTCGTAGTCCTCGTCCATCGGGAACGGCCAGACGCGTTCGCCGCTCGCCGCGCCGGCGTCGTGCAACAACGCGTTCGCGGCCCAGCGGTTCGAGAACACGCCGGAGTAGCGCTCCGTGAGCGCGGCGACGCACGCGCCCGTGAGCGTCGCGTAGTCGATGATGACCGACGGCTTCTCGCGCGCGGCGAGCGCGAGCGTGTCCGCCAGCACCATGCGGCCTTCGGCATCGGTGTGGATCACTTGAATCGTCGTGCCGTTCGCGGCCGTGACGACGTCCTGCGATTTGTAGGCGTCGGCCGAGAGCCGGTTCTCGGTGATGGCGAGCCAGGCATCGACGCCGTACGGCGCCTTCAGGTCCGCGAGCGCGAGCAACGTGCCGAGCGCGACGGCGCTGCCCGCCATGTCGGTGTGCATGTCGAGCATGCTCAAGAACGGCTTCAAGTTCGTGCCGCCCGTATCGAACAACACGCCCTTGCCGACGAGTGCGAGCGCGCCGCGCGTTTGTCCCTTCGGTCGATAACGCAAGTGCACGATCCCGGCCTCGCGCGTCGCGTTGCCGCGCGCCACGGCGAGGAACGCGCCGGCGCCGAGCCTGCGCAGCTCGCGCTCGCCTAAAAAACGGCAGCCGATGCGGCGCGTTTTGGCGAGCCGCTCGACTGCCTGGCGATACGCCGGCGCCGTCAGCACGTTCGGCGGCAACGCCGTGAACCAACGCGCGACGTTGTTGCCGAGCGTCTGCGCGCGCGCGCTGTCGACATCGACTCCGCCGTGCGACGTCAGCAATCGTAGGCTCGCGAGGCGCGCCGGTGCGGCCTTCCTCGCAGCCTTGAACTCGGGGAGCGCGAAGGCCGCGGTGCCGCCTGCGGCGAGCAACGCAGCGGTGGCGCGGCGTTCGGCCGTGGCGTCGAGCCCGACGAGCGCGATCGCGAGCGAGCGCGGCTTGTCGCGCAGGCACTCGTGCAACGCTTTGCGGGCCCAGGTCAGCGCGGCGAACGTCGAGGTTGCGCCGAACGCGGTCGCCGTGAGTCCCGTGGCACGCGCGTTGGTGGCACGCGTGCTTGCGAAATCGTCGCCGTTGCGCGTTGCGCGTTTAAGCAACGTCGCGAGCTGCCGACCGTGCGGCAAACGCGCGAGCGCGATGTTGCGTTTGCCACCGGTCACGACGAGCAGGTGATCGACACGGTCGAGCAACGAGCGAGTCGGTAGACCTAAGCTTGCGGTGACGCCGAGCGGCGCAAAATTGGGTAGCTCGATCATCGGGTTTTCGTCGAGCGGCGTGGCGCGGAGCAGGATCTCATTGCCTTGACCGGTTTTCCACAAACCCCGATCATAGCTCCGCTAGGGCGGGGGTCAGGTGGGCGTTACGAACGGGCTCGCATCCTAGCAGGAATCGTCACGCAAGAAGCGGCGCTCCTGCGCTCGTTCCGCGCGATTGCTGGAGTACGATGTTCTCATGGCGACTGCAAGACCACTGCCGTTGATCGCTCTTAAAGGGGACGACTTCGATCCGGAGGAAACGCAGGAGTGGCTCGAGTCGATCGACTCCGTCCTTCGAGTGCACGGCGCCGAGCGCGCTCACTACCTCCTCGAATGCATGATCGATCACGCGCGCCGCTCCGGCGCGTACCTGCCCTATAGCCCGAACACCGCGTACCTCAACACGATTCCCGTCGGCCAGCAGCCGGAATACCCGGGCGATCGCGCCGTCGAGCGGCGCATCGAGGCGTATATCCGCTGGAACGCGATGGCCATGGTCGTACACGCCAATCGCAAGAGCTCGGAGTACGGCGGCCACATCGCGAGCTACGCGTCCTCGGCCACGCTCTACGAAGTCGGGTTCAATCACTTCTGGCGCGCGCCGACAGCCGAGCACGGCGGCGACCTCGTGTACTTCCAGGGGCATTCGTCGCCGGGCATCTACGCACGCGCCTTCCTCGAAGGGCGCCTCGACGAGAACAACTTGAATCACTTCCGCCAGGAAGTCGTCGGGCCCGGCGTCGGGCTGTCGTCGTATCCGCATCCCTGGCTCATGCCCGACTTCTGGCAGTTCCCGACGGTGTCGATGGGGCTCGGCCCCATGATGGCGATCTACCAGGCGCGCTTCCTGCGCTACCTCGAGGCGCGCGGCATCGTGCCCGCGCAGGATCGCAAGGTCTGGTGCTTCTTGGGCGACGGCGAGACCGACGAGCCCGAGTCGATGGGCGCGATCACGATGCCGGTGCGCGAGCGGCTCGACAACCTGATCTTCGTCATCAACTGCAACCTCCAGCGCCTCGACGGTCCGGTCCGCGGCAACGGCAAGATCATCCAGGAGCTCGAGGCCGTGTATCAGGGCGCGGGTTGGAACGTGCTCAAGGTCGTCTGGGGCTCGCGTTGGGATCCGCTGCTCGCGCGCGACCAGAACGGGTTGTTGCGCAAGTTGATGGAAGAGTGCGTCGACGGCGACTACCAGGCATTCAAGGCCAAAGGCGGCGCGTACACGCGCGAGCACTTCTTCGGCCGCTACCCCGAGCTCAAGGCGATGGTGGCGCACCTTTCGGATGAGGACATCTGGCACTTGAATCGCGGCGGCCACGACCCCGTCAAGGTCTACGCCGCCTACGCCCAGGCCGTGCAGCACGCGGGCCGGCCGACGGTGATTCTCGCGAAGACCGTCAAAGGCTTCGGCATGGGCGAGGCCGGCGAAGGCCAGAACATCACGCACCAAAAAAAGAAGCTCGACGACGAGGATTTGAAGCAATTTCGCGACCGCTTCCACGTGCCGCTCACTGACGAGCAGCTCGCGCAACTCGAGTACTACAAGCCCGCCGAGGACAGCGAGGAGACGCGCTACCTCAAGGAGCGGCGCGCGAAGCTCGGCGGCTTCCTGCCGATCCGTCGGCATAAGGTCGAGTCGCTACAGGTGCCCGACCTTGAGTTCTTCAAGAGTCAGCTCGAAGGCAGCGGCGAACGTGAGTTCTCGACGACGATGGCGTTCGTGCGCATTCTCACCGCGCTCGTGCGCGACAAGAACTTGGGGTCGCGCATCGTGCCCATCGTTCCCGACGAGGCGCGCACGTTCGGCATGGAAGGCATGTTCCGGCAGATCGGCATCTACTCGTCGCTGGGCCAGCTCTCCACGCCGCAGGACTCCGACCAGCTCTCGTACTACCGCGAGGACAAGAAGGGCCAGATCTTGGAGGAGGGCATCAACGAAGGCGGCGCGTATTGCTCGTGGATCGCGGCCGCAACCTCGTACGCCAATCACGGCGTGCAGATGATTCCTTTCTATATCTACTACTCGATGTTCGGCTTCCAGCGCATCGGCGACTTCGCGTGGGCCGGCGGCGATATGCGCGCGCGCGGCTTCCTGCTCGGCGGCACGGCGGGACGCACGACGCTCGCGGGCGAGGGCCTCCAGCACCAAGACGGGCACAGCCAGCTCGTGGCCACGACGATTCCCAACTGCCGCGCCTACGACCCATGCTTCAACTATGAGCTCGCCGTCATCATCCAGGACGGCTTGCGGCGCATGTGCGCGGAGCAGGAGAGCATCTTCTATTACATCACCGTGATGAACGAAAACTACGCGCATCCGCCGTTGCCGGCCGGCACGGAGGCCGGAATCCTGCGCGGCATGTACGAGCTCAAGCAGGGTGGCAAGGGTAAGGTGCGCGTGCAGCTTTTGGGCTCGGGCACGATTTTGCGCGAAGTGCTTGCGGCCGCGGCGGTGCTCGAGGAGAAGTACGGCGTCCCGGCGGACGTGTGGAGCGTCACGAGCTTCAGCGAGCTACGGCGCGATGCGCTCGACGTCGAGCGCTGGAACGCCCTTCATCCGGGCACGCAACCGCGCGTGAGCTATGTCGCCGAGCGGTTCGCCGGGCGCGGCGGCCCGTTCGTCGCGGCCACGGACTACATGAAGCTCGTCTCGGACCAGATTCGCCAGTGGGTGCCGGGCCGTTACTCCGTGCTCGGCACCGACGGCTTCGGGCGCAGCGACGGCCGATCCGCGCTGCGCCACCACTTCGAGGTGGATCGCAAGGCGGTCGTGGTCGCGGCGCTCAAGGCGCTCGCGGACGAAGGCAGCGTCGACGCGAGCACGGTCGTCAAAGCCATGACGGATCTCGGCGTCGATCCCGAGAAGCCGAATCCCGTCACGCAGTAAGCGCCGCGCAAGATCCAACCCGTGGAAGTCGTCGTACCCGATCTAGGTGACTTCGCCGACGTCGAAATCATCGAGGTGCTCGTCAAACCCGGCGACTCGGTGCAGGCGGAGCAGGGACTCATCACGCTCGAGACCGAGAAGGCCACGATGGACATTCCGTCGCCGGCCGCGGGAACGGTCACTGCGCTCAAGGTGAAAGTCGGCGACCGCGTGTCGACGGGCAGCGTGATCGCGACGCTCGAGACGGCGGCTGCGCCCGCCGTCGCCGTGGCGCCGGCCGATGCGCGCCCCGAGGACGATCGCACGGTGCGCCAACCCAAGGTGCCGCGGGCCGACGACCGTACCGTGCGCCAACCGAAGTTGCCGCCCGGCTCGCCCCCGGGACCGGTGCCGCGCACCGTCGTCGTGCCGGACCTCGGCGACTTCGCGAACGTCGAGATCATCGACGTGCTCGTCAAGGCGGGTGACGACGTCGCCGCAGAGCAGGGCCTCATCACGCTCGAGACCGAAAAGGCAGCCATGGACGTGCCGGCGCCGGAAGCCGGGCGCGTGCTCGAGGTCAAGGTGGCGGTCGGCGGCAAGGTTTCGGCGGGCGACGCCGTGCTCGTTTTGCTGCCGAGCGGCGGCGGCGCGGCACCGACGGCGCCGCCTGCGGCTGCCGCGGCACCGCAGCGCGCCGAGCCGACCGCGAAATCGGCGACCGCGCCGCGCGCGGCGGGGCAGACGCGCAGCGCCGTGGCGCCGACGCCGACCTCGTTCGGCGAGGCGCACGCCGGTCCCTCGGTCCGCAGGCTCGCGCGCGAGCTCGGCGTGGAGCTCGGCCGCGTGCGCGGCTCGGGCGCCAAGGGCCGCGTCACGGCCGACGACGTCAAGGCGTTCGTCAAGGAGATCATGCAAGGCGGCGGCGCCGGTAGCGCGCTGCCGAGCGTGCCGGTCGTCGACTTCGCCAAATATGGCCGCATCGAGAGCGAGCCGCTGTCGCGCATTCAGAAGATTTCGGGCCCGCGGTTGCACGCGAGCTGGGTCAATATCCCGCACGTCACGCAGCACGACGAAGCCGACATCACCGAGCTCGAGGAGAAACGCGCGGCGCTCAAGGAGCAGGCGCTCGAGCGCGGCATCAAGCTCACGCCGCTCGCGTTCATCGTGCGCGCCTGCGCGCTCGCGCTCGCCGAGATGCCGCACTTCAAGTCGTCGCTCGCTCCCGACGGCGCGAGCCTCGTCATCAAGCACTACACGCACATCGGCTTCGCGGCCGACACGCCGCAGGGCCTCGTCGTGCCCGTGATCCGCGATGCCGACAAGAAGGACCTCTACGAGATGGCGAAGTCGCTCGCAACGCTCAGTGAACGCGCGCGCACCGGCAAGCTCCAGCCCGACGACATCCAGGGCGGCGTGTTCACGATCTCGAGCTTGGGCGGCATCGGCGGGCGCTTCTTCACGCCCGTCATCAACGCGCCCGAGGTCGCGATCCTCGGCGTGTCGCGCAGCTCCTGGCAGCCCGTCTATCGCGACATGGCGTTCGTGCCGCGGCTGCTGCTGCCGCTGTCGTTGTCGTACGACCACCGCGTCATCGACGGCGCGAAGGCCGTGCGCTTCACGACGCGGCTCGGTGAGATCCTCGCGAATCCCGGCCAGCTCGTGGAGGCCATTCCGTGAGCCGAGTCGAAGTGCGCATCCCCGAGCTCGGGGACTTCAGCGCCGTCGACGTCATCGAGGTCCACGTGCAGGCGGGGCAGGTCATCGCCGCCGAGGATCCGCTCATCACGCTCGAGACCGACAAGGCTACGATGGACGTGCCGTCGCCGAGCGCGGGCACCGTGGTCTCGGTCGCGATCGCGAAGGGAGCCAAAGTATCCGCGGGCGATCTCGTCGTGGTGCTCGATGCGGCGGAAAGCTCGGCGAAGCCCGCGGCGAAGGCGGTGCCAGCCGCGGCGGCCAAGCCGGCGACGCCGGCACCGGCTTCAACTCGCCCGAGCCCCGTTGCGTCCGCAGCCGCGTCGCGGGCGGCACCGGCTGTCACGGCCACGGCCGCGAGTCCGCCGCCCGGCAAGCGCCTCGCCGTCATCGGCGCCGGTCCCGGCGGTTACACGGCCGCGTTCCGCGCTGCGGATCTCGGCCTCGAGGTCACGCTCGTCGAGCGGTGGCCCACGCTCGGCGGAGTCTGCTTGAACGTGGGGTGCATTCCGTCGAAAGCGTTGCTGCACGCCGCGCACGTCATCGAGGACGCCCACGAGATGGGCGAGCGCGGTATCGCGTTCGCCAAGCCAAAGATCGATACGACGAAGCTGCGCGGCTGGAAGAGCAGCGTCGTCAAACAGCTCACGAATGGTCTCGACACGCTCGCGAAGCAACGCAAGGTCCGTGTCGTGCGCGGCACGGCGCGCTTCGCCTCGCCCAATCAGCTCGAGGTGGAGCGTGACGGGACGCGCGAGGTCGTCGATTTCGATCAATGCATCATCGCGGCCGGCAGCGAGCCCGCGATGCTGCCGGGCTTGCCCAACGACCCGCGCATCATGGACTCGACCGGGGCGCTCGAGCTTACCGTGCTGCCCGAGCGCATGCTCGTCATCGGCGGCGGCATCATCGGGCTCGAGATGGCGACCGTCTACGACGCACTCGGCGTCAAGGTCAGCGTCGTCGAGCTCACCAAGACTCTCATCCCGGGCTGCGACCGCGATCTGATCAGGCCGCTCGAGAAACGAATCGCGGCGCGTTACGAGGCCATCATGCTCGGCACGCGCTTCGTCAAGATGGCAGCGAGCCCGCGTGGTATCACGGTGCACTTGGAAGGCGACCAGGCGCCTGCGAAACCGCAGACCTACGGTCTCGTGCTCGTGGCCGTGGGGCGCAGCGCCAACGGGCGCAAGATCGCGGCCGAGAAGGCGGGCGTCGCCGTCGACGAGCGCGGGCTCATCAAGGTCGACAACCAGCAGCGCACCAACGTGCCGCACATCTTCGCGATCGGCGACATCGTCGGCGCGCCGATGCTCGCGCACAAAGCGAGCCACGAGGGCAAAGTCGCGGCGGAGGTTGCGGCCGGTCTCAAGAGCTTCTTCGACGCGCGCGTCGTGCCCGCGGTCGCCTACACCGATCCCGAGGTCGCATGGGTGGGGCTCACGGAGGACGAGGCCAAGGCGCGCGGCGTCGCGTACGAGAAGGGCACGTTTCCGTGGGCCGCGAGCGCGCGCTCGCTCACGCTCGGCCGCAGCGAAGGGCTCACGAAGCTACTGTTCGACGCGGGAACGAGGCGGTTGATCGGCGCGGGGCTCGTCGGTGCGAACGCCGGCGACCTGATCGCCGAGGCCGCGCTGGCGATCGAGATGGGCACCGATGCCGCCGACATCGGCCTCACGGTGCACCCGCACCCCACGTTGTCCGAGACGATCGCCTTCGCGGCCGAGGCGGCCGAGGGCACGATCACCGATCTGTACGTGCCGAAGAAGCGTCACTGAGCGCCCCTGCGGGCGCGCATGTTGAAGGCCCCGCCGGACACGCTCCGCGATCTCCCTAGCGATCTCTTGCGCCGAGCGGCCCGTTGTCGAGATGTGCTCCGCAAACTCCGGCGCTCCGTGCGCGTCGCAGCATTCGGCGGACCGTCGGAGCTGCCACTGTGTCGGGCCGCGCTTCTCGCGCGCGGCCAATCGTTCGAGAACGACCGCATGGGGTGCGGTAAGGCAGAAGTGCATAGTCGGAACGCCACGGCTTCGCAAGTAGGCGAGAAAGCCTTCGAGGTACGAGAGGTTGGAGAAGGCCATCGGCACGATGATCGTCGTGCGGAACCGGTGTGCCACGCGAATGGCGCGAGCGCCGATCAGTCGCCACGCGGCGAGATCTTGAAAATCGTCCGTTCGGCGATGGCGGGGCCACAACGGCGCAAAGCGTGACAGAACCACGCCGATGGGCTCGGGATCGATCACGGCACTCCCCGGAAGCTCGCTCGCGAGGAGGCGAGACACCGTCGTTTTACCTATTCCGAACGAACCGTTGATGAAGATGACCATAACGCCTCATAGCGGTTCTCGTAACTGATACTGATTGCCCTCGGGATCGACGGCATCTTGCACCGCGTGGTCGCGAAACTGCCATCTCTTCGAGCCGTCACCGATGCGGCCGCCGAGCCGCGCAGCCGCAAGCAACGTCGGTTCTATAGAAGAAACGAAGAAGACCAACTTGATCGGGGTTCGCGATCGCACCTGCGGCGGGCTCGAGATTTCGATCTGCGAAGCAACGGGTTCCGGAACTTGGACGATCGACAGCTCGACTCCGGGCGCGGTCAAGACCGCGTAGTCACCGTGTTGAAACTCGTCCACCACGAGCCCCAACGTCGTGTAGAGCTCCACCAGACGGTCAAGGTTCTTCGCGTACAGGACGGCTGCGAGCGTCATGAGCGTCGCCTAGCGTGCAGATCGAGGATGCTTGTCAACTAGAACGACACGAGCGGTAACCATAAGAGTGTTACCCATGTCTCCGGACTAAAGTGTCACCTATGTCCTCGACCGTTCACACCTCCGCCGACTACAGGGCCGCACAGCGTTGCGGTAACGAAGCTGGCCTAGGTGGAGCTAAGGAATCATCCAGGAGTAACGGTTCGACGCACAAATCGCCGTTGTCTTGGACGACGGCCATGTACCTCTGCGCGTTGGCACAGGTAACGCGCCAGCTCTTGCGCGAAGCATCAAGTGCCTCGGCACCGATGGCACCCTCGCAGGGAAACCCGACATCTCTGACTACGCGACCAATGGCTTTGTCCGATGGCCCTACCTGAGCCGAGCAGGCCGCGAGAAGCAGCGTGCCGAGAAGCAGAGCTGACTCCAGACGCGTGATACAGCGCATGACTCCTCCTTACCAACCGAACACAGTGCAGTATGACGAGACACAACTCGCGCGAAAAGGTTAGGCGCCCGGGGCGGGCTCCAGCCGCCGATTGGGCGTATAACGTGCAGTTCAGCGGCCGCGCGCCGACGTCTCATGCGCGCCGCAGGCGCACAATGGCAACGCCGCGCCTGCGGCACGCACGCGAGGTGGTATCACGGTCCGCTGCAACCGCGTGTTATGCGGCACCTGCGTCGCTTTAGCCGTTTGGGCTATGACCACAATTCCAGCAGGATTCGAATTCGCCAGGGTTATCCTCTCGGCACGAGTGACATCGCCACGACGAGTTCTCGGGGATAGCTTCCTTACGTGCTTTTAGGAAACGACGAATCAATCCGTCTCTGCGCTTGAATAGCTCAAGCCAGAAGGCGAGCTCGAAGATTACGCCGGCGGCGACAAACAACCCAAGACCAACCATGAATCCAACGCCGTAGCTGACGGCGGCAGCAGCAACTAAGGCCAGAAGAATCCAGTAGCGGTTTTCGACGATGGCCATGACTGTTCCCTCCGCACTGTGTGTTAGCGTCCGCCAGAAGAGCCAAGACAACAGAGGCGGCCAGCTCGGGTGTCACGCTAGCACAGGCGCGGCGCTTCGCAATCAATGCGCAGCGCTCCACTCTGCCGCATAACGCCTGGGATGAGCCGCAGGCAAAAGCGGTGCGCCCTTTGCTCTTCTTCTTGCAAAGGGCGTGACACTTTTGACTGTCAGGTCCATCCCATTGTTAGGCGGTACCGCTGATCCACCTCCGAAACGATGGTCAGGATTTGGGTCCCTCATGATCCGTATTAAAGATCACTCGAGCGAACCTCCATTCGCCATCCGCGTTGCGGCGAAAAACGTCGATGAACTTTCCTACCAACTCCAGACGTTCGCCTCCACCTTTAGGCGTTAGTACCTCTCGAAACGGCCCAGATCCATACGCCCAAGATTCCCCAATTTCGAGTTCATCGAAGGAAAACTTCAAATCTACGTCATAGGGATCAAAAAAGTTCTGCACGGCCCAAGTGCGGACTGCATCGCTGCCAGCAGCTGATTTTTGTTCTGGCGGCATGAACTTGATGTCGTCCGTCAACGTTGCCATCCATCCGGGAACGTCCCCCTCGTTAACTGCTCGCATAAACGACTCACTCAGACTTCTGATTTTTGCTGCATCGCTTGACATGGCTTGCGTCTCCCACTGTTGTTGTGCTTCTGAATTCACCACGTCCTTGTGCCGTCACTAATTATAGGAGATGGATGTGACAGGGCCCCATCTCCCCCTCCGGTTCCAGAATTGCTCTCCGTGCCGCCTAACGTGCAGTTCAGCGGCCGCACGACAACGTGTCATGCGCGCCGTAGGCGCACAATGGCAACGTCGCGTCTGCGGCGCGCACACGACGCCGTATCACGGTCCGCTGCAACTGCTGGTTAGACGGCACGTGCGACGCCACCTACTGCTTGATGAATTGAGAGTGCGAGCAAACCAATTCCCCCTCCGGCCAGCATCCAATCAATAGTAACGCCGAGATAAAGCGCCCCAAAGACTCCATAGAACAGCGCCGCGGAGGCCAGAACCAGAGACCACACCCGCGAATGCAGACCGCTGAAGATGATGGTGACGCCGACCACCAGCGAAAGTGATGGGCACGGAATCAGCCCGAGCGGCGCCGCATACAAGTACGTTGAAGCAGGATCTTCCTCTAGAAAGTGCGGGTATGCCCAGCCGAAGGAGACCAGCAAGAGCCCGAGCAACAGCCAGGTCGGACGAGCCCATTCAACTGGCCTGCCGCTCAAGTTCCAAAGGAGTGCAACCAGCGCGACCGATAGCGCGCCGAATGCCGCGCCATTAAATGGATTTCCGTTGATCCATGCCAACACACTCACCGAAGCCAAGAGCGGAATCAGGAGCGCACCGACTAAGCGATTCTGCGGACGGAACCCCAATAGTGCGAAAACAACCAACAAACCGAAGTAGATGTGCCATAGAACCGCCAACATCCTCCAGGAGTCGGCAATCTTCGTTAAGCCTTCCAGAATCTCGCCAGCGGTTGGCATTGGTGCGGGACTGAGGTGACGTTTCCGTGCCGTCTAACGTTCCGGTTCAGCAGCGGCGCGATGCCGTCTGATGCGCACCGCGAGCGCATAACGAAATGACGCGCTCGCGGTGCGCACGCGTTGCCCTATCACCGTCCGCTGCAACCGGTTGTTAGGCGTCACGCGGCACCCCCCTTAGAGGAACCCAGGGGCCGGACGGTTCTTGCGATAAGAATCCTTTAGGGCGATCTTGCCGCTTCGAAACGTGAATAGATCACAACCGTGGACTTCGACGCGAGCGCCGTCGGCGCGTGTTCCAGTGAACGTCCACTCCGACACTCCACGGTCGCCTCGGACAAAATGCCGGGCGTTACCCCAGTGGGCATCGGGGAAGGTTGCCCATACCTCCGCGAAGCCGGCTCGCACAGCCTCACGACCTGCATAACGGGTACCGCAAACGTCAGGGCCTGCGGAGGCCTCGAAGACACAGTCCTCGGTGAGGAACGACATGAGTGCATCGACATCGTGGCGATTCCACGCATCGGCGAACGCTTGTAGAACCTCAGTGGTGACCTCCGCCATCATGTTCGGCATGAACCGATGTCTCCTTCACTCTGTGCACTGATGCGCATTGGCCGTGACGCCTAACAATAATTGGGCGGCGCGATGTCGCAGTTAAAATGCGACAAGGCGCCGCATAACGTGATGGAGTCGGCCATAAACATTTGTTTCTACTAGAGCACTGTGCGTGTTAGGCGTCAATTGGCGGCCCGGAATTATGCGGCGGGGTTGGCGCTCAGCCGAGGCACGTGTCCGTCGGGACGCTTTGACCGCGTACGCGAGTCCTAGGCGCGAGTCTTGTCCTTGTACTCGCAGAGCTTGGCGATCAAGCACTGCGGGCAATTCGGCTTGCGCGCCTTGCAGACGTAGCGGCCGTGCAGGATCAGCCAATGATGAGCGTGCCGCTTGAACTCGTCCGGCGTGACGCGCACGAGCTCGTCCTCGACGGCGCGCACGTTCGCGCCGGGTGCCAAACCGATGCGATTCGCCACGCGGAAGATGTGCGTGTCGACCGCGATCGTCGGCTCCCCGAACGCCGTGTTCAAGATCACGTTGGCCGTCTTGCGGCCGACGCCGGGTAGCGCTTCGAGCGCCTCGCGGTTGCGCGGCACTTCGCCGCCGTGCTCGGCGACGAGCGCGGCACACGTCTTGATGATGTTCTTCGCCTTGCTGTTGAAGAGCCCGATCGTCTTGATGTAGCCCTTGAGTCCCTCTTCGCCGAGCGCCAGGATCGCGGCGGGCGTGTTGGCCACGGGGAACAGCTTGGCGGTCGCCTTGTTGACGCTGACGTCAGTCGCCTGGGCGGACAGCACCACGGCCACGAGCAGCTCGAACGGCGACGAGTAGCCGAGCTCGGTGGCCGGCGCGGGGTCGGCCGCCGCGAATCGTTCGTAGATCTTGCGGCGCTTGGCCGCGTTCACTGCGCCTGATCCACGGGCGCGGGCGCCGAAGCCGCCCGCGCGCGGGTCGCCGCGAGCCGGTTGCGTAGCGCGAGCAGCACGGCCACGCCGAAGAACGCCCCCGGCGGCAGGATCGCCACGAGCATGCCGTCGAACGGCAGGTCGAGCGTGATCCCCGCGCTGCTCGCGCCGCCGAGCATCTCGATGTCGCCGAACAACGTGCCGTGGCCGAAGATCTCGCGCAGCGCGCCGAGCGCCATGAGCGCGAACAGGAAGCCGAGCCCCGTGGCCAACGCCGAGACGAACGTGAACGGAACCCCGCGGCGACTGGCGACGTCCGCGGCGTGCGCGAGCAACCCGCTGTTGACGACGATGAGGGGCACGAACAGGCCGAGTACCTCGTGCAGGTCGTAGAGCAGCGCTTCGGAGAGCAGATCGATGCACGTGACGAGGCCGGCGAGGATCAGTAAACACAGCGGAACGCGCACCATCGGCACGAGCCAGCGGCGCAGCAACGACATCGTCGTGCTCGAGACGACGATCACGGCCAGGGTCGCCAAGCCGAGTGCGAGGCCGTGAACGAGCGATGTCGTCACTGCGAGTAGCGGGCAAAGGCCGAGCAACTGCCCGAGCGCGACGTTGTTGCGCCACACGGGCGCAACGGCTTCGGACCAAGCGCTGGTCGGCGAGTTCATGGCTCGTTCGTCTCGGCGGCCGCCGCGGCCGCCGCGCTCGCGTAAAGCTCGTCGCGGTGTTGCTCGAAGAATAGCAACGTGTTTTTCACGGCGCCGACCACGGTCCGCGAGGTGACGGTCGCGCCCGTGATCGAATCGAACTCCCCTTCGTCGTGCTCGACGGCCCAGAGTATCGGTGTCGGCGCCGCAATCGACTTGCCGTCGAATTGCAGTATCCAGTCGCTCTTGGCGGCATCGATGGCGTCGCCCAAGCCCGTCGTTTCGCGATGGCTCACGGCGCGCACGCCCGTGACGACACCGGCCGGCGAGATCCCCACGAGCAAGCCGATCGCCGCGTTGTAGCCGTGCGGCGCGACCGTCGCGAACACGGCCGCCATCGGCGTGCCGTTCTCGGTCAGCACGAAGACGTCGATGGGCTCGTCGCTGCCCAAGAGCTCCGCGTCGGTGACGGCGATGCGCGTCGTCGTGAGGGGCCGGTTGCGCAGGCTGGGATCGAGCACGCTGTTGAGCCGCGCCACGACGCGCGCCCGCTCGTTGGCCTCGATGCGCTCGTGACTCCAGTCGTACGCCGCGTTCACCGCGTAGGCCGCCGCCGCCGCAATGACGGCGATGGCCACGACGGTGACCGCCGCGTTGCCGTCAGGTTTGGCCATAGATGCGCGGCCGCGTGTAGCGGTTGATGAGCGGCACGGCCGCGTTCATGAGCAGTACCGAGAACGCGACGCCGTCGGGGTAGGTGCCCCAGGTGCGCAGCGTGTAGACGAGCAGCCCGATGCCGCTGCCGTAGATGAGCCGGCCGAGCACCGTGCCGGCCGCCGAGACGGGCTCGGTCGCGATGAAGAACGCGCCGAGCATGCTGGCGCCGCTGAAGAGATGAAACCCCGGCGAGGGCGCGCCGCCGGAGTCGAGGAGATAGGCGATCGTGGCCGGCACGAGCAGGCCGAGGAGAAATGTCGTGGGGATGTGCCAGCGAATCGTGCCCGTGTAGAGCAAATAGAGGCCGCCGAGCGCGATGAGGTTCGCGACCCATTCCCAGCCGCGGCCGCCGAAGTCGCCGAACAACGAGCCGTTGCGAATCGCGTCGAACGGCCGCTCCGCGCGCCGCCCCTCCTTGACGAGGTCGAGCGGTGTGGCGCGCGTCAGTGCGTCGACGTCGATCTCCTGCGGCAGCCGTCCCGTGAATACGTAGTCGATGTGCTCGCCGAGCGACAGCTGCTGATAGTCGATGTCGCCCATGCGCGGCGGCAGCCACTGCGTCATCTCGACGGGGAACGACAGCAGCAGGAACACGTAGCCGACCATCGCCGGGTTGAACAGGTTCTTGCCGAGGCCGCCGTAGAGCTGCTTCGCGAGCGTGATGGCGATGGCGCCGCCGAGCAGCGGTATCCAGAAAGGCACGAACGGCGGCAAAGCGAACGACAACAGGGCCGCCGTCACGAGCGCGCTGCAATCGCGCATGGCGTGGCGCGTGCTCAGGCCGCGCATGCGCAGCACGAGCGCTTCCGTGAGCAGGGCCGCGAGCGCCACGAGCGCGAAGTTCACGAGCAATCCCGCGCCGAAGTACCACGTGTGGCAGAGCGCCGCCGGCACGAGCGCGAATAGCACGCGCCGCATGATGACGGGGACGCTCACGAGCGGCTTGGTGTGCGGGGCCGTGGGCTGCTCGAAGCGCATCTACTTGGGCTCCCGCGCGACGCGGCGGCGCTCGCCGCCCGCGAGCGCGCGCTTGGCGACCCTAAACCGTTGCGTCAGCGTGATCTGGGAGGGGCAGATCACGTCGCAGCAGCCGCACTCGATGCAGTCTTGCAAGCCGAGCGTCACGAGACCCTCGAAGTCCGCCGTGTTGGCGGCGACCAAGAGATCCTGCGGCAGCAGGCGCGACGGGCACACCACCGCGCACTCGCCGCAGCGGATGCACGGCCATTCGTGAGTCTCGGTGCGGACCTCGCTCGCCGTGGCCGCGATGACGCAGTTGATCGCCTTCGTCACGGGCACGTTGTCGTCCGGCAGCGCGTAGCCCATCATGCTGCCGCCCGCGATGAGGCGCACGACGCCGTCGTTATAGCCGCCGCAGAGCGCGATGAGCTCGGCGATCGGCGTGCCGATCGGCGCCTCGACGTTCTGCGGCGTGTGTACGCCGCCGCCCGTGACCGTCACGACGCGTGCGAGCAGCGGCTCCTGCGCCGCGCGCAAGCGGTGCACCGCGAATGCCGTACCCACGTTTTGGCAGACATAGCCGAACTCGCTGGGATACCGGCCGCTCGGCACTTCCTCGCCCGTCAGGAGCTCGACGAGCTGTTTCTCGCCGCCGGCCGGGTAGATCGTAGGCACCTCGGCGAGCTTGAGCCGCGGGTCCTCGACCTGCTGCGCGGCGGCCTCGATGGCCTCCATGGCCTGCGGCTTGTCGCGCTCGATGGCGATGATGCAGCGCGGTGCGGCGAGCACGTCGGTCAGCAGCAGCGCGCCCGCGACGATCTCGGCTGCGTTCTCGCGCATGAGCATGTCGTCGCAGCTGATGTAGGGCTCGCACTCGGCGCCGTTGACGATGAGCGTCTTACAGGGCACGGGTGTCGCGAGCTTGTCGGCCGTGGGGTAGACGGCGCCGCCGAGTCCGACGATGCCGGCGGCGCGGATGGCTTCGCGCTGTGCGGCCGCGTCGTCGGGCCAACGCGGCGCATCCTGCGCGGCAATGCCTTCGTCGCGGCCGTCGGTGTCGATGACGATGCACGGCGAGCTTTGCACGCCGTTGCCGCCGAGCACGGCACGCTCCTCGATGGCACGCACTAATCCTGAGCTCGAAGCGTGCAGGGCGGCCGACGGCGCGGCCGCGGCGGCACGAGCCACGAGTTGGCCCTTGCGAACGCGGTCGCCGACTGCGACGACCGGTTCAGCGGGGTGGCCGCGATGTTGCCGCAGGGCCAGCACGAGCTTCGTCGGCACGAAGCCACGGCGAATGGGCGTCGCGGTCGAAGCGGCTTTGTTTGCGGGCAGCAGAATGCCGCCGCTTAAGTGCTGCTCGAAAACGTAGTCGACCATGGTGGGGCTCAGAGCCTGGCGAAGCCCGAGAAGGCCATGAACGCGAGCGCGAGGATGCCGGCCGTCACGAAGGCGATCGACGCGCCGCGGAACGCAACCGGCACGTCGGCGTAAACGAGCCGCTCGCGTAGGCCCGCAAACAGCGCGAGCGCGAGCGCAAAACCGAGCGCCGCGCCGACCCCGTAGAACAGCGCCGCGACGAAGCTGCGGCTCGCGGTCGCGTTGATGAGCGCGAGGCCGAGCACGGCACAGTTGGTCGCGACGAGCGGGATGTAGAGGCCGAGCACGCGCTGGAGCACCGGCGCGAAACGGCGGATCGCGAGGTCCGTGAGGCCGACGACGACGCCTGTCGCGATCAGGAACGCGAACAGCCGCAGATATTCGAGCTCGTAGGGCCGCAACAGGTAACGGTCGACGAGCTGCGTCGCGCCGGCCGTGATCGTGAGCACGAGCCCCGTCGCGAGCCCCATACCGATCGCGCCTTCGACGCGCTGCGAGCCGCTGACGAACGGGCAGACGCCGAGGAACTGCACGAGCACGAAGTTGTTGACGAGAGCGGCACCGAGCGCTATGGCCAAGAGCTCGCTCATCTAGCTGACCTTCATGCCCGGTTTGGCCCCGGAGTCGGGGCTCAGGAGAAAGATGCCGGGCTCGTCGCCGCTCGCCGCGAGCACCATGCCCTGCGAGACACCGAAGCGCATCTTGCGCGGCGCGAGATTGGCCACGAGCACGACGAGTCGGTCGGCGAGCGCCGCGGGTTCGTAGGAGCTGCGAATCCCCGAGAACACGGTGCGCTGCTCATTGCCGACGTCGAGCGTGAGCTTGAGCAACTTGTCGGCGCCCTCGACGTACGCGGCTTCGACGATGCGCGCCACGCGCAGCTCGGTCCTCTGGAATTGCGCGAGGTCGATCTCGCCGTTCGCTGCGGCAGCGGGTGCTGTTATCGTCACTGTAGTCACGGTTGGGGTCTCCGCGGTCGGGTTGACGATGGCTTCGATGGTGGCCGGCTCGACGCGCGTGAGCAGCGCCTCGAACTTCGCGATCGGGGTGCCGAGCAGCGGCACCGCGGCGGACTGCCAGTCGAGCTCGGCGCCGCCGAACAGCTTCTCGGCGCGCGCGGCGAGCGCCGGCACGATGGGCTTCAAATAGACGACGAGCGCGCGGAACAGGTTGAGCCCCACGGTGCAGACGGCCGCGATCTCGGCCGCGGCGGCCGGGTTCTTGGCCAGAATCCAAGGCTTGCGCTCGTCGATGTACTGGTTGGCGCGGTCCGCGAGCGCCATGATCTTGCGCACGGCGCGCGCGAACTCGCGCTGCTCGAAGTCCGCCGCGAGATCGTCCGCGGCCGCCGCGAAGCCGGCGTAGAGCGCGGGCTCGGCGAGCTCGTTCGCCAGCCGGCCGCCGCCCTGTTTGTGAATGAAGCCGGCGCAGCGGCTCGCGATGTTGACGAGCTTGCCGACGAGATCGGCGTTGACCTTCACGACGAAGTCGGCGAGGTTCAAGTCGAGATCGTCGATCGTCGAGCCGAGCTTCGCTGCGTAGTAGTAGCGCAGATAGTCGGGGTCGACTTTGGCCGCGAAAGTGCCGGCCGTGATGAAGTTGCCGCGGCGCTTCGAGATCTTCTGCCCATCCACGGTCACGTGGCCGTGCACGAACAACCCGCTCGGCGTGCGATAGCTCGCGCCCGAGAGCATCGCGGGCCAGAACAGCGCGTGGAAGTACGGGATGTCCTTGCCGATGAAGTGATAGAGCTCGTGACGGCTGTCGGCGCCCCAGAACTCGTCAAAATCTACACCTAAGCGACGGCACAGATTCAGGAAGCTCGCCATGTAGCCGATCGGTGCGTCGAACCACACGTAGAAGAACTTGTCGCGCTCGCCGGGAATGCGAAAGCCGAAGTAGGGTGCGTCGCGCGAGATGTCCCAGTCCTTGAGTCCCGTCTTGAACCACTCGTCGAGCTTGCGCGCGAGCACGGTGTCGACGTGGGCCTCCACCCAGTTTCGTAGCTCGGCCTCGAAGGCGCTGAGCTTCAAGAACAGGTGCTCGGACTCGCGTACGGTCGGGGCGGTGCCCGACACCGTGGACACGGCATCCTTGAGGTCGAGCGGCGAATACGTTGCGCCGCAGTTTTCGCACGAGTCGCCGTACTGATCGGGCTTGCTGCAGACGGGGCAGGTGCCGCGCACGTAGCGGTCCGGCAAGAACATCTGCCGGGCTTCGTCATAGGCTTGCTTGATCTTCTTGCGGTCGATGAAACCGCCGGCCTTGAGGCGCCGATAGATCTCGGTCGTGAGCTCCTCGTTCTCGGGCGAGTGCGTGGTCAGGTAGTTGTCGACGCTGATGCGATACGTCGCGAAGTCGCGCGCGTGCTCGGCGCTGACGCGCTCGATGAGCGTTTCAGGCGCGATGCCTTCGCGTTCGGCTTGAAGCATTGTCGGCGTGCCGTGGGCGTCGCTCGCGCACACGTAAAAGCAGCGAGCGCCGCGCAGCCGCTGGAAGCGCACCCAGATGTCGGTCTGGATGTACCCCAGCATGTGGCCCAGGTGCAGCGAGTTATTCGCGTACGGCAGGGCGCTCGTGACGAGGATGGTGCGCGTGACGCTCAAAACTGGCGGGCTCCGCAAGGTGAGGGGGCAGCGTCCGTTGCTGCCCGCGGGCCATTATGCCGCGGGCAGGGATGCCCGCGGTAGAGCAACGCAAGGAGCAGTTGCCGACGCGGGCAGGGATGCCCGCGATAGAGCAACGCAAGGAGCAGTTGCCGACGCGGGCAGGGATGCCCGCGGTAGAGCAACGCAAGGAGCAGTTGCCGCGAGCAATTGCCGGCATCGGCGCGGCGGCGAGGTCAGGCGTCTTTGACGTGCTCGAACTTCGCTTTGTCGTAGGCGTTGAGGTACGCCTCTTCGCCGCTGATCGTACCGTCGTCGTAGAGCTTCTTGAGCGAGCTGTCCATCGTGCACATGCCTTCGCGGCCGCTCGACTGCATGACGTTCTCGAGTTGCTCGAGCTTGCCTTGGCGAATGAGGTTGGCCGCGGCGGACGTATTGATGAGGATCTCGAGCGCGACGCACCGGCCCGTGCCGTCTTTCTTCTTGATGAGCTGCTGCGACACGATGCCGCGCAGCGATGTGGAGAGCATGTTGCGGACGTGATCCTGCTTGTCGGATGGGAAGATGTTGACGACGCGGTCGATGGTCGGGGCTGCGCCGTTCGTGTGCAGCGTGCCCATGACGAGCACGCCCATCTCGGCCGCGGTCATTGCAATGCTCATGGTCTCGAGGTCGCGGAGCTCGCCGACGAGGATGGCGTCGGGATCCTCGCGCAACGCCGAGTGCAGGGCGTTCGCGAACGACGGGCTGTGCACGCCGACCTCGCGCTGGCTCATGAGGCAGAGCTTGCGCTCGTGGACGAACTCGATGGGGTCCTCGATGGTGAGTATGTGACCCTTCTCGCGGCTGTTGATGGCATCCACCACGGCCGCGAGCGTCGTCGACTTGCCCGAGCCCGTCTTGCCAGTGACGAGGATGAGGCCGCGTTGCGCCGTGGAAAGCTCGTGCAGCGCTTTCGGCATCTTGAGCTCGTCGAGCGACAAGCATTTCGAGGGGATGCCTCGAAACACTGCGCCGATGCCGTTGAGATGGCGGAAGACGTTGACGCGAAAGCGGGCGACTTCGGGGATCGAGTGCGCAAAGTCGGCCGAGTCGTGCTTGTTGAACTGGTCGGTCGCCTGCTCCGACATGATCCCGAAGAGCTCCGCCTTGAGCTCCTCGGGGTCGAGGCGTTGATTGTCGAGCGTGATGAGGTCGCCGTGCACGCGCATGCGCGGCGGGTCGCCCGCGATCACGTGGAGGTCGGAGCCTTTGCGCATGTACATGCTTTGCAGGAACTCATTGATCAACGACATCGTGCGCTCCCGCTCAGGCCGTGCCCGTGCTGGTGCTCTTGCCGGCGGCCGCGCCGGCGGGCGCGGCGGTGCTGCCGGTCGTGCTCGTGCCGCTCGGCAGCACGGTGGTATCGGTGACGAAGCGCTCGAACTTCTTGCGATCCGTTGCATAGCGATACGCGTCGTCGGGATCGATGAGCTTGGCGGTGAGCGCGTTCAAGAGAGCCTGGTCCATGAGCTGCATCCCCTGCTCTTTGCCCGTTTGTAGCTGGGCCGGAATTTGGTGCGTCTGCTCGGTTTGGATGAGCTTCGCGATTGCGCGGTTCATGACCATGATCTCGAGAACGGCGCGCCGGCTGCGGCCGTCCGGCGTCTTGATGAGGTTCTGCGTCACGACGGCGTGCAGGCTGTTGGCGAGGAAGCTCTTCGTCTGCTCGCGCTGCTCGCCGGGCAGCGCGTCGATGATGCGGTCGATGGACTTCACGGCGCTCGTGGTGTGCAACGTGCCGAGCACGAGGTGGCCCGTCTCGGCGGCCGTCATGGCCATGCTGATCGTTTCGCCGTCGCGCAGCTCGCCGACGAGGATGACGTCGGGATCCTCACGCAAGCTGGCGCGCACGCCCTCGGCGAAGCTCGGAATGTGGGTGCCGAGCTCGCGTTGGATGACCTGGCTGCGCTTGCTGCTGTGCACGAACTCGATCGGATCCTCGAGGCTGATGATGTTGGAGTTGCTCGTGGTGTTGATGTGGTCGATCATCGCCGCGAGCGTCGTCGACTTGCCCGTGCCCGTCGAGCCCGTGACGAGCACCATGCCTTGTTGTAGGTCGCAGAACTTCTGCAGGATCGGCGGCACCCCGAGGCTATCGAGGGTCGGCACCACGCTCGGGATGTTGCGGAACGTAGCGCCGACGCCCGTCGCCTTGTGAAAGACGTTGACGCGGAAACGGCCGCCGTCGCCGCTGACGTAGGAAAAATCGATGTCGTGCTTTTGCCGGAAGCGCTGCCGCTGCGAGTCCGTCAGGATCTCTTCGACGTAGCCCTCGAGCTCGGTGTCGCCGAGATCGCGGAACTTGATCGGCATGAGGTCGCCGTGCAGGCGCAACATCGGCGGCACGCCGACGGCCAGATGAATGTCCGAGCAACCTTGCGCGAGGCCGAGCTTCAAGAATGCGTCGATACGCGCCATGAGCGACCTACCGGACCGCCGCCGCCGCCGCTTCGAGCGCGACGCGCAATTCTTCCATCGAGGCGTGACGCTTCAATTTGTCCACCTGCATCGTTCGTGTGACGACGTCCGCGAGCTCGCGCGGGACCTTCGGATTCGCCTCGTTGAGCGGCTGCGCCTTGCCTTGCACGTGCTGATACATGACCGACATGTGATCGCCGCGGCTGTAGGGCGGGTTGCCGGCTAGCATCTCGTACATGATGACGCCGAGGCTATAGATGTCGGCGCGCTCGTCGACTTTCTTGCCGAGAATTTGCTCGGGCGCCATGTACTTCGGCGAGCCTATGACGTAGCCCGTCTTCGTGAGCTGGGTGTCGCCGCTCTTCGCGGCCGCGGCGACGCCGAAGTCCACGATTTTGAGGAGCCCTGTGTCGTTGATGAGGATGTTCGCAGGCTTCAGGTCGCGGTGAATGATGCCTTGCTGGTGCGCGACGCTCATGCCCACGCAGATGTCCATGCCGTAGCCCAACGCCTTTTTCGGCGGCATGGGCTTCTCGTTGGCGATCTCGGTGCCGAGCGTGTGCGACGGAAAATACTCCATCGAGATTGCGTAGCTGCCGCCGACGTACAAGAAGTCGTAGATGCGGATGACGTTCTTGTGCGTGATGCGGCGCGAATAACGCAGCTCGTGCACGAAGCGCTTCAGCATCTCCTCGTCGGAAGAGACGTTGGCATTCAAGAACTTCAATATCAGGCGCTCCTCGACGACGGTGTCCTCGACGAGCACGACGGTGCCGAACGCACCTTTGCCGATCTTCTGGATGTACTTGTAGCGCCCCTCGATCATGTCGCCGTTTTGCAGCGCGTTCAGGTCGAAAGACGGGGCTTCGGGCGGCGGCGGCGCGGGCGCGGCGTCCCCGGGTCCTTCTATGAGCAGCGTGCGGGCAGTCGAGGTCGCCGCGGCCGAGGGCGCTGGAGCGGGGCGCGTCGGGCGTGCCTGCGTCGAGCCCGGCAAGGGAGCGGGCGCGGGAGTGGGTGAGGTTACGACGCTGCCGCCGGCCAGCGTGGTCGTGCTGACAAACCGCCCGCTCGGCGAGAGCCGGCCGTCGAGCTTCTGCAGCGCCTTGGCGACGGCACGCGAGACTGTCTCGTCCGTGCCTTGAGCGCTTTGTTGCAGGTAAGGCCGCACGGCTTCGGCCTGCTGCTCGCCCGCGAGCTGCGCGACCGCGCCGATCGCGGCGACTCGCACCTCTTTCTCTGGCCGTTGGAGGTAGGGCAGGATCTTGTCGAGGATCTTATGGCTGCCGAGCCGGCCCGCGGCAGCGATGGCGACGGGCAGCGAACGGTTGTTCTTGGCCATCATCTCGAGCAACGCCGGCAGCGCCTTCGCGTCGCCGATCTCGGCGAGCGCGTCGGCGGCGCGCTCGCTGACCCACCAGTCCTTGTCGCGCGTCGCCTCCGTGAGCTTGTCGACGGCACGTTTGTCGCGGCAGACCACGAGTATCTCGATGGCCGCCCGGCGGATATTCTCGTCCTTGTCCTTGATGAGGTCGAGCACGGCATCGACGACGCGCGGGCCGCCGATGCGCGCCAGGGCGTCGGAGGCGCGCGAGCGCACCCACCAGTCCTCGTCGGCGACGGCTTCGAGCAGATACTTGATGCTGTGCGTCGTGCCGATCGCATTCAAGATCTCGACGGCCGCCCGGCGGCTGAACTCGTTCTCGGCTTTGAGCGCGGGGATCAGGTACTTCGCCGTCTCGGGGTGATTGAGCTGGATGACCGCGTCGACGGCTTTGTTCATGACTTCGAGGTCGGGGTCGAGCAGCAACCCCGCGATCAGGCCGACTTCGACGGCCGTTTTCGAGCGCACGACGCCCGCGAGCGCCGCGCCGCGCACGAGCTTGTTGCCGTCCTTGAGCGCTTCCTGGAGCGCTTTGTTGACGTCGGGGCGATCGAACCGCGACAGCACGTTGATGAGGTGGGTCTTGACGAGCGGATCCTTGCCGTCCATGCGCGCGAGGAGATCGGGAACCATTTCCTCGGTCGTCGCCTCGTCGATGAGCTTGAAGACGGCGGCCTTCTCGCTGGGTTGCAAGAAATAGATCTGGCCCAGGAGCTGGCGAATGTTGAGTCGCTCCTTGTGCGCTTGCAGCACCTCGATGATCGCGGCTTTCGAGTACTCGTCCTCGCCGAGCAGGTCGACGAGCCGGTTGACGTTGTAGCGCTTGTTGCTCGACAGGGCCCAGGCCGTGCCGGACACCGTGCGCGGGTCGTGGTCGGCGAGCCCGCGTGTCACGAGCGGCAGCGTCTTGTCGCTGATGAGGGCGTTCAAGAGCTCGACGTACTCGACCGTCTGGCGTTTGTCGGCGGACGCCAGGGCTTCGAGGATCTTAGGAACGGCCCCCGTGCCGAGTTTGCCGAGCTTCTGGAAGGCCTTCTTGGCACTCGCCGAGGTGGGGTCCGCCTCCTCGCGAATCTGCGCAATGAGCCGATCGGCCTGTAGGGAAGTTATGAAGTTCATCGGCCTCGCAGATTCGATCGATACAGGCGTTCCAGGGACGGCGAAATATGGCTCAATGACCGCAGCATCCCGGCCGTCCACGAGGCCAGGTATCGAACATAATGGTGCTTCCCACCGGGGCAATTATGCCACACGGTTTTTGCCTAAATGTAACGTGCATCACAGGTTTAAGGCGCTCGTTCGAGTCGTTTCTGCGACCGGCGGCCCGGCTGCATTAGGTTACAATCGCCGCCTTTCGCGGGCCGCCCTTCATGACCGATTCCATGAGCTCGAAGCTCGAGCAACTCCTCGGTGAATTCGTCTTGCCGCAGACGGGCCGGCCGCTCGGCGGACCGGGGTCCGCGTTCGAGGTGGAGCAGCGGGACGGGGGCTTGCAGGTCGCGATACGGCTCGGCTTCCCCATGGCGCGCAGCGCGGCCGTGCTCGTCGAGGCATTGCGGGTCCATTGCGGCGCGGCGCTCGAGGGTCTCAAGGTCGATTTCAGCGTCACGAGCTCGATCGTGGCGCATAGCGTGCAGCACGGTCTCAAGCCGTTGCCGGGGGCGCACAACCTCGTCGCCGTCGCTTCGGGTAAGGGCGGCGTCGGCAAGTCGACCGTGGCCGTCAACTTCGCGCTGGCGCTCGCGGCCGAAGGCGCACGCGTCGGGTTGCTCGATGCCGACATCTACGGCCCGAGCCAGCCGCGCATGCTCGGGCTCTTAGGAAGCCGGCCCGAGACGCGCGACGGCAAGGTGCTCGAGCCGCTCGTGGCGCACGGCATCGAAGCGATGTCGATCGGTTTCCTCGTCGACGATCAGCAGCCGATGGCGTGGCGCGGGCCGATGGTGACTTCGGCGCTCAATCAGCTGCTGACGCAGACCCGCTGGGGCGATCTCGACTACCTCATCGTCGACATGCCGCCGGGCACCGGCGACATCCAGCTCACGCTCGCGCAGCGCGTGCCCGTGAGCGGCGCCGTCATCGTGACGACGCCGCAGGACATCGCGCTCGCCGACGCGCGCAAGGGCCTCGAGATGTTCCAGAAGGTGCACGTGCCCGTGCTCGGCGTCGTCGAGAACATGAGCCTGCACATCTGCGGCCGCTGCGGGTTCGAGGAGCACATCTTCGGCGAGCACGGCGGCCAAAACCTGGCCGAGCAGTACGGCGTGCCGCTGCTCGGCTCGTTGCCGCTCGACCGCCGCATCCGTGAAGAGACCGATCAAGGCAAGCCGACGGTCGCCGCGGATCCCACGAGCCCCGTTTCGCGCGCATTCACCGAGGCGGCCTTGCGGGCCGTCGGCGAGCTCGCGGCGCGCGGCAAGGACTACAGCCGGCTGTTTCCCAACATCACCGTCGAGGACACTTGATGAGCGTGAAGTCCGATCGCTGGATCCGGCGCATGGCGAAGGAGCGCGGGATGATCGAGCCGTTCGAGGCGAACCAGGTCCGCAGTGTCGACGGCGAGCGCGTCATCTCGTTCGGTACCTCGAGCTACGGCTACGACGTGCGCTGCGCGCCGGAGTTCAAGATCTTCACGAACATCAACTCCGCCGTCGTGGACCCGAAAAAGTTCGACGAGTCGAGCTTCGTCGACATGCAGGGGAGCACCTGTGTCATTCCGCCGAACTCGTTCGCGCTCGCGCGCACCGTCGAATACTTCCGTATTCCGCGCAACGTGCTGACTATTTGTCTGGGCAAGAGCACGTATGCGCGCTGTTTCAGTGGCGATACCCGGGTCGCCCTGGTTGACGGAACCGCTCCGACGTTGGAGGAAATGGCGCGACGCTCGGAACAAGGCGAACTGTTCTGGGGATACAGCATCGGTCCACACGGCCGTGTGATTGTGACCTTGCTCGATACGCCGCGGCTTATCGGCCGAGATTCGCTCATGGAGATCGTGCTGGACAACGACGAAGTGATCCGCGCCACGCCGGATCACGAATTCTTGCTGCGCGACGGGTTGACGCTACCTGCACACGCACTGCGCCCTGGTCAGTCGTTGATGCCGCTCTATCGGGACCTGGTCCGGGGCTATGAGGGGGTATACCAGCCGTTAAATGGCCATCTCATGGCGACACATCGTCTCGCTGACGAGTGGAATCTGCGCCATGGCGTGTATGCAGATGCTGCAGGAACCCATCGCCACCACGTCGACTTCAATCGACGCAACAACCTGCCCACGAATCTCACGCGCATGGCAGCGTCGGATCATATTCGACTTCATAATTCTGAAAACTACGGCGACGACTTCGATCCGCAAGAACATTCCGCGGCGATCCGTGATGCCTTTCGTCGCTTGGCCGAGGATGCCGGCTGGCAGCGGCGGTTCAGCGATGCTCAATCGAAGCGGGCAGTCAGCTTCTGGTCGGAGACTCGTTACGCACAGATCCGTGAGCAAGTCATCGCCATGCGCCGCAACCAAAGCGACGCAACGCGAGACAGACGCCGTCAGGCAATGCTTCGCCACTATTGCGACCCGAAGGCCCGCGCGCATCACTCCGTCCTGATGAGGGAGGCGTGGGCGCGAGACGATGGCGATCGCCGGCTAATGCAGGCTGAGATCGCACGAGGGATCAGGTTGCGCAATGAAATAACCGCCGAGATCGTGCGTGCTACGTTGAATCGAACGGGCTCCATACGCGGTGCGGCGGCACTTCTTCAGTGCGACCGCTCAGTGTTCCGTCGCTTTCCGGACGTGATCGCGCAGTTCAAAGGCGTCCACGGTCCGCGCAATCACAAAGTCGTCGCAGTCCGCGGCGCTCCAGGCGACCACGACGTCTACTGTCTTACTGTGCCCGAGGCAGGCAACTTTGCGCTCGAAGCGGGCGTCTTCGTCCGTAATTGCGGCATCATCGTCAACGTAACGCCTTTGGAGCCCGAGTGGGAAGGGCACGTGACGCTCGAGTTCTCGAACACGACGACTTTGCCCGCGAAGATCTACGCGAACGAGGGCGTGGCGCAGATGATCTTCTTCGAGTCCGACGAGGTCTGCGAGACGAGCTACGCCGATCGTGGCGGCAAATACCAGGGCCAACGCGGAGTCACGCTGCCGCGGACCTGAGTGCCCGACCTGCGGGTCGACGCCCGGTTTCAGGGCGCGGCAGCGTCGGGCGCGCCGTTTGCAGGCGGCACGAGGCCGGCGATCCAGGCTTCGAGCGCGAACGGATTCCCTGCCGTCTTCTTGCACAGTGCGAGCAGCGTTGCCGCCTCCGGCGAATCGAGCGCGATGGCCGTCGCGTCGCCGAAAACATGGTCGAGCACGGTCAGCGACAGCAAATAGCCGAGATCGCCCGTGTCCAGCGAGTCGCTCGCGATGAGGTCGAGCGCCGCGGCGAGCTCATCGCCGGCGAGCACGTTGTCGAAGATGCGATCCTCGACCACCACCCGGCGATTCACGCGCTGCACCCGCGACAACGAGCCTTGCGCCAAGAGCTCTCCGCACGCGGCAAAGAGATCGGCCGTGGCCTCTTCGTAGGCCAGCGCGGCGTTGGGCCTCTGCCTTGCTACCGGCCTCCCGCGCAGCGAATAACGAAGCGCGAGCACGTGATAGAGCTCATGGGCCGGAAACGTCGCCGAGCCACGCTGCGTCTCGCGCGTGAAGACGGCGAGGGCAAAGGCACGGCCGTCGCGCCAGTCGACGCGCTTCGCGAGCGAGAACTGGGCGTCGTCGGGCATCACGTGAACGTCGATCTCGACGGGAGTCGGGGGCGCAGGGAAGATCTGCATGGTGGCCAACGACACGATGCGCGCGATTTCGAGCGCTTCGTCGTGGGCGCGGGTACGCTCGTGGCCGTCGAACCCGAGCAAACGCACGGAGACCGGGCCGTCCGTGGCTTCCGCCAACACACGCGTCGGCGCTGCTCGCGGGCCGGCACCACTGCCTTGGGCCCCGGTGTAGTAACTGAAACGGCGCCGCGCGACTTCGGAGGTGTCGACGCCTCTGATGGAGTTTAGCGTGACGGGCCCCGAGAGATTGCGACCCCAGTCGAACTCGTGGACCACGGAGAGACGGCGTTGCCATCCGTAATAGAAGGCGCCCACCAACGTGCCCACGATAACGCTGGCGATAGCGGCGAGTCGGAGACGTTTGCTCATGCGCTTCGGCGGTGGCTTGCGGTGCCGGCAGTCGTCAGGGGGCCGGCGTCAGGCCGGTCACGCTGACGATCGTGAACGTCGTTTGCACCTCGCCGTCGCGGCGCTGCTCGATGCGGACGGGTAGAAACGCGAGCTCAGGAGCGAGCCAGAGCCAGGTCACGCGCGACGAGCCCACGCGCTGCTGCGTGAAGATTCGCGTGGCCAGAGAGCCGACGCCCGTCGCGATCGTCGCGGTGCCGTTGTCGGCATACTCGTAGCTCGCGACGGAGTCCTCGTCGGCGAGCGAGTAGGTGCGCGGCGCGCCCGTGGCCGCAAGGTCGCGCATGAGCGCCACCTGGAGGCTGCCCCGGTCGAGGACGCCGTCGGGCACGGCCATCTCGCGGCGCGCGTCCGCGGTGCCGATCTCCGCGATGCGGCGCTGCCAGTCGAACACGATGTGCAGATTGTCCGCGCCGGAGCGGCTGCCGTCCTCGTACCAGAATTCGAGCGGCCGAACGGCGCCGTTCTCGACACGAAACTGGCTGCGGTCGACGGCGGGCTTCGGCCGCGCGAGCTTGAGCAGGCCCTTGGCCAACGTGCGCGAGCTGAACTCGTAGACGCCATCTTCAGGGAGTGCGCGCACGGCGAACTCGGCCGTACCGGCCTCTTTGCCTTTGTACTCGACGCGATAGGTTGCGGTGTAGGTGGTGACGTCGTCGGTGCCATACGCCGCGCAGGCCGGCAACACGAGAGCGAGTACCCACGAAAGCTTCATATCAGCTCACCTCTTGCTCGTCGACGAGCTCAGGGCGCGGCAACGGCCGCCCATCCAGCATGACTGACCCCTTCGCGAGCCTCAAGCGGCCCTGCGCAAACCATTGCACGGCGCGGGGCAGGATCACGTGCTCGCCGACATGGACGCGCGCGGCGAGCGACAGGGCGGTGTCGTCGCCGCGGATTTGCATACGGTACTGAAGCACGGCGGGGCCTGCGTCGAGCTCGGCGGTCACGAAGTGCACCGTGGCGCCGTGCCAGCGTTCGCCGGCTTCGAGCACGCGCCGGTGGGTATCGAGACCCGTATACGCGGGCAGCAGCGACGGGTGAATGTTGAGCATTCGGCCCGCGAACGTCGCGACGAAGTCCGGGCCCAGAATGTGCATGAACCCGGCAAGCACGAGCAAGTCGGGCGCGTACGGGGCCAGCGTGCCAGCGAGCGTGGCGTCGTAGGCGGAACGTTCCGTGCCGCGAACCGAGGGCACGTGCAGTGCCGCAACGCCCGCGGCCTGGGCGCGCATGAGCCCGCGTGCGGCGCCACGATTGCTGATCACGGCGACAATTTCCGCGCCGAGCGTGCCCGCGCGCTCGGCGTCGATGAGCGCCTGCAGGTTGCTGCCTTCGCCCGAGATGAGCACGGCGACGCGCGTCGGTGAATCGGTCATGCGGGGGGGGGCTCGGCGAGCCGTGAAGGCTCACGCGTATAATAAGAGGGTCGCCCGAGTCGTGCAGGACCTTATGCCTAAGGATTTCCATTCGGCGGTGCGCCGCGCCGCGACGGTAGCATTACTGGCGGTGCACTTTGGCGCCTCCGGCGCGACGGTGGAGGGGCTCTACAGCGTCAGCGTGCCGAGCGACCCCGCCGCAACCGATCGGCGCGCGGCCGCCGTGCAGGCGGCGATGGCGCGCCTGCTGATTCGTGTCACGGGCAGTCGCACCGCGCCGCTCGATCCCGCCGCGCAGCCGTTGCTGGCCGCTCCCAACGAATACGTCCTGTCCTACGGGGTCGAGCTCCAAGGCGGGTCGCCTCGCGTCGAGTTCCGCCGCGCGCCCGTCGAGAGCGCTCTGATGGCGCTCGGCATGCGCGTGTGGGGGCCGGAGCGGCCGCTCACGCTGCTGTGGGTCGCGATCGACGACGGCGCCGGCGGGCGTGCGCTGCTTGGCGCCAACGAAACGGAGGAAGCTACGCCGACGGTGACCGCGATGCGCGAGGCCGTGCGCGAGGAGATCATGGCCGTCGCCGAAGAGCGCGGGCTGCCGATCGCACTGCCGCTGCTCGATTTGGAAGACTTGAGCGTCGTGACGTTCGCTGACGTCTGGGGCGGCTTCGAGGACCGCATCCTCGCGGCTTCGGCGCGCTATCGCGCCGACGCGGTCCTCATCGGGCGCGTGCGGCCCGGCCTGTCCGGCATCGCGGTCGACTGGCTGTTCGTCAACGGCATCGAACGCTCGGGATTGCCACTCGGCGCCGTGCGCGACGGCCTAGACGCCGCGGCCGATCGCTACGCCGCAGACCTCGGCACGGTCGGCGGTGCGAGCCTCACGTCGCTGACGGTCTACAACGTCCAGACCTCGGCCGACTATGCCCGAGTGATGAGCTATCTCGAACGGCAAAGCGTGCTCGAGCGCGTCGACGTCGAGTCGTTCGGCAACGGCACGTTGATTCTGCGCGTCGCCGCGCGCGGCGACGCGCTCGTGCTCGGCCGCGTCCTCGCCCTCGGCGGCGTGCTGCGCCCCGCGGCCTTCGGCGTGTCGGCGCCGTTGGCGTTCGAAGTCGTGGGGAACGGCGCCGCGCCATGAGCCTCAAGTTCGTGCCGAACGCGATTTGCGTCGTGCGCATGCTGCTCGTCGCGCCGCTCGTCTGGTTCATCGTCGCCGGCCGCTACTCGGAAGCGCTCGTCGTGGTCGTCGTCGCGGGCTTTTCCGACGGCCTCGACGGTTTCCTCGCCAAACGCTTCGACTGGCGAACGCGTCTCGGCAGTCTGCTCGATCCCGCGGCCGACAAGCTGTTGCTCGCGAGCACGTTCGTCGCGTTGAGCTACGTGGGCCTCGTGCCCGTGGGGCTCACGATCGTCGTCATCGCACGCGACGCCGTCATCGTCATAGGTGCGGTCTGCTATCAGCTGTTGATCGCGCCCGTCGAGGGGCAGCCGGCGCTCGTGAGCAAGCTCAACACGGCCTGCCAGCTGGTCATGGTGCTGCTCACGCTGGCGAGCGCGGCCTTCGGCTGGCCGCCGCCCGTGGTGCTCATGCTGCTCGGTGCGGCCGTCGTGTTCACGAGCGTCGTCAGCGGGCTCACGTACGTGCTCGGCTGGGGTGCGCGGGCGTGGCGCGTCGCGCACGGCGCGGGCTAGCGCCGAGGAGGCCGCCTGGCGCAGCTACCGCTCGCGCTCTCGCTCGAGGACCACGCGAGCTTCGCGACGTTCGTCGCGGGCGAGAACGGCGCCGCCGTCGAGCACGCGCGCGCCGTGGCGACCGGCCGGCCGGGAACGCTATGGCTCTGGGGCGCGGCGGGCTCGGGGCGCAGCCATCTTCTGCAAGCGGCTTGCCGCGCGGCCACCGAGGCCGGGAAGCGCGCGATGTACGTTTCGTTGCCGGCCTCGTCGCCGGCGATCCTCGCCGACCTCGAGCACGTCGACCTGCTCGCGATCGACGACGCGGACGCGGTCGCCGGGGACCTGGTCTGGGAGCGCCCGCTGTTCACGATCCTCAACGCGTTCCTCGGGCAGACCGGAGGGCTGTTGCTCGCGGCCGCGGCGCCGGCGGCGCGGTGCGGCTTCGGGCTGGCGGATCTCGCTTCGCGCGGCGCCGGCGCCGTGACGTATCGGCTCGCTCCGCTCGGCGACGCGCACCGGGCCGCAGCGCTCAAGCTGCACGCGGCGGCGCGCGGGCTCGAGCTCGAAGATGCCGCCGCGGAGTTCCTGCTCAAACGCGTCGCGCGCGACATGCGCGTGCTCACGGAGTGGCTCGCGCGGCTCGACCGGGCGTCGCTGAGCGCGCGGCGGCGCCTGACGATACCGTTCATTCGCGAGCACTTGGCGCAGGCGGGCGGCCTCGCCGAATGAGCGCGAGCAGCAACCCAAGCTCGAGCGCAGCCGCGAGCAGGGCCGCGCTCAGGAGCGGTGCGTCGCCGGCTTGGGCCACGACCTCGACGCTCGCGCCGCCGATGTAGACGACGAGCAGGACCGCGAGGCGCTGCAGCGTCGTGGCTCGCTCGCGCACGAGCCCGCGCAACGTCACGAGCAGCGGCGCGACGAGCAGCAGGGCGAGTCCCACGCGCGCCGGCGTCACCGTCGCGAGCGCGCTCGCGGCGACGGTACCGATCACGACCAGATGGCACGCGATCGTGACGAGTCGGAGCGGCATCGTGACGAGCCGGACTCGACGTTAGCGGGCGGGCGCGAGGGACTGCGCGAGGCGCGCGACGCGCGCGCCGAGCGCTTTGGCCACTTCGGTCTCGTCGGCCGAGAGCGCCGTGTTCCACGGCGAGGCGAGGTGCGATGCGCCGTAGGGCGAGCCGCCCGTGCGCGTGTCGAACAGCGCGGTCTCGGTGTACGGCACGCCCACGATGACCATGCCGTGATGGAGCAACGGCAGCTGCATGCTGAGCAGCGTGCTTTCTTGACCGCCGTGCGGCGACGAGCTCGACGTGAACACGCCGGCGGGCTTGTCGACGAGCGCGCCCGACAGCCAGAGCTCGCTCGTCGAATCGAGGAAGTGCTTGAGCGGCGCTGCCATGTTGCCGAACCGAGTCGGGCTGCCGAGCAGCAAGCCGTCGGTCTCGACGAGATCGCCGAGCTCGGCGTATGGCGGTCCGTCGCCGGGCACCGGCGGCAGCGTCGCCGTCGTCGTCGCGGCGACGGGCGGAACGGTGCGCAGCCGCGCGATCGCGCCCGCGCTCTCGATGCCGAGCGCGGCGTGGCGCGCGAGCGCCGCGGTGCGGCCGCCGCGCGAGTAGTAGAGAACGAGAATTTGCGCGGGTTTCACTCGAGCAGCTCGAGAACCTGCTCGGGCGGCCGGCCGATGCACGCGCGTGCGCCGACTTCGACGATGGGCCGTTGCAGCAGCCGAGGAAGCGCGACGAGCAGGTCGAGAATCTCGTCGTCGCCGAGCTTCCGCCCGGCGTATTCGCCGAACTCGGTGTCGCCGGTGCGCACGAGCGTGATCGCGGGCCGCCCGAGCTTGCACAACAACCGGGCGAGCGTCTCGCGCGACGGCGGACTCTCGAGATAGTCGACGACCTCGGTGTCGACGCCGCGGTCGCGGAGCAACGCGAGCGTCGCCCGCGATTTGCTGCAGCGGGGATTGTGATAGATCTTGGCCTTCATAGGCGCAGTTTAAGGGCTAGACACTCGACTAGAAACGGCGTGCCGGCTTGACGCTGGCGCGGGCGGCGCGTACGGTCTCCGGCCGAAGCGGTCCATCGACCCGCAAGAACTCGAAATGCTCCGCGCTCTACTCACTACGGCCACGTTGCTTCTCGGTGGCTGCGTCACGGCGCCGCCGGTTCAGGAGATGAGCGACGCGCGCCAAGCCATCGACGCCGCCGAGCAAGCCGGCTCCGGCGGAGCCTCGGCCGACGCGCTTGCCGACGCGCGGCGCTTGCTCGAGGAAGCCGAACGGCTAATCCAACAGGAAGCCTACGGCCCGGCTCGCATGAACGCCGTGCGCGCGAAGAATCGCGCCATGCTCGCGCTGCGCTCGAGCGAGGACGCTCGCGACTGACCCGTGAGCGCCGGCTCCGTCACCCAGTCCGTACGGTGCTTGGTCGCCGGCCGAGTGCAAGGCGTCTACTACCGTTCCGCGACGGCCGAGCGAGCGCAGGCGCTCGCGCTCCGCGGTTGGGTCAAGAATCTCGCCGACGGCCGGGTCGAGGTGGTCGCGTCAGGCGACGCGGCGGCCGTCGCCGCGCTCACGCGTTGGCTCTGGCAAGGTCCGCCCGCGGCGCGCGTCGACGCGGTCCGTTTAGAGGAATGGAGCGGCGACGTGCCGGCCGGGTTCGTCGTCGCGAAGTGAGGGGCTCAATGCCGGAACCACTTCGTCCGTAGCCGCTCGATGACGCGGTCGGAATACCAGCGTCTACCGACACTGCCGTTGTAGCGCGCGAGCCCGCGCACGAGATCGCCGCGCTCCATGTCGAGGTAGTACTTGAGGATCCGGCAGCCGAGCAGGACGTTGGTTTCGATATCGAACAGCTGGTTCTTGTCTTGGTAGCCCAGCTCCGGCACCCAGAACGGCATCACCTGCATGAGGCCGAGCGCGCTCGCCGACGAAATCGCGAACCGATCGAAATCGCTCTCCACGTCGATGACGGCCAGCACGAGCTCGGGCGCGACGCCGACGAGCGTCGCTTGGCGATGCACGGTTTGCAGGATCTCCACACGCTCTGCGGCGTCGGGCACTTGACGCCCCAGGCGCCGTGACATGTCCGTGAGCCAGACTTCGGCGTCGAAGCGGTCGCCGAAACTGTCGGCATCGGCGATGGCGGCCGCGAGGATCGTGCGGAGATCCGGGTCCGGGCCGGACCGCGCGTCGCTCACGCGGTACTGGGCCTCGGCGGCGGGTGGTGCTGCGATCGCGAGCAGCACGAGGCCGAGCCGCCATAGGCGGCGCGGCGCGAAGGAGGGCGACGGTGCGGGAGCGCTCACGGAGGCCATGATGCCCGCGCCGGCGGCAAAGATTCGCGACGCCGATCACAACGGCGCGCCGTGTTCAGCAGGGCGTGACTCAGGTACATTGACTGCGACTCGCCTGCGCCGCTTTGAGCGGCGCCGCGCGTAATTGTAGCGGTGAGCCGCGGGCGCAGGCCACAGCCCCAACACGAGGTATCGAGAAGACGTGGACGCCCGCCAGAGCCATACGCGCCGCAAGGGTATCTACCTTCTGCCCAATCTGCTCACGACGGGCGGGTTGTTCGCGGGCTTCTACTCCATCGTGGCCTCGATCGACGGCAACTTCACGAACGCCGCCTGGGCCATCTACGCCGCCATGTTGCTCGACGGTCTCGACGGCCGGCTCGCGCGGTTGACGAACACGGCGAGCGAGTTCGGCAAGGAATACGACAGCCTCGCCGATATGGTCTCGTTCGGCTTGGCGCCCGCGATCGTCGTCTATCAGTGGGGTGTCGAACGCCTCGCCGAGTACGGCATGGTCTGGGGCCGGCTCGGCTGGCTCGCGGCGTTCCTCTACGTGGCCGCCGCCGCCTTTCGTCTCGCGCGCTTCAACGCCAACGTCGCGCAGGACCGGCGGTTCTTCCAAGGCCTCGCTAGCCCGGCGGCGGCGGCGGGCGTCGCCTCGATGATTTGGGTCGTCAACGCGTACGACGGCTTCACGGGGCTCGCCTCGCTCGTGGCGGGGGCCGCGATCACGGCGGTCACCGGGTTGCTCATGATGTCGCGATTCGCGTATGTGAGCTTCAAGGACATCAATCCCGGCAAGCGCGTGCGGTTCGCGCAGCTCGTGCTCATTCCGCTCGTGATCATCGTCATCGCGATCGAACCACCCGTCACGTTGTTCGGCCTGTTCGCGCTGTATGCGGCTTCGGGGCCTGCCGCGTGGTTGTGGCGCCGCCGCAGCAAGCGGCACGACACTGCGGCGCCATGAGCGGCTTGCGCGATCGCTATCTCGCCGAGATCGGCATTCCCGTCTGGCAGCGTCGGCCTGCCGCAGCGGAGGCGCTCGTCGCGCCGCCTGCCACGGCCGCGCCCGTTACGCAGGAACGAGCCGGGACGGGGGGCACGGATGCCGTCTGGTCGAATCTCGCGGCGCGCGTGCGCGCGTGCACGCTCTGCGGGCTGCACAAGACCCGGACCCAAACCGTGTTCGGCGTCGGGCGGCGCGACGCGCGCTTGTTCGTCATCGGCGAAGCGCCAGGCGCCGACGAGGACCGCCAGGGCGAGCCGTTCGTCGGTCGTGCGGGTCAGCTCCTCACGGCGATGCTGCGCGCCATCGGCTTGCCGCGCAGCGAGGTGTACATCGCGAACATCTTGAAGTGCCGCCCGCCGGGCAACCGCGATCCGCAGCCCGACGAGTCGGCGTGCTGCACGGCCTATCTCGCAGAGCAGATCGCGCTCGTCGAGCCCCGCGTGCTGCTCGCCGTGGGGCGCATTTCGGCCCAGTGGCTGTTGCAGACCGATACCCCGATCGGTAGGCTGCGAGGCCGTGTTTCGAGCTACGGTGATCGCAACATACCGCTCGTCGTGACCTATCACCCGGCGTATCTGCTGCGCAGCCCGCTGGCCAAGGCTACGGCGTGGACCGATCTGTGCCTGGTGAAAGACCTGCTCGGCGGATCGTCATGAGTGCAGCCGTTCATCCTCGTACCGAGATTCGCTTGATGCAGCCGGCGGACCTCAAGGCCGTGGCCGGCGTCGAACGCGCGGCTTACGAGTACCCCTGGAGCCTCGGCATTTTCCGCGACTGCCTGCTCGCCGGGTACTATTGCTTGGTGCTCGACGTCGGCGGCAACGTCACGGGTTACGGCATCATGTCGGTCGCGGCGGGCGAAGCGCACCTGCTCAATCTCTGCGTGCACCCCGGCGCGCAGCGGCTCGGTTACGGAAGACGGTTGTTGAATACGCTATTGCTCAAAGCTTCCGACGCCCAGGCCGACAAGGTCTTCCTCGAGGTGCGCCCGTCGAACCAGGCGGCGCTCCGTCTCTACCGAGCTGCGGGATTCGAGCGGATCGGCGTTCGCCCGGCCTACTATCAGGCCGCGACCGGCCGCGAGGACGCCGTCATACTCGCCGCGACGCTTCGCACCTCCCACTGACTCTTTTCCCACGTTCCCATGCACGAGCACCTGAAAAGGCGAACGTTCGCGATCATTTCGCACCCCGACGCGGGCAAGACCACGCTCACGGAGAAGTTGTTGCTGTTCGGCGGCGCGATCCAGATGGCTGGCGCCGTCAAGGGCCGCAAGGCGAGCCGGCACGCGACTTCCGACTGGATGCGCCTCGAGCAGGAGCGCGGCATCTCGGTCACATCGTCGGTCATGCAATTCCCGTACGACGACGTCCTGATCAACTTGCTCGATACGCCGGGCCACGAGGATTTCTCCGAGGACACCTACCGCACGCTGACAGCCGTCGATAGCGCGCTCATGGTCATCGACGCAGCCAAGGGCGTCGAGGCGCGCACGATCAAGCTCATGGAGGTGTGCCGGCTGCGGACGACGCCGATCGTGAGCTTCGTCAACAAGCTCGACCGCGACGGCCGCCCGTCGATCGAGCTGCTCGACGACATCGAGACGGTGCTCGACATCGCGTGCGCGCCGCTGACCTGGCCGATCGGCATGGGTCGCGAGTTCCGCGGCATCTATGCATTCGCCGAGGATTGCGCGCACCTCTACCAGAACCGCGACGGCAGCCGGCTGCCCGACGTGCGCAAGGTGCAAGGGCTCGGTAGTGCCGAGCTTGCCATGGCGATCGGCGAGAGCACGGCGCGCACGCTGCGCGACGAGGTTGAGCTCGTGCGCGGCGCGGCGCCGGCGTTCGAACGCGACGCGTATCTCAAGGGCGAGCAGACGCCCGTCTTCTTCGGCGCCGCGATTCACAACTACGGCATTCGCGAGCTGCTCGATGCCTTTGCGCGGCTCGCGCCGCCGCCGCAGCCGCGCGCGACGACCGTGCGCACCGTCGCGCCCGAGGAGGACGCCTTCAGCGGCTTCGTGTTCAAGATCCAAGCGAACATGGACCCCGCGCACCGCGATCGGATCGCGTTCCTGCGCATCTGCTCGGGCGAGTACCGGCCGGGTATGCGCATGTTTCACACGCGTTTGCAGCGCGAGGTCCGCGTCGGCGACGCCATCACCTTCATGGCGGCCGACCGGCAGCACGTCGACGAGGCGTATGCGGGCGACATCATCGGCCTGCACAATCACGGCACGATCAACATCGGCGACAGCTTCACTGAAGGCGAGTCGCTCGTGTTCACGGGGATTCCGAGCTTCGCGCCCGAGCTGTTCCGGCGCGCCGTGCTGCGCGACCCGCTCAAGCTCAAAGCGTTGCACAAGGGCCTCGCGCAGCTCTGCGAGGAAGGCGCGACGCAGCTCTTCCGGCCGCTCATCGGCAACGACTTGATTCTCGGCGCCGTGGGCCCGCTGCAATTCGAGGTCGCGGCGTTCCGGCTGCGCGACGAGTACGGCGTCGAGGCCGTGTTCGAAGGTGTCGGTGTCGTCGCCGCGCGCTGGGTGCGGTGCGACGACCGGGCCCATCTCGACGAGTTCGCCAGGAAGCTCGGTGTGAGCGTCGCGCGCGATCACGCCGGCGAGATCGTCTACCTTGCACCGAGCACAGTGAGCCTCGCGCTCACCCAGGAACGCTGGCCGAAGATCCGGTTCTTTACGACCCGCGAGCTCAGCGCGGCCGCGTGACGTCGCTTCCTAAGCGCGCGCAGGGCGAAACGCGGCGACTCGGGGTTTGAGCTCGGCGAGTGCGGCACCGTCGGCGTCGGGCTCGTAACGCGCGCGCAGGTAGAGCTCGACGACGGCGCGGATTTCGGCTGCCGCGTGCGGCAATGCCGTGGCCGCGTGCTCGGCGTAAGCGCGCGGTCCCTCGCCGGCGACCCGCCCCCGCACGCGCAGGCGCGCGAGGCGCCGCGTGAACTTCGCGAAGCACGCAGCCGCGGGATCGACGTCGATGCGGCGCCGCTTGCGCCACGCGAGATAGCCGCTCAAGCCCGCGAGGAAGAACACGGTAGCCACGACCGCGAAGCCGAGGAGCACGGCCGACCGCTGCGCGCGGCGGAGGCCGCCTAGCCCAAGCCGATCGAGTAGCGCGCGCTGGATCTCCGGTCCGTAGCCGAGGACCCACGCGCGCCAACGCGTATTGATCGTGTCCCAAACCAACATCGCTTGGCGCAGCCAAGTGTTGCCCAGCACGGCGCTTCCTATGAACCCTCTGTCGGAGCCGTAGCGTGTCGAGCCGAGCGCGACGCGCTCGGGTGCGACCGCCGCAACGGCGTCGACGCGAACCCAGCCCTCGTCCTCGAGCCAGACCTCGGTCCACGCGTGGGCATCGGCTTGCCGGATGATGTGGTAACCGCCGAAACCGTTGAGCTCGCCGCCTTGGTAGCCCATGACGACACGGGCCGGCAGTCCTGCGGCGCGCATCAGCACGGTCATCGCCGACGCGTAGTGCTCGCAGAACCCTTCGCGCGTCTCGAACAGGAATTCGTCGACGGGCTGTGCTCCAAGCGCGGGCGGCGTCAGCGTGTAGAGGAACGGCTGCGACCGCAGGTAGTCCATGGCGCGCGCGATGATCGTGGCGCCGCTCGGGTCGTCGCCGAGCCAGCTTTGCGCGAGCGCCCGGGCCCGCGGGCTACTTTCGTCGGGGAACCGGCGGAATACCTCGATCTCGTTCGCAGTCAACGGCTCGCGGGCGCGGTAGTCGATGTAAGAAGTGACCGTGTATTCGATGCTGCGCGAGCGCGGCGCGCTGAAGAACGTGCCGAGCTGGTAATCGCTGCTCATGCGCAGGTTGTTGTTGCCGCTCCAGCGAGCGGGCATGTCGAGCGCGAATGCCCAATTGCGGCCGTTCGGGTCGAGCAGCACGCTGTAGGTCGTCGGGCCACCGCGATACTCGATCGAGTCGGCTACGCGATCGCCGCGGCGCGTGCCTTGGAGCATCGACCACGTGCGGCCGTTGAAATTCGTGAGCGAGGGGCCGCGCCAGTAGAGCGCGTCGGCACGCGGCGGCCGGCCGTCGAATTCGGCGCGAAACGCGACCTCGTCCGAGAGGCCGAGGTTGGTGATGTCGCCGGGGCTCATCGTCTCGCTCAGGCCCGTCGCGCCGCTGCTGGTGCTGCCCGGGATGGCCCAGAGCGGTCCCGGCAAACGCGGGAACAGCACGAACAAAACGACCGCGAGCGGCAGCGCGTGCAGCAGCAGGCGGCCGCTCGTCAGCGCCGCGGTGCGATGCGGCAGGAACTCGCCGCGCCGGCCGATGTTGAGTAGAGCTACTGTGGTGAGCCAGATGAGCAGCACGACGTAGGCCGCCCACAGCGGGCCTCGGTCGGTGAGAGCGCTCGCGAAGATCAGGAAGTAGCAGAGCATCACGAGCACGAGCTCGTCGCGCTGGCTGCGCGCTTCGACGAATTTGAGAGCCACCATGACGACGAGCAACGCGCTGCCGGCTTGCGCGCCGTTGAGCGTGCGGTACTCGAACAACACCGCGAAAAAAGCGGCGAGAGCGACCGCAATGCGCAGGAGGCGAGGCGGCAGCGGCCAGTGGCGCATGGCGGCCGCGAGCCTGAATGCCACGGCCGTCAGGAGCAGCACAGGGATCCATGCGGCGAGCGTCGGCCAGTGCGGCAGGCTAGCGCCCACGACGATCGCCGCCGTCCACAACAGTCGTCGCACTTCGAGCGGCAACTCCTGGCTGCGTTGCGCGAGCGTCAACGTCATCGCGGCAACCCGGCAACTGCTCCTCGCGTTGCTCTACCGCGGGCATCCCTGCCCGCGTCGAACAACGCGAGCGCTTCGAGGCACGCGGCGAGGTGTTTCGGCCCTGCACCGAGCGGTATTACGGTGCCCGGCAGCTCGAGGCCGAGGCTGCGGCCCGAGGCATCGGCGTCGAGGCACCAGCGCGTGAGCTGCGAGAGGCGATCTTCGGTGTCGAGATCGGGCAGCATTTCCCAGTCGAGCATGCACGGCTCTTGTGTGCCGCCGGAGAACTCCTTGAGCAGCAACACGTCGTTGCGGGCGTAGGCCTTCCAGGCGATCCGCTGCGGTGGGTCGCTCGCAGAGGCCGAGCGCAGCCCCGCGAAGTCGTCGTCGCCCACGCGGCTCAAGCCCGTGGCGCCGTCGGCTGCGGCGAGCGGCAACGGGCGGCCCGGCGCGGCCGGGCGCGGATATACGAGGCAACGCGCGTCCATGTGCACCCAGGTCCAGGCGCGGAACACGCGCGCCGGATAGCGCGTTTCGACTTTGAAGCGCTCGAGCGCAGTGGAGCCGCGCCGCTCGGTCGGCAGCCCGAGGCGCAGCGTCTCCGTGGCTCCAGGGGCGACGTCCGTGGGTCCGGCCGTGTGGTCACCGCGCTTGAGCTCGATCTCGAGCCGCGGCGTCGCAGAGTCGTTGCTCACGGCGATCTTGAACTCGGCGCGCTCGCCTGCGAACACGGGCGCCGCGCCGAGGAACTTGATCTGCGCGCCGAGGAGGTTGTTGTGGCAGTGGTGCATCGCGACTACACCCAAGCTCGCCAGCAGGAACGTGAGCGTGAAGCCGAGGCTCGCGCCGTAGTTCAGCGAGCCGAGCAGCATGGCGAACACCATCGCGGCGAACACGACGCCGTAGCGCGTCGGCAGGACGTAGATCCGTCGGCGCTTGAGCTCGACGGCGTGCGTGTCGGCGCCTTGGCGACGCCGCGCCCAGCCGGCGGCCCACCGTTCGAGCGAGCGAGCCACGCCGAGCTGCATGGGGTCAGCGTGCCGGCGCGCGACTCACGGCACCGGTACGGCCGCGAGGATGGCCGCGCCGAGATCGGCGCCGCGCTCGATCTTGCTGCCGTGCGCGAGTTGCAGGCGGTGCGCGACGATGCTGCCGAGCACGGCCTGCACGTCCTCGGGATGAACGCCGCCGTGACCTTTGACGAGCGCCCACCCTTGCGCGGCGCGCAGCAGCGCGATGCCGCCGCGCGGCGACAAGCCCGAGACGAACTCGCCGGACTCGCGCGTATAGGCGAGCAGCGCCTGCACATAGTCGAGCAGCGGCTCGGAGACGTGCATCTTCGGCACTTGCTCCTGGAGCCGCAGCAGCGCGTCCTGCGACAGCACGGGCTGCTGCTGGTCGACGAGCGTGCGCCGTTCGCCGTTGACGAGCAGCTGGCGCTCGTCGCTCGGCGCCGGGAAGCCGAGCTCGATCTGCATCAGGAACCGGTCGACCTGTGACTCGGGCAGCGGGAACGTGCCGATCTGGTGGGCGGGATTGCGCGTAGCGACGACGAAGAACGGCGAGGGCAGCGCATAGGTCGTGCCGTCGGTCGTGACTTGGCGCTCTTCCATGGCCTCGAGCAACGCGCTCTGCGCCTTGGGCGTCGCGCGGTTGATCTCGTCGGCAAGCACGAGCTGCGAGAACACCGGGCCCTTGTGGAACTCGAAGCGGCCGCTGTCGCGAAGGAACACCGACACCCCGAGCACGTCGGCCGGCAGCAGATCGCTCGTGAACTGGATGCGGTGGTACGAGAGCCCGAGCGTCTTGGCCAGCGCGTGGGCGAGCGTCGTCTTGCCGACGCCGGGCACGTCCTCGATGAGCAGGTGGCCGCGCGCGAGCAGGCACGCGACGGCAAGCTGCAGCTGCCGGCTCTTGCCGATGATGATGCGCCCGAGCGCCTCGAGCACGGGCCGGACGAGCGCCGGGCCGTCGGTGCTCCGACTCGCGATCAACGAAGGTGTAGCCATGACGCCGATGGTGGCCTAAATCTCGCGCCCGCAACACCCCGAAGCTCGGCAATTGTGACCGATTCCCACTGCGCTCGAGGTTCCGGTGTCGGCATCGATAGGCGCTTTCGGCAGCGTCGGCGCCAGGGACGGCGCCGACGCAGCCTACAGGGACGTACTTGCGGCGGTGCCGAAAGCGCCTATCGATGACGGCACCGGAACTGGCGATGCCGCTAACCGGCGATGGCTAGGTGATCTCGGCGAGGCGGGCGAGTTGCTGCGCGAGCTGCTGCGCGCGCTGGGTGAGCTCGGCGACGCGCGCATTTTCCTTGGCGACGACGTCGGCGGGGGCGTTCGCGACGAAGCTCTGATTCGCGAGCTTCTTCTGGACTTTACCGAGATCGTCGTGCGTCCGCGCGAGCTGCTTGCCCAGCCGATCGCGCTCGGCGTCGACGTCGATGAGCCCGGCGAGCGGCACGAGGATGCGCAGCGCGCCGAGCAGCGCCGTGGCCGCGCCCTTGACCGTCATGCCGGGAGGCACGAAGTCGATGCGATCGATGCCGCCGAGCTTTTTCAGGTTGCCGGCGTGGCGCGTTGCGCGCTCGCGGTCGAGCGCGGTCGCATCGGCGAGCAGCACCGTGAGCGTTGCCGAGCGCGGCAGGTTTGCCTCGCCGCGCAATTGGCGCAAGCCGCCGACGAAACCCTTGAGCCAACCGATCTCGTCCTCGGCCGCGGTGTCGGCGACGAAGTCGCGCGGTTCGGGGAAGCGCTCGAGCATGACCGTCACGCTGTCGTAGCCGCGCCGCTTCGCGAGCTCGAGCCAAAGCTCCTCGGTCACGAACGGCATGAGCGGGTGCAGCAGCTTGAACAACGTGCCGAGAACCTCGACGAGCGTCGCCTGCGTGCCGCGCTTGCGCGCCGGGTCGGCCGCGGGATCGGTGAGCACGGTCTTGGTGAGCTCGAGATACCAGTCGCAGAACTCGTGCCACGCGAAGTCGTAGAGCGTTTGGGCAACGAGGTCGAGGCGATACGCGGCGAAGCTCTCGTGCACGGCGGCGATCGTGGCCGCGAGCCGCGAGCGGATCCAGCGCTCCGTCGTGCCGAGCTCGGCAAGGCCGTTGTCGAGCCCTTCGAGCTGATTGAACACGTAGGCCGAGGCGTTCCAGAGCTTGTTGCAGAAGCGGTGATAGCCCTCGGCGCGGCTCAAGTCGAAACGCGCGTCGCGGCCCGTGGTCGCGAGCGAGGCAAACGTGAAGCGCAGCGCGTCGGTGCCGACACCTTCGATGCCGTTCGGGAATTCCTTGCGCGTGGCCTTCTCGATGCCGGCTTGCAAGTGCGTCTGCATGAGGCCGTCGGTGCGCTTCTTGAGCAGCGTATCGAGATCGACGCCGTCGATGAGGTCGAGCGGGTCCAAGATGTTGCCCTTCGACTTCGACATCTTGTTGCCTTCGTGATCGCGCACGAGGGCGTGGATGTAGACCTCGCGGAACGGCACGTCGCCCATGAACTTGAGGCCCATCATGAGCATGCGCGCGACCCAGAAGAAGATGATGTCGAAGCTCGTGACGAGCACGTTGGTCGGGTAGAAGACGCGCAGCTCTTCGGTCTCGTCGGGCCAGCCGAGCGTCGAGAACGGCCACAGCGCCGACGAGAACCAGGTGTCGAGCACGTCCTCGTCCTGGCGCAGTGCGACGCCGGCCGCGAGCTCGTACTTGCGCCGTGCCTCGGCCTCGTCGCGCGCCACGTAGATGTTGCCCGCGTCGTCGTACCACGCAGGGATGCGATGGCCCCACCACAGTTGCCGCGAGATGCACCAGTCCTGAATGTTGTGCATCCATTCGAAGTACGTCTTGCTCCAGCTCTCGGGCACGAACTTCACGCGGCCGTCCTCGACCGCGGCGATCGCCGGCGCGGCCAAAGGCTTGGCGCGCACGTACCACTGGTCCGTGAGCAGCGGCTCGACCACGACGCCGCTGCGGTCGCCCTTCGGAATCATCGAGGTGTGCTCGGTGATGCGCTCGAGCAAGCCTTGCGCTTCGAGATCGGCGACGAGGCGCTCGCGCGCGACGAAGCGATCGAGCCCGCGGTATCGCGCAGGCGCGTTGTCGTTCATCGCCGCGTGCTCGTCGAGCACCGACACCATCGGCAGACCGTGGCGTTGACCGACTTCGTAGTCGTTGAAGTCGTGCGCGGGCGTGATCTTGACGCAGCCCGTGCCGAACTCTGGGTCGACGTACTCGTCGGCGATGATCGGGATCGTGCGGTCGGTGAGGGGCAGCGCCACCTGTTTGCCGACGAGATGGCGGTAACGCTCGTCGGCGGGATGCACCGCGACGGCCATGTCGCCGAGCATGGTCTCGGGGCGCGTCGTCGCGACCACGAGGTGCGTTCCCGGCGCGCCGACGATGGGGTAACGCAGGTGCCAGAGCTTGCCGCGCTCTTCGGTGCTTAAGACCTCGAGGTCCGACAACGCCGTTTGCAGCACGGGGTCCCAGTTGACGAGCCGCTTGCCGCGGTAGATGAGGCCGTCGTCGTAGAGCCGCACGAACACTTCGGTCACGGCGCGCGACAGTCCTTCGTCCATCGTGAAGCAGTCGCGCGTCCAGTCGACCGAGGCGCCGAGCCGGCGCAGTTGCACGGAGATCGTGTTGCCGGAGCGCTCCTTCCATTGCCAGACGCGCTCGACGAAGCGTTGCCGGCCGAGCGCGTGGCGATCCGTGCCTTCGCGATTGAGCAGCCGCTCGACGACCATCTGCGTCGCGATGCCCGCGTGATCGGTGCCGGGCTGCCAGAGCGTGCGGTAGCCGCGCATGCGGTGATAGCGTGTCAACGCATCCATGATGGTGTCTTGGAGCGCATGGCCCATGTGCAGCGTGCCCGTGACGTTCGGCGGCGGGATCACGATGCAGTAAGATTGGCCGCCCCCCACGGGCGCGAAGTAGCCTGCCGCCTCCCAGCGTGCGTAGTGGTGGGCTTCGATCTCGGTGGGGCGGTAGTCCTTGTTCACGATCGTCCTTAGGCGTAGTCGTGTGCGTCGAGCTTCAGCATCGACTCACACCTCAAGCGTGTTGAGCTTGTAACCGCGATCGCGATAGAAACGATAGCGTTCGCGGCTGCGCGCGCGGCGCTCCGGGTTCGCGTCGACGACCTCGGCGACGCGCTCGTAGCGGCTGAAGAACTCCGGCACTTGCGGCGCGAGATTGACGAGTACGTTCCAGCGGCCCGCCGCGGGCGGCCCGCTCGTGCCGATGAGCACGGGCTCGCGCGGTGCTTCCGCTAGCGGCTCGCGGACGATGCGGTGCGGAATGAAGCTGCCCTGCGAGAACGTCCAGAGCAGCTCGTCGAGCTGCCGCGCCTCGTCGTCGGTGGCAGCGTGGACGAAGACGTGATGGTCGAGCTCGAAGGCCCTGTCGACGATCTTGCACGCTACCTTAAGTCGCGCGTCGTCCGAATCGCTTGCGGCAATGTAGAAGTCGACCTGAGTCACTGCGCGCTGGCGTTGACCAGGAAGTCGACGAGCATCGGCACGGGCCGCCCCGTGGCGCCCTTGTTCGCGTTGGCACGCCATGCCACACCCGCGATGTCGAGATGCGCCCACGGCACGCCGTCGACGAAACGCGACAGAAAGTTGGCGCCGATGCTCGCGCCGCCGTCGCGCGTGCCCGAGTTCGCGAAGTCGGCGAAGTTGCTGCGCAACGTCTCGCCGTACTCGTCGTGCACGGGCATGCGCCAAGCGAGGTCGAGCGAGCGGTCGGAGGCCGCGAGCAGCGCTTTGGCGAGCGGCTCGTCGTTGCTGAAGAGGCCCGTGTAGACGTGACCCAACGCGATGACGCAGGCGCCCGTGAGCGTCGCGACGTCGACGATGCAACGCGGTTTGAACCGCTTCGCATAGGTGATGGCGTCGCAGAGGATGAGCCGGCCTTCGGCGTCCGTGTTGATGATCTCGACCGTCTGGCCGGAGAGGCTCTTGACGATGTCGCCGGGGCGCGTGGCGCGGCTGCCCGGCATGTTCTCGCAGGCCGGAATGACGGCGACGACGTTGAGCGCGGGCTGGAGCTCGCCGATCGCCATCATCGCGCCGAGGACACTGCCGGCGCCGCACATGTCGAATTTCATCTCGTCCATCTTGGGCGCCGGCTTGATCGAGATGCCGCCCGTATCGAACGTGACGCCTTTGCCGCAGAGCGCGATCGGCGCTTGCCTCGCCGCGCCGCGATACTGGATCACGATGAGGCGCGGCGGCTCTTCGGCGCCCTGCGTGACGGACAACAGCGCGCCCATGCCCAGGCGGCGCATGTCGGCTTCGTCGAGAACCTTGACTTCCATGCGGGCGAAACGCTTGCCTAGGTTGCGCGCGGTCTCCGCGAGGTGCGAAGGCGTGCAAACGTTGGCGGGCCGGTTGCCGAGGTCGCGCGCGAGGTTGCTGCCGTCGGCGATGGCAGCGCCGAGCTTGACGCCGGCGCGGATGACTGCGGCGTTCGTGCCGCGCGGATAGGCCAACGCGAGGCGAGCGAGCCGCCATGGCGGGTCCGAGCGGCTCTTGAGCTCGTCGAAGCGATACACGGCGGCGCGCGCGGTCTCGGCGCTGTGACGTGCCGTGTCGGCGGGCGCGAGGGCGCCCACGTCGTAGCCGAGAAAGCTCGTCGCTTCCTTGACGCTGGTGCGCAGCGCACCGACCGCTGCGGCGAGCGCCGTCGTCAGGCGCTTCAAATCGAGCTCGCCGCGCTTGCCGCAGCCGACGAGCAGCCAGCGCGCGGCCGCGGTGCCTTGCGTGCGATGGACCACCGTCACCGTGCCGAGACGGGCTGGCGCGTCGCCGGCACGGACGAGCTTGGCGATGGCCCCACGTGCGGCGCGGTCGAAGTCTCGCGTGGCGCCGACCAGCCGGCCGTCGTCGAACAACGGCAGGATCGCGCACTCGGTGCGTTGGCGCGCCGGCGCGTCGGCCTTCACGGGGAACTCCATCCTCAATCTCCTTCGCGCGCTCCGTTCGAGCGCCTCGGCACTGCGCGACAGCGGTTCACTGCGGCGGCGGCACGGTGTGCTATCGTGTTGGAATACCGCGGAAAATTGCAGTGTAGAGCATTCGATTCCTTGAAGGTACTGGGCTTAAGATCGCACCCGTGAACTTGATCGGCCGCTACATCTTCCGTGAAGCGTTCGGCTCGTGGTTGATGGTCTTGACGGTCCTGTTCGTCATCTTCATGACGAACCAGCTTGCCGACATCCTCGGGGATGCTGCGTCGAACCGCTTACCCCGCGACGCGGTGCTCGCGATTTTCGCCCTCACGGCGTTGCGTTACCTCACGCTGCTGACGCCGATCACGCTGTTTCTCGGCGTCACGCTCGCACTCGCACGACTCAATCGCGACGGCGAGATGGCCGCGCTTGCCGCCTGCGGCGTCGGCGCGGGACGGCTGCTCGTGCCCGTCGGTGCGCTGACGGCGCTGCTCGCCGCGGCGGTGGCGTGGCTCGCGTTCGTGTCGACGCCGGCGGCCAGCCAACGCATCGAGGAGATCCGATTTCGCGCGCAGCAGAACGTCGAGCTTGGGGCGATCGAGGCCGGCAAGTTCACGTCGCCGGACTCCGGCGATACCGTGCTCTACGCGCGCGAGGTGGCCGGCGACGAGCTGCGCGACGTGTTCCTCGAAACGCAGCAGGACGAGCGCGTCATCGTGATTCTCGCGGCGCGCGGCCGGCGCCTCGTCGACGCCGCGACGGGCGAGCAATCGTTCGTGCTCTACGACGGCCGCCGTTACGAAGGCGTGCCCGGCGAAGGAGAGTTTCTCGTCGTCGAGTTCGACGAGCACGGCATCCCGATACGGAGCGACGACGAGGAGGAGCTCGTGACGGCCGTGGCCGCGAAGCCGACGAGCGACCTCCTGCGCTCGCAAACGTCCGCGGATCGCGCCGAGTTGCACTGGCGAATATCGTTGCCGCTGTCGGTGTTCGTGCTGGGCTTGCTCGCGATCCCGTTGAGTCGCACGGCGCCGCGCGACGGCCGGTACGCGCGCCTCGGCATGGCGCTGTTCATCTACCTCAGCTACACGAACTTGCTGTCGATCGGCCGCGTCTGGGTCGAGCGCGGCGTCGTCAGCGATGCGGTCGGCTTGTGGTGGGTGCACGCGTTCGTGGCGCTCATCGCCCTTTGGATGTATGCGCGGGAAGGAGGCTGGTTCGCGCGCGGCCGCGCCGTACGGCCGGTGCCCGCATGACGCTGCTGCGCGGCTACATCGTCGGTGCCGTGCTGCGCGGCGTGGCGCTCGTCCTCACGGTGCTCGTCGTGGTGACCTCTGCCGTCGAGCTCGTCGGTCAGCTCGACGACGTCGGCACGGGCGAGTACGACTTGCGAATGGCGCTCGCCTTCGTCGCGCTGCGCGTGCCGCGCACCATTTTCACGACGCTGCCGATCGCGGCGTTGATCGGCGGGCTCTTGAGCCTCGGCAACCTCGCGGTCCATCGCGAGCTCATCGTGATGCGGGCAAGCGGCGTCTCGTCGTGGCAGTTGCTATCGGCCGTCGGCCTTGCGGGATTCGCCCTGGCCGTGCTCATGGTGCTGCTCGGCGAGTCGTTGGCCCCGTCGCTGGGCGCCTACGCCAACGAGCTGCGCACGCGCGCCATGCACGAAGACCTCGCCGTGGCGAAGGGGCAGACCACGTGGCTGCGCGACGGCGAGCGCATCCTGAGCTTGCGGCGCCAGGCCGGCGATCTCGGCTACGGCGGCGGCGTGCTGATCTTCGACGTCGGTCCCGATCATGTGCTCAAGGAAGTCGCGCGCGCCGACTCGGCGGATCTCGACTCGGCGAATCGCTGGGTGCTCGCGAACTACGGCGAAACCGTATTCGAGGAAAACGGCGTCGCGATCCGCAGCGAGCGCGAGTCGACCGGGACCTACACCCTGAACCCCGACTTGCTCGAGCTGTCGATCGTGCGCGAGGACTTGCTCGATACCCCTTCGCTGCAGCGCTACATTCGGTACCTGCGCGCCAACGACCTCGACGCTCATCGCTACCTAGTGGCCTATTGGTCGCGCATCGCGAGCGTCGCGTCGGTGGTGCTCATGACCATTCTCGCGTTGCCGTTCGTGTTCGGCAGTCTGCGCTCGGCCGGCGCGGGCGCGCGGCTCGTCGTCGGGCTCGTCATCGGGCTTTCGTACTACGTCCTCGGCGAGGTTCTGACGACGGGCGGAGAAGTCTACGGCTTACCGCCGCTCGTGATCGCGTTTGCGCCGAGCGCGCTGCTTGCCGTCGTCACGGCCGTGGCGTTCACGAGCGTGCGCTAGGGAGGCCCGCGGCGTCGGTCCGCACGACGCGCGTGTGTGTCCACCGGTCGTGCCACGCGCGCCCGGCGTCGTCGAGCAAGCTCCACCAGAGACCGAGGCCCGCGGGCAGCGCGGCGACGAGAGCGCCGGCGAACCGCGCGGTGGCGGAGCGCCACGTGAGCCTCCCGCCGTCGTCGCGCACGACGCGAATCCGCCAGGCGCGCATACCGAGCGTTTGCCCGCCGTGAACCCAGAAGGCGCAAAAGAACGTCGCGACGAGCGCCGCGACGCTGAGCGGGAACCACACGCTGCCGGGCGGCACCGGCTCGCCGAGCCGGACGGCGACTACCAGCAGCGTGAAGCACAGGATGAGCGCCGCCAGCAGCAAGAGATCGTAGGAGAGGGCGGCGAGCCGCCGCAGCAGCGACGCGGGCTCGAACGAGGGCTGCGACGCGGTCAAGCGAGCAGGTCGCGGTAGTGTGGATGCCGCTCGATGTAGGCCGCCACGAACGGGCAGCTCGGGATCACGCGGTAGCCGTGCTCGCGAGCGTAGCGCAGCGCGTGCTCGGTGAGGCGCGACGCGATGCCGCTGCCCCGCAACCCCGGCGGCACGAACGTGTGGTTGAGATCGAGCACGCGACCCGCGAGCTCGCGATAGCGGATCACGCCCGTTCCGTTCGCGAGCTCTATCGCGAAGCGTTGCGCCTCGGGCTCATGGCGGATGCTGCCGGCCATCGTTGCCGCGCTCACTTACACCGCGTCCGGCGCGTTGCAGGGCGGCGCGAGGCCGGCGAGCAGATCGGCGAGGATCGCGGCGCGTCGCTCGTCGTTGTCCTCCTTGAGCACGCCGACCACGTTGGCCAAGTACATCTGGAAGCATTCGTCGCGCGGATGGTCCTTGAGCGCTGCCGAGAGATCCGTTGCCGCCCCCACGAACAACGGCTCGTACTTGGGCCGCTGGCCGGGCTCGATCGTTCTTGCGGCCACGACGTAAATCCCCGGCACGGCGCGAAACTTCGTCGCCCAGACGTAGATGCGGAAGTCGTAGCGCTGGCCGGAATGACCCGCCAGCATCACCTGATCGATCTTCGTGGTCTTGCTCAAACCGCGGGTCCTCGCGTGCGGCGGAAGTCGTGCCGATTATAGGAGGGCCTCCGCCGTTTCGGTGTGCTGCACGCCGCGTATCCTGCCGGCGTTGGCCTCGCGTGCCAACGCCGGCGTTCTTTCGGGCGTGGGCCCGCCTATAATGGCGCGTCGAATAACGGAGTGCAGGGATGATGGGTCGATTCGGTTTCTGCGCCCTGTTGCTCGGCGCCGCCTCGCTGTCGACGGGCGCGCTCGCCCACCACTCGGCGGCGCAGTTCGATTTCGCGCAGACGGTGCGTATCGAGGGCGTCGTCAAGGAAATGCGCGTCGCCAATCCACACATCGCATTGTTCCTCGAAGTGACCGACGCGAAAGGCACGCGCGTCATCGAGTACGAGGGTCACAGCCGAAACAACGTGTACCGCCGCGGTTGGCGTCCCGAGATGGTGCACACGGGCGACACGCTCGCGATCGACATCGCGCCGATGCGCACGGGTGAGGACGGCGGGTATGTGAAGACCTTCATATTGAAGGACGGCAAGGGATTCTAGGGCCCGCGGCGAGCCTTCGTCGCTTCAGACACTGACGGCGCGCCGGATGACTCCGGCGCGCCGTTGGCGTTTTCCGGGTCAACGGCGGCGCGGTTTGCCGGTGTGGTCGTAAGGGTTGAAGCCGCCGCCCTTGTCGCGCACGCCGGGTTTCGGCGCGTGGCTCGCGGGCTTGGGCGCAACCGGCTTCGCGGCCGCGACGTCTCGATCGGGGCGTTTCGGAGTCGGGTGAAGGTCCGTCTTCTCGATCGCGAGCTCGTCGTTGTTGAGCTGTTTCAGGAGATGCGCGGTCTCGCCCTCCGAGCCCCATTCCCAACGGTTACCCTCGGGATCGGCGACGACCTTACCCGCGGGGTTGTCCTTGATCGACCGGATCCACTTATCGTCGGGGCCTGGCATGGCGATTCGAGCCGATTAACGCGTTGGCAAAAGTGTAGCCGAAAAAAAGAGAGCCCGACCGGTGGCCGAGCTCTACAGGGGGCTTCAAGATCTCCAATCGGGGAGGAAATTCTCAAAGCGGGGGTAAGGATAGGCCCGTGCGAGGAGCCGCGCGGTCAAGAACTCTCAAGGGAAAACGGCCGTCGGCGCGCTCCGCGTCGCCTGCCCGGGCGATGACGGGAGAGGGGGGGGGTGAAATGGCGCTCCCTGGGGGAATCGAACCCCCGTTTTAGCCTTGAGAGGGCCACGTCCTGGACCGCTAGACGAAGGGAGCGCGGGTGCCGCGCCTTAAGCGAGGCTGGTATGATACCGGCCTTTCTCGCAGGGCGAAACCACGGCAGCTTGTTCAACGACACGGAACGACAGTCGCGCGTGGCTCCCGTCATCGTCTCCCGCGAGCAGCACAACGTTAGCCGGGCCAACATCTCGCCCAACGCGCTCAAAGTTTTGTACCGCCTCAAGAGCGCGGGGTTCGAGGCATTTCTCGTCGGCGGCGGCGTCCGGGACTTGCTGCTCGACCGGCATCCGAAGGACTTCGACGTCGTCACCAATGCCGATCCCGATCAAATTCGGGATCTGTTCCGCAACTGCCGCCTGATCGGCCGGCGCTTTCGGCTCGCGCACGTGCGCTTCGGCCGCGACATCGTCGAGGTCGCGACGTTCCGCGCCGCCGGCGCCGAACCCGACGACGACGAGCGCGCGCACACGGACAGCGGCCGCATCTTGCGAGACAACGTCTACGGCACGATCGGCGAGGACGTCTGGCGGCGGGACTTCACGGTCAACGCGCTCTACTACAACATCGCCGACTTCAGCATCTGGGACTACGTCAACGGCGTCGCCGACGTGCGCGCCCGCACGCTGCGGCTCATCGGCGATCCTGTGAAGCGCTATCGCGAGGACCCCGTTCGCATGCTGCGCGCGATGCGCTTCGCGGCCAAGCTCGAATTCACGCTCGCGCCCGACGCTGAGGCGCCGCTCGCTTCGCTCGGTCGCTTGCTCGCCGAGGTTCCGCCGGCGCGGCTGTTCGACGAGCTGCTCAAGCTGTTTCAGAGCGGCCACGCCATACGTAGTTTCGAGTTACTCGTACAGTACGATCTCCTGCGCTACCTGTTCCGCGACACGGCCGCGCTGCTCGAGACCAACGAGCGCGAGAAGATCGTGGGATTCATCCGCCAGGGCTTGAGCGACACCGACAAACGCGTTCGCGAGGACAAGCCCATCACGCCGATGTTCCTCTATGCCTTGTTCCTATGGTTCCCGATCCAGGCGCTCGCCCGGCGTCTCGAGAGCGAAGGTTGGAACGACGGCCAGGCGCTGCTCGAGGCGAGCCAGCGCATTGTCGCGTCGCAGCAGACGGCATTCCCGCGCCGCTTCAGCTCGCCGATGAAGGAGCTGCTCAACATGCAATGGCGGTTCGCGCATCGCCATGGCGCGCGCGCCGCGCGCCTGCTCGAGCACAAGCGCTTCCGCGCGGCATACGACTTCCTCGTGCTGCGCGCGAGCTGCGGCGAGGTCGATCAGGAGACCGTAGCCTGGTGGACCGACATCCAGAACCTGCCGCGCGAGGAGCAGAGCAAGCTGCTCAATCTGCAGCGGAGCGGACGACGGCGGCGGGGCGGGCGCCGGCGTTCGGGGCGCGACAACGAGATCAACGACGTTGTCGTTTAGCGTGCCGACCGCGAAGACGCCGAAGTCGGCCGAGATGCCGGGCCGCGGCGCAATGCGCGGCGGCGATGAGACCGAGCCGATCCGCATCGAGGGGCCGCGCTACATCGTCATCGAAGGCCCGATCGGCGTCGGCAAGACGAGCCTCGCGAAACGCCTGGCCAAGAGCTTCGCGAGCGAGCTCGTGCTCGAGCAGGCGGAGGACAACCCGTTTCTCGAGCGCTTCTATCGCAGCCGCCGCCAGTCGGCGCTGCCCACGCAGCTGTTCTTCCTGTTCCAGCGCGCGCGCCAGATCGAGCAGATCCGCCAAAGCGACCTGTTCTCGCCCGTGCGCATCGCCGACTTCTTGCTGCAAAAAGACCGCTTGTTCGCCGAGCTCAATCTCGACCCGCACGAGCTCGGGCTGTATCAACAAGTGGCCGATACGCTCGAGCTCGATCCACCGACACCCGACCTAGTCGTGTATCTGCAGGCGCCGGCGCCCGTGCTGCTCAAACGGGTCGCGGCGCGCGGCATTCCTTACGAGCAGCTCATCGAGCCCGAGTATCTCGAGCGGCTCGGCGATGCGTACGCGCGGTTCTTCTACGACTACGACGCCGCGCCGTTGCTCATCGTCAACGCGGCGGCCATTGACCCGGTCCACCGCGAGTCGGACTATCAAGAGCTGTTGCAAACCATTCTGCGCGTCAAGCACGGCCGCCACTTCTTCAATCCGGCAGGCGCGTCGCTCGCCTGAGCGCGGCGGGCGGAGGTCGAGATGTACAAACAGTTGCAGCAGCGCGGCATGGACTCGCCGCCCGTGAACGTGAGCGCGCTGCGCGAGATGAGGCTGGCGCGCGAGCCGATTGCGTGTCTCACGGCTTACGACGCGAGCTTCGCGGAGCTCGTCGATCTCGCGGGCACCGACGTCGTGCTCGTCGGCGACAGTTTGGGCATGGTCATCCAAGGTCTCGACACGACGGTGCCTGTGACCGTCGCCGACATGGTCTATCACAGCCGCTGCGTCGCGCGCGGGCTGCGGCACGCGTTCCTCATCGTCGACATGCCGTTCATGAGCTACACGACGCCGACGCAAGCGCTCGACAACGCGGTGCGCCTCATGCAGGAAGGCGGCGCCATGATGGTGAAGCTCGAGACGGGGCAGGGGCAGGCCGGCATCGTCGAGCATCTCGCCAAACAGGACATCCCGCTCTGCGCGCACTTGGGCCTCAAGCCGCAGTCGGTGCACAAGCTCGGCGGTTTCAAAGTGCAGGGGCGCGAGGAGCGCGCGGCGCAAGAGATGATTGCCGCCGCCCGCGAGCTCGAAAGCGCGGGCGCCGATTCCATCCTGCTCGAGTGCGTGCCGAGCACCGTCGGCGCCGCGATCCGCGACGCCGTGCGCGTGCCCGTCATCGGCATCGGTGCGGGCCCGGGCGTCGACGGCCAGATTCTCGTGCTCTACGACGTGCTCGGCATCACGCAAGGGCGCATGCCGCGTTTCGTCAAGAACTTCGCCAAGGGCCGCGACTCGCCGCTCGACGCGTTGCGCGCCTACGTTCGCGCCGTCAAAGATCGCAGCTACCCCGCGCCGGAACACTGCTTCGAGTGAGGGCGCTGCTAGACTGGTCGCAGCTATTCCCCGGGAGCTGAGTTGGCTCGAGTGCGCACGGTCGAGACGATTGCCGCGGTGCGCGCGGCCGTCGCCACGTGGCGCGCAGCTCGCGAGCGAGTCGCGTTCGTGCCGACCATGGGCAACCTGCACGCGGGGCACATGAGCCTCACGGCGCTCGCCGCAGCGGCGGAGCCGCGCGTGGTCATGAGCATCTTCGTCAATCCCACGCAGTTCGGGCCGAGAGAGGACTACGCCGCGTACCCGCGCACGCTCGCCGTAGATGAAGCGCTCATCGCGGCCGCCGGCAACGTCGATTTGTTGTTCGTGCCGACCGCGGCCGAGATCTATCCGTTCGGCCAGGAGGATGCGGTGCGCGTGCAGTTGCCGGCGCTCGCGCGCGAGCTCTGCGGAGCCACGCGCCCGGGGCACTTCGACGGCGTGGCGACCGTCGTTTGCCGGCTGCTCAACATCGTCGCACCCGACGTGCTGTATCTCGGCCAGAAGGACTATCAGCAGTTCGTGCTCATGCAGCGCATGATCGCCGACCTCGCGCTACCCATGGAGCTGCGCTTGGGGCCGACGCATCGCGAGCCGGATGGGCTCGCGATGAGCTCGCGCAACCGTTATCTCGAGGCGGCGCAGCGCCGCCTGGCGCCCGCGCTGCACCGCGCGCTCGAGCAGCTGCGCACGAGGCTGCGCGCCGGCGCGGTCGATTTCGCGGGGATTACGGCCGAGGCGCGCGCCGAGCTCGAGCGCGCGGGGCTCAAGCCCGACTATGTCGAGATCAGACGCCGCGCGGACTTAGGCGGCGCCACCAGCGGACGCGACGAGGAACGCGTCGTGCTCGGCGCCGCGTGGCTCGGGCGCGCACGGCTCATCGACAATCTATTCGTCTGATCGCTCGGCAACGGCCACGCGGTTGCGGCCGGCTTGCTTGGCGTCGTACATCGCGGCATCGGCGCGCTGCACGAGCGTGGCGACGTCGTCGTCGCCGGTTCTGCTCGCGAGACCGATGGAGACGGTGACGGCGGTCGACAGGCTCGCCGGCGATAGCGCTGCCACCTGCTGTCGAATCCGTTCGGCCGTTTGCCGCGCCTGCTTGAGCTCAAGGTCGGGCAGCAAGACGGCGAACTCGTCGCCGCCGAACCGTGCCACGAGGTCGGTCGGCCGCAAGTACTCGCGTAACGTCTCGGCCACGGCGACGAGCACGCGGTCGCCCGCGATGTGTCCGTAGCGGTCGTTGAACAGCTTGAAGTTGTCGACGTCGACCATCATGAGGCAGAGCGCCTTGCCGGCGTGCAGCGTGCGCGTCACTTCGCGCTCGAACATCGTGCGCATCCACTGACGATTGCCGAGGCCCGTGAGATCGTCGGTGTGCGCGTTGCGCTCGGCTTGGCGCAGCACCCCGAGGCTGCTCGCAATGTATTCGTTGTCGGAGCGCACGCGTTCCGAGAGCACGACGAGCAGGTTCTTGCAGAAAGTGTGCGAGCGATCTACCAAGCGCCACAGCAGCGTGTGGCTGATGACCATGAGGTGCGAGTCTTCGATCGCGACCACGAACGCCGACGGATCCTTGTCCTCGATGAGCGACATTTCTCCTGCACACTGACCGGGGCCGAGATCGGCGATCTTCGGGGCGTCGAGCGAGGCTAAGTGCACCGTGAGCCGGCCGCTCAAGACGATATAGACGCAGTGATTCTCGCGTTGCGGCGAGAGCAGCACTTCGCCTTCCTTGATGTCGATGCGGCCGCACTGCGGCAGGAGGTCGGCAATGCTGTCCCCGTCGATGCCGCGGAACAGCGCTATGCCTTGGAGGAGCGAGCGCCGGAAATCGGTGTCGATGCCGTAAGCCAGCGACTCGAGATTGACCATGCTCATGGGCAGGATCCAGAGACGTTTGGCGCCGATGCTACGGGTGGCGCGGCGCCTCGGCAGTGACGGAGTTGGCACTCTGGGCGGCTTGGGCGGCCGCGCCCCGCTGGCGCACGAGCGCCCACTCCACGTGCTCGCGCACGATGGGCGACGGATGGGCGCTACGCGCGGCGAGTGCGGCGACGATGCGCTCGTCGGCAGGCGCGTTGCCGAGCGCGACGGCGATGTTGCGCAGCCAGCCCTCGTACCCCGCCCGCCGCAGCGCCGAGCCCGCCGTGCGCTCCAGCCACTCGGTTTCGGACCACGCGAACAGCTCGACGAGCCCCGCGCCGTCCAAGCCGTGGCGCACGGCGAAGTCGCCGGCGTCCGTGGGGCGGGCGAATTTGTTCCAAGGGCAAAACAGCTGGCAGTCGTCGCAGCCGAAGATGCGGTTGCCGATCGCCTGCCGCAGCTCCTCGGGGATCGAGCCGCGCAGCTCGATCGTGAGGTACGAAATGCAGCGGCGCGCGTCGAGCTCGTAGGGCGCGACGATCGCCTGTGTCGGGCATACCTCGAGGCAGGCCCGACACGAGCCGCAACGCTCGGCGACAGGCGCGTCGGCCGGTAGCGGCAGGTCGGTGTAGAGCTCGCCGAGCAAGAACCACGAGCCGTCGCGATCGAGCACGTTGGTGTGCTTGCCGATCCACCCGAGGCCGGCATCGCGCGCGAGCGCTTTCTCGAGCACGGGCCCACTGTCGACGAACACGCGATAGCCGAACTCACCGATGCGCTCGCCGATCGCGTCGGCCAACCGCTGCAGGCGGCGCCGCAGCACCTTGTGATAGTCGCGGCCGAGCGCGTAGCGGGCAACGTAGGCGCGGCGCGGATCCGTAAGCACGTCGCGCGCGTCGTGCGCGGCCGCGGGCCAATAGCTCATGCGCGCCGAGACGATGCGGACGGTGCCGGGCACGAGCTCGGCAGGATTCGAGCGTTTGCGCCCGTGCCGCGCCATGAAGGCCATCGTGCCGTGGCGGCCGAGCGCCAGCCAGCGCTCGAGGCGGCGTTCGTCGGCGTCGAGCGAGGCCGCGGCGATGCCGAGCTTGTCGAAGCCGAGCTCGGCGCCGAGCCGTTTGACGTCGGCGGCCAACCGCTCGAGCTCGGCGTCGCTTAAGTTCCGCACCGGTGGGTCCAAATGCCGACCAGTATAATCGCGGCCCATGACGGCACTCTGGGAGCAGCTCCCGCAACGGGTCTACAGCGCGGCGCAGGTTCGCGAGCTCGACGCGCTCGCGACCGCGACCTGCGGCGTAACGGCGTACGAGCTCATGTGCCGCGCGGGTGTCGCCGCGCTGCGCGTTCTAGCACGGCGCTGGCCGAGCGCGCGCGTGCTCGCCATCGTCTGCGGTGTCGGCAACAACGCCGGCGACGGGCTCGTCGTCGCACGACTCGCGAAGGTCGCCGGGTTCGGCGTACGCGTGCTGCTCGTCGCCGGGGCCGACGGGTTCACGGGTGCGGCGGCGCAGGCCGCCGCCGATGCTCGCGGCGCCGGCGTCGCGTTCGAGCCGTTCGCGGCGGCACGACTCCGCGGCGCCGACGTCGTCGTGGATGCGGTGCTCGGCACGGGCCTCGCGCGTCCCGTGGCGGGCGAGTTTCGCGCCGCGATCGACGCCCTCGAGGCGGCCCGAATCCCCGTCCTCGCGCTCGACGTGCCGAGCGGCCTGAATGCCGACAGCGGCTGGCCGATGCCCGTCGCAGTCCGGGCCGCGGCGACCATCACGTTCGTGGGCTTGAAGCAGGGGCTCTTTCTCGGCGCGGCGGTCGATCATTGCGGCGAGATCGAGTTCGCGGGACTCGACTTGCCGGCGGCGCTGGGCGCGACCTTGGCGCCCGCGCTCGAGCGCATCGTGCGGGGCGACCTGCAACGCGCTTTGCCGCGCCGGGCGCGCAGCGCGCACAAGGGCACGGCGGGCCGGCTGTTGCTCGTCGGCGGCGGACCCGGCATGGGCGGTGCGATCCGGCTTGCAGCCGAGGCTGCGTTGCGCGTCGGCGCCGGCCTCGTGTACGTCGCCACGCACCCGGACAACGTCGCCACGGTGCTTGGAGGCCGCCCGGAAATCATTTGCCATTCAGCTAGTTCAGAGCAGGATCTCGGGGAACTTATAGGTTTCGCGGACGGGGCCGTGCTCGGGCCGGGGCTCGGTCAAACCGCGTGGGCGCACGGCCTTTGGCGACGCCTCGTCGCGAGCGACTTGCCGCTCGTCGTCGATGCCGACGGCTTGAACCTGTTGGCCGCCGAGCGGCGCGAGCGCGGCACGTGGCTGTTGACGCCGCACGCGGGCGAAGCGGCGCGGCTACTGCGCTGCGAAATATCGGACGTGCAGCGCGACCGTTGCGCGGCGGCGCGTTCGCTCGCGAACACTTTCGCCGCGCACGTCGTACTGAAGGGGCCGAATAGCCTCGTCGCCGCGCCGCGCGAGCACGAACCGCTGCGCGTTTGCGATCGCGGTAATCCGGGCCTCGCGACGGCCGGGACGGGCGACGTGCTGGCGGGCGTGCTCGGGTCCTTGCTCGTGCAGACGCGCGATCTCACGCTCACGGCGCGGGCCGGTGTCCTGCTGCACGCACTCGCAGGCGACGCAGCCGCGGCGGACGGCGAACGCGGCACGTTGGCGAGCGACCTGCTGCCGCACTTGCGCACATGGGCGAACGTAAGCTAGCCCTCGAGTTCGGCACCGAAACCGAGCTCGCGGCCGGCGCCGCCCGTTTTGCGAAGGCGCTGCGTGCCGCGCAGGTGGCGCCGCTCGTTATCGGCCTGTCGGGCGACCTTGGCAGCGGCAAGACGACCTGGGTGCGCGCGATGCTGCGCGGGCTCGGTTACGCGGGCCGCGTGCCGTCGCCGACTTACACGCTGCTCGAGCAGTACACCTGCGACGGCGTGCTCGTCGTGCACCTCGATCTCTATCGCCTCGGCGGCGACGAAGAGCTCGAGGGCTTAGGTCTGCGGGACTGGCTCGACGAGGCGACGAGCTGGACCCTCGTCGAGTGGCCGGAGCGAGCGGCGCAGCTCGCGCGCCGCGCCGATCTGACGCTCGGGTTCGCCGTCACGGGCGCGACGCGGCGCCGGGTGGCCGTCACGGCCGCAACGCCGGCCGGAAACGACGCGTTAAGGCGGATTCGTCAGGAGGCGTTTAATAACGAGCCGTAATACTCTGCCTGATAACAGGAAACCGTTGAAAACGCGCCCGAAACCGGTAAACATAAGGCCGTCGTTCAAAGGGTAGGGAGCGGATTCGGGTGTCGCGAGTGAAGTGGCTGCGGCAAGTCCTCGTCGTGATGCTCCTGGTGCTCGCTACCCGGGCCGCGACCGCGGCCACCGTCGAAAGCGTTCGCGCCTGGGCGGGCCCCGACGGCACGCGCGTCGTGTTCGAGCTCAGCGCCCCGGTCGAGCATCGCGTGTTCGCGCTGACTGGTCCCGACCGCGTCGTCATCGATCTGCCGCGCTCCGCTGCTGCACCCGCGCTCGCCCTCGGCGCGCCGCTGGGCGCGGTGACCGCGTTGCGCACGGGCTCGCGGCCCGGCGGCGAGCTGCGGCTCGTGCTCGAGCTCAACGAGCCCGCTAGACCTAAGACATTCCTGCTCGCTCCGAGCGAGCAGTACGGTCATCGTCTCGTCGTCGACTTGCCGCCCGCGGAGGCGGCGCCCGTCGTGCGGCGTGCGCCGCCGTCGACCGACCGCGGCCGCGACGTCGTCGTCGTCATCGACGCCGGTCATGGCGGCGAGGACCCCGGAGCGAGCGGCCGCGGCGGTGCGCGCGAGAAAGACGTCGTCCTCGCGATCGCGCGCCGCTTGCGCACCGAGATCGACGCGCAAGCCGGCATGCGCGCCGTCATGGTGCGCGATGGCGACTACTTCGTCTCGCATCGGCAACGCATGCAAGTGGCGCACGACGCGCAGGCCGATTTCTTCATCTCGATCCATGCCGATTCGTACCGTGGCGATGCGAAGGGCGCCACGGTCTACGTGCTCTCGGAGAAAGGCGCGAGCGACGAGGCGGCGCAGCTGCTCGCACAACGGGAGAACGCGTCGGATTTGATCGGCGGCGTATCGCTCGCCGACAAGGATCAATTGCTGGCGCGCGTGTTGCTGGATTTGTCGCAGAATGCGTCGTTGAGCGCCAGCACGGCGGCCGGGCAGCGCTTGATCCGGCGCATGGCAACGGTCACGACGATGCGCAAGCGCGAGGTTCAGCAGGCGCCGTTCCTCGTGCTCAAGTCTCCGGACATTCCGTCGGTGCTCATCGAGACGGCCTACATCTCGAACCCGCGCGAGGAGGCCGCGCTGCGCAGCGCCAAGTATCAATCGTCGGTCGCGACCGCCCGGCGGCAGGGCATCGTCGACTATTTCGCCGCCAATCCGCCGCAAGGCAGCTACTTTGCCGCGCACGCGACGGCGGAAGGCGGCGAGCCGTTGCGCCACGTCATCGCGCGCGGCGAGACGCTGTCGGAGATCGCCGAACGCTATCGCGTGACCTCGGCGAGCATCCGCAGCTCGAACCGGCTGCGGACCGACGTGCTGCGCGTCGGTCAAGTCCTCACGATTCCGCGCGGCTGAGCACGGCTTCATCGGCCTGAGTTAAACTCGCGCTCGACGAGCGTGCGCCGTTGCCCGCGCACGCGCCTCCAGGCACTCAGTTTGGCCATTCGCATCCTGCCTTCGCAGCTCATCGACCAGATCGCGGCCGGCGAGGTCGTCGAGCGCCCGGCGTCCGTCGTCAAGGAGCTCGTCGAGAACTCGCTCGACGCCGGGGCGCGCGCGATCGCCGTGGACGTCGAGGGCGGCGGCGGCCGCTTGATTCGCATCGCGGACGACGGCGTGGGCATTCCGCCCGAGGAGCTGGCGCTCGCGCTGTCGCGGCACGCGACGAGCAAGATCGCGACGCTCGACGACCTCGAGAGCTTGAGGTCGATGGGGTTTCGCGGCGAGGCGCTGCCGAGCATCGGCTCCGTCGCGAGACTCACGATCACTTCGCGCACGCGCGGCGCCGAGCACGCTTGGGCTATCGCGTGCGACGGCGGCGAGCTCGGCGCGCCGCGCCCGGCCGCCCGGCCCGCCGGAACGACGGTCGAGGTCCGCGACTTGTTCTTCAACACGCCGGCGCGGCGCAAGTTCCAGCGCTCGGAGAAGACCGAGCTCGCGCACGTCGATTCGGTGCTGCGCAACCTGGCGCTCGCGCGCTTCGACGTGGAGTTTCGCCTCACGAGCAACGGCCGCACGGTATTCGAGCTGCCTCCTGCGACGGATCGCGCGGCGCAGGAGGCGCGCGTGGCGGAAGTCTGCGGCGCGGAATTCATGGAGCACGCGCGCTGGTTCTCGCGGGCGATCGAGGGCGTCGCCGTCTCCGGGTGGCTTGCGGCTCCTGCGTTCTCGCGCAGCCAAGCCGATCTCCAGTTCACGTTCGTCAACGGCCGCTTCGTGCGTGACAAACTGCTGCGCCATGCCGTGCGGCTCGGCTATCAAGACGTGCTGTTCCAGGCGCGCCAGCCGGCGTACGTGCTCTACGTTGTGCTCGACCCGCGGCGCATCGACGTCAATGCCCATCCCGCGAAGCTCGAGATCCGGTTCCGCGATTCGCGGCTCGTTCACGACTTCGTGTTTCGCAGCGTCGAAACGGCGCTCGCGGCAACGCTCGACGCCGCCGTCGACGTGGGCGGAGCCGCGCCCGTTCACGGCACGCAGCTCGTGGCTGCGGGGGCGACGGCCTATGGCGGCGCGCGGCAATCGGCACTTGGGCTCGGCGCGCCGAGCGTGCGCGAGTACGTGCCGCTGTTCGAGCGGCTGCACGCGCGCGCGACGCCTGCCGCGCCGGCCGCGACCGACGGCGCCGTGCCGCCGCTCGGCTACGCCGTCGCGCAGATCGGCGGCATCTACGTGCTCGCCGAAAATGCCGCGGGGCTCGTCATCATCGACATGCATGCGGCGCACGAGCGCATCAGCTACGAGCGACTGAAGCTCGCGCTCGCGGAGCGACGCGTGACTGCGCAGCCGCTGCTCGTTCCCGTGACGCTCGAGGTGACGACGCAGGAGGCCGATCTCGTCGAGGAGCTCGCCGCCGAGCTCGCGGCCGTGGGTCTCACGATCGTGCGCCGCGGACCGAGGATCGTTGCGGTCGTGGCCGTGCCTGCGCTGCTCGATGGCAGCGCAGTGGAGCCGCTCGTGCGCGATGTCCTGAGCGACCTCGCAACGGGACAAGGCGTGGAGCGCGTCGAGGCCGTGACCAACGAGCTGCTCGCGACGATGGCGTGCCATGCGGCCGTGCGCGCGAACCGGCGCCTCACGCTCGACGAGATGAACGCCTTGCTCCGCGAGATGGAGCGCACCGAGCGCAGCGAGGCCTGCAATCACGGCCGGCCGACGTGGACGCAGGTGACGCTCGAGGAGCTCGACCGGCTGTTCCTGCGCGGGCAGTGACGCATGAGCGAGCCGGCGGCTCTCACGTGCGCGTGCATCACCGGACCGACGGCCTGCGGTAAGACGGATCTCGCGCTCGAAATCGCCGCGCGCGTGCCCGTCGAGATCGTCAGCATGGACTCGGCGATGGTGTATCGCGGCCTCGACATCGGCACCGCGAAGCCGTCGATCGCGACGCGGCAGAGCGTGCCCCACCACCTCGTCGACATCCTCGAGCCGAACGAAGCGTACTCGGCGGGACGGTTCGCGCGCGATGCCGCGAGCGCGATCGCGGCGATCCGGGCACGCGGGCGGTTGCCGCTCATCGTCGGGGGCACGCTGCTCTATTTGCGCGCGCTGCGCGACGGCCTCGCGAGCTTGCCGCGCGCGGATCGTGCGGTGCGCGCGGCCATCGACCGCGACGGCGTGCGCTTCGGCTGGGCTGCGTTGCACCAGCGGCTGCAGGGTATCGATGCGGCTGCGGCGGCGCGCATCGCGCCGAGCGACCGGCAGCGCATCCAGCGCGCGCTCGAGGTCCACGCGCTCACGGGCCGGCCGATCACCGAGCTCCAGCGCACGCGCTCATCGACGGGCGAACCGGGCGTCCTCGTCATCGCGCTCGTGCCCGCCGACCGCGCGGCGCTCGCCGAGCGCATCGAGCGGCGCTTCGATGCGATGGTGGCGCAGGGCTTCGTCGCCGAGGTCGAGCGGCTTCGAGCTCGCGGCGATCTCGATCGGGACCTGCCGGCGCTGCGCTCGGTCGGCTACCGCCAGATCTGGGCTCACCTCGAGGGCGATTACGGCTGGGACGAGGCTCGCACCAAGGCCATCGCGGCGACGCGGCAGTACGCCAAGCGCCAGCTCACGTGGCTGCGCGGCGACACACGCTGCGAGGCCTGGCCGGCCTTCGCGCCGGGACTCGCCGGCCGCTGCCTCGAGCGGCTGGCGAACAGTCGCGTGATCGGCGCGAAAAACGGCTAAATGCTGTGCTAGCATTGCCGGTTGTGGGAGTAAGGCCGTCGCCCGTTAGGCACGGCGATCGGAGTCCGAGATTTCAGGCAGTGCACCGGACCGAGGCGACACGGTCCGGGCTGGTCTCGCCGATTCGAACAAGAACAAGGAGAACAGTTATGGCCAAGAGTCAGTCGCTTCAGGATCCGTTTCTGAATGCTTTGCGCAAAGAGAAAGTGCCCGTCTCGATTTACCTGGTGAACGGCATCAAGCTGCAAGGCCAGATCGATTCGTTCGACCAGTTCGTCGTGCTGCTGCGCAATAGCGTCAGTCAGATGGTCTACAAGCATGCGATTTCCACCGTGGTCCCCGCACGCAACGTCCGCGTGCCCGCCATGGACGAGGAAGAGGCGCAGGACTAGACGTCCCGTCTCTTAACACAGGGAGGTAAGGTTGCTCGACCGGCCGCGCAGCGGCGAACGCGCCCTGCTCATCCACATTGGCCTGAACCGACCGTGTTTCGACGACGAAACTCAGGAGTTCCGTGCACTGGCGGAATCCGCCGGCGCGTGCGTCGTCGGTGAGATCGAAGCGCGGCGCGTTCGCCCCGATCCCAAGTACTTCGTCGGCAGCGGCAAGGTCGCCGAGATCGCCGCCCGTGCGCGCGAGACGCAGGCCGAGCTCATCTTGGTCAACCAGCCGTTGCGAGCGGGGCAGGAGCGCAATCTCGAGCTCGCCTTGAAGACGCGCGTGCTCGATCGCAACGGGTTGATCCTCGACATCTTCGCGCAGCGCGCCGCGACCTTCGAAGGCAAGCTCCAAGTGGAGCTCGCCCAGCACGAGCACCTCGCGTCGCGGCTCGTGCGCGGATGGACCCACCTCGAGCGGCAGAAGGGCGGTATCGGTCTGCGTGGACCCGGCGAAACTCAGCTCGAGACCGACCGCCGCCTCGTGAGCCGGCGCATCCGGCACCTGCGCGAGCGTCTCGAACGCGTCGAGCGGCAGCGCGATGTGAGCCGCAAGGAGCGGCTACGGGCCGACATTCCGAGCGTGGCGATCGTGGGCTATACCAACGCGGGCAAGACGACCCTGTTCAACGCGCTCGCGGGCGCCGACCTAACGCCCAAGGATCAGCTGTTCGCCACCCTCGATCCGACGGTCCGGCGCCTGAGGCTCGTTCCGGGAACCGAAGCCCTGCTCGTCGACACGGTCGGGTTCGTCAGGGACTTGCCCCACGAGCTCATTGCGGCCTTTCGCGCCACGCTCACGGAGACGCGGGAGGCCACTCTGCTCCTGCACGTCATCGACGCGAGCGACCGCCATCACGAAGATCGGCGCCGGCAAGTCGAAGGCGTGCTCAAGGACATCGGAGCTGCGGAGGTTCCGTGTCTTCGGGTGTACAATAAGGCCGATCGGGCGCCGCCCGATTTCGTTCGGGAGTTCGACGGCGCCGAGATCACCAAGCACTGTGTCTCCGCGATGACCGGGGAGGGCCTGGAGGCCCTGAAGGAAGAGATCCGGATGCGCGTGGCCGGAGCCCGGGTGGCGGGGGAGGTGCGCTTACGGCCGGATCAGAGCCGCTTGCGCGCGCGGCTATTCGACTGGCGCGCCGTGCGCAGCGAAAAGGCCGAGCCGGACGGCGGCTATACGCTCGCCGTCGACTTGCCGGCCGGGCGCTGGCGGCAGCTGCGCGACGAGGAAGGCTTGTCAGCAGACAGCATTCGACAGAAAGTGTGAAGCACGATGACTTGGGACGACGGCGATAAGGGCAATCCGTGGCGATCCGACAAGGACAAAGGTCCGGCGGATCTCGATGCCGTGGTACGCGATCTCCAGCGCAAGCTTGCGGGACTCTTCCGCGGCGGCGGGCCGGGCCGTGGGGCCGACGGCGGCGACCCGGGCTTGAGCTCGGGCCTTGCGGCCAGCGCGGTGGTCATCCTCGGGCTCGTTTGGCTCAGCTTCGGCTTTTATCGCGTCGACGCCGCGGAGCGCGGCCTCGAGTTCCGCTTCGGCGCTTTTCAGGGCCTCACCCAGCCGGGCTTGCAGTGGCACTGGCCATGGCCCATCGAGCATGCCGAGAAGATCAACACCGGCGCAACGGAGCCCTTCGAGTATCGCGCCAGCATGCTCACGAGGGACGAGAACATCGTCAACGTCGCGCTCGTCATCCAGTTCCGGCGCACCGACCCCGAGCTCTACATGTTCAAATTGCGTAACCCCATGGAAACGCTCGAAGCGGCAACCGCGAGCGCGATCCGCGAGGTCATCGGCGCCAGCCTGCTCGATTTCATTCTGACCGAGGGGCGGGCCGAGGTCTCCCAGCAGACGCAAGATCTGCTGCAGGCCACTCTCGACGCGTACGGCGCCGGGATCACCATTTACGAGGTCAACTTGATCGGCGCCGAATTCCCCCCCGAGGTCGAAGCGGCCGTGCAGGATTCGATTCGCGCCCGCGAGGACCGCGAGCGACGCATCCTCGAGGCCCAAACCTTTTCGAACGAGATCCTGCCGCGGGCGCGCGGTGAGGCGGAACGCCGCCGCCAAGACGCGGAGGCCTATCGGCAGCAGGTCATCGCGGACGCGGACGGCGAATCGGATCGCTTCACGCAAGTGCTCGTCGAGTACCAGAGGGCACCGGCCGTCACGCGCGAGCGAATGTATATCGAAACGCTCGAGGCGGTCTTGAGCACGTCGACCAAGGTGCTCGTCGACACTGAAGGCAGTAACAATCTCTTGTACTTGCCGCTCGACCAGCTCATGCAGCGGCGGCCGACGGCGGTGTCTGGCGAGCCGGCGTCGAGCGTTGCCGCGCCGCCGCCGAGCGCTACTGCCCCTCGTTCGCGTGAGCGGGACGCGACTCGCTAACCGGGAATCGACCATGGGCCCACGCATCAATCTGTTGCTGATCCTCGGCGTACTGGCTGCGATCGTGATACGGATGTCGTTGTTCACGGTCGATACCCGCGAACATGCCGTAAAGTTCCGGATCGGACGCATCGTCGAGTCCGCCTACGCGCCCGGTCTACATTTCAAGATTCCGTTCTTCGAGAACGTCGCCCGTTACCCGAATCGCGTACTGATCCTGGACGAGAACTCCCGCGAGCGGTTTCTCACGGGCGAGAAGAAGAACCTCATCGTCGACTATTACGTGAACTGGCGGGTCGTCGACCCGGCCCAGTACTACCGCGCGGTCCGGGCCGACGAAGCCACGGCCGAACAGCGTTTGTCGGCCATCGTCAAGGAGGGTATCCGGGCCGCGATCGGCCGCAGGACGCTCCAGGAGGTCGTCTCGGCGGAGCGCACCGAGCTCATGCGCGAAATGCTCCTCGCGGTGCAGGAACGGCCGCCGGAGCTCGGCATCGAAGTCGTCGACGTGCGTGTGAAGCGCATCGATCTTGCCGAGGACGTCAGCGAGTCGGTCTTCCAGCGCATGCGCCAAGAGCGTTTGGCCGTCGCCACGCAGCTACGGGCGGAGGGCGAGGAAGAGTACGTGCGCATTCGCGCCGATGCCGAGCGGCAGCGAACCGTGATACTGGCCGAGGCTTATCGCGACGCCGAGCGAGTTCGCGGCGCCGGCGACGCCCGGGCCGCCGAGACCTACGCGGCGGCCTTCGGGCAAGACCGCGATTTCTACGCCTTCTATCGCAGCATGCAGGCGTATCGCCAGGCGATCGGCGGCGATCAGGACGTGCTCGTGTTGCAGCCCGACAGCGAGTTTTTCAAGTTCCTGCAGAGCCAAACCGGCTCTGCCAACTGAGCCGGCGCCAGATCCAACCGCAAGCATGGAGGGATGAAGGCCTTGGCTTGGGCAGATCTTTTCGCGGGTTTGGCTTTCTACTTGATCCTCGAGGGGCTGTTTCCTTTCGTGGCGCCGCAGCAGTGGCGCCGCAGCTTGGCGGCGCTCGCAATGCTGAACGAGAGCCGCTTGCGAGTGTTCGGCCTCGCCGCCGTCATCGGCGGCTTGGTCCTGCTCTACGTGGTGCGAGGGTAACGTGGGTCGGAGCGTGGTGGTCATCGGCACGCAATGGGGCGACGAGGGCAAGGGCGCCGTCGTCGACGTGCTCGCGGATCGCGTCAGCGCCGTCGTGCGCTTCCAGGGCGGGCACAACGCCGGCCACACGCTCGTCATCGGCGAGCAGAAGACGGTTCTGCACCTCATCCCCTCGGGCATTTTGCGCGACGGCGTCGTCTGCCTCATCGGCAACGGCGTGGTCGTGTCGCTGGACGCGCTCTGCAAGGAGATGGACGATCTCGCGCAGCGCGGCGTGCCCGTCGAGCGGCGCTTGCGCGTCTCGGCCGCCTGCCCCCTGATCTTGCGCTCGCATGCGCTGCTCGACCGCGCGCGGGAGCAGGCGAGCGGCTCTGCGGCCATCGGCACGACGGGGCGCGGCATCGGGCCCGCTTACGAGGACAAAATCGCGCGACGCGCGATTCGGATCGCCGACCTGTTCGCGCCGCAGGCGCTAGAAGCCAAGCTCGAGCGGCTGCTCGATCTGCACAACTTCCTGCTCGGCAACTACTACCGCACCGAGCGCGTCGAGCCTCGCCAGGAGCTCGACAACCTGCTCGCGCTCGGCGAGCGCGTCAAGCCGCTCGTCGTCGACGTGACCGAAGTGCTGCGCGACCTGCACGCGCGCGGCGCCAACATGCTGTTCGAAGGCGCACAGGGCGCCATGCTCGACATCGATCTCGGCACTTACCCGTTCGTGACGTCGTCGAACACGACCATCGGCGGCGCGGCGGCGGGAACGGGCGTCGGCCCCGGCGCCATCGACTACGTGCTCGGCATCGTCAAGGCCTACACGACGCGCGTGGGCGCCGGGCCGTTTCCGACGGAGCTCAGCGACGAGGTGGGACGCCACCTCGGCAAGGTCGGCCACGAGTTCGGCTCGACGACGGGCAGGCCGCGCCGCTGCGGATGGTTCGACGCCGTGTTGCTGCGTCGAGCGGTCTTCACTAACAGCATCGCGGGCTTGTGCCTCACCAAGCTCGATGTCCTCGACGGGCTCCCGGAGATCAAGATCTGCACGGGCTATCGCCTCGACGGGGAGGTGCGGGACACGCTGCCGATGCTCAGCGACCGCTTCGGCGAGTGTGAGCCCGTCTACGAGTCGGTGCCCGGCTGGCGCGCGCCGACCGCCGGCGTGACCTCGTACGCGGCGCTGCCCAAGGGAGCCAAGGACTATATGCGGCGAATCGAAGAGCTCGCGGGCGTTCCGATCGACATCGTGTCCACGGGACCGAGCCGCGACGCCGTGGTCATGCGCCGCCATCCATTTGATTGAGCGCCGATTTTCGGGGAGAATAATAACCATTCCTATTTACCCCGCACGCGGAGCCCTGTCTGACACTTGCCGATCTCAAGCCTGGTGAGCGCGTCCGCATCGAATCGATCGAGACCGCCGATCCCTCCGTCCAGCGATTGATGGTGCTCGGCCTCGTGGAAGGCGCCGAGCTCACGTTCCTGCAACGGTCGCTCGGCGGCGATCCGCTCGAGATCAGGATTTACGGGGCTGCGATCTCGCTGCGCCAGGAGCAGGCGAGGCGGTTTCACGTGGTGGTCGATGGCCGCCCCGGCTGAAGTTGCCGTCCCGGTCGAGCGGATTGCCGTCAACCGCCGAGCCGCGGGCACGGTCGCCGTCGTCGGCAACCCCAACGCGGGCAAGAGCTCGGTGTTCAACCGGCTCACGGGTTTACGCCAGCACACGGCGAACTACCCCGGCGTCACCGTCGAGCGCCGTGTCGGGCGCGGTGTCTTCGGGGCCGTCGGGCTCGACCTCATCGACCTCCCGGGCACGTACTCGCTGAGCCCCACCTCGGCCGACGAGAAGATCGCCGTCGACGTGCTGTTCGGCCGCGTGGCGGGCACGCCGCGGCCCGACGCGATCCTCGCCGTGATCGACTCGACGCGCCTGTATCAAGGTTTGTATCTCCTGCAGCAGCTCACGGAGCTCGGCCGGCCGATGATCGTGGCGTTGACGATGATCGACGCTGCCGAGCGCGAAGGCCGCAAGATCGACTTCGCTGGGCTCACGGAGGCGCTCGGCGGAGTGCCCGTGCTGCCCGTGGTTGCGACCTCCGGCCGCGGCTTTCCGGCCTTGCACGAAGCGCTCGCACGAATCTCGACGCTGGCACCGCCGCGCGAGGCGGCGCATTGGCCCGAGTTGCAGCGCGCAGCGGACGCGCTCGTCGCACGGTGGCGCGCAGGCGGCTCGGAGTTGCACCGCGTCGAGGCCGAACGCTTGTTGATCGACGCCGCGGCCACGCACGCGCTCGTGCCGCAGGCGGGTGCGGAGATCGCGGCGGCGCGCGCTGAGCTTTTCGGGGCAGAGCCGCCGCTCGCGACGGAGGCACGCCGGCGCTACGCGTGGGTGCGCGCCACGCTCGCGCGCGTCGAGTCGCCGGGGTCCGGCGCCGTCATGCGGGCAGCGAGACTCATCGACTGGATCAACCGGCCTTGGCCGGCCTTCGCGTTGCTGATCGTAGTGATGTTCGTGGTGTTCCAGGCCGTGTTCGCGTGGGCGACGCCGCTCGTCGATCTCATCGACGCGGGCATGGGCGGCGTCGGCTCGATGCTCGCGCCCGTCCTGCCCGGCCCTATGCTCGAGAGCCTCGTCGTCGACGGCGTCATCGGCGGCGTCGGCAGCGTCATCGTGTTCTTGCCGCAGATCTTGATTCTGTTCTTGTTCATCATTTTGATGGAGGACACGGGCTATCTGGCGCGTGCGGCTTTCCTCGTGGACCGGGCGATGCGCAGCGTCGGCTTGTCGGGGCAGTCGGTGATTCCGCTGTTGTCGAGCTTCGCGTGCGCCGTGCCGTCGATCATGGCGACGCGGGTCATTCCGAATCGACGCGACCGCATTGCGACGATCCTGGCCTCGCCGTTCATGACGTGCTCCGCACGCTGGCCGGTGTACGGGCTCCTAATAGGCGCGTTCGTTCCTGTCCGCAGCGTGGGCATATTCAACCTCCAGGGGCTCGTATTGTTCGGGCTGCTCGCGATCGGTATCGCCGGCGGTGTCGCAACCGCGTTGCTGCTGCGCAGCTCCGTGCTGCGTGGCGAGAACCCGACTTTCATCCTGGCGCTGCCCGCGTTTCGCGTTCCGAACGTCCGTAACGTCGGGATGAAGCTGCTCGACCGCGTCCGCGTGTTCCTCGGTCGCGCCGGCACCGTGATTTTCGCGGTGGCCATCATCGTCTGGGTGCTCACCTATTTCCCGCGTTCGCCGGAGCTTGAAGCGACGCAAACGGCGGCGGCAGGGGAGGCCACGGCGACTTTGGCGGGCGCTGCTCTCGAGGGGCGGCTTGCCGAGATCGAGAATCAGGCGGCTGCGGATCATCTCGAGCAAAGCTGGTTGGGGCGGGCCGGTCAGTGGGTCGAGCCCGCGTTCCGGCCGCTCGGTTGGGATTGGCGCGTTTCGGCGGCCGTCATCGCCGGGTTCCCGGCGCGCGAGGTCGTCGTGGCCGTGCTCGGCACGATCTACGCCGTCGGCGACGAAGCTGACGAGGAAACGCTGCGAGGCAGGATCCGTGCCGCGACGCATGCCGACGGCAGTCCCGTGTTCACGTTGCCGATGGTCTTCGGCTTGTTGCTGTTCTATGCCTGGTGTCTGCAGTGTGCGGCGACGCTCGCCGTCATTCGCCGCGAGACCAACAGCTGGCGCTGGCCGATCTTTGCCTGGAGCTACATGACTGCGCTCGGCTACGGTGGCGCTCTGCTCATCTATCAGCTCGGGACCGCGTAGGTGGGAATGCGCCGGACGAAATCCGGAGCGTGGCGCGAGCGGAAGCGCGCGCCCGTGGCCGACTGCCGGATCTTCTCGGTCGAGCGTTCGGACGCGGTGTCGCCGTTCGACTCGACGGAGCACAGCTTTTATCGGATTCAATCGCCCGACTGGGCGCAGATCGTGGCCATCACACGCGACCAGTGCGCCGTGCTCGTGCGCCAGTACCGGCACGGTTGCCAGCGCATGACGCTCGAGATTCCCGGCGGCCTCGTCGATACCGGCGAGGATCCCGCGCAGGCCGCACTGCGCGAATGTCTCGAGGAGACCGGCTATCGCGGGACGACGGCCGTTTCGCTGGGCGCCGTCAACCCGAATCCCGCGCTGTTCGCGAATCGTCTGCACAGTTTCCTCACGACCGACGTCGTGCTCGAGCGCACCGTACAGAATACGGGGACGGAGCAAACCGAGGTCACGCTCGTTCCGGTACGAGACCTCGAGCAGAAGCTCCGCGATGGCGAGATCGAGCATGGGCTCGTCGCGGCCACACTGTGGCGCTATCTCTGCCTCTACGTGCCGCGCTGAGCCGTCGTTGCTCGCCAGGCGGCGGCCAGGCTGCCATAATCCGCGCCCGTTTCGCGCTCGCCCACGAGTCCATGTCCGAACAAGTCGCGCACGCCACCGGGCCCACGGGCAGCCGGGCCGCGCCGCCGCGGTATTTGATCCTGTTCTTCGGTGCGCTCGCGGCCTTGGGGCCGCTGAGCATCGACGCCTATCTACCCGGCATCCCGGCCATGGCGCGAACGTTCGGGGTCACCGTCGTGAGCCTCCAGAACACGCTCAACGTGTTCCTCGTCGGCTACGCGCTCGGGCAGTTTTTCGGGGGCGCGCTGTCGGACCAGATCGGACGCAAACGCGTCGGCTACGCCGGGCTGTCGGTCTACCTCGTCACCTCGATCGCAATCGCCTTCGCCGCGAGCGTCGAGCAGATGTTGGCCCTGCGTTTCCTCCAGGCCATCGGCGGCGGCTTCTCTACGGTCATCTGCATGGCGACGGTGCGCGACGTCTACCCGGTCGAGCAGCTCGGCCGCCGTTTCGCGACGGTCACGATGGTGCTGTTGATCGCGCCGCTCGTGGCTCCGGCGCTCGGCGCCGCCGTGTTGCCCTTGGGGTGGGAGATGATCTTCGTGCTCAAGGCCGTGTACGCCGGCCTGCTGATTTGCACCTATGCGGTCGTCGTGCCCGAGACGCGGCCCGGCGAGCTACGCAACTTGTCGTTGCGCTCGGTGTTCCGGCAGTGCGCCGACGTCGTGCGGCGGCGCGTCGACTCGCGCCGCCTGCCGATTCGCTACGCGCTGGCGATGGCGTTCTCGGCCACGGTCATGATGATCTTCGTGACGAACTCGTCGTTCATCTACATGGAGTACTTCGGCGTCGCGCCGAGCCGCTTCCCGTGGCTGTTCGCCGCGAGCGTGCTCGGAGTCATGGCGACGACCCTGCTCAGCATGAGGCGCTTGACGAGCGACAACGCGGGCACGTTCTTCCGCGTGGGGCTCTCGATCCAAGTCGCCTTCGTAGCCGCGCTGCTCGTCGTCGTGCTCTCGGGGCAGGTCTCGCTCGCAGCGTTCGTGTCGCTCATCGTGCTCGCGGTGTTGACGATCGGCCTCATCGGGCCATCGGGGTCCACGCGCTACATGGGGTTCTTTCGCGAGCTCGCAGGCAGCGCCTCGTCGGTGTACACGACGACGATGTTCCTGCTCGCCGGCACCGCAGGTTGGCTCAGCAGCCTGCTCAACGACGGCAGCCTCGTGCCGATCGTGGCGATGATGCTCGCCGCGTCGTTGACGGCGAACGCGATCAGCTGGGGCTTGCCGCGCCAGCCGCCGCCGGTCGACGCGTAGCGCGGCGGCCGGCTCAGCGCGCGGGCTCGGGCTCGGGCGCTTCGGCCACGACGTCACCGTCATCGGTCGTGTGCGCCTGTCGCTGCCACATCGCGAAGTAGAGGCCGCCGGCCGCGAGCAGGCTTACGTGCGTGCCGCGCTCCGCGATTCGCCCGTCGGCCAAGACGATGATCTCGTCGGCATCGACGATCGTCGACAGGCGATGCGCGATGACGAGCGTCGTGCGGCCGCGCGACACCTCGCGGAGCGATGCCTGGATCTCCCGCTCGGTGCGAGTGTCGAGCGCCGACGTGGCCTCGTCGAACAGCAGGATGCGCGGGCGCTTCAGTATCGTGCGCGCGATCGCGACGCGCTGCTTCTCGCCGCCCGAGAGCTTGAGGCCGCGCTCGCCGACCATCGTCTGATAACCGTCGGGCGATGCCATGATGAAGTCGTGGATCCGCGCATGTCGCGCCGCGTCCTCGATCTCGGCCGGCGAGGCACCGGGCCTGCCGTAGGCGATGTTGTAGTAGATCGTGTCGTTGAACAGCACGGTGTCCTGCGGAACGATGCCGATCGCGGCGCGGACGCTCTGCTGGGTCGCGGTGCGAATGTCCTCTCCGTCGATGCGCACGGCGCCCGCCGTGACGTCGTAGAAGCGAAACAGCAAGCGCGCGATCGTGGACTTGCCGGCGCCGCTGGCTCCCACGATCGCGATGCGCCCGCCGGGCGGCACCGTGAACGAGACGTCGTGCAGGATCGTGCGGCGCGGATCGTAGGCGAAGCTCACGGCAGCGAACTCGACGGCGCCGGGCCCGGCCGCGAGCGGCTGCGCGCCCGGCGCGTCCTTGACGACGGCCGCTACGCCGAGCAAGCGGAACATCGACTCCATGTCGGTCAGCGCCTGCTTGATCTCGCGGTAGACGAAGCCGAGGAAGTTCAGCGGGATGTAGAGCTGGATGAGATAGGTGTTGACGAGCACGAAGTCGCCGACCGTGAGCGTACCTGCGATCACGCCGCGGCCCGCCATGAACAGGAGCACGGCGAGCCCGCTGCCGATGATCGTCGCCTGGCCGATGTTGAGCAGCGACAGCGAGCTCTTGCTCGCGACGGAAGCGCGCTCGTAGCGCGCGAGCGACTGATCGAAGCGATTGGCCTCGTACTGCTCGTTGCCGAAGTACTTCACGGTCTCGTAGTTGAGCAGGCTATCGATCGCGCGCGCGCTGGCCTCTTGGTCCGTCTCGTTCATCGCGCGCCGGTACTTGATGCGCCACTCGGTGATCGCGAGCGTGTAGGCGACGTAGCCGACGACGCAGACGAACGTCACCACGGCATACGAGGCGTCGAACATTGCCCAGAGGACGCCGCAGACGAGCGCGATCTCCATGAACGTCGGCACGATGTTGAACAGCATGAAGGTCAGCAGCGTGTCGATGCCGTTCGTGCCGCGTTCGATGGCGCGCGACAGCCCGCCCGTCTGGCGCTCGAGGTGAAAGCCGAGCGAGAGGCTGTGCAGGTGACGGAACGTCGCGAGCGCCACGCTGCGAATCGCGCGCTGGGCGACGCGGGCGAACACGGCGTCGCGCAGCTCGGAGAATGCGATGGCAGCGATGCGCAGCAGCCCGTAGCCAATCACGAGCCCGAGCGGCACGACGACCGGCAGGTTCGCCGGATCGGAGAACAGATCGACGAGGTCCCTGAGCAGGATCGGCACGTAAACGGTCGCGAGCTTGGCCGCCGCGAGCAACGCGAGCGCGAGCACGACACGCAGGCGCACGGCCAGGTTGCCAGCCGGCCACAGGTGCGGCGCGAGATCGCGCACGGCGCGCCACTCGACGGCGCGACGCGGGGGCTGGTTGTCGGTGGCGAGGCTCACGACTCGCGATCATGGCCGACGCCGTGGGAGCCGTCCACGGCGCCGGCTCGAACGGCTGGCGCTCGAACAGCACGTCGTTGGGGGGGGGCGATGCTGCCGCGGTCGACGACGAGAAGCCGGTAACCAAGTTAAGATCGCAAACCACGCATGCGGCGCAACTCCACGATGCTCGATGCTTGAGAGCGAGCTAGTCGTCTCCACCGAGACGGGCGGCCTCGGTAACCGCTTGAAGTCGTGGGTGTCGGCCATGCGTCTCGCCCCGGACGCACGCGTGCATTGGCCGATCACGGAGAACATGCCGGCTGCGTTCCGCGATCTCTTCGCCAACGATTGCGAGGTGGCCGCCGTGCCGGCCGGTGCGGCGACCTACGGTTCGTGGCGCTTGGCCGTGCTCGCGCAGGACGAGGCGCACCTGCCGAGGGGCTTCGCCACCGTCGGCGCAGGCGCGCATCCGCTCGTCCGGGGTGTGGGCAAGGCGTGGTGGAGCCTTACCGGCCAGCGCACCGACCGCTATCGCTTCATGCTGTTTCCGAAGCAGCATTCGCGGCGCTCGACGCGGCGCGACGCGCGCCACATCGATCTCGAGTACGAGCGCATTCCGCGGCATTTCCGCGATGTTTACGGCGAGCTTTTCGGGCGCATCCGCATCGAGCCCAGGATCGCCGCGGCCGTCGCCGCGTGGGGCGGCGAGCATCTCGGCGAGGCGATCGGTGTGCAAGTCCGCACATGGCGCGACGACCCACGCCGTTACCGCAAGTATCACCTGCCGGCGCTCCGCCGCTTGCACGCGTTGCTCGATGCCATGCCGCGCGAGGCGCGTTTCTTCGTCGTCAGCGACAGTGACGACATCGTCCCCATGCTCCGGGACCGCTACGGAGCGGCGCGCGTGCTCGCGTATCCGCGCACGACGGCGCGCGCGGACAGTTGGCTCGCGCCGCAAGGGATCGTCGAGGATCTCACCGATCTCCTGCTGCTCGCGCGCACGCGCACGTTGTTCGCGAGCTACTTGAGCACGTTCAGCGAGGTCGCGTGGTGGCTAGGCGGCACGACGGCGCGCGTGGCCGTGTTCTGAGCCGGACCGGGCTTCAGGGGGAATTGGCGCGATACCACGCGAAAGTCGCGCGCACGCCGTCGGCGAGCGAGGTGGTGGCGCGCCAGCCGAGCGCGTGCAGCTTGCCGACGTCGAGCAGCTTGCGCGGCGTGCCGTCGGGCTTGCTGTGGTCGAAAGTCAGCGTGCCGCGAAAGCCGACGACCTCGGCGAGCAGCGCCGCGAGCTCGGCGACCGTGACGTCCTCGCCGCAGCCGACGTTGATGATCTCCGGAGAGTCGTAGCGTTCCATGAGGAAGCACAGGGCGTCGGCGAGGTCGTCGACATACAAGAACTCGCGCCGCGGCGTGCCGGAGCCCCACACCGTCACGGTCGCTTCGCCGCGCTCCTTGGCCGTGTGGAGCTTGCGCAGCAGGGCCGGTAGCACGTGCGAGGTCGCGAGGTCGAAGTTGTCGCCGGGCCCGTAGAGGTTGGTCGGCATGACCGAGATGGCATTGAACCCGTATTGGCGCGCGTAGGCCTGGCACATCTTGATGCCGGCGATCTTGGCGACGGCATACCACTCGTTCGTCGGTTCGAGCGGCCCGGTGAGCAGCGAAGATTCCTTGAGGGGCTGCGGCGCGAGGCGCGGGTAGATGCAGCTCGACCCCAAGAAGCAGAGCTTGCGCGTGTCGTGCCGGTAGGCGGCGTCGATGACGTTCGTCTGGATCTGCAAGTTGTCGCGAATGAAGTCGGCGGGGTAGGCGTCGTTGGCGGCGATGCCGCCGACCTTGGCGGCGGCCATGAACACGTACTCGGGGCGCTCGGCCGCGAAGAAACGCTGAACGGCCGCGCCGTCCCGCAGCTCGAGCTCGCTGCGCGGCGGGGCGAGCGTGCGGAGGTGGCCGCGCGCGGCCAGCGCTCGCACGATCGCGGAGCCCACGAGACCGCGCGCACCCGCGACGAAGACCTTGGCGTCGGGTGTCATTCGTGATGCTTGTAGGAAGCGAAGCCTTCGCGCTCGACGAGCGCGTCGCGCTGCGCCAGCCGCCAGTCGGACTCGACCATCTCGCGCACGAGCTCGGGGAATGTCACTTGCGGCGCCCAGCCGAGCTGGCGCCGGGCTTTCGTTGCATCGCCGAGCAACGTATCGACCTCCGTCGATCGGAAGTACCGCGGGTCGACGCGCACGACGGTTCTACCCGTGCCGGCGTTGATCGCGTGCTCCTCGGCGCCCGAGCCGCGCCAGGAGAGCGGCAGGCCGAGCTCCTCCGCGGCGCGCGCGACGAAATCGCGCACGGAGTGCTGCTCGCCCGTGGCGATGACGTAATCCTCGGGCTTCGGCTGTTGCAGCATGAGCCACTGCGCCCGGACGTAGTCGCGGGCGTGGCCCCAGTCGCGCCGCGCGTCGAGGTTGCCTAGGTATAGGCAGTCGTCGAGCCCGGCCTTGATGCGCGCGAGGCCACGGGTGATCTTGCGCGTCACGAAGGTCTCCCCGCGCATCTTGGATTCGTGATTGAACAGGATGCCGTTGCAGGCGAAGAGGCCGTAGGCCTCGCGGTAGTTGACGGTGATCCAGTACGCGTAGACCTTCGCCGCAGCGTACGGCGAGCGTGGATAGAACGGCGTGGTCTCGCGCTGCGGCGTCTCGACGACCTTGCCGAACATCTCCGAGCTCGAGGCTTGATAGAAGCGCGTGTGCGCCCCGAGCCCGCAAATGCGGATCGCCTCGAGGAGCCGCAGCGTGCCGAGCGCGTCGGAGTTCGCCGTGTACTCGGCGGTCTCGAACGACACCGCGACGTGGCTTTGCGCCGCCAGGTTATAGATCTCGTGCGGCTGGACCTCTTGCACGATGCGAATGAGGTTCGTGGCGTCGGTGAGATCGCCGTAATGGAGAATCATGCGCCGATCGGCGTCGTGCGGGTCGCGGTACAAGTGATCGATGCGATCGGTGTTGAACGACGAGGCGCGGCGCTTGACGCCGTGGACTTCATAGCCTTTGTCGAGCAGCAGCTCGGCGAGGTACGCGCCGTCCTGGCCCGTGATGCCCGTGATCAACGCGCGTTTGCGCTGCGCTTCAGTGCTCAAGCTTCTCTCCCAGATACAGGCTGCGGAGCACGTGCTCCTGAATGAAACGGCCGCCGCTCACGTCCTTCAGGTAATAGCGCGGAATCCCGAACCCCTTCTTGCGGCGATCCAGAATGTGAGCCGGTAGGATGCCGCGGTAGGCTTGCCGCAGCAAGCCTTTGGGCTCGTCGCCGTGAAAACGCAAATTCTCGGCGATGCCGAACGAAAACTCGATGACGCGGCGCGCGAGCAGCGGCACGCGCGCTTCGAGGGACACGGCCATGCTCGTGCGATCGACCTTCGTCAGCACGAGCCCCGGCATGAAGGTATGGAAGTCGACGTACTGGAGACGCGTGCGTAGCGGCAGCTCCTCGCGCCAAAACTCGCGGTAGTGCCACCAGTCGTCGTAGTCGTGCGGGATCTCGAGCTCGCGCGCGTAGGCTTGCTTCGCCGGCGTCGACATGCCGCCCATGAGCTTGGCCCAGAGATTCGGGCCGTCGCTGAACGCCGTCTCGAGCAGCGCCATGAGGCGGCTCACGGCGTGGCGCCGAGCAAATGGACGGCGCACGGTATAAGTCAGACGCTCCATGAACTGCGGCCATGTCGGCCAGCGGGCGTAGCGCGCATAGCGCGGATACGTGCGATAACCGCCAAACACTTCGTCGCCGCCGTCGCCCGTGAGCACGACGGTGACACGCTCGCGAGCCGCCGAGCAGACGAGATAGGTAGGCAACGCCGATTCGTCGGCGAACGGCTCGTCGAACCAGGTCTTGAGCTTCGGCAACAGCTCTTGTGCATGGGACTGCGAGAGGATGCGCTCGTGGTGATCCGTGCCGAAGCGCGCGGCGACCTCCCGGGCGTACGGCGTCTCGGAGACAGCATCGCTATCGAAGCCGATCGAAAACGTTGCGACGCGCGCGCCGGTGCTCGCGGCCGCGGCGACCACGACGCTCGAGTCGACGCCGCCCGACAGGAAGAATCCGAGCGGCACGTCGGCGATCATCTGCTCCGCGACCGAGGCGGCGATCAAGGCGCGTAGCTCTTCGCAGCAAACGTCGAGCGACGGCGTCCGCGGCTCAACCGGCACCGGCAGCTGCCAGTAGCGCCGTGGCGAAGCAAGCACGCGCGTGGCCGGCGTGTAGACGAGCTCGTGGGCCGGGGCGAGCTTGAAACAGCGCTTGTAAAGCGTCTTCGGCGCCGGTACGTACCGATAGCCCAGGAAGTCGTAGCACGCCGTGGCATCGATCGCGAGCGCGCCGGGCTCGAGCGCTTTCTCGATGGCCTTGAGCTCGGACGCGAATACGAGCCGCTGCCCGTCGTAGAAGTAGTAGAGCGGCTTGATGCCGGGGCGATCGCGATAGAGACGCAGCTGTTGCGCACGCGCGTCCCAAATGACGATCGCGAACATCCCATCGATGCGGTCGACGAACTTCGCACCCCACTCGAGGTACGCGTGCAGCACGACCTCGGTGTCGGAGTCGGTGGCAAAGACGTGGCCGCGCTCGACGAGGTCCTTGCGCAGCTCGCGGTAGCCGTAGACCTCGCCGTTGAACACGATCCACGACGCCCCGTCGGGCGCGAGCATCGGCTGATTGGCGGACGGACGAAGATCGATGATCGAGAGGCGGCGGAAGCCGACGTGGACGGGGCCGACGAGCCTGAGCTCGCTGGCGTCGGGTCCGCGGTGCGCGAGGGTGGCGAGCGCGGCAGCGTAGTCCAAGCCTAAATCGGTTCCGCCAACGAAGCCGCACACGGGCAATTCCTCGCGCTGCTCGCGCCACTGTACTGCTCGGCACTCTAGGGAGTTGCCGCGCGTGCCGCAACGAGCGCGCGTGGGCGAGGGCGAGCGGCGCTGTGCTACGCTGCGGCACGGCCACGCCCGAGCCTGCATTCGTTCCACGGTCGATGACACCCACAATCGTCCACGTCAACACGGCTCGCGGCTATCGTGGTGGCGAGCGGCAAACGGAGCTTCTCATACGCGGGCTCGCAACCTGCCACGTTCGCCAGGCGCTCGTCGCGCGGCGCGGCGGCGCGCTGGCCGAGCGCGTGCGCCAACTGGGTATCGAGGTACGCGAAGTGGCTGGCGGGCTACTATCGGTCGTGCGCGCGACACGCCACGCTTCGCTAGTGCACGTGCACGAAGGGCGCAGCGTCTACGCCGCCTACGTGCGGCTCGCGCTTTCGCGCACGCCTTACGTGATCACGCGCCGCGTCAACAATCCGATTCGCGATCATTGGTTCGCGCATCGCGCCTACGCATGTGCGGCTTACGTCGCGGCCGTAGCGCCGCAAGTCGCGGAGATCGTGCGCGCGTACGACGCCGCCATCCCGGTAGGCGTCATCCACAGCGGTAGCAGTGGTTTCAGCGTCGACGCGGCGGCGAGCACCGCGATTCGCGCCCAATTCGGCGGCAAGCTCGTCGTCGGCCACGTCGGGGCGCTCGACAACGCGCAGAAGGGGCAGGAGCACATCATCGCGGTGGCGCGCGAGATCGAGCGTTCGCACCCCGACGTGCATTTCGTCATGGTCGGCGGCGGCGAAGACGAAGCCGTGCTCAAGGCCGCCGCGGCGGGCCTCTCGAACGTCACGTTCACGGGCTTCGTGAACAACGTCGGCGACTACCTCGCGGCGTTCGACGTCTTCATCCTGCCGTCGAATCGCGAAGGTATCGGCAGCATTCTCTTCGACGCGATGGAGCAGGCGCTCCCGGTCGTCGCAAGCCGCGTCGGCGGCGTCCCCGACATTGTCCATGAAGGCGTCAACGGCATCCTCATCGATGCCGCGAGCCCTGCACAGCTGCGCGATGCGATCCTTGCGTTGCGGACGAGCCCCGAGCGGCGGCGTGCATACGGCGAGCACGGGCGCCAGCTCGCGAAGAGGTTCACGAGTGAAGCGATGTGGCGCAAGTACTTGGCGCTCTACGAAGCCGTGCTGGGGCCCCTCGTGTGACGGATGGATCTCACAGCGTGGCGACGCCGATCAAAGCACTGTGCATCACCGAGGATCCGGACCGCCCGACCACGGCGACGTTCGCGGGCCTCAAACGCGCGGGCGTCGACGTGACCGTGATCTGCCCGGCGAACACGGAGCGGCGTGCGTGGCTCGCCGAGAACGGCGTGCGCCTGCTCGACATTCCGCTGCGCAAGCGCGTCGACCGCGACGCCGCGCGGCAGCTGCGCGCCGAGCTCGTCGCCGGGCGCTACGACATCCTGCACTTGTTCAGCAACAAGGCGTTGCAGAATGGGCTTGCGGCGAGCCGCGGTTTGCCCGTCAAGATCGTGGCTTATCGCGGCATCGTCGGTAACGTGAGCTTCTTCAGCCCCGTGTCGTGGCGGCGCTTCTTGAACCCGCGCATCGATCGCATCGTCTGCGTCGCCGACGCCGTCCGCGACTACTTCTTGCGTATGCGGCCCGCGGTTTTGCGCGTGCCGGCCGAGCGGCTGCTGACCATCTATAAGGGTCACAGCCTCGACTGGTACCGTGAGTCGCCGGCCGATCTTGCGACAGCCGGTGTCCCCGCACGCGCGTTCGTGCTCGTGTGCGTCGCCAACTACCGGCCGCGCAAGGGCATCGAAGTGCTCGTTGACGCGTTCGCGCAATTGCCGGCCGAATGGGGAGCGCACTTGCTGCTGATCGGCGGCGGCATGGATGCTCGGCGGCTCGCGCGTCGTATCGCCGCGTCCGGAGTCGCCGACCGCGTCCACGTGCTCGGCTACCGCCGCGACGCACCGGCGTTGACCGCGGCCTGCGACGTATTCGTGTTGCCGTCGACGAAGCGCGAAGGACTCGCGCGTTCGCTCATCGAGGCCATGGCCTACGGTGTGGCGCCGGTCGTGACGGATTGCGGCGGCAGCCCCGAGCTCGTCGTCGCGGGAGTCAGCGGTCTCGTCGTCCCCGTCAACGACGCCGCGGCGTTGGCGGCTGCCGTCGCGTCCCTTCACGACGACCCGGCCCTGCGTGCCCGTCTCGGCGCCGCGGCCCGCGAGCGCATCGCGCGCGATTTCCGCATCGAGGACACGATCGCGCAAACGCTCGCGCTCTATCGCACGCTTGCCGGGAAGTAGCGCGTTACGAATACCAACAGGCCGGCAAATCGAGCGGCGGCTTGCCGACGTTGGGCCGATCGAGCGGGTGCGGGAACGTCGTGCGATAGCGCGTCGAACGCAAGCGGTCCTTACGCAGGAACGTGAACTCGGCGATCCGCGGGATCTCGAGTCCCGCGCTCTTGACGATGCCGCAGCAGTTGTTCGGGTGGATGTGCACGACGGCGTGCGTGGCGAGCAACCGCTCGAACGCGCGCGCCGCCAGAGCGAAGAACGGTTCGTTCCAGAGCTGCGGTAGCCAGTGAAACTCGATGACCATGATCCTGAACCGCGCGAGCAGGCTCGGCGACGTGGCCAGAAGGGTCTCGTACTCGGCTCCTTCGATATCCATTTGCAGCAGCAGCTCCGAGGAGTCGGCTCCGAGCTTCGCGGCATGCCAGTCGTCGAGCGTCATGAAGCGCTCGTTCGTGAGACAACCGACGAAGCGCTTGTCGAACGCGAAGCTCGGGTGTTGCACGGCGGGTCCGTCGACCGAGTGATCCGCGAGAAACACGCGCATGCCGCGCTGGGCGAGGGCGAGCTCGAACCCCGATTCGTTCGAGACGCCCGGCGAGAACGCGTAGCGGATGCCGCCGAGATCGTCGGGCACGAGATAACCGCCGTCGCCATCGGGACCCACGCGGATGAGAGGAGTGTCGGGGTCGAGCGGGCGCAGGGCGGTGAGCAACGCCCGCAGCGCGGCACGCGGCGTGCGCGCGGCCGCGTGCATACCGAGCGTCCCCGCAAGTCGAACGCCTGCGGCCTTCAAGGTCTTGCGACGCATCAGCGGAGCCGCGCAGGCTGCGATCGGGTCATGGCGCGATAGTGTTGGTGGCGGGCCGTGGTGCCCAGGAGAGGACTTGAACCTCCACGAGTGTTACCCCACTGGCACCTGAAACCAGCGCGTCTACCAATTCCGCCACCTGGGCTAAGGCAAGCGAAGGCCGAGGAATCTACTGACTACCTCCGGGGCTGTCAAACCGCGCCGCGCGGCCGTCCGCAAGCGGTGCGGCGCCTCGTCGGCTAAGATGCGGCCGATGATTCATAGACCTACGCCCGCAGCGCGAGGCCCTCGCTGATGCCTCGTCCGCCGCCTACGAAGGGCGCGGGCGAGCGCCAATACGAGCACCAAATCCCGAGTCGCGAGGAGATTCTTGCGGGGATGGAACAGGCGGGCGAGCCGCTGGTGCTCGAGGCGCTCGCGCCGCGCTTCGGCATCAAGACGGAACAACATCGGCGCGCGCTCGAGGCGCGGCTGCGCGCGATGGCGCGCGACGGTCAGCTGCTCCGCAATCGCGCCGACGAATTCTGTCTCACGAAGCATCTCGGCGTCGTCACGGGCACGGTGCTCGCGCATCGCGACGGCTTCGGCTTCCTGCGTCCCGACGACGCCAGCGGGGACCTCTATCTCTCCGCGCGCGAGATGCAGACGCTCTGGGACGGCGACCGCGTGGCCGCGCGCCCGAGCGACACGCCGCGCGGCCGCGAGGGGCACATCGTCGAGATTCTCGCGCGCGGCAAGACCAGCATCGTGGGCACGTTGCGTCGCGAGGGCGGCATCGATTACGTGCGGGAGAGCGGCGAGTCGCGCACCGAGGTGCTCATCGCACGCGGCGAGTCGCACGGCGCGAAACCCGGCGACGTCGTTCGCGTCGACGTCCTCGAGTACCCGAGCAAGCGCGGGCACGCGATCGGCCGCGTCGCTGGCGTCGTCGGCCGGCAGGACCGGCCCGGGATCGACACGGACGTCGCCATTCTCGCGCACGGCATCCCGAACGAGTGGCCCGCCGAAGCGCTCGCCGAGGCGCGGCAATGGTCGAGCGAGGTGCCGGCGAAGGCCAAGGAAGGGCGCGAGGATCTTCGCAGCGTGCCGCTCGTCACGATCGACGGTGCCGATGCCCGCGATTTCGACGACGCCGTTTACTGCGAGCGGCACGGCGACGGCTGGCGCCTCATCGTGGCCATCGCCGACGTCAGCTACTACGTGCCGACGGACTCGCCGCTCGACCGCGAGGCGCGGGCGCGCGGCACGTCGGTCTATTTCCCCGATCGCGTCGTGCCGATGTTGCCCGAAGAGCTCAGCAACGGCCTCTGCTCGCTGAATCCGCACGTCGATCGGTTGTGTCTCGTCTGCGAGATGCAGGTGTCGCGCGCGGGCGAAGTGACGCGGTCGGAGTTCTATGAAGCCGTGATGCGTTCGGCTGCGCGACTCACCTACAACGAAGCCGCGAGCATCCTCGCGACGGCGCGGCCACGCGGCCAGCACGCCGAGCTCAAGCCGAGGCTCGAGGCGCTGCACGCGGTCTACGAGGCGTTCGCAGGAGTGCGCAAGCATCGCGGCGCCATCGACTTCGACCTGCCGGAGATGAAGATCGAGCTCGACGAGCGCGGCCAAGTGCGCAGCGTGCACGCCGCCGAGCGGCTCGTGACGCACAAGATCATCGAGGAATGCATGATCGCGGCCAACGTCGAGTCGGCGAAGCGGATCCACAAAGGCCGGATTCCGGGCTTGTATCGCGTCCACGAAGGCCCGGACGAAGGTAAGCTCGAGGAGCTCGTGCTGTTTCTGCGCACGTTCGGCTACAAGCTCGCACCGAAACAGATCTCGCCGAAGGAGATCAACCGCGTCATCGCGAGTGTGGCCGGCAAACCCGAGGAAGATCTCGTCGAGATGGTGGTGTTGCGCTCGATGATGCAGGCGCGTTACCAGCCCGGTAACGTCGGGCATTTCGGCTTGGCGCTCGGCGCGTACGCACACTTCACGTCGCCGATCCGCAGGTACCCCGATCTGCTCGTGCATCGCGCCATCAAGTGGCTCAACGCCAAGCGCTCGGCCAAAGGCTTCCGCTACGGGCTCGAGGAGATGGGGCAGCTCGGCGAGCATTGCTCGCGCACCGAGCGGCGCGCCGACGAAGCGACACGCGAGGTCGCCGAGCGGCTGAAGTGCGTGTACTTGAAGGAACGCGTCGGCGAAACGTTCGATGTCGTGATTGCCAGCGTCGTGCCGTTCGGTTTGTTCGTGCGGCTGCCGGCGCTCGCCGCCGACGGCCTGGTGCACGTGACGGCGTTGCCGCGCGATTACTACCATCGCGACGCCGCCGGCACGACGCTCACGGGCGAGCGTTCGGGGCACGTCTATCGGCTCATGGATACGCTCAAAGTGCGGCTCGTGGCCGTCAACGTCGAAGAGCGTAAGGTCGATTTCGTGCCCGCGGAGCAGGGCGGCGCGGCGCCCGAGCGGCAGGGCCGTCAGGGGCCGCAGGATCGGAAAGGGCGGCGCGGCCGGCGGCGTGGCCAGTAGGCACCAACAGATCTACGGCTTGCATGCCGTGCGGGCCGTGCTCGAACGGCGGCCCGAAACGCTCGTCACGGCCAAGGTGTTGCGCGAGGCGAGCGGCAAGCTCGGCGAGCTCGTGCGAGCACTGGCGGCGCGCGGCGTGGCCGTCGAGCGCGTTGCGCGCGCGGATCTCGACCGGCTCACGGAGGGCGGCGTGCACCAGGGTATCGTCGTGGAGACGGCGGCAGCGACCGAGTTCTCGATCGCGGATTTCGAGGCGCTGGTGCTCGAGCGGGGAAGGGTCTTGCGCCTGCTCGTGCTCGACGGCGTCGAGGATCCGCGCAACCTCGGCGCCTGCCTGCGCACCGCCGATGCGGCCGGCATCGATGCCGTGGTCGTGCCCAAGGACCGCTCGGCCAGGCTCACGGCCGTCGCCGTCAAGACCTCGACGGGCGCCGCGGAGACCGTGCCCGTGTTCCGCGCGCCGAATCTCGCGCGCGCGCTCGCGTGGCTCAAGGAAGCCGGCGTATGGGTCGTCGGCGCCGACGCTGCGGCGCGACAGTCGCTCCATGCGACCAAGCTCGCGCCGCCCGTCGCCCTCGTGCTGGGCGGCGAGGGACGTGGCGTGCGCCGCCTGACGCGCGATCTTTGCGACGAGCTTGTGTTCATCCCGATGGCGGGCTCGGTCGAAAGCCTCAACGTCTCCGTCGCCGCGGGCATCGTGCTCTTCGAGCTGCTGCGCCAGGCGCCGAAGGCCGGCCCCGCGCCTTGAGCTGCCCGCGTCGACGCTGTACCATGCTCGACCCCCGAGCCCGAACAATCGGGGAACTCCTTGCCTCACCGCTTTGACGGGAGGCTGTGCAACCCATAGGGAGATCTGCTTGAGACACTACGAAGTCGTGTTTCTGGTCCATCCTGACCAGAGCGAACAGGTACCGGCCATGATGGAGCGGTACCGCAACATGATCGAAGGCGCCAGCGGCCGCATCCACCGCCAAGAGGACTGGGGCCGCCGCCAGCTCACGCACTCGATCGCCAAAGTGCACAAGGCGCATTACCTGCTGCTCAACATCGAGTGCGACAAACCGACGCTCGACGAGCTCGTCGGCGCGTTCCGGTTCAGCGATGCCGTGCTGCGTTATCTCGTCATCGCTCGCGACGAGGCCGTCACCGAGCCGTCGTTCATGGCGAAGGCGCGCGAGGAAGAGGAGGAGCGCGAGGCGCAGTCCGCCACGCGCGGCTCGGCGCGCGAGGCGCGTCCGCGTCCGCCGCCCGATTTCGACAGCCCCGTAGCGGCGTTCGACGACGCCGTCGAACCCGAATAGGAGACTGACTCATGGCTCGTTATTTTCGGCGCAAGAAATTCTGCCGCTTCACTGCCGAAGGCGTGAAAGAGATCGACTACAAGGATCTCGCGACGCTCAAGGCCTATATCACCGAGACCGGCAAGATCGTGCCGAGCCGCATCACGGGCACGAGCGCGCCCTATCAGCGCCAGCTCGCCACGGCGATCAAGCGCGCGCGCTACTTGGCGCTGCTGCCGTACACGGATCAGCACTGAGTGTAAGTCGACTGAGCTTGCGGGCGCCGTCGCGCGCGCGAGCACGAGGCTAGAGACATGGAAATCATCCTGCTCCAGAAAGTGGACAACGTCGGCGGTATCGGCGACCGCGTTCGCGTGAAGGCGGGTTACGCCCGCAACTACCTCATCCCGCAGGGCAAGGCCACGCTCGCGACGGCGGCCAACATCGCCAAGTTCGAGTCGCGTCGCACGGAGCTCGAGGCCAAGGCTGCGGCGGAGCTCACCGCGGCCCAGGCGCGTGCGAAGAAGCTCGAGGGGCTTAAGCTCAAGATCGAGATGCAGGCCGGCGCCGAGGGCAAACTGTTCGGCTCGGTCGGCACGGTCGACATCGCCGAGGCCGTCAACAAGCACGGCGTGGAGATCGAGCGCAGCGAGGTGCGGTTGGCCGAAGGCCCGCTGCGCGTCGTCGGCGAGCACCACATCGAGCTGCACTTGCATGCGGACGTCAACGTAGGGCTCACTGTCGTCATCGAGGCCGCGGAACCCGCCAAGGCGTAGCGCAACGCGGGCCGGCCGGCGCGGAAGGATCAGGATGGCCGAAGCCGCAGGAACCGCCGATATCGCCCGTCGCGCGACGGAGCGGTTGCGCCTGCCACCACATTCCGTCGAAGCCGAGCAATCGTTGCTCGGCGGCCTCATGCTCGATCAACGGGCTTGGGATCAAGTCGCCGACGTCGTCAGCGCCGGCGACCTCTATCGTGCCGACCACCGTTTGATCTTCGCGGCCGTCGCCGCGCTCGCCGAGCGCAACCAGCCGCCCGATGCGGTCACCGTGAGCGAGCATCTCCAGCGCTCGGGACAGCTGGAGGCGGCGGGGGGCTTGAGCTATCTCGCGCGGCTTTGCGAGGACACGCCGAGCGCCGCCAACATCCGCGCGTACGCGCGCATCGTTCGCGACCACGCAATGCTGCGCCGGCTCATCGAGATCGGCGGTGACATCGCGGCGAGCGCGCATGCGACCGAAGGGCTCACCGCCGCCGAGATCGTCGACCGCGCCGAGCAGCGCGTGTTCGAGATCGCCGAGCACGGCCAACGGCACGGTGCGGGCTTCGTGGCGCTCAAGCAGATTTTGCCGAAGACCATCGATCGGCTCGATTTCCTGAGTCACTCGACGAGCGACATCACGGGCGTGTCGACGGGCTTCACCGAGATGGACAAGCTCACCGCGGGCCTGCAGCGCGGCGAGCTCGTCATCATCGCGGGCCGTCCGTCCATGGGGAAGTGCGTCGTTTCTGGCAGCCGGATTCTGAATCCCGAGACCGGCGCGCTGGAGGTGATCGACGACTGCGTGCGCCACCGGCGCGGCAGCATCGTATCGCTCGACGCACACGGGCGGTTGCAGAGCGCCCAGGTCTCCGATTTCGTCGACGACGGCGTGAAACCCGTGTTCGAGCTCAAGACGGCGCTCGGCCGCCGGGTCGTCGTGACTGCGCCACATCCGTTTCTGACGCCGGCCGGCTGGCAACCGCTCGCGTCGCTTCGCGTCGGGATGTGCGTGGGAGTTCCTCGTACCTTGCCGTTCTTCGGGAAACGGCGCCTTCCGGACGCGTTGGTAAAGCTCGCTGCCTATTTCATTGCGGACGGCGGCCTGACCCAAGGCGTGCCGGCGTTCACGAATGCGAAGCCGCGTGTGTTGCGCGACTTTACTTCGGCAATTGAACACTTCCCCGGCATGCGTTGCCGCGTCGTGAGCAATGGAACGCGAGCGCTGACGATCCGCGTCGTTCGGAATTTCGAGGCGATCACGGAAGCACGGCACGCCTTCGCGGAGCGGCTGCGGAAGTTCTTGAGTGGGCGGGGCTTGTCGTTGACGGCTCTCGCGCGTTCCGTCGGGGTCACGACCAGTACCGTGCATTTCTGGACGGCCGGTACGTCGGCGCCCACCGCCGCGCTGCTACCGAGATTGGCCGGTGTCGGCTTCGACGTGCCCGAAGCCGCAGGCGCCGTCTCGATCCACAAGAACGGCGACAACCCGGTCAAGCAATGGTTGGTGGAGCTGGGCCTGTGGGGGAAGTCGGCGCACACGAAGAGAGTGCCGGCTGTGATCTTCGAGCTGCCGCGAGACGGTATCGCCTTGTTCTTGAATCGCGCGTTCACTTGCGACGGCAGTATCTATGTCCAGAACGGCGATCAGGCGGGAATTTCGTATTCGACGGTCAGCGAGCAGCTTGCGCGCGACATGCAGCACCTGCTGCTGCGCTTCGGGATTGTTGCGAAGCTCCGGCTTCGACGCATTCTGTATCAGGGTACGCGGCGCACGGCGTACGAGCTGCGAATCTTACGCCAAGAAGACATCGCGCGATTCGTTGGCGAGATCGGGATCTTCGGCAAGGAACGATCCGCGGCCAAGGCGCTCCGCGTGAGTGTATCGAAACGCCGGAAAGTGAATCTGGACGTGATACCTGCGGAGGTCTGGCGCCTCATAGAGAGCAAGAAGGGGGCGCGGAGCTGGGCGGAGATCGCGCGTGGGCTCGGGCTCGGAGAGGGGTTCAATCTCCACGTCGGGTCGCGTGGGATCAGCCGGCCGCGGCTGCAGAGGATCGCGGAGATCCTCGGGGACGCCGAGCTCGCCAATCTCGCGATGAGCGATATCTACTGGGACCGCATCGAGGCGATCACACCTATTGGCGAGCGCCAGGTCTTCGATCTGACCGTGCCGGAGCATCACAACTTCGTCGCCGAAGACATCGTCGTCCACAACACGACACTCGCGATCAACATCGCCGAGAACGCGGCGCTCGGCAACAAAGTGCCTGCCGCCATCTTCAGCATGGAGATGTCTGCGGAGCAGCTGTCCTTCCGCATGCTGAGCTCGATCGGTCGCATCGCGCAGACGCGCCTGCGCAACGGCAGGTTGCTCGACGAAGATTGGCCGCGAGTCGATTCTGCCGTTGCGATGATGTCGGACGCGCCGATTTTCATCGACGACAGCGGTGCTTTGACCCCGACCGACGTGCGTGCGCGTGCGCGGCGGTTGAAACGCGAGCACGGCTTGGGTCTCATCGTCGTCGACTACTTGCAGCTCATGCAGGTCACGGGTACCGTCGAGAACCGCGCCACCGAGATCTCGGAGATCTCGCGCTCGCTCAAAGCGCTCGCTAGGGAGCTCGAAGTGCCGGTGATCGCGCTGTCGCAGCTCAATCGCAGCGTCGAGCAGCGCCAGGACAAACGGCCCGTGATGTCGGATCTACGTGAGAGCGGGGCTTTGGAACAGGACGCGGACGTCATCCTGTTCATCTACCGCGAGGAAGTGTACGACCGCGATACACCGCGCAAAGGTATCGCCGATATCATCGTCGCAAAGCAGCGCAACGGCCCAATTGGCGAGTTCCGCCTCACGTTCCTCGGCGAGTTCACGCGTTTCGAGAACCTCGTGGCCGAGGCGTACGGCGAGGGCGTGTTCTAGCGCCGTGTTCTAGCTCAGGAAGAAGCCCATCTTCACGCCGGCGAGCTGGATAACGTCGTTGTCCTGGAGCTTGCGGGCTTGCGCGCCGATCGCCATGCCGTTGACGAGCGGGAAGCCTTCGCTCTTGCCGCTCTCGACATGCACGATGTAGTAGCCCTCGGCGCGGCGCGTGATGGCCGCGACCTGCACACCTGGGCGGCCGAGCGTCGTCAGCGTCTTGACGAGGGACAGCTCGCGCCCGGCGAACGTGCCCGACAACACCTGAAGCTTCGCGAGCGGCAACGTCGGCACGGCGCTCTCGTCGACGTCCTGCGTGGTCGTCGGTGAGAACGGCCGGCGCGGCTTGCCTTCGGCGGCCGGCGAGGGGCGCGGCGCCTGGGCGGCCGGCGCGCTCGCGGCGGCGGCGCTCGCGGCCGCCTCGGCGGCGCGCGCAGCCTGGGCGACCTGCTTCTCCATTTGGCCGCTCGGCTGAATCACCATCGTCTTCTCGAACTCGTCCTCGGGCGCCTGCTGCGCCTGATCGTCGACGTAGCGCAACTGGTGATGGCCGACGGTGATGACGTCGCCGTGCTGCAGCGCGTGCTTTTTGATGAGCTTGCCGTTCACGTACGTGCCGTTCGTGCTGTTCAAATCCTCGAGGAACGAGTCGTTGAGGATGTTGATGAGCAGCGAGTGATGGCCACTGACGGCCGCGTTGTCGATGCGGATGTCGTTGTCCGGCAGGCGCCCGACGGTGTAGCGCTCCTTGGTCATGTTGTATTCCGCCAAGGTCTGGCCGTCCAAGCTGAGAATCAAGCGTGCCATGGTTGTCGTCCCGATTGCCCTGTGTATTCGATCGTGTGTTTTTATGACCCGAACAGCCCGCGCACCTTGCTCAAGAGCCCGGCCTCGGCCGGGAACGAGTCGGTTACGCGGACGAGAATCACCGAAACGTTGTCGCGACCGCCGTTGTCGTTGGTCAGTTTGATGAGTTGCTCGCCGACCGTGCGAACGTCGTTGTTGAACGTGCTGATCGTGAGATGGATGTCTTCGTCTTCGACCATATCCGGCAGGCCGTCGGAGCACATGAGGAAGTAGTCGCCTTTCTGGACGTCGACTTCCTGGACCTCGACCTCGACGTTCGCTTCGACGCCGAGCGCGCGCGTCACGTAGTTGCGATTGGTCGAGCGTTGCGCTTCTTCCTGCGAGTAGAACCCGCGGTCGACGAGCTCCTGGAGCAACGAGTGGTCCATCGTGATTTGCTCGAAGCGGTTGCCGCGCATGCGATAAAGGCGCGAGTCACCGACGTGCGCGATCGAGACGCGGTTGTCGTAGAACAAGCTCGCAACGAGCGTCGTGCCCATGCCCTCGCACTGCGGCTGGGATTGTGCGGTTTGGTTGATGACTTTGTTGGCGCGGAGGATGGCGTCACGCAGCACGATGGTCTGCCGCATGTAGCCCGTGCCGGTCTCGACCTCGCCGCGTTTTTCGCGTTTGCAGGCCTCAGTCACGAGATCGATGATCGTTTTGACGGCGATGCCGCTCGCGACTTCGCCGGCGTTGTAGCCGCCCATGCCGTCCGCGAGCACCCACAAGCCGATCTCCGGCCGCGCCCCGATGGCGTCCTCGTTGTGGTCGCGTACCTTGCCGACGTCTGTGACCTCGACGTGCACCAGTTTCCCTTTGAGCGTCATGCGCTACGCGTTAGGCCGCCTGACGCAGGGCCGCGGCCATCTCGGCGCCGTTTTGGAAGCGCTCGGAGGGGTCTTTCGCGAGCGCCCGGTCGATGACGGCGTCGAGCCACTTCGGCAGGTCGTGACGCACCGAAGTTACGGACGCATGCGGTTCGTTCGCAATCACGAACATGAGGCTGGTCATCGACGCTCCGCGGAAGGGCAACTGGCCGGTCAATAGCTGGTAAAGGCTAACACCAAGCGCGAATAAGTCAGTGTGCCCGTTCACGTTTTTCCCTTCGAGCTGCTCGGGCGACATGAATGCGGGAGTCCCTAACACGATGCCGGTACGCGTCCGGTTGGCGTCGATCAACTTGGCGATCCCGAAGTCCGTAATCTTCAGGCTGTTAGAAAGGGAATCATACATAATATTGGCAGGCTTGATATCCCTGTGAACCACGTTGTGCCGGTGCGCGTACTCAAGGGCGTCGGCGGCGCGGCTCATGAGCTCGAGCACGGTCTCGACGGGCAGCAGGCGGTCGACCGCCGAGAACTCGCTCAAGTGGTGCCCGCGGACGTACTCCATTGCGATGTAGGCGAGCCCATCGGTCTCGCCGACGTCGAAAATGGTCACGATGTTGGGGTGGCTCAAGCCGCCGGCGATCGCGGCCTCGCGCAGAAAGCTCTCCATCGTGGTCTCGAGCCCCGGCGTGTCATATCCGACGGAGAGATCGATGGCCTTGAGCGCCAAAATGCGGTTGATGATCGGATCGCGGCCGAGATAGACGTTACCCATGGCCCCGCGGCCGATGGGCTCGAGCACCTGATAACGCCCGATTTTCGCCGGGACCGGTGTGTCTTGGACGCCGGCGCTCTTCGCGGTGCGCACGAGGCGGTGCGCCACGTCTCGGAACGCGCCGTCGGCCTGCAAAATGCGGTGAAAGAGCTCGCCGGCTTCCTCGGCCGAGCCCGCGGATTCGAGCGCGCAGGCGACGTCGTAGATCTCGGGATGCAGGGCGGGAGCGGCCGGCAGCGTCCGATAGAGCGCCCAGGCCTCCGCGAGGCGACCATCGTTGGCGGCGCGGCGTGCGCCCGCGAGTCGATTCGCTTCTGCGAGCTCGGGTCGCGGCCGGCGCGGGCGCCGCGCGACGAGCCACGCGCCCGTCACGAGCAACCAAGTCGCGATGCCCGTGACCGGCACGGCGTCCGACCCCGCGGCGAACAGCCAAAGGTCGAGGCGTGGGGCAAGGTTCAGCGGTGGCAGGTAAAGCAGGACCGTGGCCAGCAGGCCGATCGCCGCGGCTTCGGGGAGCTTGCGTGCCAGACTGCGAAACCGATCCATGGTTCAAGTTCCTCGGGCGCGCGCAGTATGCCACGTGAGGTCCGCGCCTCCGTGTGATGGGCTACCGGTTTCGCGGGCCGGCGGCGGGGCGCGCGGCGCCGCACAGTTCGGCTATCCTCGCGCGGTGGCGAAGACGAAAACTGTTTTCACGTGCGACAACTGCGGCGCGGAGCAGCCGAAGTGGCAGGGGCAGTGCCCCGACTGCGGTGCCTGGAATAGCCTCGCCGAGTCCGCGCCGATGACGCGTCGCGCAGAGCGTCCGCAGCTCTCGGGGCAGGTCGCGCTCACGCGTCTCGATCGCGTCGACGTGGCCCGCGTCGATCGGCTCAGCACGGGTTTGAGCGAGTTCGATCGAGTGCTCGGCGGCGGGCTCGTTCCGGGCGGCGTGGTCCTGCTCGGCGGCGATCCCGGCATAGGCAAGTCGACACTGTTGCTGCGCGCGCTCGCCAATCTCGCGTCGCGCGTTCCGACGTGCTACGTGACGGGCGAAGAGTCGCTCGAGCAAATCGGTCTACGCGCCCAGCGCCTCGGAGTCGCCGCCGCGCCGCTCGATCTCATCGCCGAGACCGGCGTCGAGGCGGTGCTCGCACGCGTCGCCGCGGAGCGGAGTCTCAGCGTGCTCGCGATCGACTCGATTCAGACTCTGTTCAGCGAGGATCTGACCTCGGCGCCGGGCTCGGTGAGCCAAGTGCGGGAGTGCGCGGCCCAGCTCACGCGCTTCGCCAAATCGCGCAACGTCGCGACGCTGCTCATCGGCCACGTGACGAAGGAAGGCACCCTGGCCGGGCCGCGCGTGCTCGAGCACATGGTCGACACGGTGCTCTATTTCGAGAGCGACCTCGGCAGCCGCTTCCGCATCGTCCGCGCCGTCAAGAATCGTTTCGGCGCCGCGAATGAAATGGGCTTCTTCGTCATGGGCGACGACGGCTTTCGCGAGGTCAAGAATCCGTCGGCGATTTTTCTTGCGCGCCGCGACGAGCCGGTCCCCGGCAGCGTCACGCTCGTCACGCGCGAGGGCACGCGTCCGGTCCTGGTCGAGGTGCAAGCGCTCGTCGACCGCACGCAGTCGCAATCGCCGCGGCGGCTGGCGCAGGGTTTCGATACGCCGCGACTCGGCCTGCTGCTCGCCGTGCTGCACCGTCACTGCGGTTTCGCGACGGGCGACAGCGACGTGTTCGCCAACATCGTCGGCGGGCTGCGCGTCGCCGAGACGGCTCTCGATCTCGCCGTGGCGCTCGCCGTCGTCTCGAGTCTCACGGAGCGCCCTGTGCCGCAGGACCTCGTGGTGTTCGGCGAGCTCGGCCTGACGGGCGAGGTCAGACCCGTGCCGTTCGGCGAGGAGCGGCTCGCGGAGGCCGTGAAGCATGGCTTCAAGCGCGCGCTCGTGCCACGGGCCAACGCGCCGCGGCGGGCGCTCGGAATCGAAATCTTGGCCGTCGATCGCTTGAGCGACGCGCTCAAGCTCGTGCACACCGGCTAGCGCGGCCTCAAGCCGCGGCTTTCGGAGGGGGCGCCGAGCCCGGCGCGTGGACGCGCACGAGCTTGATGCCGTGCTCGCTCGTGTCGAGGATCTCGATAGGGTACTCGGCGACGGTGACGCCCGTGCCCGACTCGGGGATCGTCGCGAGCTGCTCGACGATGATTCCGTTCAAGGTTTTCGGGCCGTCGGTCGGCAGATTCCAGTTCATGACGCGATTGAGCTGCCGGACGTTGGCGCTCGCGTCGACGACGTAGCTGCGATCGCTCTCCTTCGTGACGCCGAGGTCGACGGCGGTGGCGTCGTGGTCGAGCTCGCCCACGAGCTCGTTGACGATGTCTTGCGTCGTGATGAGTCCCTGTACGTCGCCGTATTCGTCGACGACGAACGCGGAACGGCGCCGATGGTGCTGGAAGTTGAGCAGCTGCTTGTTGAGCGGTGTGCCTTCGGGGACGAAATAGGGTTCGCGGATGCGCTCGAGCAAGATCGCTTGAGTGAGCTCGCCTTTCGCGAGCTCGGGCAAGAGATCGCGCACGCGCGTGACGCCGACGATATTGTCGACGTCGGCCCGGTAGACGGGCAGTCGGTCGTGCGGGCTCGTTTGGATGACCGCGAGGTTATCCTGCCAGCTCAAATCGAGGTCGAGACCGACGATCGCTTGCCGCGGGACCATGATGTCGTCGACCGTGACGGCATCGAGGTCGAGGATGCTGAGCAGCATGCGCCGGTGACGGCGCGGCACCATGACGCTGGCTTCGGCGACGACGGTGCGCAACTCCTCCGCGCTCAGCGAGTGCGATGCGATTTCATCGGGGCGGACGCCGAGCAGGCGCAGCAAGCCGTTGGCGAGCAGGTTGAGTAGCCAAACGATCGGATAGGTGATCTTGAGCAACGGGTAGTAGATCAGTGCCGCCGGCAAGGCGATGCGCGCCGGATTGAGCGCGGCGATCGTTTTTGGCGCGACCTCGCAAAAGATCAGCACGACGACCGTGAGGATGAACGTGGCGACGAGCACCGTTCCTTGGCCGCCGAGCCGTTGCGCCAAGACGGTGACGAGAGCTGCCGCAGTGAGATTGACGGCATTGTTGCCTAGCAGGATGAGCCCGATCAGGCGATCTGGACGCTGCAGCAAGAACTCGGTGACGCGCGCGCCGCGGTGGCCCGATCGCGCCTGGTGACGGAGCCGGTAGCGATTGAGGCTCATGAGCGCCGTCTCGGTGGCGGAGAAAAACGCCGAGAGAATGAGGAGAACGACGATGATGACGAGCAAGAGTCCGATCGGGGCTGGGGGGTCGCTCAAGGTTTCGGTGCCCTCCACGAGGCGCTGGGATCGGCACCACATTGTGGGAATGCGGCGGAGGGTGTCAAGGAAACCGACGGACGGCGGCCGCGCGCGCCGCAGCGGCGTCGATCTGCGCGCGCGTCAGCGCATGGTAGGCTTCCCGGCCCATCGTTCGCTGACGGGCCGGGACGCTAACCAACCGATGTTCGACCAATTGACCGCACGCCTCACGGAGGCGCTCCAGCGCGTGACCGGCCGCGGCCGCATCACCGAGGACAACGTTCGCGACACGGTGCGAACGATCCGCATGGCCCTGCTCGAAGCCGACGTCGCGCTGCCCGTGGCCAAGGCGCTCGTGGACCGCGTGCGCGATCGGGCGCTCGGCGAGGAGGTCGCGCGCAGCCTCAATCCCGGTCAGGCATTCGTCAAGATCGTCCACGACGAGCTCGTCCGCGTGCTCGGCGGCGAGGAGAGCCCGCTCGAGCCGCACGGCCACCCGGCCGTCGTGATGCTGGTTGGCTTACAAGGCGCCGGCAAGACGACGACGGCCGCGAAACTCGCTCGTCTTCTCACGACGGCGCGCGGCGGTGCTGCGCTGCTCGCGACCACGGACGTCTATCGGCCTGCGGCGCGCGAGCAATTGGCGAAGCTCGCGGCCGATCTCGGCGTGGGCTTTCATGCGAGCGTGAGCGATTCGCCGGCCGCGATCGCAAGCGAGGCGCTCGCGGCCGCGAAGCGCGGCGGCCAACGCTGGCTGATTCTCGACACGGCGGGGCGGCTGCACGTGGACGAGAACATGATGCGCGAGGCGCGCGAGCTCCATGCGCTCGTGACGCCGGCCGAAACGCTGTTCGTCGTCGACTCGATGGCGGGCCAGGACTCCGTGAACTCCGCGCGAGCGTTTCACGAGGCGCTGCCGCTCACGGGCGTCATCCTCACGAAGGCCGACGGCGACGCGCGCGGCGGCGTCGCGCTGTCGATCCGCGAGGTCACCGGGTTGCCGATCAAGCTCGTCGGCACGGGCGAGAAGGTCGACGCGCTCGAGCCGTTCGCGCCCACGCGGTTCGCGTCGCGCATCCTCGGGATGGGCGACGTGGTCGGGCTCGTCGAGCAGGTGCAGAAGACCGTCGACCGCGAGGAGATGGAGAAGCTCGCCGGCAAGGTCAAGGAGGGGCGGCAGCTCAGCCTCGAGGACTATCGCGAGCAGCTACGTCAACTGCTCAACATGGGCGGGCTCGAGCAGGTTCTCGACAAGCTGCCCGGCCTGAAGCCCGAGCAGCTCGCGGCCGCGAAAATCGACCCGAAGCAGTTCAAGCGCCAGATAGGGATCATCGACTCCATGACCCGCGCCGAGCGTCGCCGCCCCGACCTCATCGACGGGTCGCGCAAGCGGCGCATCGCGGCCGGCGCCGGACTACCCGTGCAGGACGTCAGCCGGTTGCTCAAACAGCACTGGCAGCTCGCCAAGACGATGAAGCAACTCGCCAAGGGCGGCGGCATGCAGCGCCTGCTCGGAGCCATGCGCCGCGGGGGGCCGCCGCCGTTTCCGCGCGGCCGCCGCTAACGGGGCTTACGCTTCCGCTCGGAACTGAGTAGAATTGCCGCCCTCAACGGGGCGGTCCAAGGGGCCGCCTCGGTTTTTTTTGCGAACCAAGGTTGCAAGTGATGGTGATTATTCGGTTGGCGCGCGGGGGCACTAACAAGCGTCCGTTCTACCACATGGTGGTGACGGACCGCCGCACCTCGCTCAAGGGGCGGTACATCGAGCGCGTGGGATTCTTCAATCCGATTGCCGCGGGCGGCGAGACTCGGCTGCGCATCGATCTTCCCCGTGTCGACCATTGGCTAGGGCAAGGCGCGCAGGCTTCCCTGCGCGTGGCGGATCTGCTCAAACAGTATCGAGCCCAACCCGCGGCGGCGTAGGTTTTCTGGCCTGCGCGCTGCGCCCCAGCAGTGAGCGCCAAGAAGCAGAACTGGGTCACCCTCGGCCGCGTGAGCGGCGTGTTCGGCCTCAAAGGGTGGCTCAAGGTCCGCTCCTATACGGAACCCCAGACCAACCTTCTGACGTTCCGCGCTTGGACTCTGAGGCTCGCCGGTGCGGATCGTACCGTCGACCTCGAAGACGGATCGGGTCGCGCGGGCGCGATCGTCGCGAAGCTGCGCGGCATCGACGACCGGGACGGTGCGCGCGCGGTCGTCGGCGCCGACATCGTCGTCGAGCGCGAACGGCTGCCGCCGCTTGGAGTCGGCGAGTTTTACTGGGCGGACCTCGAAGGTTGCGAGGTCAGGACCACGGCCGGCGTTGCGCTCGGCAGCGTAGACCACCTGTTGGCCACGGGTGCGAACGACGTGCTCGTGCTGCGCACCGAGCCCGAGCGGCTCATCCCGTTCGTGGTCGGACCGGTCGTCAAGCACGTCGACCTCGGCGCGCGCGTGATCGTCGTAGATTGGTCGCCGGACTATTGAGTATAAGGACATGTACCGGGTCGGCGTGGTCTCGTTGTTCCCGGAGCTCGTGGCGCCGGTGGTCGAGTTCGGTGTCGTGGGACGCGCCGCCGAGCGCGGTCTCGTGAGCCTCGAACAGGTGTCGCCGCGCGATTTCACGACGGACAAGCATCGAAGCGTCGACGACCGGCCGTACGGCGGCGGGCCGGGCATGGTCATGAAGTACGAGCCACTGCGCGACGCGGTGCGGAGCGTGCGGCGGCGGTTACCGGCGGGCTCGCGCGAGTTCGTGCTGACCGCCCAGGGCCGCCGGTTCGATCAGGGGCTGGCGCGCGAATTGGCAGGCGCGCCGGGGCTCCTGCTCGTGTGTGGCCGTTACGAGGGGATCGACGAGCGTCTTCTCGAGGGCGAGCTCGGCGCGGAGCTCTCGCTCGGCGACTACGTGCTGAGCGGCGGGGAGCTCGCTGCGGCCGTGGTCATCGACGCGGTCGTGCGGTTGTTGCCCGGTGTGCTCGGGGACGAGAGCTCGCACGTCGAGGATTCGTTCACGGCGGGGCTGCTCGACTGCCCGCAGTACACGCGCCCCGAGGTCGTCGACGGGCGGCCGGTGCCCGCGGTGTTGCTCGGGGGCGATCACGAGGCCGTGCGACGCTGGCGGCTCAAGCAGGCGCTCGGCCGAACGTGGCGGATGAGGCCGGAGCTCATTGCGGCACGGCGCTTGTCGGTAGAAGAAGAAGCGCTGCTGACCGAGTTCAAGGCGGAATGGGCGGAGCTGAACAGGGTCGACGAGAACGCGTAGAATAGTGTGATTTCGCGCAACGGCCACCGAACGGGAATGGCAGAGGATGACACGATGTCCAGGGCAATTGATCAAATCGAACAAGAACAACTGAAAAAGGACGTCCCCGACTTCGGGCCGGGCGACACGGTGGTGGTCCAAGTGCGCGTGACGGAAGGCGATCGCGAGCGCCTCCAGGCCTACGAAGGCATCGTCATCGCGAAGCGCAACCGGGGGCTCAACTCTTCGTTTACGGTCAGAAAGGTTTCCCACGGCGAAGGCGTGGAGCGCGTGTTCCAAACGCACAGCCCGGCCATCGCGGAAATCAAGGTGAAACGACGTGGCGATGTCCGCCGGGCCAAGCTCTACTTCTTGCGCGACCTCAGCGGTAAAGCGGCGCGCATCAAAGAGAAGGTCTGATTTAGGCCGCGTGGCGCTCGCGAGCGTCGCGTCGCTGGCGCGCAGACTCGCGTGCGTCGCGGTCTGTGCCGCCATCTCGGGCGGATGCTCGAGCTTCATCGGCGGCAAGGCGGCCGATACGCTGGCGTCCGCCATCCTCAATCAAGACGATCCCGAGCTCGTCGCGAGCGGCATCCCGGCCTATTTGCTGCTCGTCGACGGCCTGATCGCCGAGGCTCCCGATAACGAGCCGCTGCTCTCCGCGGGGGCGCAGCTCTTCGCGCTCTACGGCTCGCGTTTCGCTGCGCCCGACCGGGCCGTCGCGCTCACGGCCAAGGCCCGTCGCTATGGCGAGCGAGCGATCTGCCTCGCGCATTCGCCCGCCTGCGGCTGGCGCGGCCTCGACTACGATGGGCTCGTAGCCGAGCTCAAGGCCGTGGGCGAGAAGGACATCGACCCGCTTTATTCGTACGCCGTGAGCTGGCTCAGCAACCTCGATGCCACGAGCGAGGATTGGACGGCCGTCGGCGAGCTGCCCTGGGTGCAGGCCGTGCTCGAGCGAGCGCTGGTCCTCGACGAATCCTACGAGAACGGCGCGTTGCATGGATACCTCGGTATCCTCAATTCGTTGCGTCCGCCCGCGCTCGGCGGCAAGCCCGACGTGGCGCGCGCCCATTTCGAGCGTGCCATCGAGCTCTCTGGCGGTCGCGACCTCTCGATCAAGGTAGAATACGCGCGACGCTACGCGCGGCTCGTCTTCGACCAGGAGTTGCACGATCGCCTGCTGACCGACGTGGTCAACGCTCCAGCCGAGACGCCGCTGTTCACGCTGTTCAACGTCCTCGCCAAGCAAGAAGCGGAGAGCTTGCTCGCCACCTCCAAGGAGTACTTCTGATGGGCGAACGCAGTGAGGCAGGGCTTGTTCGAAGGCTGACGCAGCTCGCGGTCGCGGCCATGCTCGTGCTCGGCGCGACGACGGCTCACGCGGCGGAAATCAAGATCGCAACGGTCGCTCCCGACGGCTCGCGCTGGATGCAGCAGATGCGCGCGGGTGGCGCCGAGGTGTTGGCGCGCACGGACGGGCGCGTCTCGATCAAATTCTATCCGGGCGGCGTCATGGGCAGCGATGCGCAAGTGCTCCGCAAGATTCGCATCGGCCAACTTCAGGGCGGCGCCTTCACGGCCGGTGGGCTCGGCGAGCGCTATGGCGCACTCAATCTCTACGGTATTCCGCTGTTGTTCCATTCGCTCGACGAGGTCGATGCCGTGCGCGGCGAGCTCGACCCCGAGCTCGCGGCGGGCCTCGAGCGCGCAGGGTTCGTGACGTTTGGTTTCATCGAGGGCGGGTTCGCCAACCTGCTCGCGAACGAGCCGATCCGCAGCGTGGAAGACATGCGCCGCAAGAAGGTCTGGGTCCCCGAGGGCGATCCCATCAGCTTCCTCGCCATGGAGGCCCTCGGCTTGTCGCCGGCCGTCTTGCCCGTGACCGATGTGCTCACGGGCTTGCAGACGGGGCTCATCGACATCGCGTTCGCGTCGCCCGTGGCCGCGCTCGTGCTGCAGTGGCACACGAAGGTCAAGTACATCACGGACCTACCGGTCTCCTATTCGATGGGGATCTTCGCCATCGACAAGAACGTCTTCGCCGAGCTGGCCGCCGATGATCAGCGTATCGTCCGCGAGGTCATGGCGCGTTACATCGAGGTGCTCGATCGCGAAGCGCGCGACGACAACCGCAAGGCCGCCGAGGCGCTCGCCAAAGCGGGCTTGCAGACCGTCACCGTCGATGCCGCCGACGTCGCCGGTTGGCGCAGCACGCTCGAGGGCGTTTGGCCGCAGTTGCGCAGTCGCCCCGACATCGACCAGCCGATGTTCGAGCGTCTCCTGGCGTTGCTCGCCGAGTATCGGCGAACGCATCCAGAGGCGACGCCTTAGCCGCCCTTGAGCACGGGCGGGCACAATCGCTGGTGGCGCCGCGCCGAGCGCGCCGTGCTCTGGGCCGAGACGTCGCTGATCGTCGTCTTTCTCGGCGGTTTGATTTTGCTCGGCGCCGCGCAAGTCGTGTTGCGCAACGCGTTCTCGATCGGCTTCGCCTGGGGCGACGGGTTGGCCCGCTTGGCAGTGCTCTGGCTGGCGTTGCTCGGCGCGCTCGCGGCGAGCCGCGAGGGCCGCCACATCACGATGGGCGCCGTGACGCGCTCGCTGCCGCAGCGCCTGCAGACGGCCGCGGGCGTGGTCGCGGATCTATTTGCCGCCGCCGTCAGCGGGGCGCTCGCGTGGTATGCCTGGGCCTTCGTCAGCGATTCGCGCGAGTTCGGCGACGTATTGCTCGAGGACATACCGGCCTGGTGGCTCCAGGCGATCATGCCGGCCGCATTCGCGCTCATGGCCTGCTCGTTCGTCGCACAAGCCGTGCGGCGCCTCCGCGGACGCGCCGCAGCACAGCAGACGCCATGACGCCGGTCGTTGCGATCGTGCTCGTCGCCGCCACGCTCCTCGGCGCGCCGTTGTTCGCCGTCATCGGCGCCGGTGCCTTCGTCGGGTTCGAGCGCGAGGGCGTCGATTTGTCGGTCGTCGCGATCGAGTTCTTCGGGTTGGCGGAGACGCCCGTGCTCGTGGCGATTCCGCTGTTCACGTTCGCGGGGTTTCTGCTGAGCGCCGGGCAGGCGCCGACGCGGCTCGTGCGGCTCTCGCAAGCGTTGCTCGGCTGGTTGCCGGGCGGGCTCGCGATCATCTCGCTCGTCGCGTGCGCGTTGTTCACGGCCTTCACGGGTGCTTCGGGCGTCACGATCATCGCGCTCGGCGCGTTGCTCTATCCGGCGCTCGCCCAGGCAGGCTATGACGAGCGCTTCAACCTCGGGCTCATCACGGCGTCGGGCAGCCTCGGGCTCCTGTTCGCGCCGTCGTTGCCGTTGATTCTCTACGGCATCGTCGCCGCGGAGCCGATCGACGAGTTGTTCGTCGCGGGAGTGTTGCCCGGCGTGCTCATGATTGCGGCGCTCGGCGCCTACTGTTACTGGCGCAGCCGCGGAATGCCGCGGCCTGCGCATGCGGGCTCGGCGGCCGAGGCCTGGCGGGCGATCGTCGCGGCCCGTTGGGACTTGCCGCTGCCGGCGGTGGTGCTCGGCGGCATCTACAGCGGCTACTTTGCCGTATCGGAGGCGGCCGCCGTGACGGGCCTCTATGTGTTGCTCGTCGAGGTCGTCGTGTTGCGCGAGGTGGCGTGGCGTGACCTGCCGCGCATCATGCGCGAGTCGATGGTGCTCGTCGGCGCCATCCTCGCGATCCTCGGCGTGTCGCTCGCGTCGACGAACCTCATGATCGACACGGAGGTGCCGCAGCGACTGTTCGCGTTCGTGAGCGACTACGTCACGGGGCCGACCACCTTCTTGGTCGCGTTGCTCGTGTTCCTGCTGATCCTCGGCGCGATTCTCGACATTTTTTCCGCGACCGTGCTCGTCGTGCCGCTGCTGCTGCCGATCGCAGCGCAGTACGGGGTCGACCCGATTCATCTCGGAATCGTTTTCCTGGCCGCGATGGAGCTCGGCTACTTGACGCCACCCGTCGGGCTCAACCTGTTCATCGCGAGCCACCGTTTCCAGAAGGACATCACCGAGATCTATTGGGCGACGCAGCCGTTCCTGATCGTCTCGTTGCTCGCCGTTATCATCATTGCTTTCTGGCCGGATTTGTCGTTAATGCTGCTCGACCGCTAGAGCTTGCTTAAGGGAAGAACCATGGACAATCGTGGACTGCCGCTCCGAATCGTCGCGGGAATTTGGCGCGGGCTCGACCGCTTCCGCCGCGTGTTGCATCTGATCCTGCTCCTAGGGATTTTTCTGCTGCTCGTGGCCGGTGCGTTCGGGGGGCGCGTGCCCGTGCCGAGCACTGCCGCGCTCGTGATCGCGCCGCAGGGCGCGCTCGTCGATCAGCTGTCGGGCGATCTGCTCGAGAGAGCCATCGCCAAAGCGCAGGGCACGCCGCTGCAGGAGACTCTGGTGCGCGACGTCATCGAGGCGCTGCGCGCCGCGGCCGCCGACGAACGCATCAAGGCCGTGGTGCTCGATCTCGACGGTCTCGGCGGCACGGGCTTGAGCAAGCTCCAGGAAGTCGGTGCCGAGCTCGCGCGGTTCAAGGAAAGCGGCAAGCCCGTCATCGCCGTCGGCGACGGGTTCACTCGCGACCAGTACTACCTCGCGGCGCATGCCGACGACGTCTACATGCATCCCATGGGCATGGTCCTCGTCGAGGGCTACAGCCGTTACCTGCCGTACTACAAGTCGCTGCTCGACAAAGTCTACGTCGATTACAACGTCTGGACCGTGGGCGAGTACAAATCGTTCGTGGAACCCATCACGCGCGATGACATGTCGCCGCAGGACGAGGAGGCGAGCCGCGTGTTTCTCGACGCGCTATGGAACGCCTATCAAGCGGACCTTGCGACCGCGCGCAATCTCGCGGTGCCGGCACTGCAGCGTTACGCGGACGAGATCGTGAGCCTGCTCGAGGAGGCGGGCGGCGACACGGCGAAGCTCGCCGTCGACTACGGGCTCGTCGACGAGCTGCTCACGCGCGACGTCATGCGCGAGCGCATTCGCGAGGCGATCGGCGAGGCCGAGGCGACGCCCACGCGCAGCGACGAGTTCACGCAGGTGGCGCTGGAGGATTACGTAGCGGCCGTGCGAGCCGAGTCGCCGCGGGCGTTTGGGGAGAGCAAGTTGGCCGTGGTCGTCGCGGTCGGCACGATTCTCGACGGCGTGCAGCCGCCGGGGTCGATCGGGGGCGATTCGCTCGCGGAGCTCATCCGGGCCGCGCGCGCCGACGAAGCGGTCAAGGGGCTCGTGCTGCGCGTCGACTCGGGCGGTGGCAGCGCGTTCGCGTCGGAAGTCATTCTGCGCGAGCTCGAGGTGTTCAAGGAGTCCGACCGCCCCGTGGTCGTGTCGATGGGCAGCGTTGCGGCGTCGGGCGGTTACTGGATCGCCATGGCGGCGAACGAAATCTGGGCAAGCCCGACGACGCTCACGGGGTCGATCGGTGTAGGCGCTACGATTCCGACGATTCCGCGTACGCTCGATTGGCTCGGCGTGCACGTCGACGGCATCGGCACTACGGACATCTCGGGCGGACTCGACATCACGCGGCCGCTGCCCGAAGACCTCAAAGGACTGATCGCACAGTCGGTCGAGCGGACCTACGCCGACTTCGTCGGCAAGGTGGCCATGCATCGCGAACGGTCGGTCGAGGAGATCGACGCCGCGGCGCAGGGGCGAGTTTGGGTCGGCGCCGACGCGCTCGAGCGCGGTCTCGTCGATCGGCTCGGCACGCTCGCGGCGGCCGTCGAGTCGGCCGCCGAGCTCGCGGGGCTCGAGCCGGATACTTACGCGCTCTACTACCTCGAGCAGGAGCCGACGTTCGCGGAGCGTCTGCTGCTGTCGCTGACGGCCAAAACGGTCGCGGGCATCGATCGTCTCGTCGACGTCCCGAAGTGGCCGGCGGTCGTCACGGAGGCCGTCGAGTCGACGCTCGCGCCGCTCAAGTTCGTCGAGCGTCTCAACGATCCGCGCGGGGTCTATGCCTATTGCTTCTGCGATACCCGCTGACGCATGACCGAGGAGGGCGACGTTGCCGGCGACCGCCTGCGTATCGACCGGTGGCTCTGGTGCGCGCGCTTGTTCAAGAGCCGCAGCGCCGCCGCCGAGGCCGTGCGCCGGGGGCGCGTGCATCTCAACGGGCAACGCGTCAAGCCGGCCCACGCGGTCAAAATCGGCGACGCGCTGAAGCTCGAGCTCCGGCATGGCGGCTCGCGCGATCTCGCGATCGCGGCGATTCCCGTGCGCCGCGGGCCCGCGGCCGAAGCTGCGCAGGCCTACGTCGAGACGGCGGAATCGGTGGAGCGCGGCCGCCGCGCCGCAGAGCAGCGCGCGCTGCGCGGGTTCGCTCCGCCGACGGCAGGCAAGCCCGACAAACGCACGCGTCGGCTGCTGTTGCGCGCGCGACAGCGCGCCTGAGGCTCAACGAATCATAGCCGGCGGCCGCGCGTCCTTCGGCGAGTCCCTATAGGCGAGTTGTAGCGGCGCGTTGCGCAAGCTCGCCCAATCGCGGCCGGCCGAGTCGAGCGCGACGAAACCGCAAGTCGGCAGCTCCGTGTCGCCGAGCTCGGGCAGGAGAGCGGCCGCGAGCTCGCTCAAGCCGGGATTGTGACCGACGACGAGCACGCTCGTGAGAGTGGGATCGAACGCTGCGATCACGGCTAGGATCTCGGCGGGGCTCGCGAGGTAGAGGCGCTCGTCGACGACGATGCGCTCGCGCGGGTAGCCCTGCGCGGCAGCCACGATCTCAGCCGTGTGCAGCGCGCGCGTCGCGGGGCTCGTGACGATCGAGCCTAAGCGCGCCCCGCGTTCGCGCAGGCGCTCGCCGATGAGGCGGGCGTCGCGCTCGCCGCGTGCGGCGAGCGGGCGGCTCGCGTCCGTCGGCGCCTCGGCCACGGGAACCGCCTTGGCATGGCGCAATAGCAGCAATTTCATCGTGCAGCGGCTCGCAGCTAGAGCAGCCCGGCTTCGAGCCGTGCCTCCTCGGACATCATCGACTGGTTCCACGGCGGATCGAACACGAGTTCGACGTCCGCGCTGCGGATGGTCGGAATCATGAGCAGCTTGTCGCGCACGTCGTTGACCAGCACTTCACCCATGCCGCAGCCGGGCGCGGTCAACGTCATGCGCACGGACGCATCGCGCGTCCCATCGTCGTTCGGCGTGACGGCGCAGTCGTAGACCAGTCCGAGATCGACGATGTTGACCGGTATCTCCGGATCGAAACAGGTGCGCAGCTGGTCCCAGACGACACGCGTGACGTCCTCGTCGGTGGCGCTCGCCGGCAGTTCGGGCGGCCGCAACGACTCCTTGCCGATGGCGTCGCCGTCCGTGCCCGCGATGCGGAACAGATTGCCCTCGACATACACGGTGAAGCTGCCGCCGAGTGCCTGCGTCAGGTAGCCGATGCTGCCGGTGCGCAGTTTCACCTCGACGCCCGCCGGCACGATGACGGCACGCACGTCGCGATTGACGACGATCGGTTCCTGGCTGGCGCGGTGCATGCTCATTCCGTCGTGACCGGCGCTGCGGCGTTCGCGAGCGCGGCATTCAGCGTATGCCAGCACAGGCTTGCGCATTTCACGCGCGCCGGGAACTCCCGCACGCCGGCAAGCGCCATCAGCTTGCCGAGCCGCGGATCGGGTGCCGCACCCGGCGTCGTCAGCATGCGGTGCATCGCGCCGAACAGTTCCGCGGCCTCGGCGCGCGTGCGGCCGCGCAGGGCCTCGGTCATCAGCGATGCCGACGCCGTCGAGATCGCGCAACCCGTCCCTGCGAATCGCAGGTCGCGGATCAAATCATCTTCCACATCAACAAACACATGTAACTGATCGCCACATAAGGGATTATTACCCTCAGCCCGGTGGGTCGCGCCCGGCAGTTCGCCGCGATTGCGCGGGCGCCGGTTGTGATCGACGATCACGTCGCGATAGAGATCGGCGAGGTCCATCAACGCAGCATCCGGATCGCGTCCTGCACCCCGTCGTAGAGCGCCTCGATCTCGCCCGACGTGTTGTACAGGCCGAACGAAGCGCGCGTGGTCGCCGCCACGCCGAAATGTTCCATGACCGGCATCGCGCAGTGGTGGCCGGTGCGCACGGCGATGCCGCGCGAGTCGAGCACGGTTCCGAGGTCATGCGGATGAACGCCATCGACCGCGAACGAGACGAGGCTGGTCTTGTCGGGCGCCGTGCCGATCAGCCTGACGCCCGGGATGCGCGCGAGCGACGCCGTCGCATCCGCCAGCAGCGCGTGCTCATGCCGCGCGATTCCTGCGAGGCCGACGGACTCGAGGTAATCGATGGCGGCCGCGAGACCGACGGCGCCCCCGACGTTCGGCGTGCCGGCCTCGAAGCGATGCGGCAGGTGATTCCAGGTCGAGCCGCTGAACGACACGGTGAGGATCATGTCGCCGCCGCCCTGCCACGGCGGCATCGTCGCGAGCACGGATTCGCGCGCGTACAGGACGCCGATGCCGGTCGGACCGTACATCTTGTGGGCGGAGAACGCGTAAAAATCGCAGCCAAGCGCCTGCACGTCCACGGCCAGGTGAGGCACGGCCTGGGCGCCGTCGACGACGGTCGTGATGCCGCGCTCGCGCGCGGCTTCGATCATTCCGGCGATCGGCAGCACGGTGCCGAGCGCGTTGGAAACATGCGCGAGCGCGACGACGCGCGTGCGTGGCCCGAGCATGCGGCGATAGCTGTCGGCATCCACCACGCCGCGGCTGTCGATCGGCACGGCGCGCAGCACCGCGCCCGTCTGCCCTGCCACCATCTGCCAGGGCACGATGTTCGAGTGATGCTCGAGCCAGGTCACGAGTATTTCGTCCCCGGGTTCGAGCCGCGGCCGCGCCTGCGACTGGGCGACCAGATTGATGGCTTCCGTCGTGCCGCGCACGAAGACGATCTCCGTCGGCGAGCGGGCACCGATGAATGACCGCACGCGCTCGCGCGCGCCTTCGTAGCGCGCTGTCGCTTCCTGCGAGAGCGTATGGACGCCGCGATGCACATTCGCATGGTGCGAGCGCGCATATTCCGCGACCGCGTCGATGACGCTTGCCGGCTGCTGCGACGAGGCGGCGTTGTCGAGGTAGACGAGCGGGTGACCGTTGATCCGGCGCGCGAGCACCGGAAAATCGGCGCGGAGCCGGCCGGTGTCCCAGGCCGCCTGCCGGCCGGCGACGGCCGACATCACGCCTGCTCCCGCATCAGTTCGGCGTCGGGCAGGATATCCGCGACCCGGGTTGCCACGAAATCCCGCACGACAGGCAGCGGCATGCCGGCGAGCACGTCCTGGCAGAACGCGAAGGTCAGCAGGCTCCGTGCCGTCGCCTCGTCGAGGCCGCGCGACCGCAGGTAAAAAAGCTGGACCGGATCGAGCGTGCCGGTCGTCGCGCCATGGCGGCAGCGGACGTCGTCGACGTGGATTTCCAGCTGGGGGCGCGCGTTGATTTCGGCCAGGGGCGAGAGCAGCAGGTTGCGGATGGACTGGTTCGCATCCGCGCCGCGCGCGGCCGGGCGCATGACGATACGGCCATTCATCGCGCCGCGGCCCCGTCCCGTCGCGATGCCGCGAAAGTCCTGTTCGGTGCGGGTTCGCGGCGCGCAATGCTCGACCTGCGTATGGATGTCCACCTGGCGTTCGCGATCCGCCATGAAAAGGCCCGCCAGCCGGCACGCGGCGCCTTCGCCGGCCAACGCAAGCCGGAAGTTCGACCGGATCATGCCCCCGCCCAGCGCGACCAGGTGCTGGCGGTACCTGCCGCCGGCGTCCAGACGCGCGTCCCAGGTTTCGACCTGCGCCGCCGTCGGGTTCTGCCGATGCAGGCGTAAATGCTCCACGTCCGCGGATGCGCCGATTGCGAGCTCGGCCGCGAGATTGGCGAACACGGCCGCGTCGCCCAGCGACAGGAATTCCTCCACCAGCACCAGCTTTGCGCCAGCGCCGACCTCGATGACGAGGCGCGCATGATGCGCGGCCGGCCGCAATGCCGATGCCACGTGCAGCAGGTGCAGCGGACGGGGCGGGGCGCTTCCTGCGGCGATCCGTATCACGACGCCGCCATCGGTGAACGCATCGGCCATGACCGCGAACCGGTCGTCGGCATCGTCGGCCGGGAAACGCAGCAGGTCGAGTGCGGCCGCCGGCTCGCGGCCGAGCAGGGCGCCGATGTCGTCGTGCGTGACGCCGGCCAGCGGTTCGCCGCCGGACAGCGCCGCATCGAAGCGACCGTCGACGATCACGAGCCGGCGTGCCCCGTCGAGCGGCAGTCGCGCGCCGGCGAGCGCGGCCGGATCCACCGCCGTGCGTGAGACGACGCCAAAGTCGTAACCGGCGAGGCGCGCATGATCGAGGTATTTCCAGTTCTCGTCGCGACGGTCCGGCAGCCCGCGCCCGACCAGCGTTTCGAGCGCGCGGCCGCGCCGGCGCGCCCATTCCGGGCCGCCGCGCAGCAGCGGCGCAAGTCCCGCGTGGGTCGCTGCAATGCGGTCGATCGCGGATGCCGCGTTCACGCCGCAGCCGTCCCGTCCTGGACCCAGTCGTAGCCGCGGCGCTCGAGTTCGAGCGCAAGCTCGCGGCCGCCGCTCCTGACGATGCGCCCGCCGGCCAGCACGTGCACCCGGTCGGGCACGACATGGTCGAGCAGGCGCTGGTAATGCGTCACGAGCACGATTGCGCGCGCGGGCGAACGCAGTGCATTGACGCCTTCGGCCACCAGCTTGAGCGCGTCGATATCGAGCCCGGAGTCGGTCTCGTCGAGCAGCGCCAGCGTCGGCTCGAGCAGGCTCATCTGCAGGATCTCGTTGCGCTTCTTCTCGCCGCCGGAAAAACCCTCGTTCACTCCGCGATTGAGCAGGCTCTCGTCCATGCGCATCGCGGCCAGGCGCGCGCGCACGAGGTTCAGGAACTCGAACGCATCCAGTTCGGGTTCCCCGCGATGCCTGCGCAGCGCGTTCAGCGACGCCTTCATCAGGTACACGTTGTTGACGCCCGGGATCTCGACCGGGTACTGGAACGCGAGGAACAGCCCTGCGCGCGCGCGCTCCTCCGGCGGCATCGCCAGCAGGTCGCGGCCGAGATACGTGGCGCTGCCCGACAGCACCTCGAGTCCGGGCCGGCCGGCCAGCACGCCCGTCAGCGTGCTCTTGCCCGAACCGTTCGGTCCCATGATCGCGTGCACCTCGCCCGCGCGCACCGAGAGCGACAGCCCGTCCAGGATGATCCGTTCGCCCGCGCGAACGCGGAGTTCGCGGACGTCGAGAATGTTCCGGGAGTCGTCGCTCATCCCACCGCTCCTTCCAGGCTGACGGCCAGCAGGTTCTGCGCCTCGACCGCGAATTCCATCGGCAGTTCGCGGAATACCTGGCGGCAGAATCCATTCACGATCATGTTGACCGCATCCTCCGCGGCGATGCCGCGCTGCAGGCAATAGAACAGCTGGTCATCCGAGATCTTCGACGTCGTCGCCTCGTGCTCGATGACGGCCGTCGGGTTCGCGACCTCGATATACGGAAACGTATGCGCGCCGCAGCGATCGCCCATCAGCAGCGAATCGCACTGCGTATAGTTGCGCGCGCCGTCGGCGCCCGGCAGCACCTTGACCAGCCCGCGATAGGCATTCTGGCCGTGGCCCGCCGATATGCCTTTCGAGATGATGGTCGAGCGCGTGTTGCGCCCCATATGGATCATCTTGGTCCCGGTGTCCGCCTGCTGGCGGTGATTCGCGAGCGCGACCGAACGGAATTCGCCGACCGAGCCGTCGCCCCGCAGGATGCAGCTCGGGTATTTCCAGGTGATGGCCGA
>CAZCZE010000040.1:0-2705 GCA_964503125.1 uncultured Gammaproteobacteria bacterium
ACGGCGCGTAGCGTCGATTGTGTCAAAGCCGCCGTCTGATCGCGACGCCGAATCGGCCTCACGACCCATTTCGGAGCGGACTTTCAGCGCAGCGACGCTGCCGATCGGAGCTCTCGCCTCGCCGCGCGCAGCACCGCCCGCTGGCTCGCGCTCAAGAACACGAGCCCGTTCGACGATCACCGAATCAAAACAGCGACGCCTGCGGCGGCGCCCGCGCCCCGAGCGACGACGTCAGCACGTCCTCCTCGCCCCGTTCCCGCCCGTGCGCGAGAGTAAAGTACCTTCACTCGGCGCCAAGATGGGACTACTGTTCGCCTCCACGGACTATCAGAGCGAGCCGGTGGCTGTCGCATTCATCGGCAGATATGGAAGCGTCCTCGATCCAGATGGAGGTGATCGCGATGCGCTTCGTTGTAATCCGGACTCAGCACTCCATCGAAAAATCGGCACGCGCCGTTGCGGGCGTCTCGCAGAAAACGCCCCTCTTCGTCGTCGGCCTCCCAATCGGCCAATACGCGGATGCGGCGCGAACCGTTGATCACAAACCCCGCGACGTCTAACGCCTCCGCGGTCGCGTGCTGGCTACGCCTTCCGCCCTCCCGTCCGTTTACGTTGCGGCACGCGTAACTACCGAAGTGTTCCAACATCGTTACCGGGGCATCGAAGCGGGCCTGTGCCGCAGGCTGCAACACATGGTATTCCCATAGCGCCAGCGACACAGCGGCTGGGCAGGTTAGCGAGAATGGCGCGCTAATCGCACTCGTTGTGCGTTCCACGCGTACGGCGTTAAAAAACCCGCATTGCTCGCCCGTTGCGCGGTCGGTCAGCGACTCAAACTGCATGGTGGCCGCGGCGAGTACGTCAAGACACATCTGCGATCGTCCAGTAAGACGCGACAGCTTGTAACGCGTCAGCAGGTTCGGTTGAGCATGGATGTCGAGCGTCGCCCAGGGATTCCAGTCATCCGGTATGGCGACCCACTGGCGATTTATGCCCACAAGGAAGGCGATTGATGCCACTAGCAGCAGCGCAATTGTGAGTATAAAGAAGCGCATGAACAGTTGGCCTATCGCCGGGCAAGTTACGGTCGTCGCGGCAGGCGGTTACTGCGCGTCCCGGTTGGGAACGCGCCATTTCCACGAGAGCCACACGCTCGCTTCCAAGTCTAGGGCAGCGTCGTTGAGACCGACGTGCAATCCCGTGCGGATCTCGCCACGCTCGAGCGACGCTATGAGCCCAACGCCCGCTTGCATCCGCGTATCGGTTATGTCCGAGTCGCGAACGAACAACTCGACGCCGGGTCGCAACCGACTGCGCGGAAACTCGGCGAGCGCGCTCGCGCGCCAGCCCCGCTCCGTAGCGGTCCCGCGCGGATCGTAGAACGCGCCCGCGTTCACGTGCACGCGCGACCGCTCCTGCTGCCAGGTACGTATGAATTGCGATTCGATTCCCGCACCGCTGAGCTCGGACCGCACGGGCAGAAGAATCAACGTTTCGACCCCGACGCCGCGGCCATCCTCGAGTTTTGCCCACTTGAAACCGAGCGCGCCTTCGTCGAGCTGGTGCTCGTCGATTGCATACTCGAGCTCCGAGATGACCTCGAAACGAGGGCCTATGCCGTAGTTGATGCGGCTCAACGGGGTTTTGCGCGTGCTGTGCGAGTCTCGCACCTGCAAACGCAGCAGACCGATGCGGGCCTCGAGCGTGTCATCACCGGCCGTCTCTGCGTCGGTGGTGCGATACGGCGGAAACGCCAGCGCTGGTGGCGCGAGCCCGATCGACGCGAGCAGCAGAACTGCAAGTGCGTCAGCGCTCTTCAAATTCGAATCCATCGAAGTATGTCACGCTGTCCGCTTTCGTCCACAGGCCGATTTTGCCCCGGCTCATCGAAGGTCGCGTCGACGACATCGAACAGCGGCTCGCCGTCGAACGAGACCGTGAATCGCGCACCGTCGAAGACGACTGCCAGAGTGCTCCACTGCCCGGCGGGCACCGCGTGTTTCACGCCGTAATCGTCGCTGCGGCCGACCGGACCTAGCGGGCTGCGCCGGCCATTCTCGACCTTGTAAAGGACTACGTTGTCCTCCAGCGAAGGTACTGTTGTTCTCGTCACGATAACGCAAGACAAGGCCCGCCGCTTGATCGACACGACCCGAAACCGGCTTGAACCGCACAGCGATCGTGCCATTCATCAGCGTCGCAGTCGGATGGATCGCGAGCGGGAATCGACCGGACGTTGGGTCCTCGGATAACTGCGCGAGCACCTTGGGTTCTTTTCGCTCGGCTGTGCGGTGTCTTCAAGCCCGCGGGAGGCGTCGCTCGTGCACCAGCCGGGCAGGGCGGCGATCGCGTGCCGAAAACCACGAAACGACGACGCGCTGCTCTCATGCGAACGTGGTCGATGCCGCCGTGGGCGCCGTTTTCGACGGGATGGCCAGCGTGCGCCGAGGTCAGCCGCCGACATAACCCCGATTCGTACTATCCGCTGTACGGAGTCATGCTAGTCGTGGGGGCGGATAGGTACTTTGAACCACCCGCTCCGCACCGACGGCAACGGCGCGTAACGTCGATTGTGTCAAAGCCGCCGTCTGATCGCGACGCCGAATCGGCCTCACGACCCATTTCGGAGCGGACTTTCAGCGCAGCGACGCTGCCGATCGGAGCTCTCGCCTCGCCGCGCGCAGCACCGCCCGCCGCTCGCGCTC
>CAZCZE010000041.1:0-70292 GCA_964503125.1 uncultured Gammaproteobacteria bacterium
GAAGCGCGAGGAACTCGTGTTCTCGGACAAGTTCGCCTGCAAGGTCTGCGGCTACGCGATACCCGAACTGGAGCCGCGCCTGTTCTCGTTCAATAATCCGCATGGCGCCTGCCCGGGCTGCGACGGCCTCGGCCAGAAGCAGTTCTTCGATCCCGATCGCGTCGTCGCCCACCCGCAGTTGTCGCTCGCGACCGGCGCGGTGCGCGGCTGGGACCGGCGCAACGCCTATTACTACCAGATGGTGCAGGCGCTCGCGGATCATTACCGTTTCGACCCCGAGGCGCCGTATGGCAGCCTGCCGGAGCGCGCGCGCGAAGTGCTGATGCAAGGTAGCGACGGCGAGGAAATCGAGTTCCGCTATTTCGATTCGCGCGGCCGCACGATCCGCCGCAAGCACAAATTCGAGGGCATCCTGCCGAACCTCGAACGCCGCTATCACGAGACCGAATCGATGGCCGTGCGCGAGGAACTCGCGCGCTACCTCGGCACGCGCCGCTGCCCGGAGTGCGATGGCGCGAGGCTCACGAAGTCCGCGCGCAACGTGTTCGTCGGCGGCACAGCGCTGCCGTCGATCGCCGCGCTGCCGGTGCGGCGCGCGCTCGCGTTCTTCGCCGAGCTGAAGCTCGACGGCTGGCGCGCGAAGATCGCCGCCAAGGTGGTCAAAGAAATCACCGACCGGCTCGGATTCCTGGTGGATGTCGGGCTCGATTACCTGACGCTCGACCGCAGCGCCGAGACGCTCTCGGGCGGCGAGTCGCAGCGCATCCGGCTGGCGAGCCAGATCGGCTCCGGCCTGGTCGGCGTCATGTACATCCTGGACGAGCCCTCGATCGGCCTGCACCAGCGCGACAACCAGCGCCTGCTCGACACGCTCATGAACCTGCGCAATTTGGGCAACACCGTGCTCGTCGTCGAGCACGACACCGAAGCCATCATGGCCGCCGACCACGTCGTCGATCTCGGGCCCGGCGCCGGCGTGCACGGCGGTCAGGTCGTGGCGCAAGGCACGCCGAAGGAAATCTGCGCGAACGCGGCGTCGCTCACGGGCCAGTACCTCTCGGGCAAGCGCGAGATTCCGCTGCCGCGCGAGCGCCGTGAGTTCGACCCGCAGCTCGTGTTTCGCGTGGAAGGCGCGCGCGGCAACAACTTGAAAGGCGTGGACGTCGAGATCCCCGTGGGCCTCATGACCTGCGTGACGGGCGTGTCGGGTTCCGGAAAAAGCACGTTGGTGAACGACACGATCTATCGGATCACGGCCAAGCACATCAACGGCAGCACCGAGGAGCCCGCGCCCTACGCCAAGGCGAAGGGCCTCCAGCACTTCGACTACGTCATCGAAATCTCACAGGACCCGATCGGCCGCACGCCGCGCAGCAACCCCGCCACCTACAGCGGCGTGCTCACGCCGATCCGCGAGCTATTCGCGCAGGTGCCCGAGTCGCGCGCGCGCGGCTACGAGCCCGGCCGCTTCAGCTTCAACGTCAAGGGCGGCCGCTGCGAGACGTGCCAGGGCGACGGCGTCATCAAGGTGGAGATGCACTTCTTACCGGACGTCTACGTGCCCTGCGACACCTGCGCCGGCAAGCGCTACAACCGCGAGACGCTCGACATTCGGTACAAGGGGAAGAACATCTCCGAGGTGCTGAAGCTCACCGTCGAGGATGCGCTCGCGTTGTTCCGCAACGTGCCGATGGTGGCGCACAAGCTCGAGACGCTCATGGCCGTGGGGCTCGGCTACATCGAGCTTGGGCAGAACGCGACGACGCTCTCCGGCGGAGAGGCGCAGCGCGTGAAGCTTGCGAAGGAGCTGTCGAAACGCGCGACGGGCTCGACGCTATACGTATTGGACGAGCCGACGACGGGCTTGCACTTTCACGACATCGCGCAGTTGCTCGAGGTGTTGTACAAGCTGCGCGATCAGGGCAACACGATCGTGATCATCGAGCACAATCTCGACGTGATCAAAACGGCGGATTGGATCATCGATCTCGGGCCGGAGGGCGGCGCCGGCGGCGGCGAGCTGATCGCCGCGGGCCCTCCCGAATCCATCGCGGCCGAGCCGCATTCGTACACGGGGCAGGCGCTGCGCGCGATGCTGCCGCAAAGGGCGGCTCGAAGGCCGCTGGCGGCGAGCGGCAAGCACGACTAGCCGCGCGCCACGGCCGTTCCGCGCTGGCGCCGTCGGTTCGTGCCGGCATACGATGCCTGGCAGTATCCTAAGAGAGGCTCGCGGCCATGCGTTCGAGAACCACGCTTCTGTCGGCACTCATCGGCTGCGTCGCGCTCGGCGGCGCCGTGGCGCAGCAGGGCGGCGCGCCGGCCGCGGCCGGCGGCGACGACGTCGCGGCGCTGCGTGCCGAGATCGAGCGACTCAAGAGCATCGTGCCGGGGCAAGCCTTCGCGATGACGCAGGTCGGCTACAACTTCAACAACCTCTGGTTCGCGGCGCACGCCGAGAACTGGCCGCTCGCGCAGTTCTACTTCAACGAGACGCGCGTCCGCCTGCGCTGGGCGCTGCGCATCACGCCCGTGCGCAAGATCTCCACGGGCGACCTCGAGCTTCAGCCGTTCCTCGACGCGATCGAGAAGGACCCGTTCACGAAGCTCGGCGAGGCCGTCACCGCGAAGAACGTAGCGCAGCTCGAGGGCGCGTACCGCGCCACGCTCGAGAGTTGCCATGCGTGCCATGCCGCGAGCGAGAAGGCATATCTCGAGCTGCAAGTGCCGGCGGTCCCTGCGGAGCCGCTGATTCGGTTCGCACCGCACTGAGCTCGCGGCGCGAAGTCGATTCGAGCACTACTTCTTCTTCGCGAGCACGCCGTCGCCGCTCCGCTCGGTGGCGAATCCCGCTAGCCCCAAGCGTTGGCTCACTTCAGCGGCAAGGTCGCGCCCCGCGCTCACGCTGTTCGGCGCGCCGGTGTAGTGGAACAACGGCGCGCCGCGTTTCAGCACTCGCGCGAGCTCACCGTAAAAGGATTGCGAATAGAGCTCGCCCGCGATTCCGAAGCGCGGCGGATCGTGCAAAGCGGCGTCGAACGAATCGGGCGGCAGCGCGGCGATCGCGACCACCACGTCGGCGTTCGTCAGGGTCAACGGCGGTACCGTGCTCGGCGACCACGGATTCAAGCTCCGCAACCACAGCACGTCGGCGCTCTTCTCGAATGACGAGATCTCCTTCGCCTCCCCCCGCATGCAGAACGCGGCGAAGTAACCGAGACCGCCGCACGTGTCGAGGATCCTTTTGCCCTGCGGCTCGATGAGCGCGACCTTGCGCTCCGCGTCCGCGTACGGCGACACGTGCGCCGTCGGCAGCATCTTGATGCCGTCGATCTCGAATGTCGGCGGGCCCCAGTCGGTGGGTACCAGCTTGGTCAGCGACGTGGTGAAGCGCGACACCGGCTCGAACTCGCTGCCGGTCCAGTGATAGATCGTGCGGTCTTTGCAGCGCTTCAGATGCGTGAACCGCTGGCCGGCAAAGGTCCAACCGTCCGTGTCGACCCCCACGGTCACGCTCGTCCGCTCCAAATCCAGCGAGCATTCGACCGTTGCGCTACCCGCCCGAGCCGCGGCGAGCAGAGCATCATGCACTTTCCGTGTGAGGAGCGGCCCCGTCATCGGCATCGAGTCACTCGCTCCAAATGAACTGGTTGTCGCTCAGTACGTAGCGCTTGCTGAAGAACACCTCGCCGTTATCGCTGCGCCGATAGTCGGCGCGGAGACTCCAGTTGTTGTTCGGCGTCGCATCTCGCGTATCGACGGACACGACACAAAAATTGGCGTAAGAGCCGTCTTTTGGATCGACGCCTCGGCTAAAGCGGCGCTCACGGGTAATGGAACGGCTCTTGGTTCCGCGGCGTGGCATCGCGAGGCCCGACGACACGAGCTCCGGAGCGACGATGCCCGGCGCAAGCTCGTCCTCGTAGATCTCCGCTCGGTGCGCATCGCCCGAGAGTAGAACCAAACCCCGTATTCGCCCGTCCGCGACGCGGGCCGCGAGGTCGCCGAAAAATCCCGTGCGCTCCGCCGCGTAAAGCGGGAAAAAAAGGAGGCGCTCCGCGTAGGAATCGCTTTGGTCCATCGAGTGCCATGGGCCGCCCGAGACGAGAACAACGAGCCGCGGGCCCAGCGCGGCCGCCCGCGAATCGATCGCGCTGAGGACAAGATCGCACTGACCCCGGCCGAAGAACTCGCCGAACACCTTCCGGTTGAAACGACCGTCCAGCAAATAGAAATCCGCTCGGCCGATCGAGAGGCGGCTCGTCAAGCCAAACCTCCGCCAGGTCGGCCCCAGGTCGGGGTTGGCCCAATACGATAGGAAGATGTCGCGAGCTGCATCCCGGCGCGGGAACGCCTCGCCGATCGAGTTGTTGCCGGCGAAATCATGGTCGTCCCACACGGCCATCGTCGGCAGACGCCGGGCCATCCGGAGGAACTTCGGATGGAGGCGCGAAGAGAGGTGAGCGGCGCTCACCGCTCGCTCGACGTCGTTGGCGGCGCCGGGATTCCCCGTGCGGAGCACGTCGTTGTCGTAAAAATAGAACGTATCGCCGAGGTGCAGGAAGAAGCGCAGATCGTCCGCTCGCTCCCGCAACTGCTCCCAACCGTCTTGGGCGGTGTCGAACTTGTTGCGAACGCAGGAACCGAACGCGAACGAGAACGCGGATCCCTGATTCTCGGGTGGGAACGTCCGGAGTCGCCCGTCAGTGTTCGGAATCGGCACGCCGGCTCGAACGAGCTCATAGTCGTACGTCGTGTCGGAAGCGAGACCCTCGAACTCGATCACGGCCGTCGGTGCCGCCACCGCGGACCGAACCAAGGTCGGACCGCTCGGGGGCGTAAGGCGGGCTTCGACCGATCCGGGCTGCTCGAGCCGAACTTGAATCCGCGCGAAGTCTTGACCCAGCCCACCGAGCACGGGGCCGACGATGCGGTCGCTGGTCCACGTTCGTTGTCCCAGTACCGCCGCGCCGCTGTCCAGAAATTGATTGATCGCCGCGTTCCGAAAGATTTCGACGCCATTGGCGAACAACTTGACGCCGCCAAGCGCCCAGCCGTTGTCGCCGTCCTTGCGGATCGTGATGCGCTCGATGTCATCAGGCGTGACGGCAGGCGAAAGGTCGGCCGGCAGCGGCAGCATGTACCTCCGCCGCGCACCGCGCTCGAAGGGGCGCGCGCGCGCCCTCTCGCCTTTATGGTCGAGACGCAGATCCGTCACAATGTCGACGCCCGAGCGGAGCCGCACGCTGCAGTACACTGCGTCGTCAGTGCCGCCGTGCGGCATGTCAGCCGTGTGGATCTCTACTTCGATGGAGGTGATGGGCATGCCGGGGACCTACGTTCTGCCCACGGGGAGCGCGTTGCGATCGGCGGCGCGAGGGATGCCTGTGCCGCGCGCATGCGCGCGGCACACCGCCGCGGGCGTTACGGGTGCGGGAGCGTCGCGGCTCCCTTGGCTAGCTCCATGAGCTCGAGCACGTTGCCGTCGGGGTCGACCACGGTCGCGATCTTCACGGGCATCCCACCGATCGGGACCGTAACCACTTCGCCCTGCATCGTGGCGCCTGCGGTTTTCGCGGCTGCAACAGTGGCCGCGAGGTCCGATACGTGGAAGATCGCGTGCGCCATCGCGTGCTTGCCGTCGCCGGGCTCGCGACGCTGGACGAGAAACTCGGGCGATGTGCCGGCCTTGGCCGCGGCGACAGTGGCGCCGTAGCGCATGATGATTTCCGTCACGGGCTCCCCAACGCGGTCGATCTCCTTGAGACCGAACGCCGCGCCGTAGAACTTCGCGAGCGCGACGACATCGTTCGCGCCCAGTCGAACCGCCAGCACCGTGACGTCCGCCTGAGCCAACGTCACCCAAGTCGCCGCGGTGAGCCCCAGTAACGCCGTTATCGCTCGTCGCATGTGTTGTTCTCCTGAAAGTGATCGGATGACGCTCGGACGTGCTCGTCTTGCGCCGCTGGATGATACGCCGAAAACTGCGTTCTTCTACTCCGCCCGCAACGCCGTCATCGGATCGATGCGCGCCGCTCGCCGCGCAGGCCCGTAGCACGCGAGCAATGCCGCGGCCCCGAGCACCACGATGGTGATGGCGAAGCTCGCGGGATCGGTCGGACCTACGCCGAACAGCAGCCCGCGCAGCACCCGAGCCCCGGCCAACGCTGCGACGACACCGAGCGCAATGCCCAGGCCAGCGAGCCACATGCCCTGCCCCACGACGAGCCGCAGCAGCGCCGCAGGGCGCGCGCCGAGCGCGAGCCGCACGCCGAGCTCGCCGACTCGCTGCGCGACGACGTACGACAGCACGCCGTGAATCCCGAGCGCACCGAGCAGCAGCGCCACGACGGCGAAGAACGTCGCGAGCTGCGACGTGAAGCGCGGCTGCCCGACGCTCGCGTTCACGATGTCTTCCATGAGCTGACCGTTGATCGGCGGCAACGCGGTATCCGCCTCGCGCACCGCGCCGTTCACCGTCGCCGCGAGGGCAAGCGGATCCCCCGACGCGCGCACGACGATCGCCATGTAGCGGCCGCCTTGGTCCCGCGGCATCTGCGCATGCGGCAGGAAAATCTGCGGTCGCTGGACTCCCTGCGCACCCTGCGCAAGCGTGCTCTTGACGACACCCACGATCGTGATCCACTGGGGCGGGGCGTCGGGGTTCTGCAGCGATCCGTAGCGAATACGCCGGCCGAGCGGACTCTCGTCCGGCCAGTAGAGCCTCACGGCCTCTTCGTTGATGACGGCAACCCACGGAGCGTCGCGCTGATCGCTCGCCTCGATCGACCGGCCCGCGACCACGGGAATCCCCATCGTTTCGAAGTAGCCCGGCGTCGCCATCACCTCGCCGGCGTTCCACCCTTGTTCGCCCGGCTGCGGCCGCGGCCGGCCCTCGATGATGAAATCGTTGAGCCCGCCGAAAGCGCCCTGGAGCGGCAGCGCCGAGATCGCGCCCGCCGACTCCACGCCCGGCAGCGCGGCGACTCTCTCGAGCAGCGACGCGTAGAAGTTGCGCACGTCCGCAGGGGCCGGATAGGTCGTTCCCGGCAACGCCTGTCCGACCGTGTACACACCCTCGCCGTCGAAGCCGAGATCGACGGAGCGAATGTTCTCGTAGCTGCGCAGCAGCAGACCGGCGCCGGCGACGAGCATCACGCTCAACGCAACCTCCGCGACCACGAACGCGCGCATCAAGCGAGACCCGCCGCCGATGACGCCGCGCGTCTGTGCGCGCAGCGCGATCTCGGGCGACGAGGAGGCCGCCCGCAGCGCAGGCAGGAGCCCGAACAGCAGCGCGGTGAAGGCTGTTACCGCCGTCGCGAACGCGAGCGCGCGCCAGTCGAGCGCGATCGCCTCCGCGCGCGGCAGCGTGCCGGGGTAGAGGCTCAACAGGCCGTCGAGGAACCCGATCGCGGCGGTGACACCGAGCACGCCGCCGGCGAGCGCGAGTAGCACGCTCTCGGTGAGCAAATGCCCGACGAGCCGCGCGCGTCCCGCGCCGAGCGCGAGTCGCACGGCAAGCTCGCGCCGGCGGCTTTCGCCGCGCGCGAGCAGCAGGCTCGCGAGGTTGGCGCAGATGACGAGCAATACGAGGCCCACGGCGCCGAGCAGCATCTTGAGCTGCGGCCCGACGGTGCCGACGATTTCCTCCATGAAGGGGCGCAGCCACACGAAGTGGCCTTCATAGTGGTTGTAGGTCTCTCTCCAACTGGCGCCCAACGTGCGCGCCTCGGCGACCGCCTCGGCGAACGTGGCGCCGGGCGCCAGCCGCCCGACCGCCGACCAGTTATGGCTCTGGCGCTGGCCCCACAGTGGGTTCGCGGAATCGATGATCGCGTTGCGCCACCAACGCGCACTCGCGTCGGGAAAGACGAAGCCCGCCGGCATGATGCCGACGACCTCGCACGGCGCGCCGTCCAAGCGTACGCTGCGGCCGACCGCGCTCGGGTCGCCGCCGAACACATCGACCCACACGCCGTGGCCCAAGACGACGACGCACGGCGCGCCCGGTTGATCCTCGCCGTCGCGGAACGTTCGCCCCATGGCGGGCTGCACGCCGAGCGTCGTGAACAGATTCGCAGTGGCCTGCACGTGGAACCCGCGGATCGGCTCCATGGCGGCATCGTCAGTCGTGAACGTCACCCCGGCCCGGTTGTATGCGGCGACCTCTTCGAGCGCGCGCGTCTGCGCGCGATAGTCGATGAACTCCGGACCGGAGAGCGGGAATTGCGGGAAGTCGTAGCCGCTCGACGCTTCGTAGCGCGTCCAGACGGCGGCCACGCGATCGGCGTCAGCAAACGGCAGCGGCCGCAACAGCACGCTGTTGACGATCGTGAAGATCGCGGTCGCCGCACCGACGCCTAGTGCCAGCGTGGCGATGGCGGTCAGTGAGAAGCCCGGTGCGCGCGCGAGGACGCGGAGCGCGTGGCGGATGTTGCGGAAGATAGTTGTGATCATAGGCGGCGTGCCTCCCCCTGCCCAAGCGCAAGCCTCGATGAAAGGCAAAGCAACCGGCGTGCCAACTCGGACGGGAGTTCTAAGTCGCTGTTTTTGAAGCGCGGCGCGCGGAGCTGGTCATCGGCCGAGGAGCGAACCGTCCCAGAAACGAGCACAGGTGCCGCTTTCGGGACGGACAGGCGACCGGCCACACGCCGCGCTCCGACCGGGCGCCCGACAGCGGCACGCAGACGCCGATCCGCGGGCTGTTCGCGCAAGTGCCCGAATCGGGCGGCTACGAGCTCGGCCGTTTCGCTCTCGCGGAACTGTGTCGAGAGCGGCCGAGACAACACGCCCTCGACGCCGCTTCTGGCGATTGACGACGCGCACTTCTCCAGGGGACACCGCAGGTCTAGGTCGACGGCGCCGCTGGTGTTTCTTCTTCACCGAAATTGTCGGCGATGCGCAGCTTGCTTGTAGCTGTGGAGGGGTGCCACGTCCCGCGCATGCCTTCGCGATCCTCCCACTTGGGCTCTGCGTACACGACGCGGACGCTGACATAGTTGAGCGCGTAGAGCCACGTCGCGTACACCGTACGTCCAGTTTGCTCCCCGTCCAACGCGTATATCTGCGAGTTGGTGAGCACTCTGACGTCGTCGTTGAAGGCCGGACAGATGGCAACGTGAACGTTAGGGTGAGGATGACGTTTCAAGATCGCTGTGCGAAAAGGATCGAGGTCGATCACCGCGGCTGCCTCCATCACTTTGCAGCCAAACGCCTTAACGAAGTACAGGTGAATGTCGAGCAACGACTGCCGAACCTTGCCCTCAAACAGGTCGATCAACCTGATGATCTGATTCGCTTGCAGCGGTTGCCGCTGGCGGCCGAGGTGATCGGACAGGTGCTGCCACGCGATATCGTACGGCTGCGTGCGCTCGTTATTGCACTTGGCGCACATCGGCGCATCGGAGTGTAGCAGCTTCGACTTGAGCCCGCGAACAGGAATGTTCCTCGCCGCAGCGGTGTGCATGAACAGCGGGTGCGCGGCCGAAACGGCCCCTAGCGCGGAGCGAATATCGGACTGCTTGATCAGGTGCTCGCCACTGTTCGCCGGATCGCCGCAAATCCAGCACACGAATTGGGTACTCATGGTCGAGCGATTCTTTGCGGGTGTCGGGAACGTGACGACTTTCTCGCGGAGGGCTCTGTTCCACAAGTGGTATTGGCGGCCGGACCGGCGTAGTGTTTGCGCGTTCTAAGTATCGAGCCCCAAAGGACACGGAAGATTGGCTTTCGCTTGACCATGCAACCAAGGGTTCTCGCAGAGCCGACCGTGACGCGACTGCTCCAGGCTATCGAAGCAAGTTCGCTCGTTCTTCTTTGTGGTGCGGGGTTGTCGAGAGCTGCGCCCAGCAACCTTCCCTCAGCCGTCCACGTCGCGAATATTTGTTACGACAAATACGCTCCAATACAAGAGCTTCCCGCCGCTCTCCGGGGAGATATCGACAAGTTGGCAGCCTTTTTTTTCGATGGAAAACAGTTTGAACCGGTTTTCATTCGCACGTTGGTTCCATGGGCAGAACTCGTCGGGCCGCCGAACATTGGGCATGCTGCGATCGCGGACCTGTTGATTTGCCGGGCTGCTCTAACTGCAGTGTCCGCGAACTTCGATCCGCTAATAGAATTTTGGGCCACGGCCCGCAAGGTGGACTTGCGAGGGGCGCTAACCGGCGAAGAAGCGATCGAGTTTGCGAGCAAGACGAGTCCGCTCTTGAAGTTTCACGGATGCCTTCTCCGCGAGCGCGACCACACAATATGGACGCATCAGCAACTACTATCCACGCCAATCAAGGACAGGGTGCAAAGTTGCTCAGACTGGATGCGTCTGCACCTTGCGGGAAAGGACATCCTTGTTCTCGGATTTTGGTCCGATTGGGGCTACTTGAACGATGTACTTGCCGCAGCCCTCAATGGAAAGCCCGCTAGTTCTGTGACGGTAATCGATCCGTCGCCGACAAAGGACTTGGAAACCAAAGCGCCAAAGCTGTGGAAAGCTCTCAACGAACTTAGCCACGGATTCGAACATGTAAAGGCGTCCGCCGATGAGGCTCTCCGAGAGGTCCGCGCAGCCTACTCGCGCGCGTGGCTGCGCAAACTGTACGCACTGGGAGCGCCGCTAATGCAGGCGCTCGGTAAGGGTATGCCACCACAGCTCTTGCCAGACATATTGGAGTGCGAGGAGTTGTACGATCTGCGACGGGACGCCGAAGGGGTCTCATACGATCGCGCCGCAGCGCAAAAAGAGCCGCCCCGCCACCTCGCCCAGTGCGCGCTGGCCCACCTGCTGCTCTTGGCGAGCGGCGCGGTGCGGGATGGCGCCTGGTTCAAGAAGGCAGAGCTAGTGATTCGAGCAGTCAACGGTGCTGGGCGCCCGATCAACGATGTACGGGACGAGCACAACGAGCCGGCAGTACTAAGCCAACCAGACATTGTCCTCTGCGCAGGTGCAATCGACCTTGGCCTGCCAGCCCGAGTCGTGCCGGAAGGATCTGGCGCCAGCATTCTGCGGCCCAAGCGCGGAGGAACAGCAAAATGGCTTACGTTGGAGGCGGCACGCCAGGAGTTAGTCCTTGATTGACTTGAGGTCGACTGTACAGATCCTGTTACAAGATGCCGGGTTCCGAACCCGACGGACCACGTCGGACGTTGTTCCCGTATTGTCGTTTGAGGATGACGCGTTCCTTGGCTTCGTATTTGTTTTTGACCGAGTGGGATCGCTCCTCCAACAGTGGAGAGAACAAGAAGCGCGAATACTCAGCAGCTACGCCACCAGCTTTAGGGTAGCGGGTGACAAAGCATGGAATGTGTATTCGATCTTCTTGTGCACGGAGAATGGAACCCCTGCCCAGGTTCGAATTGTTCGCTCTGTCGAAGAGAACCTTGAGCGAACACGAAAGATAGCGGCGTGCGGAGTTGCCAATAGAAGTGAAGCTGTCAAAGCTCTACTGCCCCTTCTCCCGCTACAGCAACATGCGATTCTTTTGCCTGAAGACACGACGCAGCGTCTTCGAAGCCGAATAGAGAAAATCAGCCCGGCCGTCGCTGCGACAGCTTTGGATGAAACTGTACCGCCGAGCGATGTTGTCTCGACGCTGAGCCGAATAGCATGAAACTTTCCTTCGTGGAGGTTTGTGGCTTCCGAGGATTTCTGGAGAAGTGCCGTTTGGATTTTCCTGATGGGTTCGCCGTACTCGTTGGCCGCAATGGCGTTGGGAAAAGCAGCATTTTGGACGCGGTGGACTTTGCCCTTACCGGAACCATCAACAAGTACGGCGTTACCGCCGCGAAGGGCGGAGGGCTCGACGATCACATCTGGTGGGTCGGAGAAGACATCCCCGCTGACTGTTACGTGGAGGTGGGTTTTCGCGACCTTGAAGGAAGAGACCACATTGTTAGACGGAGCCGCCATCTCGGTTTCCAAGATTTCCCGCCAAAGCTAAGACAACTGCTATGCGATGAGGGCACCAGGCCCGAGTCGTGGGCGAGCTCGCTATCAAAAACAACACTCCTCAGAGATGAAGAAATAACCGCCCTCAGTCTCGACCTGCCTGAGCAGGCCCGTTTCGTCGCCGTGCGAGACGCCATTGGCAGCATCGCAGGTCCAGACCACGGCGCTAGAACGACGGCCCTTTTGGCGGAAGCTGACAGAGCCAAGGCGGATCAAGACAAGATCACAACCGCGCTTAAAGATGAGCTAAGCCGAACACTTTCCGCGCTGACTGAGGCGCGGAGTACGGCTGAGCGACAGGTCGACACGAAGTTAGCGATGGACATCGTGCACCGACTGGGACCTACTGGCTCGGACGGACTTTCGGCGAACTCGGCTTCACTACGCGACAACCTAGCGGAGCGCAAGCGAATTGTTAGCGTTCTCGGTGAAGCGTTCAGCTCCTTGCAGTTGATGCGCGATCGAGTCGCTTACATGAATTCCGCTGAAGGAATCGCGGAGCTCGTGTATGGCAGGGAGACAGTCGCCCAAGCGAACCTAGCTGTCGCGGACGCGGAGAAGCAGCTGCGTCAGCTCCAACAAGCCCGCGAGGCAAGTCTTTCCAACGATGTCTACGCCGATGCGATGGTGTCATTGCTAGAAAGCGGTCAGGCCCTCGGCGTTAAGGATGGGCACTGCCCCCTCTGCGACTCGGAGGTAACGCTCCCCCAGTTCACGGCCGCGGTGGAGCGCGCCCGAGCGGAACTCTCGGAGCACGGAAGGAGGGTTTCTGACCAGCTACTTCGACTGGCCGCAGCTAAAAAGGCGTTCTCCGATGCGCAGAGCGCCGCCGCCAAGGGGCACGCGGACCTTGAAATCCTTGAGTCACGCAATTCTGCGTTAGAAAAAGGGCATGCTGATGTGGCGCTAGTTCTCGGACAGCACGGCGTCAGTTATTCGCTTGATGACTTGACGGTCGTCGAGAGTCATATCGCCAAACTCGAAGATGACGCCATCCAACTCGAGCGCGCTATCTATATATTGGAGTCCTCTGCGGCACATGACCGCGTTTCAGAACTGGAAGGCCGGATCGCCGAGCTGCGAGCAAAGATCGAGCAAGAGTCCGATACGCTGCTCGCGTCCGAGCGCGCCGCACAACTCACTCGGCAAATAGATTCCGCTGCGAAGACCGTTCGCAACGAAATACTCACTGAGCAGTTCGATACTGTTCTGCCTCTGCTGAAGGAACTCTACTCCAGGCTCCGCCCACACACAGATTGGCGCGATATTGACGTAGGGTTCGGCGGGCGCGTGCGGGCATCTCTTAACTTCAGCGTCGGCGATGGTAGGAACCCACAATTCCTATTCAGCAGTGGCCAACGTCGCGCTGCCGGCCTAGCGTTCTTGATCGCAATACACCTGTCGAGGCCATGGTGTCACTTACATTCCCTGTTGCTTGATGACCCTGTACAACACGTCGATGACTATCGGGCCTTGAACTTGGTCGAAGTATTGTCTGCCATACGCCGCACCGGGAGACAGGTCATCGTCGCTGTCGAAGACGAGGCTCTCGCCGAGGTTCTCTGCAGGCGATTGAGGGGTACGCTAATGGCGCCTGGGAGACGTTTTACCTTAGCCACAAACGATCGTGGAAGCGCCGCACTCGTCGCGTACGAAGACGTTCCGCCCCTGCAAGCAGAGGTTCTTAAGATCGCCGCAGCACCGTGACGGAGCACCGGTAACACCCGCGCGCTAGTTCTTACAGGAAGCACTCGGCAACCGCCATCGGCGACAGAAGCTAGTCAATCATGAACTCCGCTCGATCCACTCACCGAACTGCTCGCGTGCGCAGGGTTTTTCAGCGCCCGTAGCTGCTATTTTGTGCCACTTACGGTAATGTCTGAAGAATTTCGCTCGGGGCGGTCACGTTGGAGTCCGATGGGATGAGTACGCGACGAAAACGCCCACGCCTGGACCCGGAAAGTTCGTTGGTTCACTCGAACTACCATATCCGATGGAAGAATTTCCGGCGTTTCGCTGACACGGGCTGGATCACTGTTCGTCCGATTACGGTCTTGATAGGTCCGAATAACAGTGGCAAGACTAGCGTCCTTTCGCCCCTGCTTGTCCTAAACCAGACCATCGCATCGAGTGACAGTGAGGCGCCGATAGTCACTCGGGGCCGACTAATCGATATCGGAAGCTACAAAGACTTCGTACACCTGCACGACGATTCTCGCGAACTCTTCTTCGGACTCAAGTTCCATAACCATGCAGCCAAGTCGGAGCTGCCGCCAGTCGGCACCTTCCCGCCTGGCGCTATGGAAGTGACATTTCGAAAATCGGACGGGTCTTCGAAACTTGTGCTTAAGGAGTACGCGATATCAGATTTTTGCGGCCGCCCCTACCTTACGCGCCGACTACAGGCCGACGGACGTTACTCGCTTACCGGCGTGGTTCCGCTCGACAAGATGACGGACCGCGAACGTACCGCGGTGCTCGATACGACACCAGTTAACTTCCTCTTTGCGCCGACCGCGACACTACATGCAATGGAAAACGCTGGTGGTGCCGACCGAAGCGTCTCATCTGAGCGTTTCTCTGAGGCGTTTTCTCACTACTTGAGAGCTGTAGGTTTCGCTTTCACAGAATTGCGGAGCGTGTTTCGAGATCTGAGCTATGTCGGACCGCTTCGAACGAGAATACGCAGGTACTACCGTGCAGCGGGCGAGAGTCCGTCGACGGTCGGCCCGCAAGGCGAGAGCGCGCCACACCTTTTTCGGCGTGCGCGCAAGGAGCAGGCACAGAGCATTAACGAGTGGATCAGGCGATTCGACTTTGGAGATTCGATGTATTGCGAAGAGATAAATGACGATCTCTTTAAACTCATTCTGGTCAACGGGGCTGAAAAGAACAATCTTGCTGATGTCGGATTCGGAGCATCACAGGTCCTGCCGCTGATCATTCAGGCTCTAGCGGCGCCTGCCGACAGCCTCACTCTGGCGGAGCAGCCAGAGATTCATTTGAATCCACGCCTCCAGGGGGTCCTCGCCGACCTTTTCGTACACATGGCGAAGAGCGGGCACCGCGTGCTTGTCGAAACACATAGCGAACATCTGCTGACAAGACTTAGAACACTTGTGGCAACTGGGCAGATCGAAGCGAGTGATGTCGCTGTGTACTTCGTGGAACGCAGTGAAGGCGAATCCGCGATTCGCCTCATACCAATCGACAGCAATGGACACATCTCAAGAGAAGCGTGGCCGCGTGGTTTCTTCGAAGACGCGCTGAGGGAGTCGTTAATCCTGGCGACCACACAATCGAAAACTCGTCGGAGCAACTAATGCCCGTAGCCGATCTGGTCGTCGATACCAACGTCCTAATGCACGCAAGTAACCCAACGGAAGCGCGCTTCGCGGACTGTGTGGCATTCCTAGAGCGCCTCATTGAATCCACCACGGCGCTCTGTGTGGATGAAGGGTTTTCTGTCGTTGAGGCAGACAACCGAAGCCTCATTGGCACGGAGTATCTGACGCACTTGGTACACGGAGCAATGGGTCACAGCGTCGTCACGCATCTTGCTCAAACCGGACGTGTCGTCGAACGCAGTACGCGATTGGCAGTGGCGGGGGCGCGAAAGCTAAACCAGCTGATCTCCAACAAGAGGGACCGAACGTTCGTGCGTGTCGCCGCAAACTCAACTGACCGAACCTTCGTTTCTCACGATTTCAGGGACTTCCCGAAGAAAAAACGGGCGACGGTGAAGAAGGAACTCGCCGTGACCGTGTTAACGGCAGCAGAGGCCCGCGGATCGTTGGCATAGTCTCGTTCGCGGCCCGAAAACCGCTATGGTCACGCCACGGGCTCGACAAGCGGACACGCGTACCAATCATCGAAGCGGTGCGCGCCGCGTTCGACCCGTAGGTGTCCGGAACGGAGTTGCAGTTTAGGGCGGCGTGCTGGACGGTCGGCGCCCGAGCGTGACCACGATCGCTGCGCGCGCGAATGTACGCCGAGCTTCTCGAATATCCGCGTGACGTGATTGCGCACGGTCTTCTCGCTGATGAAGAGCTGCCGGCCGATCTCGAGGTTCGTACCGCCCTTCGCGATCCTGTCCAAGATGTCGCGCTCGCGCGGCGATAGGCTCGCCAACCGCGCATCGCCTTCGCCGAGGTCCGCCCCCGCGCGGCCCGCAAAGTCCAGCACCTTTTGCTTGAATCGCGCCCACGCCGGCTCCGATTCGAGCAGGATGTGATTGCGTGACTCGAGCTCGACGAGCATCGCACCGGGGATTCGTGACGCGATGCTGTTGACGGGTCTCGGCGCCTACGGCGTGACCGCCTATGGCGTGGCCGTGCGGCGGCGCGAGCTCGGCGTCCGTCAGGCGCTCGGCGCGAGCCCTCGCGCAGTCGCGAGATGGGTGACCGGCGAAGTCGCTCGGCTGCTCGCGGCCGGGCTCACGCTCGGGCTCGCGGGCGCCGCAATCGCCGCGTTCTCGTTTCGCGCGCAGCTCTATGGCGTCTCCGCGGCCGATCCGATCGCGTACGGCGCCGCGCTCCTCACGGTGATGATGGCCGTCGCGCTCGCGGTCTGGTTGCCCGTGCGTCGCGCGACTCGCGTGAATCCGGCGGAGGCGCTGCGGGCCGACTAGGCATCGTCGAGCGGGCCACCGGATTAATTACACGGACCCCGTGTTAATATCGGCCCATGAAAAACATCACCATCACGCTCGATGAAAAAATCGCCGCGTGGGCTCGCAACCATGCGGCGGAGCGAGACATGAGCCTGTCTCGTTACGTCGGCGAGTTGCTCGAAAGAACGATGCGTGAATCCCGCGAGTATCGGCGAGCCATGCGCTCTTATCTATCTCGCCAACCGACGCGTCTCAAGAAGAGCGGCGCCCGTTATCCGCGTCGCGAAGATCTGTATGACCGTCGCAGTCTTCGTTGACACGAACGTTCTCGTCTACGCCCGCGACGCGAGCGAGCCGTCGAAGCAGGGGCGCGCAACCGAATGGCTTCGGGAGCTTTGGTTGGAGCAACGGGGCCGAACCAGTGTGCAGGTGCTGTCGGAGTACTACACCACCGTTACGCGCAAGCTACGGCCCGGGATCGAACCCGACGAAGCCTGGGACGACGTGAACGCACTCTTCGCCTGGCAGCCGCAGAGGATAGACCGCCCGTTGCTCGAGAAGGCACGCGAGATCGAACGACGACATGCGCTTTCCTGGTGGGACTCGATGATCGTCGCGGCCGCGCAGCTTCAGAACTGCGAGGTGCTGCTCACGGAGGATCTCCAACACGGCTGGACCTGCGGCACCGTGACGGTGCGCAGCCCCTTCGCCGACCAAATCGAGGAAGCTCGGCCGAGTTACGCGGCGTTTGCCGCGCCCCTCTCGCGGCATCGACCGCGCGGCAGACCGAGGAAGCGAGCTTCGTCGGCCGCCTGAACGCGCGGAAGCAGTCTACACAGGATGGGGCTATCATTCCGACCAACGACACCCCGACCAGGAGCTCCGCGATGGCAATACGACTCGGTTCCCTTGGCACTCTCGGAGTGCTCATTGGCGCGGCCGTTCTCATGCCGCATCCCGCCGCAGGTCAGGAACAGGCGGCCACTCCGCCGCTCGTTGTCACCGCGTTTGGCGACACAGCCGCGCCTCCGTACGTCACGCCCCGCACCTCGTGGGGCGACCCCAACCTTCAGGGGGTCTGGTCCAGCGACGACAACGCAGGTATTCCGATGTCGCGGCCGGAGCAGTTCGGCGACCGGCTGTACCTGAACGAGCAGGAATACGCGGAGCGGGCCGAACGAGTGGCACGCGGCGTCAATCAAGCGGAGAACGAGGCGACCAGCAGCTTCCGCGGTGACTTTGCGCGCCGCGCGTTTCAGCAGGCATCGCTGATCGTCGACCCGGCGGACGGCAGGCTGCCGGCATTCACACCCGAGGGCGTGAAGCGACCCATGCCGCGCGGTACGTACGGCAACGGGCCGCTCGACAGTTATACCGACTTCTCGGGCTACGAGCGCTGCATCACGCGCGGTATCGCCGGCTCGGCGCTGCGCGTGATCTACGGCAACGGCACGCGCATCGTGCAAGCGCCCGGCGTGGTGGCGATCACGTACGAGATGATCCACGACACTCGCCTCCTCTACACGGACGGCCGGCCGCACATCAACCAAGCGATACGCCAGTATCTCGGGGATTCGCGCGCGCATTGGGAAGGCGACGAGCTCGTAGTCGAGACCACGAACCTGACGGACCGGACCGCGATCGGCGTCAATGGCAACGGTAATCGTCACAGCCCGCAGATGAAGCTCACCGAACGCTTCAAACGCGTGGCCGACGACATGGTGCAGTACCAGATGACCGTGGACGATCCCGTGACCTACGCGCGGCCGTTCACCATGTCGTATCCGTTAACGCCGCTCGACGGAGGAAAACTGCTGCCCTACGACTGCCACGAGGGCAACTACGCGATCCTTCAGTCGCTCGGGGGGGAGCGCGCCGAGGACCGAGCGCTCGAGGCGGATAGAGCGAGGGGGATCATCCGCGAGCGCCGGCCCGTGCAGGGCGGACTGGGTGTCGGCGGTCAGCCGGCGGGCCAAGGCGGCGCTGCACCTGCACCACCGGCGCGATAGCGGGAGCGGCGTCTTGTCGAGCATGCTGACGCAAGCGCAGTTCGAGCGGATCAGCGCCGCGCTCGCGCAGCAGCGGCTCGCGGCGGATCTCTTCCCAGCGCTCGTTGAACTCGACGCGTAGCATTCCTCGACGTTTCGCGCCGTAGACACGAAGTGCCCGAGCGCCTCGTCCGCACAGCCGCCGATGCCGCATGTGGCCGCACGCCTGCGCCGGCGGTGAGCTCGGCACGACCGGCGACATTTGCGCCCAGTGGCCGTGGCCGATAAGCTCCAAGCATAGAACGCTCGCCAGCCCGCACAACGGCGCACCTGCGGCCGCACTGTCCCGAGCGTGTTTTCCGATTCGCAGATCCCTTGGGAGGGCGCCCATGAGCGATGCCAGAGATCTCATCGACCAAATCCTCAACCGCCGACCGCGCGGCCCACGCAGCACCACGCCGCCGGGCGGCAATATGCCCACGCTTCCGCCGAAAGCCGTCATAGCGGGACTCGCGGTCGTATTGGTGATCTGGGCGGCCCTCAGCTCCCTGTATACGGTGCAACCTGAAGAACGCGCCGTCGTCAAACGCTTGGGCCGCGTCATCGGTATCGCCGACCCGGGACTGCATTTGAAGCTGCCGTTCGGCGTCGACACGATTCAAATCGTAGCCACCGAGCGGGTGCTGAAGCAGGAATTCGGATTTCGCACCGAAAATTCCGACGACCCTCGCTCCCAGTTCACCGGTGACTTCCCGGGCGAGTCGCTGATGCTCACCGGGGATCTGAACATCATTCAAGTGGAATGGGTCGTGCAGTATCGGATCGACGACGCGGTGCAGTTTCTCTACAGCATGCGCGAACCGACAAAGACGCTTCGTGACCTCTCCGAATCGGTGATGAGGCGCGTCGTCGGCAACCGGATCGGCAGCGACGTGCTGACCGTCGGGCGCATCGAAATCGCGAACACGGCACGCGACGAGATCCAGGACGCAATGGACAGCTACGCCAACGGCGTTCGGGTCATCGGCGTGCAACTGCAAGACGTCGTGCCACCGGCACGCGTGCAGCCGGCTTTCAACGAGGTAAACGAGGCCCGACAAGAGCTCGAGCGAATGGTCAACGATGCGACGCGGCAAGCGAATGAGGCCATTCCGCGCGCCGACGGCACCGCGAAACGGACGATTTCGGAAGCGGAAGGCTATGCCACGGAGCGGGTCAACCGCGCGCTCGGGGAAGCGGCACGCTTCACGGCCGTGCTGGCGGAATATCGCAGCGTCCCTGAGGTGACTCGCGCACGGCTGTATCTCGAAACGCTCACGAACGTCCTGCCGAAAATCGGGTCAGTGGTCGTCGTGCAGGAGGGGCAACTCTCGCCGTTGCCGCTGCTGAACCTGCGCGATGCTCAACGGGTGCCTCAAGGGACGGTGAACCCATGAAGAACGTAACTTTCATCGTCCTGATTCTCGTGGTCGCCCTGCTCTTGACGAGCCGCACGGCGTTCGTCGTCGATCAGGCCGAGCAGGCGATCATCGTCCAGCTCGGCGAGCCCGTGGGCGACGTCATCACCGACCCCGGGCTGCACTGGCGCCTGCCGTTCATCCAGGATGTCCGACGCTTCGACAAGCGTCTGCTCGACTGGGACGGCGACGTGAGCCAAATCCCGACGCTCGGACGCGAGTTCATCATCGTCGACACGACGGCACGATGGCGAATCGCCGATCCGCTGCAGTTCCTGCGATCGGTGCGCGACGAGGCCGGTGCGCGGACGCGCTTGGACGACGTCCTCGACTCGGCGGCGCGCGACATCGTGTCCGGTACCGATCTCGAGGAGATCGTGCGGTCGGCGGACTGGCAAGTGGACATTTCGCAGCTCACATTGGAGGACGCGGCCGCGCTCGAGGAAGCGGATCTTCAGCGGCCGAAGAAGGGCCGCGGACAGCTCGAGAAAGACATCCTCGCAACGGCATTGCAGCAGATGCCGAATATCGGCATCGAAATCGTGGACGTGCGGATCAAGCGCATCAACTACATCGACTCCGTGCGCGGCCAAGTCGAAAGCCGAATGATCTCGGAGCGCCAAAGCATCGCGGCGCGCTTTCGCTCCGAAGGCGAAGGCCGCAGCCAGGAGATCCTCGGCAACATGGAGAAAGAGCTCCGCCGAATCAGCTCCGAGGCCGAGCGTCGCGCGCAGGAACTCATCGGCGTCGCCGACGCGGAGGCCACCAAGATATACGGCGAAGCCTACGGGCGGGATCCCGCGTTCTACGCGTTCTCCAAGACTCTCGAAAGCTATTCCACCCTTGGGGAGAACACTACGCTCATGATCGACGCGGAGTCGGAGTTCTTCCGGCATCTCGAGTCGACGACGGCTCGCTGAATCGCGCGATCGACGCGCAGCCGATCGATGCGAAGCAGCCGCCGGGCGACGGCGCTTAGTCCGCGGGCTCGATGCGCAACACCGCGCCCTCGACTTCCGCCGTCAGCACGTACAGAAGCCCGTCGGGCCCCTCGCGCACGTCGCGGATGCGCTGCTCGAGCTCGCGCAACAGCGGCTCGCGGCGGATCTCTTCCCAGCGCTCGTTGAACTCGATGCGCTGGAGCTGCCCCGTGCGCGGCACCTCGCCCTCGCGCAGCCCGCCCACGAACGCGCTGCGGCGCCAGGCGGTGAACACGTCGCCCTGGTAGAACGTCATCCCCGTGACCGCGATCGACGGCACCCAGAAGACCAGCGGCGGCACCATGCCTGCGCGCGTCGGGTTCGGCGACACTTGCGGGCCGCTGTAGACGCGGCCGTAGCTCACGAGCGGCCAGCCGTAGTTGCCGCCTTTCTGCAAGACGTTGATCTCGTCGCCGCCGTTCGGGCCTTGCTCCGTCGCCCACAACTCGCCCGTCCACGGATTCAAGACCATCGAATGCCCGTTGCGATGCCCGAGCGTGTAGATCGCAGGCAGGTAGCGCGCATCGTTCACGAACGGGTTGTCCGGCGGGATGCTGCCGTCGTCGCGTAGCCGGATGGTCTTGCCGGCGTAGTCCTGCGGATCCTGCGAGCGCACGACGGCAGGCCCGACGCCCGGCGCGCTGATCGTCATGTGCAGCATGCCGTCCGTCGCGAAGCCGATGCGCGAGCCCTCGGTTCCCGTGGCGCCGGTCGCGAAGATGTCGCGCACGTCGACGAGCGCGCCGTTCTCCCAGCGGCCGCGAGCGAGCATCGTTTCGCCGGCGTCCTCGCCAACCGGCCGGTGATACGAGAGATACACGAAGCGGTTGTCCGCGAAGCGCGGGTGCAGCACGACGTCCATGAAGCCCTGGAGCCCGCGCGCGCGCACCGCGGGAACGCCGCGAACGGGATCGGGGTCGAGCGCGCCGTCTTCGATCAGCCGCAGCCGGCCGGGCCGCTCGGTGACGAGCATGTCGCCGTCCGGCAGGAACGCGATCGACCACGGTTGCTCGAGACCGCGCGCCACGACGACGACGCGCAGGTTGCGGTGCTCGGGCCGCACGGACTCGACGAGGAACGGCCCTTCGCCCAGCGGCGGCGACGGCCAGCCGGTGCCGGGCGGAATGCCCGTGATCGCGGCGGGCAGCGTCTCGGGGTCGAGCGGCCACGAGGGGGCTTGCGCATGCGCCGCCGCGGCCGCCGCAAGCCCGAGGAGAGCGGCCGCGCTAGCGCGGCGGACTTGAGCGTGACGCATCGCTAGTCCTCCGAACATTCGTCCACGCTAGAGAGCGCTAGTTGTACTCGATCGGATCGTAGTCCGGCCGGCACACCTCGACGATGCAGATCGATTCCAGCGTGCGTCCCTCGGCAGGCGTGTCGAGACCCGCTTGTTCCATCAGCTCGCGGAGCACCTGCGCCGTTTCAGGATGGGCAATGGCGGATTGAACTCCGACGCGAACCAGACCATCGGCGTAGTCGATCGGCAGCCAGGTGTGGGCGGCCAGCTCGGGACTGCCGCGGTTGTCGGTGTTGCCGAAGTCGCGGATGTCCATTCGCGCGCCCGCCGCCACGAGAAGCTGCACGACCTCGGTGGCGCCCTTGTGCGCCGCGCCATGCAGGGCCGTCCGGCCCGTGTCGGCTTGGTAATCGGCGTCGATCCCTAACTCGAGCAACAACTTCACGGCTTCGACCGTCTGTTCGGGCGAGCGCTCGCTCGTGATCCCCTCGACCCAGCCGATGCCGGCGGCCGCGGCGAGCGGCGTCACGCCGAGCTTCGTGTAAATGTGCGGATTGGCGCCGCGCTCGAGCAGGAGCCGCATGAGCTCGACGTCGCCGGACTGCGAGGCGCGCAGGAAGGCGGTCGCCCCGTCTTCGTCGAGCCACTGGTTGGTGAAGACGGTGCGGGTCTCCGTGCTTTCGATCAACTGGGCATTGGGCTCGGCGCCAGCATCGAGGAGCAGCGTGATGTACTCGAGATCATCCATGTCGGGCGTGCGCGTGGGGTAGTCGCCGCCCTCGAGGTTGCGGTTGTCGGTCGCAAGATAGAGCGGCGTCCAACCGCCCTTGTTGGCGAGATTGACGTCGGCGCCGTGCTCGATGAGGAACTTCCCGAGCTGATAGTGGCGGTTCTGCGTCGCTGCCAGCAGCGCGCTCCAGCCGTAGCGGGTGACCTGGTTCACGTCGGCCCCGGCTTCGAGCAGCACGCGCGCCGCGTCGATGCTGCCGGCGCGGACCGCATACACGAGCGGCGTGAGCTCGCCGCCGTCGGGCTCGCGGGCGGCGCGGTTGCGCCCTCCACCGGTAAAGATGATCTGTTCGCCCTGATTGCCGCAGGGGTCGCCGCCGGCGGCGGCGGCGTTCGCCAACACGGTGTCTTCGGTGTTGCCGCTACCCCGCACGGTCAGCGCCTGCAACACGTTCAAATCCGGCGACGGCTGCTCACACAGGACGGCGATGACCTGCCGCCGGACCGCTTCGCGGGGATCCCCCGACTTGCCGAGGGCCGCCGTGCGTCCGTCGCGCAAGACCGGAGCGGACGGTGCAGCGACGTCGGCACCGTGCTCGATCAGCACGGCGATGACGTCGGCATGGCCCTGGTCGGCGGCTTGCATCAATGCGGTCGTCCCGCGAGCGTCTTCTCGTAAGTTCGGATCTGCGCCGCCGTCCAGGAGCGTGCGGACCGCAGCCACGCTTCCCGAGCGCGCGGCCAGCATGAGTGGCCTGCGGCCGAGCGGGAGCGGCTCGTTGGCATCGGCCCCGTTCTCGAGCAGCGCGTCGATCATCGGCGCGTCGCCGTGGCTCGCCGCGAGCCACAGCGGCGTCGAGCCGTTACGGTTGGCCGCGGCAACGTCGGCGCCGGCCTCGAGCAACAGCAGGGCCAAGCTCACGTCGCCGCGGTAGGCCGCCCAGTGCAGCGCCGTGGCGCCGTCGGCTTGCGCGACTTTCACGTCGGCCCCGCTCTGCACGAGGCGGCGCACCTCCGCGGTATCGCGCCGCATCGCGGCATCCGCCACTTCCGTCTGCGCGACGGCAGAGCTCGCGCACGCGAGGAGCACGGCGAGCGTGACGGCTCCGACGTTGGCGGGCATGCGGGTCATAGATTCGTCAGCCGTCCCGTGCTGTCGCCGATGCTCTCGCGCTCGATATCGAACTGGTCCAGGAGGCTCAACAGCAGGTTGCCCGTGGATACGGTCTTGGTGGGATACGCCAGGTGCCGCCCACCCTTCATCGCGCCGTGGTTCCCGCCGATGAGCACGTGCGGCACGTCGTAATGCAGGTGCTGGTTGGGATTGCCCATGTTGCTGCCGTACAGGAGCAGCGAATGGTCGAGCAGCGTGCCGTCGCCGTCCTCGGTCTTGGCTAGCTTGTCGACGAAGTGCGCCAGCACCTTGACGTGGTAGTGGTTGATCTTCGCGAGCTGCTTGATCAGCGCCGGGTCCTCGCCGTGGTGCGACACGCCGTGGAAGCCCGTGTTCGGGGCTTCGCTTTGCGGGTAGCGGCGTCCCGTGAGATCGCGCGCGAAGAGCAACGTGCCCACGCGCGTAAGGTCGGCCTGGAACGCCAGCGCCAGCAGGTCGAACATCAGCTTGATGTGCTCGTCGAACGACTGCGGAATGCCGGGAGGCACCGCGAAATCCTCGGGCGCCGCCGTCGTGGCCTTGGCCGCGATCTGAAGTCGACGCTCGATCTCCCGGACGTTCTCGGTGAAGCTGTCGAGGCGCGAACGGTCCGGAACGCTGATTTCACTCCGCAGGCCGGCGATCTTGCCGTTGATCGAGTCGAGGATGCTCTGGTGGCGCTCGCGGCGCGCCGCGCGCTGCTCGGGCGTGCTGCCGCTGCCGAACATGCGCTCGAACACGACCTGCGGGTTCAACTCCATCGGCAACGGTGTCGTCGGCGACGACCACGCGATCGTGTTCGTGTACACGCAACTGTAGCCCTCACCGCAGTTGCTCGAGCCCGAGCCCGGATCCTCGACCGACATTTCCACCGAGGGCAGCAGCGTCTCGCCGCCGATCTTCGCCGCGATGATCTGGTCGATCGTGTGGCCGGCGCGCACATCCGCGCCCGCGGTCTTCTTCGGCTTGTCGGCGCACAGGAACGCCGCGGCGACCCAGTGGTCGGCGCCGGTTTCGCCCGGGGGCGGCTCCGAGGAGGTGGAATGGAGGCCGGTGAGGACCGTGAGGCTGTCCCGGTACGGCTCGAGAGGCGTCCAGATGAACGGCAGCTCGGCGGGCAGCCGACCTTCCGTCTCGGGAACCCAGTAGCCGGGCGCCGCGCCGTGCGGGACGAAGCCTGCAAAGAATCGCCGCGGCGGAGCCGCGCCCGCCTGCGCCAGCGCGGTCGCGGCAGGAAACATCGCCTCGAGCAACGGCAGCCCGAGTGCTACGCCCGCGCCCTTGAGCAGGGTGCGTCGACGAATGTGCTTCTTGGTGATGAACATGGCTCTACTCCTCACTCGCCGCGGTCTTCACGTTCATCGTGAACGCGGGGCTTCCGATGACGCCCATGAGCAGCGACGAAAAACGATAGTCGTCCTCGGCCGCGTCGTGCGTGATCGACCGCACGAGCGGCATGTCCTCGTACTCCAAGCCGCGGCCGATGGCATAGGTCAGCAGTTTTTCGGTCACGGCTTGGGCAAACAGATCGTCGTTGTCCAGCACGAGCTCCCGCAGGCTTGCCACGCCGTCCAAAGGCGTGCCGTCGTTCGTGACGCCGGTGGGATCGATCGGTTGGCCGGCATCCAACGTCCGCCACGCGCCGACGGCGTCAAAATTCTCCATCGCAATCCCCATCGGCTCGAAGATCTGATGGCACGAGGCACAGGTCGGGTTGACGCGATGCGCCTCCAGGCGCGCCCGCAGGGTCTGCGGCGCATCGCCCACGGCCGGCGTCAGGTCGGTCTCGACGCCCGGAGGCGGGTCGGGCGGACCTAATCCCGAGAACGTTTCGAGGAACCACTTGCCCCGCTTGACGGGCGACGTGCGCGCCGCGTCGGACGTGATCGTCAGCAGCGCGCCCTTGCCGAGCAGCCCGCGCCGCATGTCGAGCTCCGGTCCCAGGGTCACGCGGCGGAACTGCGATCCGTAAACGTCGGGGATCCCGTAGTGCTTCGCGAGCCTTTCATTGACGAAGGTGTAATCGGCCGTGAGCAAGTCCCGGATGCTGCGGTCCTCGTGAATGACGCTGTCGAAAAACAGCTCGATCTCGCGCCGGAAGGCTTCGCGAAGCGTGCTGTCGAAGTCCGGGAACAGGTCCACAACGGGCTCGCTGGCCTGCATGCCGCGAACGTTGAGCCATTGCCCCGTGAAGTTCTTGACGAACGCATCCGAGCGCGCGTCGGCGATCATTCGCTCGACTTGCTGCTCGAGCACGTCGGGATTGCGCAGGCGGCCCTGGGACGCAAGCGCGATCAGCTCCTCGTCCGGGATGCTGCTCCAGAGGAAGAACGAGAGGCGCGAGGCCAGCTCCAGATCGCTGATCCCGTAAGGCGACCCAGGCGCGACTTGGGGCGGCTCGATTTCCCGCCGGTAGATGAACTCCGGATCCGCGAGGATGCGCTGCACCACGGCCTCGATGCCGTAGTCGAAGCCGCCGCCTTCTTCACGACCGGCTTGGAAAAAGGCCATCATCTCCTCGAGGTCGGCATCGGTCGCGGGGCGGCGGAAGGCCTTGCCCGCCAGCGTGGAAGTGATCTTGAGCGCGCACTCGCCTTCCTCGCTACTCACTTGCGGGTAGCACTCGAAGATCTTGTCCCGGCTCTGCGTGCTCGTGGCCTTGAGACCGTTGAACGGCCCTTCGATGAAGACCTGGCCGACGTGCGGGTAGAACGTGTAACCCGAGATCGAGCCCGGCGAGTTCATGGTGCGAACGAACGACGTGTTCAGCCCGGTGTCGGGCAGGTCGCTGGTGGCGATGAACGTGACGCCGACCGTGTGGAAGCCGGCCTTGATCGCGATCTCCGGTGTCCGGCCGCCATTGCCTTCCTGGTTGCCGATCTCCGTATCCCAGTCGTACAGGTACACGCGTGCGCCGTCGATCGTGACCTCGAGCTGCTCGCCCCGGACGTTGCCGAGCACTACGGTGAAGTAGCCGGTCATTCCCTTGACGGTGAAGACGTAGTTGCCGTCGGCCGGGAATTCGTGCTCGATGAGCATTCCGCCCCGTGTGCCGAACGGCAGTCCTTCGATGTGAGCGTTCTGGGAGGTGTCGTGCGGCGCGTCGAACACGGCGAGTGTCGGCGCGGTCTCGGTGCCCACACCCAAGCGGCTGATCTTGCCGGCCGCCGACAAGTACGCCTCCATGAGCGCCGGCGACGTGGTCAGCGTCCCGGCCATGTTGTCGAACCCGTGACTGGAGTCGTCGGGGGGCAAAAAGGTGGTGGCGTCGATATTGAGGCCTAAGAGATCGCGGACCGCGTTCGTGTATTCCGTGCGGTTCAGCCGGTGGAGGCCCGGGGCGGGGAGATGCGGCTCGGCGTTGCTATCGATCTCATTCTCCAACCACGCCACGAGCGCGTCGCGCGCCTCCCTCTCGAGCGTCGGACCGCCATCCGCCGGCGGCATCAGTCCCGCGCGCAGCTTGCGGATGACCTTTTCCCAGATCTCTGCGTCGGAGGCCACGGCGTCGAAACTGAGCGCCTGCAGGTTCAGATCCGCCACCTGCTCGGTCGCGTTGTGGCAGTCGAGACAAGTGCCCCTAATGACGCCCGCCTGCCGCTCGTCTTCATTGCCGACGAGACCGCAGCCGGACGCAAGCACGCCGGCCAGCGCGGCAGCTACGAGTGATCTGGTCCTCACGACTCCATGACTCCTAATTGGCGTCCTCGAAGTTGAACAGGTCTTCCGTCTCGTCGGGCTTGCTCATGCCTTGCTCGAAGTACCGCTCCCAGATCGTGGCCCAGGGGCGGCCGTACATGTCGGGCATCTCGTACTCGACCGTCGTCCCCGGCGTGAGCGGCGTATTGACGCCGTCGACCGAAAAAATCGTCTGCACGCACTCGATGAAGGCGTAGGGCACCTGGTTGTCGTCGCTGAACGCGTTGATCTTGTGCAGGTTGCGCACGAGACGCACGGGCTCCGCCAATGCCTCCTCGTCGTAGAGGATCGTCTCGTGGTTCAAGCCGACGAACTTCCCGGCCTCGCGAATCGGCGTGTAGATCTCGATCGACTGCATCTTGCTCGAGTGCTCGAACTGCGCGTGCGACTTCCAGCCCTGGATGTTGCTCGTCCAGGTGATCAGCACGCCTTCGTCCCAGAAGCCGATCGTCTCGCCATACCAGCGCGGCACCGCGGCCCCGAGGCGCGGCACGCCGCCGTTCGCCACGTCCGCCATGTTGAATTCGCGGCCGACGTAGATGTCCTGGATGAAGTTGCGCGCGACACCCGCCCGCACGTGCACGAGATCCGGCGTGGCGATGACGTAGTGCTCCCACACGGCCGCCGGGTACCAGCGCCGCATGAAGCCTTCCGGCCAGCAGAACGTGGAGGGCCACAGCGCGTTGCCGCGCACTTGGTGATAGGCCTCCTGCACCATCCACTCCTGGTACTTCGGAGTCAGCACGGAGAGGACCGTCGGAAGCTGGCTGTGCCTACCCCAATACCAGTTGCTTTGATTGGCGCCACCGGGTCCGTTCGGGCGCTGGTACACGCCGTTCCACTCGACGGCCGGAAAATTTTCGAACGTATAGACGTTCGGGCCGCCGCGTTTCGTCGTCTCCGCGAGCAGCGCCTCGTAGTGTTCCTGCGCCGTCTTGAACCCGTACGGGCTCACGATGGCCTCGCGCGGCATGTCGATCTCGCAGTGCCCCCACGGCGCGTCTTCGATCTTGTCGGAGGTGTTCACTCCGGGGCGCTGCAGCACTCCGCGCTGGTACTCGGTGGCTTGCGGGCTGTTGCAGCGGAAATAGCGCGGGTCGCTCCAGAGCTCTTTATCGGCGTAGAAGTCCGGGCTCGAGAAGAGGTCGCGCGGCAGCGGCTCGTAGTCCTTCGGCAAGGCGTCCGGGCGGTAGCCGTGGAGGGGGAACGGGTTCCTCGTGTCCGCCCCGGCCTGCTGGCCGAACCGGCGGATCCAGTTCGGCCCCACCTCTTGCTCCATGTCGAGCACGCTCGCGGCCAGCGGCCGGCCGCGGCCGACGCTCTCGAAGCCTATATCCGGCATCTTCTGGGCCCAGGCGGGCGCCGCGACGAGACTGGCGGCGAGCGCGAGCGTTTTGAGTCCGTTCTTCATGGTGGGTTGCCTCCGGGTACTACTTTAACCGCCTTCCTCATGCGGTTGAGCGAATGAGGCGGTGCGAGGCCGTCAAAAGTTTTCTGACGGTGGCGGCACGGACTCGCCCGAGACGCGGAAACCGTTGAAACCCGCCCCGGCGCTGGCAAACCGAACGACGACTTGGCCCCGGGTACGCTGAACAGTATTCTCAAACAAGCTGGGCTGAAACGAGGGTGACTCGCCATGCGCTACGCCAACCGCCGAGACGGAGCGAGCCATTCGCGAGGCGATCGAGCTCCATCTCGAGGGGCTGCGCGAGGACGGCGAGCAAATTCCCCCCGGCACGAGCCGCGTGGACTACATCGAAGTCGCGGCCTGATCGCCGCGAGCTCGGAGAATGCTACGGCGGCGAGCTCGCCGTCGATGTGAGGAGAGATTCATGTTCGGCCTAACACAGCTCGGTGTCGTTCACACCCTCATCAGCCTCTTCGCCGTCGGCATGGGCATCGTAGCGTTCGTGCGCTACGGCTCGATCTCGCTGCGAACGGGCATCGGCCGGACCTACGTGGTCACGACCGTGCTCACGTGCCTCACGGGATTCCCGATTTTTCAGCACGGCGGCTTCGGGCCGCCGCACGCGGTGGGCGTGCTCGAGCTCGTCCTGCTCGCCTTCGCGGCGGGGCTCGAGAAGCGCGTGTTCCTGGGCGCGGCGTCGCGCGCGGTGGAAACCGTGACCTACACGGCCACCTTCTTCCTGCACATGATCCCCGCCATCAACGAGACCACGACGCGGCTTCCGCCGAGCGCGCCGCTGGCAGCGGGGCCCCAGGATCCGTTGGTGGTCGGGCTCGTCGCCGTGGCCTTCGTGGCGTTCGCGATCGGCGCGACGGTGCAGGTGGTGCGCCTGCGCGCAGCGTCGCGGCCGGCGGTTGCGCGAGCGCGATAGGCGTGCTTACCACCGGTCCGAGCTCGACCGCCGTGGCGCGGCGAGCCAGAGCCTCTTACTCTGGCGATACCGCTCCGAGATCGTGCGAATGGCGCCTCGCGGCTACATCTCGACGTTCAGCACCGTGCTGCCGACCGCCTCGCTCATCGTCACCGAGAAGCGGTTGATGCCGGCCTTGAAGTGCTCACGCAGCGATTCGAGGTTCACGCGTGCTCGGAACACGTGACACGGGGTGCCCTGCTTGCTCGTGGTGACGGTCACTAGGATCGGCCGAACCTCCGCCTCGTTGACGGCCGTGACGCTCGCCTCGCGCGTGAACGGCCTGTTGCACAGCGTGAGCTCGAGCGGCAGCGTGCCTTCTCTCTGATCGATCTCGTCGTAGATGACGTCGACGCTCAAGTCCGGCAAGTCGCCGAGCTTCAACGTGGGCAGCTCGCTGTCGGGAACGGTGACGCGCGTGTCGGCCGGTATCGACGCATCGAACACCGTGCCCACGTCGAGCACGGCCCTGCGGCCCGGCAAGAATGCGGACGGCCAAAGAATCATCGACAGGCCGCGGGCCAACCCGTAGCGATCGTCGCCCGACTGATCGTAACCGCCGTCGAGCGTGATCTCGGTGCCGTCTCTGGTCGTCACCGAGACGGCCATGATCTCGAGCGCGCCGCCGCGACCGCCCGTGCTGCTGCTCCTGAGCCTGGAGATACGCATCACCATCGGCGTGCCGGCGGCGATGACGGTGTGTCCGTCGACGACGACGTCCTTCCAAACGTGGCCGTCGACCGAGTATCCGACTCCGAATTTGTTGGCGTTCGACGTGATGCGCTCCTCGAGCTCGCCGAACACCACCGTGCCGCGAGGGATGACGAGCTCGGCCGCGAGGGCGAGCGTCGGCGCAATGAGAAAGAGGCAACCGGCTAGGAGCGCAAGACGGCTTTTCATCGTTGGCCCGCGGTCCGTGAGGTTCGCCGAATCTTACGGCATCCCGCGGCACCCCGTCGATTCGACCGGGAGCACGCGCCGGAACGCCTCAGCCGAACAGGCGCTGCAGGTCGACAGCCACTCCGGAGAGCGCGGACACCTCGAGCGCCACGCCGAGATCAGGCCCATCGACGAGCGTGTACGAGCCCTGCTGCGGAGCGCGGTGGCGGACGAGCCGCCGGCCACGCCCCGCCACGACCGCGACCTCTCCGGATGAGGCCTCTCGCGCCTACTCGAAGCTGAAGATGTCCTCCTCTTCGGGCCGCTCCATGTTCTGCTCGTAGTACTTTTCCCAGAGGTAGCCCCACGGCCGGCCGTACATATCTAGCTGCTCGAACTCGAACGTCGCGCCGGGCGTCACCGGCGTCGCCTTACCGTTGATCGGGTAGATCGTCTGCACGCAGTCGATGTAGATGTACGGCGGGCCTTCGCTGAGATCGCCGAGCTTGTCGAAGTTGCGCACGATGCGGATCGGCTCCACGAGCGCGTCCTCGTCGTAGAAGATCGCTTCGTGGTTCAACCCTAGGAACTTGCCGCTCGCGTCGCGGTACGGCGAGTAGATCTCGACCGTTTGCATCTTGTTCGAGAACTCGAAGTCGGCATGCACCTTCCAACCGATGACGTTCGACGTCCACGTGATCAGCGTGTCGCCGTCCCAGAAGCCGATCGTCTCGCCATACCAGCGCGGCACGTCGGCGCCGAGCCTTGGGGTCGCGCCTGACATGTCGAACTCGCGGCCGATGAGGATGTTGGTCACGAAGTTCCGCGCGATGCCGGTCATGATCTGGACTTGCTGCGGCGTCACGGTGATGTAGTGGTCGCGGATCGCGGCCTGGTGCCAGCGGCGCATGAAGCCTTCGGGCCAGCAGTACTGCGACTGCCAATGTGCGACGTTCGTGTTGCCCGAGTGATACGCCTCCTGCACGAGGTACTGCTGATACTGCGGCGTCAGCAGCGACAGCATCGTCGGGAGCTGCAGCTTGCGCGCCTGGTACCAGCTCTCGGTCGATGCGCGGCCGTAGCGGCCCGTCCACTCGTCGCCGGGCACGGTCGCGTACGTGTGCTTCGTGGGCCCGCCGCGCCGCGTCGTCTCCGCGCGCAGCGCCTCGTACTGCTCTTGCGCCGTCTTGAACGGATACGGGCTCACGATGGCCTCGCGCGGATAGTCGTGGTCGCAATTTCCCCATCCCGCCGTCGCTGGCCCTTTCTCCCCGATCGCGCCGCGCGCGGTCCACATCTCTTCGATCGCGACGGTCGTGTTGCAACGGAAGTAACGCGGATCGGACCAGAGAGCCTGGTCCTTGTAGAAGTCGTCGGACGTGAACATGTCGCGAGGCAGCGGCTCGATGCCCTTGGGCGCTTCGCCGGGCGGCGCCGAGCCGATGAACGCTCTCGTTTGCCGGTCATAGCCGGCGCCGACCACGGGCAGCGCGCTGGCGTCCACCATGACGGGTGCGCCGCGCCCTACGCTTTTGAAGTCGATCTGCGGGCTTTGCTGCGCCGCCGCCGGCAGCGTTGTCGCGACCGCGATCGCGACCGCCGCAAAGCTCCAGCCCAGGTTGATGCTCTTCGTCGCCATTGGTTTCCCCTTGATCACGGCCAGTGCTCGGACGCCCGAGCCTCGATATTGAAGCGACTATTGACCCACGGCAAATGCAATTCAGCCGCCGCAGGGGAAACTTTAGAATCGCAGTGCCGACCCCTTATCCAACGAGCCGTGCACCGACCTACGCGAGCATGCCAGCAAGACGGCGGCGCCGACGTCGAACGCCAGACAGAAAGCGGGCCACCACCGCGGCACGCCGGGATTCTCCACGACGAGATCGTGAAATAGGTCGAACACGCCGTGACCGGCGAGGCAAGCCACGAGGAGCCATGGGTAGAACTTGAAGCCCATTACGGCCACGAGCACGAAGAGGGTCATCACGAGCGTTTCGACGACGAGCGCGTGCGTCGAACCGCCCATCACGGCGAACAACACGTAGTACGAAGCGATGACGATCGCCATGGTCGAGTAGAACGCTCGGTCGCGGTCCAACCCCGTCCACCGCGCGAAGCGCGAAACCACGAGCGCGAGAACGATGCCAATGGCGTATCCCATGGAGCTGCCCCTTACCGTGCCTCTCGGCTGAGGGGGCAAAGTGTGGCAAGCAAGCCGCCGCTTCGCTTGAACGTAACGGCTGATCTCATGTGCGTGGCGTAGGATGGACTCGATGGCCGAGCCGGTGAGCACCGCCCAGTATTTCCCGTGGGACGGCGGCGCGATCTTCGTCGGCACTGCAGGCGTGCTTCCCGCGCACGCCCATCAAGCGATCCAGATCTGCTTCCTGTTCGAGGGCCGCATCCGCCTGCGCCCGAACGACGAAGCTCCGTGGACCGACTACGACCTCGGCGTCGTCCCGTCGCGGCACCCGCACGCGATGGACGGCTCGAAGATTCACTACGGCGCGACGCTCTTCGTCGAGCCCGAGACGCGCGAAGGGCGAGTCCTCACCGAGCATTACTTGCGAAACGGCATCGCCGGCCTCGACCGTGCCCCCGTCGAAGCGCTCGTACGCGAGCTGCGTGCCGTAGCCCTGGAACGGCGCGGCCGCGAAGCGATCGTCGCTCTCGCGCGGCGGCTCGTGCAGTCGCTGACGCAACACTCGTGGCCCTCGGTCACCAGCGACGAGCGGATCCTCCGCGCCGTGCGCTACGTGAACGACCACTTGGCGGCGCCGATCACGCTGAAGCAAGTCGCAGGAGTAGCCCATCTGTCGCCGAGCCGTTTCCGGCACCTGTTCGCCGAGCAGACCGGCATGGGCTTGCGCCAGTACGTCCTGTGGCGACGCTTCGTCAGCGTGTGGGAGCACCGGATGAACGGCGCATCGCTCTCGACGGCCGCGCACGCCGCGGGGTTTGCGGACTCCGCACACCTGGCGCGCACGAGCCGCCGCATGATCGGGATCCCGCCGTCTCTGCTGGACATTGCAGAATAGCCGCTGCGTTCAAGGCGCCTCTGTGAGCGCGCGGTAGATTGCGCTCGCACTTCAACCCTTTTAGGAGAAACGTCATGAACGAAGCCAAGAAGAGCCCGTGTGCTTGCAACGCCTGCTTGGGATCGAGCTGCCGCTGCGGCTGTCAGAGCACGGTCGCGCGCGAAGCGTGTGCGTGCGGCCCGCAGTGCCGTTGCGGCTGCACGTGCGCGCAGCCGGCGGACGCCCGCTAGCACGTCACTCGGTGCGCAGTGCGTCCACCGGATCCAGCCGCGTGGCGCGGCGCGCCGGCACGAAGCAGGCGAGCAGCGTCACGGCGGCGAGCAGCAGGCAAATCGAGATGAACGTCGCCGGGTCCGTCGTGCTCGTGTTGACAAGCACGGACGATAGGACGCGGCTCGCTCCCACGGCCGCGAGCACTCCGAGCACGAGGCCCAGCAAGATCCGCGTAATGCCGTGCTTCAGGACGAGCCAGAGGATGTCGCGGCGCCCCGCGCCGAGCGCCATGCGCACGCCGAGCTCCTGGGTTCTCTGCCCGACGCCATGGGCGGTCACGGCATAGATTCCGACCGCCGAGATCAGCAGCGCGATGACGGCGAACGTGGCGAACAGCGTTCCGAAGATGCGATAGGGCCAGTTTCGCTGCGCGAGGATGTCGTCCATCGTCCGGATGTTGTACAGCGGCAGGTCGGCGTCGACTTGCCGCAGCTCGTTGCGAATCGCGGCGACGACGGTATCTCCGGAGCCGCTGCTTCGTGCGAGGATCGTGAACGCGCCCAGTGGGTCCTGGCGGAACGGCACATAGACCGTGGGCTGGACGCTCAAGTCCTGGTTCGGGCTCTGCTGAAAAACCGGCGGGCTCACGCCGATGATGGTGAGCCAGGGTGCCGCGAGATCTTCGGTGCCGCGATTGACGTTCTCTCCGAGACGCAGACGCATTCCCAGCGGGTCCGTGTCCGGAAAATATCGCGCCACGAACGGCTCGTTCACGATGACCGCTTCGGCGCCCGCGGCGCCGTCGGTTTCGGTAAACGCGCGTCCGCGCCTGACGGCCAAATCGAGTGCGTCGAAATAACCGGGAACGACGACGATGCGCGCGACGTTCGGCAGACGGTTATTCGCATCGGTCATCTCGCGGCCTTCGATCTTGAGCGTTCTGATCTGCGCGCCGCCGGCCGGCGGTTGTGAAACGATCGTCAGGTCGGCGACGCCCGGCAGCGATTCGAGCCTCTCCGCGAGGCGCTCCTGGAACGCCAGACGATCCGCCGGCTGCGGATACCGGGCGTTGGGCAGAGTGACCTGCACGGTCACCAGGTTCTCTGTATCCACTCCGATATCGAACTGCTGCGTGATCAGGAAGCTCCGGATCATCAAGCCGGCGCCCACGAGCAGCACGATGGTCAGGGCGATCTGTCCCACGAGCAACACATCCGTCATCCTGCCCGCCCGCCTTCCGCTGCCCCCGCTGCGGCCGCCTTCCTTCAAGTTCTCGTTGACGTTCGACTTGGAAATCTGCAGGGCCGGCGCGAGCCCGAACAGAATGCCCGTGAACACGGAGACGGCTGCAAAGTACGCGAACACGCGGTAGTCCATCGAAAAGTCGAGCCAATAGGGTCTCCCCGTCGGCTGCGTCGCAACGTCGATCCAGCGCACTCCGAGAAGGCCGACGCCGAGCCCGAGAGCTCCGCCGACGAGGCTCAGCATCACGCTCTCGACGAGCAGTTGCCGGACAACGCGCCAGCGGCTCGCGCCCATCGCCGTGCGGATCGAAGTCTCGCGCGTGCGCCGGATCGCGCGCGACAACAAAAGGTTGGCGACGTTGGCGCACGCGATGAGCAGCACGAAGCACACGGCGCCCAGCAACGAATAGAGGATCACGCGGATCGGCCCCGTCGTCCCGCGGTCCGTGTACGGTGCAACGCTCGCTTCGATGTCCTTGTTGGTCTCGGGATAGGCTTCCGCCAGCGACCGGGCTATCCCGGACAGCTCGACCCCGGCACGCTCGAACGAGACGTCGTCGCCGAGACGGCCGAACACCACGAGCTGGCGCGCGTCGCGACGTTCCGCGGCCGCGTCCGGAATGAATGGAATCCAGAGGCGCGTGTCCTGCGGGAAGCCTTCCCCCGGCCGCATGACGCCGATCACCGTGTAGTCCGAGAGATTGATGCGGATCGTCCGGCCGAGAATATCTGCGTCGCCGGCGTAGCGCGTTTGCCATAGGCCGTAACTCAGGAGCGCCACGGGATCGGCGCCGCGCTGCTCGTCTGCTGCCGTGAAATCCCTGCCGATCAGCGGCTGGGTTCCAAGCAGCGAAAAGGTGTTGGCGCTGAGACGGGCGCCGCCCACGCGTTCGGCAGCGGCATCCCCGTCGCTGAGATCCGCCTGGAGATTGTTGAATGCCCCGAGCCCCTTGAACGACCGGCTTTGCTCGCCAAAGTCGATGAAGTCGGGATACGAGGTCCCACCGACGTTCGGATTGAAGCCGCCGGTCGCGCGCGCGCTGATGAAGGCGATCTCGCCGGGATTGTCGAACGGCATCCCCTTGAAGAGGACGGAATTGACGATCGTGAAGATCGCAGTGTTCACGCCGATGCCGAGAGCCATGGTGATCACGACCACGGCCGTGAATGCCCGGCTCTTCAGAAGCACTCTGAGCCCGAATCGCAGGTCCTGGAGCATCCGCTGATCCCTACCGTAAAGGTCGCCCGTCGCGCACGCAGGCCCCAACGGTATAGGAGCCGTCGGCGAGCCCAACGGTTGCACGGTTTTCGCGCCGCGCGATCATACCGTGGCGCGGCTAGTGCCTCACTGCTTGTCGTAGACGAGTCGCAGGCGGAGCGTGTTCCCTTGGCCGTCCGGAACCTCTCCCACGATCGTCAACGTGCGGCCGTCCTCCGATACCTTTTTGGTTCCGGAAGCGGTGATGCGTCCACCGAACTTGTCGACCCACTCGACGGTGCGGTCGTCCACCGGCTTTTCGGAATAGGCCAGCGGCGTCGGCGTGCCCGCCATTTGCAGGGCGGCGAGAACGCCCGAGCTGTACTCGGCGTAGTCTCGTCCGTCGCTTTTCGCAGCGAACTGTAGAAACCCTGGATTCCCTCGGGCGTCGATGAACACAGCGAGCCCCACCAAGTAGCCGTCGTCCGCAACGTCGTAGCGCCTCACCTCCGATTGAGGCGGGGGCCCCAAGAACTGTGATGCCTCCTTGTTGAGCTTCCACGTGCCGACGATGTGCGGCACTTGCCCGTGCGCCGCGGCCGACAGGCCAAGAAGAGCGAGGGTCGCAAGCGCGTATCGGTATTTCATCGAGCACCCCTGGGTCCGTCTTGAAGTGTTTCCCGGCGATCATAGCGCCGGCGCACGGCGCACGGCTGGACTCGAGCTCATTCAACCGGCGCTGACGAGCGTCGGCGGGCAAGTCGACCCACGCCACCGCACAGGCCAGACGGATTCGACTGGGGTGGCTGGTTGCCAACGAAATCTATTAGTAATCGCCAGCGCCCCGGCCGGTCGGAGCCTGACGACACCTTTGCGCGGCGGCGCGCGAGCAGTATTCTCGGCCGGATATGGACCAACGTAGACCTAAGCGAATCGACCCGGAGGTCGGCGACAGCGGCCACCTGGGCGTCGATCCGCGCGACGTGCAGTTTCACGCGCGGCGCATGCGTCAGGCCAAGGAGGTCGGGCCGCTCGGCAAGCTCTTCCGCTTCGGTGCGGTCGTTGTCGTTCTCGCCGGTGCGTTCGCGATCTACTGGAACTTCGACACGCTCCGCCGGATGCACTTCGACTTCTCGGCGCTGACGAGCGCATTCTCCCGCGACGCGGCGCCAGGCACCCAGGCTGCCGGAAGTGCCGGCGAGCCCGGCACGCCAGACGGGCGCAACCCCATCGCGGGGGTCAGCTTGCCGACGAGCCTCCCGGGCGAAGAGCCTGAAGCGGAGACCGTCGCCGCGCCGGCCGACAGCCCCGCGGCCGCGACCGTCGCCACGGCGCCGTCGTCCGGCGCCACCGAGCCCCAGCGCGAGACCACTGCGGCGCTTCCCACCGTAACGGCCGAGGCCCGGCCCGCGCCCGCCCCACCTCCGGAGCCGGAACCGCCGCCGGGGCCGGAGACGTTCGGCTTCGGCTCGAGCACCATCAGCGTCTCCGAAGCGGATGCCAGCGCCGCCGTGCTCGTGCTTCGCGACGGCGACCGCAGGCGACCTTCCTCGATCACCTGGTGGACCGTGGACGGCACCGCCAGAGCCGGCGCCGACTTCGCGGACCTGGGCCGACAGGTCCTACGTTTCGCGGCCAGCGAGCAGAACCGGGCGATCCGCGTTCCGATCGTCGGCGACCGCGCCGTCGAGGGCCCGGAGAATTTCTACATCCACATCGCAGCCGGCGATTCGGCCGAAACGCTCGCGCGCATCGAGGTCGTCATCGTCGACGACGACTGACCAGCCGATGAGTAGTATCTCCGACCCAGCGACGGTCCAAGGTCGACGCGCAGCCGTCACCGGCGCCGCCAGCGGCATCGGCGCCGCGACGGCGCGGCGCCTACAGGCGCAGGGCTGGCGCGTGGCGTGCCTCGACCGCGATCTCGCCGGCGCGCGCGCGACGGCCGGTCAGAACGGCATCGCCATCGAGGTCGACGTGGCCGACGAGCGGTCAGTGGTCCAGGCGTTCGGGCAGATCGGCGCCGCGTGGGGCGGGCTCGACGCGCTCGTCACGGCCGCGGGCATCATCGACACCACGCCATTCTTCGCGACGACGGTCGCGCAATTTCGCCAGCTCTTCGATATCAACGTGATCGGCTCGTTCTTGAGCGTACGCGAAGGCGCGGAGCTCATGCAGAGCGGCGCGCGCATCTGCATGGTGGCGAGCATCTCGAGCTACACGGGCGGCGGCTACGTCGCGAAGGGCGCGTATGCCACGAGCAAAGGCGCCGTGCTCACGATGATGAAAAGCTGCGCTCGCGAGCTTGGGCCGAAGGGCATCGCCGTGAACGCGGTGGCGCCCGGCTTCATCGACACGCCGTTCGTCGCCGCCGCGATGAGCGACCCGGTACGCCGCAAGGTAGTGGAAGCCGCCGTCGGCAAGGTGGGCACGGCCGAGCAGATCGCGGAGTGCTGCGCGTGGCTCGTCTCGCCGGCCGCGGACTTCGTCCACGGGTCCACGCTGATCGCGGACGGCGGAATCCTGATGCGCTGACGGCGAGCGACGTCATGCCCGCCGCGCTGCTGGCTCGCCGCCGCGCTCGGTAGCATGCACGGCGAATGTTTCTTGTTGCGCGAAACGCGCGGGTAGCCGCCTACGACGCCTCGTTATCGAGCACGGTATCCGTCTCGATGCCCGCGTAGAACACCCAGACGTTCTCGTCGCCCGTCAAGAGCTCGATGTATTTCGGGTGCACGAACAGGGACTCGCGCCCGGCGTTGAGCTCCTCGAGCACGCCTATCTCGACGAGCGACTTCAAGTAGACCGAAGCGGTCTGCCGCTTCGCGAGCCCCGCATCGACGACGTTCGCGATGCGGCAATACGGCTGCTTGAACAGCAGCTCGACGAGCTCCCAGGTGTAGATCTTCGGCAAGCGGCGGTGGATGAACTCGCCCGTGTGGCGCATGAGGTCGCGGATGGCTTTGACCTTGTCCGTGGTCCAGCCGCACGTGTTCTCGATGCTGTCGAGCATGAACGTGATCCACGGCGCCCAGTTTTGCTTCGTCGTGACCTCGAGCAGCAGGCGGTAGTAATCGGCCTTGTTGCGAATGATGTAGCGGCTCAGATAGAGAATCGGAGTGTCGAGCAGCCCCTGGTGCACGAGATAGAGAATGTTGAGAATTCTGCCCGTGCGGCCGTTGCCGTCGGCGAACGGATGGATCGCCTCGAACTGGTAGTGCTGCACGGCGCAGCGAATCAACGGATCGAGGTCGCTGCGCGCCACTAGGAATTGCTGCCAGTTCTCGAGCTTCTCGAGGATCACGGGCTTGCTGTCGGGCGGCGTGTACACGACGGCGCCCGTCGTCGTGTTGCGCAGCGTCGTGCCGGGCTTCGAGCGAATGGCGAGCCGCTCGTCCTTGATCGTGCGGCAGACGTCGATCGCGGTCTCGATCGTGAGCTCGCCTGCCCGCACTTTGCGCGTGCCTTCGAACAGCGCGCGCCGATAGCGCAACGCTTCCTTGGTCGCGGGGTCCGCGGCGCGCGGCTCGGGCGCATCGACGTACTCGAGCAGCTTGTCGGTCGTCGTCACGATGTTCTCGATTTCCGAGCTCGCCTGCGCTTCGAGCAGCGGCAGCGCGTTGACGAGCACGGCCGCGTTCGGAATGAGCTCCGCGGCCTGCCGCAGCTCCGCGAGCGCTACGCGGGCGTTGATGCACTTCTTGAGGATCGCCGCGGTTTCGATGCTCTCGAGCGGCGGGGGTAACGGCGGCAGATCGTTGTAGGGAATCGACGGATCGAAGGCCATGTGTACGAATTCTCCCTATCTATCGACATATTCACGGGATACGTCGATGGTTTCGACACGCCGCGTCTATATGTCGAGAAATCGCCATATTTTCGACATATTGGCCTGGCCCCGTCGATCGGATCGACACGTCGCGTCCATATGTCGAAAAAGCACTATATTTTCGACATATTGGCCCGTCCTGTCGATCCGATCGACACGTCGATGGCTATATGTCGAAAAATTATCAGAATTTCGACAAGTCAGTATAGGTCGCGGGCACGGCCGGCTTCCGTGAGCCAGTTCTCACTCGGTGCCTATTGGAGCCCGCCACGCCGCCTATTTACATAAGCCCCCCTTTTTTTACATAAGGCCGTCCGGGCGGCGCTGCCCGTCGGCGTTTTGAGGCCGCGGGCTCTACGCCGCGTCGATGAAGGCGCGCATGCGCTCGCGCGCGACCTCGCTCGGCACGGGCGCGAACGCCGCGAGCGCGTTCTCGGCCATGTGCTCCGCACTCGTCGTCTCGGTGAGCACGCACGTCACGGCGGGGTTCGGGAAAATGTACTGCAGCGAGAACTGCGCCCAGCTCGTGCACTCGAACTCCGCGGCCCACTCGGGCAGCGCCACGTTCTCGAGGCGCTCGAAGTAGGCGCCGTTCATGAACGGCCGGCTCACGAGCACGGCGATGCCGCGCTCGGCGCAGAGCGGCAGCAGGCGCCGCTCGGCCTCGCGCTCCGTGACCGAGTAGTTGATCTCGACGAAGTCGGGCTGCTCGCGCGCGAGAAACGCTTCGAGCCGTTCGTAGAGCGCGGCCTGCGCGGCCGTGACGCCGATGTAGCGTGCGCGCCCCTCGTCCTTGAGCGCGCGCAGATTCGGCCACTGAGCATCGAGATCGATGAGGCTGCCGACATTGACGAGATCGATGCGTTCGCGCTGGTAGAGACGCAAAGTGCGCTCGAAGTGGTCGCGGCCGGCCTGCGCGCCCTGCTGTTCCAGGTTGATCGTGACGAACAGGCGCTCGCGCAAGCCGGGCGCGCTGATGATATGGCCGAAGGCGCCGTCGTTGGCATCGCTGCGCGGCCACGTGTCGATGACCCGGCCGCCGTGCTCGACGAGCGTGCGCACGACCGCGGCGACGGGCTCGGGGCCGCGCTCGGCGATGGCCGTGACGGGGCGCGTGGAGCCCAACCCTACGATCGGTAGCCGCTCGCCCGTCGTCGGGATGGGGCGCGCGGGCATCTCGCGCGGCTGGCCGAGCGCCGCGCGCGCGGCCACCGCGCCTGCAACAGCGGTCGCGAAGCCCAGAAAATCGCGGCGCGTGGCCGTCGGTCGCATCGGCGAAGAATACCCGATTGTCGCGCGGGGCGACTCTCGCGACGGCGGCGACGCGCCGGAGCGCGGTCATGCTTGCGCGTCGTCCCACTCCTCGTTGACCGACACGACCATCGCGCGGAAGTCGGCGAGCTTGGCGCGATCCGTCTGCTCGCCGATGTCCGCGAGCCGTCTGAGCGCGCTGTCCACGGCGAGACCCTCGAGCCCGAGCACGACCTTGATCTCTTTCACGAGGGCCACGAGTCCCTCGCGCCCTAACCCCATACCACGCAGATGATCCTGCACGCGATACATGACGAGATCGGTGCCGTGCAGCACGGCATAGCCGAAGCCGAATTGCATGAGCGGATCCCCGGTCGCGTCGATCGGGTGCTGCACGTGGAGCTCGAGGCGGTAGACGGTCAGGTCGCCGGCAATCAGCTCGCCGAGCTTGTCGACTTGGCTCTGCTCGTGGGGGTTCAAGCGGTGTTTCTCGAAGTCACGGTGGCTGCCCTTCTTCGGCAACACTTGCTTCACGTGAACGACGCCCAGTGCGAGCTTCAAGCGGCGCTCACAGAACGCGCGGAAGCGCCCGCCGTACGTCGCGGCCGACACCGCCCAGGTCACGCGGAACATGCCGGACCACGCCCAGTGGTTGAACACGTTGAGCCAGCCGCTGTTGTCCGGATGCTGCCACTCGGTCTCGAGGTTCAAATCGAGGTAGGCAATCTCCATAAGCTGGATCAGCGAATTACAGAAGTAGAAGCCCTGCCGCAGTTTCTCCTCGTTTTCCCGGGGCACGAACAGTAGGTCCTTTTTTTGTTCCTGGGGATCGATGACCCCATCGGCCAGCAAGGCGCGCCACTCTGGATAGAACTGGCTGCTCAGGAAGTCGAGCTCCTTGACGGATCGCAGCCGCTCGAACAGCTCGTCGATCTGATCGGCCAGGCGCGCGAAGCTCGACGCGATTGCCCTGCTCGGCCGATACCACCGCTCGCCGAGCTCGCGGAATAGCTGATCGACGTCCGGGCCTTTTGACCCGGCGGGACGGCTGACGCCCAAGATTTCGCCTGCGAGGAAATGCCCCAGGCGCCGATAGCTCTCGAACTGTGACTCGGAGAAGAACTGATCGGCCGTCGACTCGTGCGGAAATTCGGGATGCTCCGTGGCGTAATGCATCACATCGGGTGGACAACTCTGCCGGCGTGAGGCTTTGATGTAGAGGATCGTGCCGACCTCGTTCTCCGAGTAGCGCACGTGCCCGACGGCGCACGGCGCTTCGTTGTAGCGCCGGTCGTCGATCGCCGCGACCTGGCGCACGTCGAGATCGATCTCCACGCCGAGATCCGTGCGGCACTTGCGGATCGCGTTCGCGAGATCCTCGAAGCCGTAGCGCTCGTCGGCGCCGGCATCGCACGCGATGATGTAGCGGCAGCGCCGCCGCACGAGCTCGTAGATGCCGAGATTCTCGAAGTGGCCGCCGTCGGAGAGGTAAACGTAGCCGCTCTTCATGTCCGTGAGCCCGAAGACCTCGCGCAGCAAGTGCCAGAGTGCGACTTGCGGACCGGACCTGAACCACATTTTGCTCGGGCTCTTGGACCTGAACCATCTCTTACGAGGTGGAGGTGGGACGTAGGGGTTGCCCACCCAGCGGCCGAGCCGAATGTTGAACACGCCCATGAGGAACGCAAACGCGGGCGTGCTGTGGTAGCCCATGTTGGGGCTCGCCGCAGCGCCCGACGTCGCCACGGCCTCCCCGAGTGTCAGCGGCTGCGGGTCCGACGAGAACTCGTCCGAGCGCCGATAGACGTCGACCTCCAACGCGGAGCCGTCGCTGCTCGAGCTGTTCTGCTGGAATCCGCAATAGAGCGGCGACAACAAGAACGCGCCCGCCTTGCGCTCCTGGTACGCGAGGTTGCCTCCCGCTACGAGATTGATGGCGGTATTGACCAGATGATAGGGGCCGGGATAGACGGCCGGCTGCTGCGGAACCGGGTCCTTGCCGGCGACTCTACCACCGCCGATCTCGCCACCCGCGAGCGCGTGGACGAGCATGTTGCAGCCGTCGATGGCGCGCCGCACGGTCCGCAGCGGCAGATCGTCGTGCGACGAGAGACCGGAGAACGGATTCGCCTTGCGCTGCGCGATCGACGCGCCGAGGTAGCAACGCACGAGCCGGTTGGCGTACATGCCGTGCAGCGAGAACACGTTGATGTCGATGCGCCGTGACAGAAGGTAGGTGAGCAGGAACGCCGCCAGCATCGCGATTGCGACGAACAGCCACGGCTCCGTGGCTGCGAGCCAGTCGCCATAGTCATTGAGCCGTAGAGCCGTATTGGCGTCGCTGGCCGCCTGCGGCGCTCCGTACCTCGTCACTGCGAAGTGCAAGCCGGCTTGTAGCAGTGCGGCCAACGCAACGCCGAGCCCGACGATGAAAATCCACGGCGCCACCTGCATGAACAGTCTCGGCAGCGCGCGCGACGACGCGGCCACTTGACGTCCGAAGATCACGGAACCGAGCGTCGTCAGCACCCACCCGGAGGAGATCGCGACTTCCGCCCAGTCTTCGAGCCAGATCACGACGAGCGGCCCGAACAACACGAGCGCGTTGAAAGCGATCCAGATGGCCGAGCCGATGAGCATCAGGCCGCCGAGGCGGCTCAGCCACTCCAGGTAATGCGCGCTGACGTCCTTGCCCGCCAACCCCACATGCAACGTGCCGGCGACGAGCAGCGCGAGCGCGACCGCCGGCACACCCGCGATGAGTCGATAGCCCGTGTAGAGCTCGTTCTGGAACAGCCAGCTACCGGCGGCGTGCAGCAAGACCCCGAACACCGGCCCCGACACGAGCGAGTACTTCACCATCGTTGCCCAGAATTTGCGCTCGACGTCCGTCCACGACTTGTCCCCGCGATGCCAGTGCGCGGAGACACGTGCCAACGTCCAGGTAAACAGGCTCACGACGGCGCCCATCACCGCGGCGATGACCCACGTCCGCCAATCACCGTGCGGCTCCACCGTGCTGGCCGGGAACCGTAGCCAGTCGGCGACGCCCGCGAGCCACACGCCGAAGTGCCCGAGCCACGCCGTTGCGGAGATGCCGACGAACGTCAACGGAATGCCGATCCAACGAATGACGTGCGGCGACGTCTCGGCAACACCGGCTTTTACCGCCGTGACGCCTGCCAAGTTCTTGCCGATCCGGAAGCAGACGACCAGGTGCACGAGGAGGACCGCCGCCATCCAGCCGAGGAAGGTCCGCGTGTCGCGGGCCTCGCCTTGCGCGAGCCACGGCGACAAGAGCCGCGGCGTCAACAGGACGCCCGCGAGCGCCAACAGCAGCACGAGTTGATTGAGCAGCGCGTTGCGCACGTAGATTGCAATCAGCGCCCAGGTGTCGCCGGAGAACAGTCCGAGCTTCGGCGTCAGGTAGTTGCTGAACTCGCGCAGGAAGCGCACGGCCCGATCCTCGTGCTCGGGCGCGTCTTGGCCGCCGCCATCGCCGGCCGCCCAGGCGAGCCGTTTCTCGAAGGCCACGAACCCGGAGCGGTCGAAGGAAAGCGGCGCGTCGCTCGCGCTCGACCCGGGCTCCGCGGAGCCCTCGCGCGCGAAGCGGCGTTGGCAGAGCGCCGTGAGCCACGAGCCGATGTAGCCGCCGCCCGAGACCGTGGAGAGATAGTCGACGTAGCGCAGCAAGCCGCTGCGCGCGAGCGCCTGCAGCACGCCGAGGTTGAACGTCGCCGAACGAATGCCGCCGCCCGAGAACGCGAGCCCGAGCAGGCGCGCTTGCCAGGCTGCATGCACCGCCGTCTCGCCGGCGCCAGGACCGGTGCCGGCGAGATCGCCACGCTCGGAATCGAGCTTGTCGCGCCGGGCGGCCAAGACCGTAAGCTCGTGGCGCAGCACGTCCTGGAACGGAAACTGCTCTTGGCCTGCGCGGGGACGCGGGGGGGCCGAGTCGCTCTTGGTCGCCATGAGGGATACCTCGAAACGCCGTCGTACCGGGGGTTCGGCGATTTAGTTGTTGTTGTCCTACGCCCTTATAGCGCAGCCGACTGCGGGCATCTGTCAACTACTTTACACAAGTGACGATTTCGCCGATGGCAGCGCCGCAAGGCGCTTTAGAATCGCCGCTGCGGTACCCGCGCGATTAGGAAGAGCGACGCATGTTCGTGCTCAGCGAGGAACACCTGCTTCGGCTCTGGCGCCTCAACCAGTTCGCGGTCCCGACCGAGCGCTGGGTGTTTTTTGGGCTGCGCGGCTGCCTGCCTGTCGACGACGACGATCAGTCGTTCGCGCGCTCGCACACGCTGCGCGTCGAAGCGGTGGACTACACGCACCCGCGCTGCACGCTCGGCCAGTGGCAGCCCGGCAAGGGCTTCGCGGTGTTTCCGGGCAGCACGGTGCCGCACCGCAAGCACGTCGAGGCGTCGCAGCCGCAAAGCGGGACGGGCACGAACCAGCTCCTGACGGGCTGCTACGCCGACTACCGCAAGGGCGTGCACAAGGAGGGAACGCAGACGGCGCACGACGCGTTCCAACAGAGCAACGAGCTGCCCGTGCAGCGCACCGCTGACGATCTCGATTTCGACGCCGACGACCGCGTCGAATTCGAAACGCCTTTCGACAACCTGCACGCGGCCTGGAGCCACGGCGTCAATCACGACAGCTACGCGAGCGCGGGCTGCCAGGTGGTCGTGGGCTTCCCGCAGTGCGCGAAGCTTGGGAATAGGCCCGCGACGGGCGCCTGGAAGGTGTTCCAGGAAAACGCGTACGCGCTCGCGCAGGACAGCTTCTCCTACGTGCTGCTCACGGGGTTCGAAGCCGAGCGCATCGTGCACGCGACCACGACGCCCGCGCCGCGCCTGCGCTACGGCTCGAAGGGCCCGCTCGTCACGCGCGTCCAAACCGCGCTCAAGCAGCGCGGACACTACCAAGGCGTGCTCGACGACGACTTCGGCATCGGCACGTTGCGCGCCGTGCTCGCGTTTCAAACCGCACAATTCGGTCCGCGCGGCGACGACGGCATCGTCGGTAAGCAAACCGCGGCGGCGCTCGGCATCGAATGGCCCGACAGCGTCGCGGGCGTTGCGCTCGCAACCGCACCGCGTGCGGCGGCGGCACCGGGCGCGCCCGCTCCGGCGCCCGTGCGCCTTGACGGCGACCACGCGCTGACACCCGACGGCGTGCGCTTCGCGAAGCGCTTTCGCAAAGGCCTATTCACGTCGGGCTCGACCTCGATCGCGCAGTTCGTGCAGTCGCATCGAGCGTCGTTCCCGGGCATCTCGCCGTCGCTGTTGCGGGTCATGGAGGCCGTCTCGGCGAACGAAGGCAAGCTCGAGGCCGTCAACACGTGGGACGACTCGTTCATGACGTTCGGCGTGTTTCAGTGGACGGCCGGGCGCGACGGCTCGCGCGGCGAGCTCGCGGCGCTACTCGACCGGCTCGCGCGCGAGAACGGCGCCGTGTTCGCCGAGCTCTTCGGCCGCCACGGCCTCCGCGTGCAAGGCGTCACGGCCGCGCCGGGTACGACGCCCATGGGCACGCTCGTGCTCGACGGCCGGTCGCTCGACACGGCCGAGAAAAAGGAACGGTTGCGCACACTCGAGTGGGCGTACCGGTTCTGGCTTGCGGGACACCACGAGGCCATGCGCGTCGTGCAGATCAAGCAGGCCATGGATCGGCTCGGAATTTTCTACCGCAGCGCCAAGCATCAGATCGGCGGGCGGCCCGTCGCCGACTACGTGACGTCCGAGGCCGGCGTCGCGCTGCTGCTCGACCAGCACGTGAACCGCCCCGGGCACGTGCCCAAAACGCTCGCTGCGGCCGTCGCAGAGCTGCCGAAGAAGCTCGCCGCGAAGCCGGGCGGCTGGAAGGATAAGCACGAGCGCGATCTGCTCGAGCGCTATCTCGAGCTGCGCGCGGCCACCACGATGACCGATTCGGACAAGCGGGCGCAGGTCGTGCTCGACGCCGTGTCGCGCGGCGTGATCTCGAACCGTCGCGGCTCGTTCGCGGCCTGAGCCGCGCCAATCCGGGCCGCGTGCTCGGATACAGGCCGTCCCGTACACTGGTTGCCTCTGCAACGGAGGGGGCCATGTATCACCGAAAACAGCAAGCCATCGGGCTGACTGCACTGCTCTCGCTGGTCCCGCTGTCGACCGCGCTCGGCCAGGCCAGGCCCTACACCACCTGGCAAACCTACGGCGGCGGCGGTCACGCGTCGCAGTACTCGGCGCTGAACCAGATCAACAAATCGAACGTCACGGAGCTTACGGTCGCGTGGAGCTTCCCGGTCGGCGAGCGCAGCTTCGTGTTCAACCCCATCGTCGTCGACGGCGTCATGTACGTGCTCGCGCGCGACAACGAGCTCGTGGCGCTCGACGCGGCGACGGGCAAAGAGCTATGGGCACGGGCGCACGAAGGCGGCGTCTCGGGACGCGGCATCAACTACTGGCAGAGCCGCGACGGCAGCGATCGCCGGCTCGTCTACTTGAACGCGGGCTTCCTCACGGTGCGGAACGCGCGCACCGGCGAGCCTATCCTAAGCTTCGGCAACGACGGCCGCGTCGACCTGCGCGAGGCCCTGGCTTTGAGCGGCTGGGACATCACGAACGTGCGGCCGCTCGGCAACAGCAACCCGGGGCGCGTCATCGGCGACCTCATGATCGTGACGTTGCCGGCGCAAGGCGCGGGCTACGCTTCGACGCCGGGCAACGTGCAGGCCTACGACGTCGTGACGGGCAAGCACGTGTGGACGTTCCACGCCATCCCGCACCCCGGCGAGCTCGGCTACGACACGTGGCCGAAGGACGCCTACAAGACGGCGGGCGGTGTGCACAACTGGAGCGAGCTCACGGTCGACGAGGCGAACGGCATCGTGTTCATTCCGTTCGGCACTGCCCGCTACGACTTCTTCGGCGGCGATCGGCCCGGCAACAACCTCTACGCGAACTCGCTCGTGGCGCTCGATGCGCGCACGGGCAAGCGGCTGTGGCACCACCAGCTCGTCCATCACGATCTGTGGGACTACGACTTGCCGCAAGCGCCGAAGCTGCTCACGATTCGCCAGAACGGCGAAGCGCGCGAGGTCGTCGCGCAGGCGACGAAGCACGGCTTCCTGTTCGTGTTCGACCGCAAGTCCGGCGAGCCGATTTGGCCGATCGAGGAACGGCCCGTGCCGCAGTCCGACGTGCCCGGCGAGCACACGTCGCCGACGCAGCCGTTCCCGACGAAGCCGCCGCCGTTCGCGACGCTGTCGTTCACGGAGCGCGACATCAATCCGCACTTACCCGCGGCCGAGCAGGAAATCCTGCGGCAGAAGCTGCGCACGTCGCGCAACGAGGGGTTGTTCACGCCACCGAGCTTCCAAGGCTCGATCGGCATGCCGGGCCACAACGGCGGCGCGAACTGGGCCGGCTCGGCCGTCGACCCCGTCAACGGCGAGCTCTATATCGTCTCGAAGAACCTGCCCGTGATGCTGCGCCTGGAGCTCACGAACGAGGAGCCGTCGGCGCGCACGGTGCAAGGCCCCGTCGTCTCGCGCGAGGAAGCCGCAGCGGCGCGCGCCGCCGCGCAGGCCGCCGCGGCGCAGGGCCCCGTGCGTTACCAGGCGCCGTACGACTTCATGCTGAGCCCGACCACGGGCATGGGCGCGATGGGCCCGCCGTGGTCGCACCTCACGGCCTACGACTTGAACTTGGGCGAGATCAAATGGCGCGTGCCGAACGGCGGCACGGCCGGCATCGGCGCCGACGTCGGCGCGCACTTCCCGCGCGGCGCACCGCTCGTGACGGCCGGCGGTCTCTTGTTCGTGGCCACCGCGCAAGACCGCCAGCTACGCGCCTACGACCGCGACAGCGGCGAGGTGCTGTGGTCGTACACGCTGCCCGGCGGCTCCGAAGGCATTCCCGCGACGTACGAGCTCCGCGGCCGGCAGTATCTCGCCGTGCCCGTCGCTGCGGGCGCTGGCCTGTTCGCGCCGCGCTTGAGTCCGCCGCTGAGCTTGCCGCCCATGACGCGAGCCTACGTCGTGTTCGCGCTGCCGCGCGGCTGAGCGCGCGGCAACAGCGTCACGCGAGGCTGTCGAAGAACTCCTCCTGACGCCGCCGCAGGGCGGCGTCGGGCAGGCGCCCGAAGGCCGCGCCGAAGTTGTCGTTGACGTGCGCGACCTGGCGCGTGCCGGGAATCGCGCAGGTCACGCCCGGGTGGGACACGAGGTACTTCAGGAAGAACTGGCCCCAGCTCGTGCAGTCGAACTCGGCCGCAAAATCCGGCAGCTCGCGGCCTTCGACGACGTCGAAGATCGAGTTGCGCCCGCCGCCGAACGGCACATTGATCATGACCGCGATGCCGCGGTCGATGGCGGTCGGCAGCAAGCGCTCGGCGGCGAGCCGATCGCCGAGCGAGTAGTTGAACTGCACGATCTCGACGTCGTTGTCGCGCATGAAGCGCTCCATCTGGTCGAACTGATTGGGCGTCGAGATCGACGCGCCAATGTAGCGGAACTTATCCTGCTGCTGCCACTCGCGCAGCAGCGGTAGCTCCGTCTCGGCGTTGACGAGGTTGTGGACGAGCATCGCGTCGAGCTTGTCGGTCTTGAAGCGGTCGAGCGCGCTCTGGAAACCCTGCGCGCCGCGCACTTGGCCGCGGATGTCGGTCTTGCTCACGAGGAACAGCCGGTCGCGAATACCTAAGCCTTGCGCGAGGTCGCCGATGACGGCTTCGGAAGTGCCGTAGACCATCGCCGAGTCCATGACCTTGCCGCCGAGCTCGACGAATCGCGCCATCGTGGCGCGCAGCGGCGCGCGCTCTTCCTCGCTCGTGCCGACGCCGTAGCGGTTCGTGCCGATGCCGATCGGCGGAATGAGCTCGCCGCTCGCCGGAATGGGTTTCTGAATGAGCTCGCCGGACTGCGCGAACGCGGCGCCCGGGCCGAACGCGGCCGCGGCCGAAAGCACTGCGCCAGCCTCGAGGGCCTGTCGTCTCGTCATCGTCATCGTCGGAATTTCCCCGTTTGAGTGAGAGCTCGAGGCAGCCTACGGGGCGCCGGGACGACGTGGCAACCGCGGTATCTCAAGATTCGCCGAGCGATGTTTTCACCAAGATTTATCGAACTGCGCCACGGCTTGACGAAACGCCCCAGAGCCGCGCGGCGCCGGCCGTGCCTACGGCGCAGCAATTTCGCCCCTTACGGGCGGGGCGGCAATCTGGCACGGTAGCTGCATTGACTTCGGCCGTTCGATCCACTGGGGAGGGGACAGCGAAGACATGAACACCGTAGCCACGAGCGTCGAGGCGGACCGCACCTTCACGCTTGCCTCGTACGTGCTGCACCTCATCGGCGCCGTCGCCGGCATCACGAGCATCATCGGTCTGATCCTGAACTATTTGAAGCGCGGCACCTCGGGCGAAGTGCTCGACAGCCACCACAGCTGGATGATCCGCTCGTTCTGGTGGGCGATCCTCTGGGGCGTCATCGGCCTCATCACGATCTTCATCGTGATCGGCTGGTTCATCCTGCTCATCGTGTGGATCTGGTACATCTACCGCCACGTGCGCGGCCTCATCGCTTTGGCGAATGGCGAGCCGATGCCGCTCTGACACGCCGCGGCGTATAGTTCTCGTCGGCGGATGACCCACTCTGCAAACGGGGGATTGGCACGCATGACGAGAATTCGAACGGCTTGGCGCATAGCGCTTTGCGTCGCACCGGCGACGTGGACGACGGCGGTATTGGCGGACGACGCGAATTACGCGGCCGACCGCGCACAGATCGAGGACTTGCAGGCGCGTTATTTGTTCGCGCTCGACTTCCGCGACGCGGAAGCCTACGCCGCGACCTTCGCCGAGGACGGCGTGCTCGATTACGGCGCCGGCAAGATCGTCGGCCGCAAAGCGATCGCCGAGATGGTCGCGGCCTTAAGCGCCGGCGCAGAACGCCAACGCACGGCCGACACGTCGGGCCTGCGCCCGGCCGCGGGCCGTCACAACATCTCGAACATCGTGGTCGAGATCGACGGCAACCGCGCCCGCGGCACGGCCTATTGGTTCCACATGGGCAATGCGAACGCCGAGCGCGCCGCACAGCTCAACTCGTTCGGCCACTACGAGGACGAGCTCGTGAAGGTCGACGGGCGGTGGCTGTTCAGCCTGCGCAAGATCTACAACGAGCAAGTGGCCGAGTGGGTCGCGGGCTTCGAGAACCCCGTCGAGCACCCCGGCGAAGGCCCGAAGCTCCGCGCGCCGCGGCAGTAGTCGCGGGGTTTTTTGGCGCCGCGTGCCGCGGCGCTGGCGGGCGCGGGTCCCGCTTCGCTGCCGCTCACAGCGGTGTTAGCCGCGCCGAGCGTTGGCCCGTTCCGCGCTCCCCATCTCGCGAGAGGGGTATACGAACAGACCCGCTCGCGCGGGGTCGGCGGTTGGGGCGCGGGGTTCGGCGTTCGGCCGGCGGCTCGCACAGCGCGACCCTGCCGGGCCGCCGAGGGCAGCGGCCCGGCAATGGCTAAGCGAGAAGACTTAGCGGCCGGTCGGGCACGGCATCGGCGAGGGCGGCGGAGCCACCGTTGCCGGGTCCCAGTGCTCGTCGGCTTTGCCGTCGACGAAGCGCCAGGTGTCGAACCACGTCGTCGAGTAGCACTGGCCGGGCCTGCGCGGGTCCGCGTAGTTGCGCGGCCAGATCACGGTCACGAGGTCGTCCTCCGCGGTCACGGCGACGATTTCCGTCGTGAGCCGATCGCACTGAGCCGTGCGCTGTACTTGCATCACTTGCGTGAAGAAGAACACCACGCCTTCGCGGCCGGAATTGGCGTTGGGGTTGTGCTGGATGTAGCGGTCCGTGAGCCACTCGGCGGAGCGATCCCATTGGCCACACTGCAAGAGCTCGCGCATGATGCGCAGCGTCGCTTGCTTGTTGCGGTGCAATACCGGATCCGTATCGCTGAACAGCGACTCGGGATCCGCGACACCGACGACAGGCGCGCTTATGGGCACGGGTGCTGCACCGGCGGCCGGTGCTGCCGGTGCTGCCGGCGTCGTCGGTGCGCTGTCGCAGGCCGCGAGCAGGACCGCGCTCGACAGTACCGCCAAGCCCAACACGCTCATTCTTGCTTTCATGGGGGAGCCCCTCAGTTGTTTTCGTCGGAGGAATGATCGGCGGTTACTGACTCGCGAGTCAATAATCGTCTACGCCTTGGGGCCGCCCCTACTCGAAGTCGAACTGCACGTCGTCGGGGATCGTGAAGTCGTAGCCCTTCGTGAAGCCGATCCAGCGGCCGAGGAAGATCACGCCGATCCAGAAAACGATCGACAGCGCGGCGGCTGCGCGCGCGGCCGGCGGCGGCAACACGCCTTGGTCCCATTTCGCGACGGACTTCGCCGTCACGTACTCGAATACGAGCATGTTGATGCCGGCCAGCACGATCACGCCCATCTTGAGCCAGAACGCCGTGTTGCGGTAATACGTGACCGCGTTGACCATGAGCAGCAGCACGCCGGTGATCACCGCAACGCCGAACGTAATCCACGTCCATTGCAGGAGCTCGTGGTGCAACTTGCCGAACGAGCGCTGCACGTTGGGGTAGCCGAGCAACCGCAGATCGACGAGCGCGATGGTGCCGAACACGGTCGCGATGGCCATCACGTGAACGGCTTCGACGATGGGCATGGCCTTGAGCGACGTCCGTAAGTACTCGCTCAGGGCGGAGTTCTGCATGAGCTCGAAGACGGCGCTGAGATCCACGGAGCTCCCTTATTCGTCTCGTGCGTTCAACCGAGGTGCCACGAGCCCCAGACCTCGACGTCGTACGCGATCGCGCGGCCCAGAAAGATGATGAACAGCCACATCGCGACCGTGGCCACGGCCACTGCGCGCGCTCGGCCCGAGTACACGTCGCCGCCGGCTGCGGCCGCGGCGCGCACGGTGCGGCCGAAGATCACCGCGCTCACGACGCCGACGACGATCAATACCATCTTGATCCAGAACGACAGCGCGTGCGCCTCGCGCGCGGGCTCGCCGAGGCTGAGCACGAGCCCGGTGACGAACATCACACAGAGCGCGGCCCAGAACCACGGCGCAAACCGCCCGTAGATCTCGGCGAGCGGCTCGTCGGCGCGCATGCGGCCGAGCACGCGCAGCGCGATCACGAGCACGATCGTGAACACCACGCCGATCATGAGAATGTGGATCGACTGAAGCAGCGGCGTGAGCCACAGCCTCGACTGGATCGCGACGCTCAGAGGAGTGGTGCCGAGCCACTCCGCGAATTCGAACACGCCCGGCCGTTCCGCTCAGTTCTGAGTGAGACGCGGCACTCCGTCGTCGCCGCCGATCTGGATGCGACCCTCGACCGAGTCACAGTGCTTGCCGGCTGCCGGCGGCGTCTTGGCCGGGCACTTGAACAACGCGCCTTCGCGCGCGCCCGCGGGGTCACCGCTACGCAGCGGGTGCAGCGAGACCGTGAAGATCGTCCCGGCCGGGAACGCGCTCACCGAGATGCCGCCCTGCGCCGACGCGGCCGAGCCGGCCATCTCGACGGCCCAGACGATGGGCTTGCCGTCGGCTCCACGTTCGACGTTCTTGCGCTCCTCGTTCATGGGCGCGAAGAAGATCTGCAGGTGGTTGGCGTCGGGATTGACGCGCGTGACCACGCCCGTGAAGGTCTTGGTCACGCTCGCATCGAAAATCGAAAACGAGTGGTGCGCGTAGACGGGCACGGCGATCGCGGCCGTGAACGTGGCGGCCAAAAGGCCGACGGTGCGCTTGTTGTTCATAATCTCGAGACTCCTCTGTCTCATATTAGCCGTAAGTCTATCCGGGAATAGCTTAATCGAAGCTGAAGATATCCTCCGCTTCGGGCTTCTCCATGCCTTGTTCCCAGTACTTTTCCCAGATATGGGCCCAGGGGCGGCCGTACATGTCGGGTACCTCGTATTCGAAGACCGTGCCCGGCGCAACGGGCGTCGACCGGCCGTCGATCGGGAAAATCGTCTGCACGCAGTCGATGAAGACGTACGGGTCGCCCTGCTCGAAACCCGTGGTCTTGACGTAGTTGCGAACGATGCGCACCGGCTCGACGAGCGCCTCGGGGTCGTAAAGGACGGCTTCGTGGTTGAGCCCCAAAAACTTGCCGGTCGCGTCGCGGTTCGGGGTGTAGATCTCGATGGTCTGCATCTTGCTCGAGTACTCGAACGCGCCGTGCACGGTCCAGCCCTGGATGTTCGACGTCCAGGTGATCATGGCGTCGCCGTCCCAGAAGCCGATGGTCTCGCCGTACCAGCGCGGCACGTCCGCTCCCAAGCGCGGCACGTTGCCGTCGAGCTTGAACTCGCGGCCGACGTGGACCGTGGTGATGAAGTTGCGCGCCACGCCCGTGACGATCTGCACGACCGACGGCGCGGCGATGACGTGCCATTCCCAGACGGCGAACTCGTGCCAGCGCCGCATGAAGCCCTCGGGCCAGCAGTACTGCGACGGCCACTGCGGCGCGTTCGTGTTCGACTGGTGGTACGCCTCCTGCACCATGCGTGTCTGGTACTCGGGCGTCAGCAGCGACAGGATCGTCGGCATCTGGTTGTGCCGCATGCGATACCAGTAGGACTGCGGGTTCGTGCCCTTGTCGCGCCCCGTCCAATCCGCGAGGGCGTCGGGCGTGTTGCCGGGATGCGCGTAGCGGCCGGTCCAGTCCGCGAGCTGCTCCGTGCTCGGGCTCTTGGTCGGCCCGCCGCGCTGTTTCGTCTCGGCGAGCAGCGCCTCGTAATGCGCTTGCGCCGTCTTGAACGGATACGGGGTCACGATGGCTTCGCGCGGGTAGTCGCGGTCGCAATGGCCCCAGGCGCCCGTGGCCGGCGGGTTGTCGCCCGCGACGCCGACGCCGTTCGCGCCGCGCATCTCCTCGAGCGCGACGGGGCTGTTGCAGCGGAAGTAGCGCTGGTCGGTCCAGAGGTCGCGGTCCTTGTAGAAGTCTTTCGACGTGAACAGGTCGACGGGCAGCGGCTCGACGCCGGGCGGCGCGGCGCCGTTACGGGCCGAGCCCACGAAATTGGCCTCGTTGCGAATCGGGCCGTTCGGCCCGAACTGGAAGGGGATGCTGGCTCCCGTGATCTCGCGGTCGCGGAGGTCGTCGACGAGCGGCCAGCCGCGGCCGACGCTCTTGAAGCCGGTTTCTGCGATCTGTTGGCCGCTCACTGCGCCCGCGACGAGGGCCACGGCAACGAACACGGACGCTTGACGGACGATGGGCTTCATTCTTCCCCCGGACGGTGTCGCATGATTTTAATTGGAAAGGACCCTTACACGCGAGTTGAGGCGACTTAAGAATCCCTTGCGGTATTCCGCAGGTTGTGGAGGGTTCTGTAAAGTGTTACCCGCCCTCGCCAAACAACCGGGATCGCCATGAACCACGCTCGCTCATTGCTGGGTCTATGCGCCTCGACCGCCACGGCCATAGCCGCCACGCTGGTGCTGACACTGCCCGCCGGAATCGGCGCGGCGCAGAGCACGGAAGACAGGATCGTCGTCTCCGGCGCCTCGGGGAACTTGGGCGGCCTCACGGTCGACGAGCTGCTCGCGCGCGGCGTGCCCGCCAGTCGGCTGATCCTCGTGAGCCGCACGCCCGAGGAGCTGAAAAAGTACGCGGATCAAGGCGCGAGCGTGCGCTTCGGCGACTTCACTAAGCCTTCGTCGCTGCCGGCCGCGTACGCGGGCGGCACGCGCATGCTGCTCATCAGCGTCGGCGGCTCGGGCGACGTCACGGCCACGGCGCTCCTCACGCGCGCCATCGACGCGGCCAAGGCCGCCGGTGTCGAGCACATCGCCTATACGTCGTACGTCGGCCTCACGCGCGGCGACACGGCGGGGCGCGCAGCGGATCATCTGGAAACGGAGAACGCTTTGAAGGCGAGCGGCGTGGCCTGGACGATGCTGCGCAACTCGATCTACATGCACGGACAAATCGCGCAGGCCGCGCGCATGGTCCGACGGCCGCGCCGTGATCCCGCCCAACGAAAGCCCGATCGGCTACATCGCGCGCGAAGACTGCGCGCGCGCGGCCGCCGCCGTGCTCACGACGCCGGGCCACGAAGGCAAGGCCTACGACATCACGGGGCCCGAGCTGCTCGGCGTTCGCGACGTGGCGGCCGTCGCGTCGGCCGTCACGGGCAAGCCGATCGAGGTCGTGCAAGGCGGCGCCGAGACGCGGCCCGGCTTCGGCCGCCCCGCGATGGCGTTCACGACCACGCACTTCGAAGAGCTCACGGGCGTAAAGCCGACGAGCCTACGCGCGCTGTTCGAGGCGAACAGGACCGCGCTGCTGACGCCTCCCGCGCGCTAGTTCTCGCGCAGCGCGGCGGTCACGTCGATGCGCGACGCTCTGCGCGCCGGCAGATAGGAAGCCAGCGTCGTCACGGCGAGCATCGTCACGGGAACGAGCACGAGCACCCACGGATCGAAGGCGCTGGTTTCGTAGAGCTGGCTCGCAACGACCTGGCGCATCGCAATCGCGCCGCTTACGCCCAAGACGACGCCGATGGCTGCAAGCTGCAGCGCGCGCGTGACGAACATCTTGACCAGATTGCCGCGCTCGGCGCCGAACGCGGATCGCACCGCAATCTCGTTGAACCGCTGATTGACCGAGAACGAGATCAAGCCGTACGTTCCGACCGCGGCCAGCGTCAACGACACGAGACCGAACACGACGAGCATGACGGCTCCGAGCCGGTGCCGGGCCAACGACGCGGCGATGACGTCGGAATAGACGGCGAACACGGCGGGAAGCGTGGAGTCCAGCGCCGCGAGCTCGCGACGGATCTGCGGAATCAGCGCGGCGGGATCGTCGGTCTCCGCGCGGACCAGGATTGCCATCTTCCGCAGGATCCATTGCTCCTGCGGCATGTAGACCGCAGGCTGCACGGCGTCCTCGAGCTTGGCCTGCTTGATGTCCGGGATCATGCCGACGATCTCGACGTTATCGATGACGCGCTCGCCGAGCTGACCCCACGCAATACCCCCGAGACGCCAGCTGTTCCCACCGGGCATCGTGATGCGCCGGCCGATGGGGTTCTCGCCGTCGAGATACGTGCGTGCGTAGGTTTCATTGACAACGGCGACACCGGCCGAACCGCGCCGATCGGTCGGCTCGAGCAGCCGGCCGACGAGCGGACGAATGCCGAGCGTCGTGAAGAACTCGGGCGAAACTTGGTTGCCGTACGCGAGCTGATCGGTAACGGCTGCGGTGCTGCCGACCACGGGGTAGGCGGCCAGAGTCACGGGAAACAGCCCCTGGTTCAGCGGCGCCGCGGATGCCGCACCTGCGGAGGCAACACCGGGCAGCGCGTCGATGCGGCCGACGAGCTCCTGATAGAACCGCGCCACCGGCAACATACCCGCTCCGTCATAGACGGGCACTTGCAGTTGCGGGTCCATTCTGGCGTTGTTGACGTCGAGGCGCCCCGTGACGTTGAGCACCACCGTCAACATTCGTCGCGGATCGAAGCCCGGATCGGCGGACGCAAGCTCCGAGTAGCTACGCACCAGCAGCCCAGCGCCGATCACGAGCACGACAGCCAAGGCGATCTCGGCGATCACGAGCGCGCCGAAGATCCGATTGCGCCCCGGCGCTACGGCCGCGGATCGTCCGCCCGTGTTGATCAGCGCGCTCAAGTCGCCGCGCGACACGCGCAACGCCGGCGCGAACCCCACGACGAACGCCACGAGCAATACACACGCGGCCGCGAACGCGAGCACGTTAGCGTCGATGGACACCGTGCTCAACCGCGGCAAGTCCGCGGGCCCGATCGCCTTCAGCAATTGGATCGCGCCCAACGCAAGACCGAGACCGAGCACTCCGCCCACGCTGCACAAGACGAAGCTCTCGGTCATGATCTGGCGAAACACGCGCCACCTGCGGGCTCCGAGCGCCTCGCGCAGCGCGAACTCGGTGGTCCGCACCACGCCGCGCGCGAGGAGCAAGTTCGCCACGTTGATGCAGGCGATCAAGAGAAGGATCGCCGTCGCTCCGGACACGATCAGCACCGTGGAGCGCAAGTCACCGACGACGTCCTCGAGCAACGGTCGCGCGACGAACTCGAGCGGCCGGCCGTCCGGCCACGGAATCGACGGGTTCAGCCGGCCCGCGAAGACGTCGAGCTCCGCTTGGACTTGGGCGAGGGATACGCCGGGGTTCGCGCGCACGTAGCCCTGCATGTTCAAGAGCGGCAGCGGGCGACCTGGCGGTCCCGTGAAAACCTTGGTCCACATGGCCGTGCCGACGGGGAACTCGAAGGCCTCGGCCGCCACGCCGATCACGGTCAGCGGGCCGCTGCCGACGTTGATAGGCTTCCCGACGATGTTGGGATCAGAGCCGAACACGTCGCGCCACGTTTGATAGCTCAAGACGGTGTTTCGGTAATCCTCGCCGGGCTGAAATGCACGCCCCATCGCCAAAGGTTCGGTGAAAACCTGGAAGAACTCGTCCGAGGCCCGGAATTCGTTGAGTGCGAACGCCGTGCCCTCGTCGTTGACCACGGATTGCTCGAAGGAGAAGCCGTAGAACGCGGCCTGAATCGACTGGCCGTCGTCGGCCATCGGGTCGATGTGAGCCGGACCCGTCGTGCCGCGCGGAAGTCCCTGGGTATCGACCGTGTAGATACGGTAGATGTCGCCGGAGTCCTCGTAATCGAGGGGCTGCAGCAGCACCGTGTCGACGACGCTGAAGATCACGGTGCTCGCGGCGATGCCGAGCGCCAACGTCGCGATCGCGGTAGCGGTGAAGGCGAAGTTCTTGCTCAATACGCGCCGCGTGAACTTCAGATCGCGGCTGAGCACGTCGAGCCAACCGGGCATCGCCATCGTTTGCAGCCTCCCCCGCGTCATACCGTCCACGACCGCCGGCTTAAGGTACCGCCGGCGCGTCCCGGGCGAAAGACCGTGGCCGGTTCGGCATACGCAAGCGCGGGAAGTTCCGGGTGGCCGCGCGAACCGGTCGGGACGGTTAGAGTTAGTCTGCCCGCAGCGCCGCGATCGGGTCGACGCGCGTCGCGCGCCGCGCCGGCAACCAGCTCGCGCCAATCGCGACCAGCACGAGCAGCGCGACCACGGCGACGAACGTCAGCGGGTCACGCGGCGTGATGCCGTAGAGCAGGCTCGTCGCGAGCTGTGCGGCGCCCAGAGCGCCGCCGACGCCGATAACGACGCCCACGAACGCGGGCGTCAACCCGTGCCGCATCGCAAGGCGGCGCACGTTCTCGGCGCGCGCGCCGAGCGCCATGCGGATGCCGAACTCGTGAGTGCGCTCCGCCACCTCGTACCCGATCACGGCGGCGAGGCCGACCGCCGCGAGCACGAGTGCGATCAGCGCGAACGCCGTCAACAACACCATGTTGAACCGCGGTGCTGCGATCGTGTTCGCGAGTGCCGTCTCGACCATGACCACGCTCGGTATCGCAATCTCGGGATCGAGCGCCGACGTCTCGCTGCGCAGCGCGGCGATGGCGTCCGAGGCGTCGCCGGCCGCGCGCGCGATCAGCACGAGACTCGGTGGCGGCCCGGTGGCCATGGTCCCCCCCGGCACGCTCTCGGATCGAAAGGGCGTATAGAACTTCGGCCCTTCGGGGGGCTGCATCAAGCCGCCGGCAACGACGTCGTCGACGACGCCGACGACGGTTTCCCAGTTCTGTCCGCGCTTCACCTCGGAGCCGACCGCGTTACCCGCGGGCCAGAAGCGCTGCACTGCGGCGCGGTTGACGACGATCACACGGCCGGCCCGGACCTCGTCATCCGTGAACGTGCGCCCCTCGCGCATGCGAATGCCGAGGGTGCTGAAGTAGTTCGGCCGCACATAGTTCATCCCGATCGGTAAGCGCGCGTCAGCCTCGCTGAGCGTGGCCCCGCGGATCTCGAACATGAAGCCCGACATCGAAAGGGAATTCGGCGGCGCCAGCAAGGCCTGCGTGACGGCCGTAACACCGGGCAGGTTCCCGAGGCGATCCAGAAGTTGCTCCGACAAAGCATCGCGGCTCACCGGAGTTTGGTACCGGCCGCGCGGCAGCGAGAGCTGCGCCGTGAACAAATTCTCCGTATCGAAGCCGACATCGACGTTCTGCAAATGGATGAAGCTGCGCACGAGCAGGCCGGCGCTGACGAGCAGGACCACGGATAGCGCCATCTGCGCTGCGACGAGGAACTTCCGCACACGAGCACCGCCGCCGCCGCGCACCACGCCGGAGGCGCCATGCCGAAGCGCGTCGCCGAACCTCGGCGACACGAGCTGCAACGCGGGTGCAGCGCCGAACAAGAGCGCGGTCACGATCGACAGGCCGAACGTGAACGCGAGCAGCGTCGGGTCGAGCTGCACGTCGCTGAGCGCCGTCAAGGTACCGGGACGCAGCGGCACGAGGATTCGGAGCGTGACCCAGCCCAAGAAAACACCGACCACCCCGGCGGCCAGCGCCAGCACCAAACACTCCGCCAGCAGCGCGCGAACGAGCCGCCAAGTGCTCGCGCCGAGCGCCGACCGCAGCGCGAGCTCACGCGCGCGCGATGTGCTGCGGGCGAGCAGCAGATTGGCGACGTTCGAGCATGCGACGAGCAACACGAGCGCCACGGCTCCGAGCAGCACGAGCAACGCATCGCGCGTGCTGGCGCCGACGCGCTCCGCCGGGCTCACTACACGCGCAACGGTATCCGCGCTGAACATGGCCCGCGGAGTTTCGTCCACGACACGTTTGAAAAGCGCATTGACTTCGCTGCTGGCCGTGTCGAGGGGAACACCGGGCCGCAGTCGAGCGATGGCCGTCACGAGCTGAAACTCTAGCGGCGAAGCCGGCGCGGGGCGGAGAAACAACGGGAACCAAACGTCGTAACGGAGCGCACCCGCAAATTCGTCCCACCGCGCGGGCATGACGCCGATCACGACGTGCGGGGCCTCGTCTAGCGTGATCGCACGACCGACCACGTCGCGATCTCCGCCGTAGTCGCGCTGCCACGTTTCATAGCTCAGCAGGACGACGGCCGGTGCACCGGGAGCCGCGTCTTCAGTCGTGAACGCCCGACCGAAAAGAGGTGGAACCCCGAGAACGGCGGGCAGACCCGGCGTGATCCGCATCCCGCGAACGAGGCGCGCGCCGCGCTCGTCGTAGGCGAGCACGTCACGAGACTCGTACGCCCCGACTCCGTCGAGTGACCTTGCTTCGTCACGCCACTTGGCAACGACGTAACCGAACAACGGATAGAAGCCCGGCCCCTGCCGGCGCGGGTCCACGATCCGGACGAAGACGAGACGGTCGCCGTCGGGATACGGCAACGGATTCAGCAACAGTTTGTTCACGACGCCGAAGATCGCCGTGTTCGCGCCTAGCCCAAGCGCGAGCGTGAGCACCGTTATGCACGTGAACCAGCGGTTCTTGAGCAGCTCGCGGCAGGCTTGCTTGAGATCCTGCAGCATCGGTCAGCCGTTAGTCGGCTCGCAGCGCGATGATCGGGTCGACGCGCGTGGCGCGCCGCGCCGGCAGCCAGCTTGCGCCGACCGCAACGAGCACGAGCAGTGCGACGACACCGACGAACGTCAGCGGGTCGCGCGGCGCGACACCGTGCAGCATGCTCGCCGCGAGCTGGGTCGCGACGAGAGCACCGATCACGCCGAGCACGACACCCACGAACGCCGGTGTCAGTCCGTGCCTCATGGCCAAGCGGCGCACGTTCTCGGTGCGCGCGCCGAGCGCCATGCGGATACCGATCTCGTGCGTGCGCTCCGTGACCTCGTAGCCGATCACGGCAGCGAGACCGACGGCCGCGAGCACCAATCCGATCACGGCAAACGCAGTGAGCAGCGCCATGTTGAAGCGCGGCCCCTCGATCGTGCCTGCGAGCGCCGTCTCCGTCATCAACAGGTTCGTTAGCGCGATCTCGGGATCGAGCTCGCGCATCGCGGCGCGCAGCGCAGCCATGGCGACCGCCGGGTCGCCGGCTGCGCGCACGATCAGCGTGAGGCTCGGCGGGCCGGCGTTAGGAGACAAACGCTCCTGCTTCGATGGCACATAGAACTGCTGGCCATCGCGTCTTTGCGTCGGCGACCAAGCAACGTTGTCCGTAACGCCGACCACGGTTCTCCAGTCGTCCCCCCACTTGACCTCGCCGCCCACCGCGTTGCCGTCGGGCCAGAAGTGCCGTGCCGCGACTTCGTTGACGAGCATTACGGTGTTGCCGCGCGCCTCGTCGGCCGTGAACGTGCGCCCCTCCAGCAGGCGAATACCGAGCGTGGCGAAGTAGTCCGGCTGCACCGCGTTGAACGGACGGTCCGCCCGCGCGTCGGCCTCGCTGATGGTCACGCCGCGGATCTCGAACTCGCCAGCGACTATCGCCACGAAGCCGGGTGGGGCGGAGAGCGCCTGAGTGACGGCGGCGACACCCGGCGAAGAGCGAAGCCGGGCGAAGAGCTGCTCCAGGAGCACCTCGCGGCTCGTCCCCTCTTGGTACCGCCCGCGCGGCATCGTCAGCTGGGCCGTGAACAGGTTTTTCGTATCGAAGCCGAGGTCGACGTTCTGCAAATGGATGACGCTGCGCACGAGCAGCCCGGCGCTGACGAGCAACACGACGGACATCGCCATCTGCGCCACGACGAGCAACTTGCGCAGCCGCGGCCCGCTGCCGCCGCGCACGATACCTGAAGCACCGTGACGCAGAGCGTCGGCGAGCTTGCGCGACCTGAGCTGTAAGGCCGGCGCGAGACCGAACAACAACGCGGTCGCGGCCGACAGAGCGAATGTGAACGCCACGACGGTCGTGTCGATTTGCACCTCGGCGATCGCGGGCAAGCCATTCGGCTGCAGCCGCACAAGAATCCGCAGCGTTGCCCAGCCGAGCGCGACGCCGACTGCACCGGCGGCCAGCGCGAGCACGAGGCACTCGGCAAACAGCGCACGCACGAGGCGCCACGCGCTCGCTCCGAGCGCCGAGCGCAGCGACAGCTCGCGCGCACGGGATGCGCTGCGCGCGAGCAGCAGGTTCGCCACGTTCGAGCAGGCGACCAGCAACACGAGGCCGACGGCGCCGAACAGAACGAGCAGCGCGTCGCGCGTGCTTGCGTTGATGCGGTCCGCAGGACCTTCGACGCGCGCGGTCGACGGCTCGTTGCCGAAGGACCGCCGCGGCCCTTCCGCTTCCACACGCGCGAGAATCGGATCGAGCTCGCGGCGTACCGCATCCTTGTCGGCATCGGGCCGCAGCCGGGCGATTGCCTCGCTGGCTCCGAAGCCGCCCGGAGCCGCAGCCGGATCGAGCGACAGCGGGAGCCACACGTCGGGGCGCCGGCTGACGAAAGCGTCCCACCGCGGCGGCATCACGCCGACGATGACGTGCTGAACCTCGTCGAGCGTGAGCGCGCGCCCGAGCGCATCGTTCGCGCCGCCGTAGTCGCGCTGCCAGACCTCGTAGCTGAGCACGACGACGGCCTGCGCTCCGACCTCCGCGTCGGCCGGTGAAAAGCCGCGGCCGAGCAGCGGCGAAACGCCAAGGAGAGTCGGCAAGCCGGGAGTGATTCGCGTGCCTCGCAGGACGCGCCCACCGTTGTCGTCGTACGCGAGCATGCTGACCGACATAAAAGCCTCGATTTCGTCGAGCGAGCGTGCTTCGTCGCGCCAAGCGCTGACGACCGAGTTCGGCGCCGGAAAGCCGAAGGTGTCGCCGGCGAACTGCATGTTCAGATTTAAGTAGACGAGCTCGTCGGCGTCCGCATAGGGCAAGGGATTCAGCAACAGACGGTTCACGACGCCGAAGATGGCCGTGTTCGCGCCGATGCCGAGCGCGAGCGTGAGCACCGTGATGCACGTGAACCAGCGGTTCTTCAATAGCTCCCGGCAGGCGGCTTTCAGGTCCAGCAGCATCGGACCCTCGGTTTGGGGCTTCTGCGTGGAAGGCTCGTGCCGACTGTAGCGCACGCGGCCCCGCGCGTGTACTCGGCTCCGCAGCCGCCGACCCTTACGAGACCCGCGATCGGCCCGAGACCGACGAGCCGCGCCGCCGTCGCGTACCGTCACGCACCTTGGCCACCGGCGGAGTCCCATTCCGCTCGAGCTCCTCGATACGCCGCTCGATGTGCACGCGGCGTCGGGCAAACTTCACGAGCGAGGCGAATTCGTGCAGCTCCTGCCAACGGAACTGGCGCGGAATTTCCAGCTCCGGTAGACGCGCGAACAGGCGGCTGCGGGCGGGCGCGAGATACAGCGTGTCGAACAGCGCTTTTTCGGAGGTCGCGATCTTGCTGCCGTCCGCTTCGATTTCATAGCCGAGGAACAGCTCCGCGGGCAGCCGGTGAAACGAGATCGTGCCGAGCGGCGTGCTTACGCGCCGCGGCTTGCCGAGCGTCGCGGCGTAGACCACGGCCGGAACTTGTTCGATGAGTCCGCGATGGAACAGCGCCGATTGCATGGATACGTACGCAGGGTATGGAGCCGAGATCAGCTCGGGCAGAGCGAAGCGCGACAGCGAGGTCCCCATGAGCCATCGACCCCGCGAAAGCGGCGTGATGAACTTTTGATCCGCAAGCCGGCGCAGGATCATGCTGGCATTGGCGGGAGTCACCTCGAGCAGGGCGCTGGCGTCGCGCGTCTCGAACACCGGTGTACCCAACTGCCGTAGGCGGCGCAGCGCCTCGATCTGATTCACGGCGCCAGCCCTCGCAGCGTGTCGACGACCTGCTCCTGCAGGGTTTCCCAGGACGCGCGATCGTGAAAATCCGCCTGATGCTCGGGTTCCAGGAACGCGACCACCTGGCCGACGAAGTCCTCGAAGCCGATCGACATCGCGTTGTCGATGGCCCGAGGCAAGTGCTCGAGTTGCGTCGTGCGCAGCGGCGTGGCCGCCGCACCGCCATCGGCGAGTAATTTGAGATCGAAGATGTCGCGCGCCTGAGTCTCGGTACGCCGCGCCAACGCGGAAATTTTCTGCGCGAAGGCTGCCGCCGCGCCGTAGTGTTGCACGAGCACGGGATACATGCGGTAGCGGCGAATCAGCTCGGGCTCGACCGCAGCGAGCGCGAGTCCTTCGTCCAACGCGCGGCGCGAGAATTCGATCTTCGTGGGAAACGTGGACTGCGGCGCCAGGAGACGAAGCTGGATCTTCCAGCGCTGCGTGGTCTCCGTCTGCTTGGGCGCCGAGAACTCGACCACTTCCAGTTGTTGAGCACGCAGAGCCTGCCGGAATGAAGTGGCTTGGAGCACCGTTTCCACATTGGAGCGCAGCGTCACCTTGGCCATGGTGCGGATATCAAGATCCATGTCTTCCGAATAGCGGATGCTGCGGTGATAGAAGCGCAAGTTGCACCCGCCCTTGAGCGCAAACAAAGCCTTATCCACCCGCGCGCTGAAGCTGCGCAGGAAATACAGGTGAAAGATCTCGATGGCCTGGCGCTCGGTCCACATGGACGCACGTTATCATATATCCACTAATCAACACTAATGTTGATTGAAGGAAATGTGACTGCGGCGCCTGCTTATCAGTCGGCGCGCAGAGCGACGATCGGATCGACGCGCGTCGCACGCCTCGCCGGCAACCAGCTCGCGCCCAGCGCGACGAGAACGAGCAGAGCGACGACGCCGACGAACGTCAGCGGATCGCGCGGCGCTACACCGTACAGCAAGCTCGCCGCGAGCTGCGTGGCACCGAGCGCGCCGATCACACCGATAACGACGCCGACGAACGCGGGCGTCAGCCCGTGTCTCATCGCCAATCGGCGGACGTTCTCCGTTCGCGCACCGAGCGCCATGCGGATGCCGAACTCGTGAGTGCGCTCGGCGATCTCGTAGCCGATCACGGCCGCGAGGCCGACCGCCGCGAGCACCAACGCAATCACGGCGAACGCAGTCAGCAGCACCATGTTGAACCGCGGACCGTCTATCGAGGCCGCGAGTGTTGCCTCCGTTACGCGCACGTTGCGCAGCGCGATCTCGGGATCGAGCGCCTGCGTGGCGGCTCGCACGGCGGCGATGGTGTCGTTAGGCTCCTCCACGGCGCGCACGATCAACACGGGGCCAACAGTCGGTACTCGATCGGCGTTATACGGAAAATAGAACTGCGCGCCGCCCGGCTGTGTCAGGCCGCCCCAGACGACGTTGTCGACGATGCCTACGACCGTTGTCCAGTCCAGCAACTTGATTTCTGCCCCGACGGCGTTCCCATCGGGCCAGAAGCGCCGTGCGGCCGCGCGACTGATGATCACTGATTGGCCGTTTTGTACGTCGTCGGCCGTGAACGTCCGCCCTTCGAGCAGCGGCAGCCCGAGCACGTTGAAGTAGTCGGGCGGCACGAAGTTGTGCGCGAAGCCGCCGGGCTCGGGATCGATCGGCGGCGTTCCGCGGAGCTCGACCCCTCGAGCCCACCCCGCGAAATACGGGGGCGCCTGCAATGCTCTCGTGGCCGCGGCGACACCGTTCAGCGAGCGGACTCGCTCCAGCAGCGTCTCGACGAGAACGTCGCGGCTCGTTGCAGTCTCGTACCTGCCTCGCGGCAGTGCCAGCTGCACTGTGAGCAGACCGCGCGTGTCGAAGCCGGCGTCGACTTGCTGCAAATAGAGCACGCTGCGGACGAGCAATCCGGCGCTGACGAGCAGAACGACGGACAGCGCCATCTGCGCCGCCACGAGCAACTTGCGCAGGCGCCCGCTGCTGCCGCGAACGACACCTGCAACCCCTTGCCGTAGCGCGCCGCCGACCCGTCGTGATGCCAATTGCAGAGCGGGCGCCATTCCGAACAACAAAGCCGTCAAGACGGCTACACCCAAGGTGAACGCGAGAACACTCGGATCGAGCCGCACGTCGGCGAGTGCCCTCAGATTCGCACGCAATCGCACGACAATGCCGAGCGTGAGCCACCCGACCAGGACGCCTACTGCGCCGGCAGCAAGCGCGAGAACCAAACACTCGGCAAGAAGTGCACGCACGAGACGCCAAGTGCTTGCGCCGAGCGCGGCGCGCAACGCGAGCTCTCGCGCGCGAGACGCGCCGCGCGCGAGGAGCAAGCTGGCGACGTTCGAGCAGGCGACGAGCAGCACGAGACTGACGGCGCCAAACAGCACCAGCAACGCCTCGCGAGTGCCGGTGGCGATCATCAGGTCCGTGGGCCGATTGACCCGTGCGCGCACGTCGGGCGGGAGCCGTGGGCCCAGTCCTTCTTCCATCGCTCGCGCTGTGAGCGCATCGAGCTCGGCTCCAACGGCGTCGACCGGAACGCCCGACCGCAGTCGGCCGAACAAGCTAACGGATCGATTTCCAGGCGTGGAATCGAAAGCAGCACCGAGTGGCAGCGGGAACCACAGATCGGGGCGCGGGATAGCGAACGTATCCCAGCGCGCGGGCATTACGCCGGTGATCGCATGCGAAACGCCGTCGAGGGTGATGGCCCGTCCGAGCACATCTTGAGCACCGCCGTACTCGCGCTGCCACATGTCGTAGCTGAGCATGACGACAGCCGGCGCACCTGGAACGGTGTCGTCATCCGTGAACCCGCGGCCGACAACCGGAGCAACACCGAGAAAACTCGGCAAGCCCGGCGTGATTCCTCGCGTAGACAACACGCGCGCACCGCTCGCGTCGAACGCCAGCGCGTCGGCGCGGAACGTGTGCCCCTCGACGCCGTCCAGCGTCCGCGCCTGTTCGCGCCAGACGCGTGCGAAGACACGGTCCACGGCGAACGCGCCCTCCTCGTTGCCGAACAGCAGCATCACGATTCGGTCGGAATCGGGATATGGCAAAGGATTCAGCAAGATTCGGTTCACGACGCCGAAGATGGCCGTGTTCGCGCCGATGCCGAGCGCGAGCGTGAGCACGACGACGCACGTGAACCAGGGAGACTTCCGCAGCGCGCGGCAGGCGTTCTTGAAATCCTGCAGCACGTTTGCGCCCCCCCTACTCCGCCAACAAGCGTTCGATGAGCGCGGCGGTCTCGGGGTTCCCTTCGGCGAGCGCGACATCGCGCGGCGTCGCGCCATCCCTGCTCGTCTGCTTCGCGTCGATCGGCTCGCCCTGCTCGTGCAGGTACTCGATGACCTCGTTCCAGCCCTGGAACGCGGCGCCGTGCGCGGCCGTAAGACCCGCGACGCGCGGCCGCTGAAAGCCAATGGTCAGCTCCGTCGTACGGCCATCGAACTCTGCGCCCGCCGCGAGCAACAGCTTCATCGTTGCGACGGCGTCGGCTCCGGTCTTGTAGCGGCCGATCGTCGGGTATTCGCGGAACACGCCGTACCAGTGCCCCACTCCCGCGGCCGCCATGACGGGCGTGATGCCGAACACGTTAGCGGCGTTGACGTTGGCGCCGTTCGCGAGCAAGACCTGCACGGCTTCGTCGTCGCTGGCCTTCGCCGCGACGTGCAGCGCGGTCGCGCCGGGGCTCACGACGAGCACGTCGGGGCTGCCGTCCGTGAAGCCGCGGTCGCCGGGGTCGCTACGCAGCAAAGGCTGGTGCTTCAAGCGCATGTCGACGTTGGCGCCGCGCGCGAGCAGCTCGCGCGCCACGTCGAGACCCGAGTGCGCGTCGAGCGCCGGCAGATCGTTGCGCCGGCTGTCGGGAATGCGGTTGAGCTCGATGGCGAGATACAGCGGGCTCCGGCCCCACCAGTCCCACTGGTTGACGTCGGCGCCGTGCTCGATGAGCGCCATCGCCGTGTCGAACTGCCGGTTGTAGAGCGCGAGCACGAGCGGCGTCATGCCGTACGGATCCGAGAGATCGACGTCGGCGCCGCCCGCGACGAGCGGCTCGACGCACGCGCCGCAGCCCTCGCGCGCGGCGTAGAGCAGCGGGGTGAACCCGCCCGTCTGCATGATCTTGATGCGCGGCTCGGCCGTGACGCGCCGCTGCCAATCATGCGCGAGCCCACGCGCGTCGACCTCGGCGCCGTGCGCGATGAGCAAGCGGATCATCTCGGGATGCTTCTGCGCCGCGGCCCACATGAGCGCCGTCTGCCCGCCGAACGCCTCGCGCGCGTCGACCGTCGCGCCACGATCGAGCAGCAGCTTCGCCGTCTCGACGCGCCCCGTGCGCGCGACGACCATGAGCGCCGTCTGCCCCTCGAGGTTCGGCGACTCGACGTGAGCGCCCGCGTCGAGCAGCGCCTTGACGATCGCGGCGTCCGCCTCGACGGCCGCGGCCGCGAGCGGCGCCGACCCGTAATCGTTGATGAGCGACGCGTTCGCGCCACGCTCGATTAGCACCTCGACGAGCTCCACGTCACCGTAGTGCGCCGCCCAGTGCAACGCCGTCGTGTTGTCGGCCGACCGCTCGTCAACCGCAGCCCCCGCCGCAATCAACCGCAACGCCTCCGCGCGTTCCCCACGCTCGACGATCTCGGGCAACGTCGCCGCAAAGCTCACGCCGGAAAAAACGAAGAGAGTCAGCACGAGAAGAACAACAACGCGTGAAAGCGGCGGCCGCATCTCGAAGGCCCCTCGCGAGACCGTCGGCGCACAGGGATGTGCGCCGCCGAGCC
>CAZCZE010000042.1:0-2782 GCA_964503125.1 uncultured Gammaproteobacteria bacterium
CAGCCCGAGCGCGTCAGCGGCCGAGGATCTTCGCGACAGCCGCGTCGCGTTCCGCCGCGACCTCGGCGGCGAAGTGTTCGCGCCAACCGAGCGGCACGAGCTTCTTCGGGTCGCTCTCGCGGCTGATGCGCAGCAGCACGTCGCGGAAGTAGAGGCGCGGGTCGAGCCCCGCGGCCTTGGCGCTCATCAGTAGGCTCATCAGCACGACGCCGGTCCAGCCGCCGCCTGTCGTCTGGAAGAAGAGCCAGTTCTTACGGCCGACCGCGAAGGGCCGCAGCGCGCGCTCCGCGCGGTTGTTGTCGATCTCGAGCCGACCGTCGTCGACGTACCGCACGAGCGCGTTCCACTGTGCCTGTGCGTAGCCGATCGCCCGAGCCATCGGGCTCTTGGGGAGCACGGTCGCTTCGACTCCGGCCATCCAGGCGCGTAGCGCATCCAGCCGCGGCCGCGCCTCGCGCTCGCGAAGGGCAAGTCGCTCCTCCGGATCGAGCGGCTTCGCCACGCGCTCGATCCGGTACAGCTCGCGGATCCGATCGATGGCTTCCTTCGCAAGCGCCGGGTCGCTGGGCTCGGCTTCGACGAACTTGCGGCGAGCGTGAGCCCAGCAGGCCACCTCGATCACCTCGTCGGGCAAGTAGAGCGCGTCGTAGCCCGGGTAGGCATCGGCGTGCGTGAAGCCGCGGAAACCCTTCATGAAGAGCAGCGGCCCGTCGCGCTTGCGGGATTCGGTGAAGTCGTAGACGACTTGGTCCTCGCGATCGACGTAGCACCACACCCGACCCTTACGGCTGCCTTCGTGGCCGCCGCCCGGGCGCGCGATCGTAACCGGCGTGTCGTCGGTGAAGATCAGGCCGCTCGTGAGCACCTGGCGCTTGAGCTCCTCGTAGATCGGCTCGAGCAGCTCCGCGCAGCGCGCCATCGACCGCTCGAGCACGCTACGCGAGAGATCCAGGCCCTCGGTCGCATACTTCTTCTCGAGCCGGTAGTAGGGCATGTGGTTGCCGAATCGCTCGGTGGCCACGTGCGCGAGGAAGCCAAGCCCTAGAAGACCCTTCTCGATCACGCGGTTGGGACCGGGCGCGGTCACGATGCCCTCGCCGCAGTTCCGGCAGGCGTACTTGGCGCGCTGGATCTCGTGGACGATCGTGGATTCGAGCCGTTCCAGCTCGCGCGTCCGCTCTCTCGAGATCTCGTGCAGCTCGCCGCCGCAACCACAGCGTCGCTGATCCTCGGGGAGCTCGTAGAGCGTCACCACGTGCGGGAGGTGCTCAGGGAACTTCGAGCGGCGCTTGCTCGGCTTGCGCGGCTGCGCAGACGCAGCGATCTCGATCGAGCCCTCGACCGCATTCTCGCGCGCGACACGCTCGGCCTCGGCCAAGAGCTCGACGCAGAACAGGTGCGTCTGGGATGCGTGGTCGGCGAGCCCCAGCTCTCCGCGCCGCTTCTCCGACGAGGAGCCGAAGAGCATGCGGCGGTAGCACTCGACGTTGTGCTCGAGCTCGACGATCTTGGCGTCGCGTTCGGCGATCAACGCCTTCAGCGCGGCAACGTCATCCGGGAGCTCGATCAGCGTGCGCGACACCACTTCTTCCGCGTCCTTGTACACGTACTCCTTCGGCGAAGTGCCTGCGGATCTTGCCCGCTTTCAGGTCGATTCCTTCGAGGAGCATCGAGAGTTCCGCACGTGAGACTTCGACCCGTCGTTCACCGCGACGTTCGATCGCGCGGAAGGTGCCCCGCTCGAGCCGCTTGTACAGCAGCCAGAATCCGTTGCGGTCCCAGAGCAAGAGCTTCACCCGATCGCGTCGCTTGTTCAGGAAGATGAACACGGATCCATCGAAGGGGTCGTCGTGGAACTGGTCGCGTACCACGGCGACCAGCCCATCGTGCGCCTTGCGAAAGTCCACGGCCTTCGTCGCGAGGAAGATGTGGATCGATGCGGGCAGACTCAGCACGTTCGCTCCAAGACCGCCACCGCTCTCCGCAACGTCTCGTCATCGAAGCCGCGCTGCACCAAGAGACGACGGCCGTTGGCCAGCAGGACCTCCACCCCGGTCGAATCGCCTGCGCTGTCGGCTTCGACGGCAAGCTCGACGAAGGATGACCTCTCGAGCGCTCGCTCCTCGTGCCGCAGCTTCCAAGCCCACCAGGACAGCGCGTGGCGGCTTTCGCCCGTCAACAACGCCAGCCGCGCATACGTCAGTCCTTCCCGGTCACGCCGCCGCAGCAAGCGGCGCATCTGTCGCGCTCGATCTGATTCGGCCATGCCCGCCAGCATCGCCGCCACGCCGCCGGCGTCCAGGTGGGCTTGGCGCGACGGTTACCGACGACGACGAGCTTCACGCGCCAACCTCCTCGACGCGGACCTGTTCCCCCCACTCGACGTCCGCCACCATCGGCCTGAGCGCGTGGTCGGTGATCTCCAGCTCCCCCACCAGGACCGCCTCCTGCACGCGCGGGCTCAGCGTCGTCAACGCGAGCACCTGCGTCAGCCTTGTCCTCGTCAGGCCAAGCGCGCCCGCCACCGCCGCGTACCTCTCGACCTCCCCTGCCTCGACGAGCCGCTCGACGTGGTGCGCGAGCGCGAGTAAGCGCGCCGCCCTGCTCGCCGGGCGTGCGACGACCACCGGCGGCGGCTTGAACACCGCGCGGACTGTCATCGCTTCTCCTTCACGGCTTGCGGGCCGCCCGGCCGGAACGTGATGGCAACCTCGCCGGAGTCGGCGTCGAACTCGACGCGCTCAAGGAGCAACCCGAGCAGCCGCGCGCGTTCCTTCGGAAA
>CAZCZE010000043.1:0-19869 GCA_964503125.1 uncultured Gammaproteobacteria bacterium
ATCGACGTCGTCCTCGCCGACACGGCCGGGCGGCTGCACACAGCCGCGGGCCTCATGGACGAGCTCGACAAGATCAAGCGTGTCGTGCGCCGCTTCGACGCGACGGCGCCGCACGAGATCCTGCTCGTGCTCGACGCGAGCCAGGGCCAGAACGCGCTCGCGCAGGCGCGCCGGTTCCACGAGCGCCTTAGGCTAACGGGCGTGGCCATCACGAAGCTCGACGGCAGCGCGAAAGGTGGCATCCTGCTCGCGATCGCGCGCGAGCTCAAACTGCCGATCAGGTTCGTGGCCGTCGGCGAAGGCGTCGAGGACCTCGACGACTTTAGGGCAAGCGATTTCGTCCGCGCGTTGCTCGGCGACTCCTCGTCATGATCCGCTTCGAGAACGTCTCCAAGCGGTACCCGAACGGCCGCGAGGCGCTCTCCGGAGTCTCGTTCAATATGGAGCGCGGCGACTTCGTGTTTCTGACGGGGCCCTCGGGGGCCGGCAAGAGCACGCTGCTCAAGCTCATCGCGCTCATCGAGCGTCCGACGCGTGGCACGGTGCTCGTCAACAATCAGAACATCGCGCGCATCTCGCGGCGCAAGATACCCGTGTTCCGTCAACGGCTCGGAGTCGTTTTCCAGGATCACAAGCTGCTCTACGACCGCAGCGTCTTCGACAACGTGGCGCTGCCGCTCGTCATCGCCGGGGCGAGCCGCCGCGAGACCGAGAAGCGCGTGCGTGCCGCGCTCGACCAGGTGGGGCTGCGCGGCCGCGAGTCGCACGCGCCGATCACGCTGTCGACGGGCGAGCAGCAACGTGTCGGCATCGCGCGCGCAGTGGCGCCGCGGCCCGACGTGCTCATCGCCGACGAGCCGACGGGCAACTTGGATCCCGAGCTCTCGTTCGAGATCATGGAGCTATTCACGCGCTTCAACGAAGTGGGCGTGACGCTGCTGATAGCCACGCACGACCTCGAGCTCATCGAACGCTTGCCGCACCGCCGCCTCAAGCTCGTCGGCGGGCAAATGTCGGGCGACACGGACCGCGGGCGCGCTTGAGCCGTGGAAGCGCTGCGACACTACCTGCGTCTCCATCGCAACAACTGCGTCGACGCGGTCGTGCGCCTCGCCCGGCAGCCGTTCGCGAGCGTCTTGACGATCCTCGTGATCGCGATCGCGCTCGCGCTGCCCGCGGGCCTTCGCGTCGCCGTCAACAACGCCGATGAGCTCAGCGAGTCGTGGCAGGGCGCCGCCGACTTCACGGTGTACCTGAAGCTCGACGTGACCGCGGACGCGGCTCGGCGGACCGCACGAACGATCGAGGCTCGCGACGACGTGGCCGCCGTCACGCTGATCGACCGCGATGCCGCGCTCGCGGAGTTCCGCGCCAGATCCGGCTTCGGCGAGGCCCTCGATGCGCTGAACGCCAATCCCCTGCCGCATGCGCTCGTCGTCCGTCCCGAGAGCGGCGTCGCCGCCGACGTCGAGGCGTTGGCGAACGCCATCGGCAGGCTGCCCGAAGCCGACGTCGTCCAGGTGGACACGGCGTGGGTCGCGCGGCTGCGCGCGATGCTCGCGCTTACAAGCAGGCTCGTGGACTTCGCGACCGTGCTGCTCGGCCTCGCCGTCGCGATCGTCGTCGGCAACACGATCAGGCTCGAGATCAACAACCGCAGCGTGGAGATCGAGGTCACGAAGCTCGTCGGCGGCACGGACGCGTTCATTCGCCGGCCGTTCCTCTACCTCGGGCTCTGCTATGGCTTGGCCGGCGCTCTCGTGGCCGCGCTCGTCGTCGCCCTCGGCCTCCTGCTGCTCGACGCGCCTGTCCGGGCCGTGGCCGCCCTCTACGGCAGCGGCTTCGCCCTGCGCGGGCTATCCCCTGCCGAGACCGGCGTCCTTCTGGCCGGCGGGGCGCTCCTGGGCTGGGCCGGGGCCGGCCTCGCGGCCGCCCGGCACCTGCGGGCCATCGAGCCCAAGTAGCCCGTCGCAGGAACGGGGACACCCCCTTTAGCACTCTAAGGCGCCGAGTGCTAAAATGGCCGTGCAAAGGAGGAATAGGACCATGACTACGACTGCGCTAGCGCCCCGCCCCGAGCTCTTGCTCGGCGGCCCGCTTGGCAGCCTGGACCATTACATCCAGGCGGCCAATAGGATCCCGGTGCTGACCGCCGAGGAGGAATTCGAGCTCGCTACCCGCCTTCGGGCGAGCAACGACCTCGATGCGGCCCGGCGCCTCGTCTTGTCCCACCTGCGTTTCGTCATCCACGTGGCCCGCGGCTATGCGGGTTACGGCCTACAGCTCGGCGACCTGATCCAGGAAGGCAACGTCGGCCTCATGAAGGCCGTCAAGCGCTTCGACCCCAATGTGGGCGTGCGCCTCGTCTCGTTCGCGGTGCACTGGATCCGCGCCGAGATCCACGAGTTCGTGCTGCGCAATTGGCGGCTCGTGCGCGTGGCCACGACCAAGGCCCAGCGCAAGCTGTTCTTCAACCTGCGCAAGGCCAAGAAACACCTGGGCTGGCTCAGCAAGGCCGAGGCCGAGGCCGTCGCCGCGGATCTCGGCGTCACGACGCGCGACGTCGCGGAGATGGAGAAGCGCCTCTACGGGCGCGACCTCTCGTTCGATCCCTATCCCGAGGATGACGAGGACTTCGCGCCGGCGACCTATCTGCCTAGCCCGAACAGCGACCCGGCGCAGTCGGTCGAGCGCGCCGATGCCGACAGCGACGCCCACGATCGCCTCGCGGCGGCGCTGAGCCAGCTCGACGAGCGCAGTCGCGACATCCTTGCTCGGCGCTGGCTGGCCGACAACAAGGCCACGCTCCACGAGCTCGCGGCCGAGTACGGCGTGTCGGCCGAGCGCATCCGCCAGATCGAGGCCAACGCGCTCGGCAAGCTCAAGAAGCGGCTGGTCACGGCATAAGAGCTCCGCTCGACCGCTCGCGCAAAGAAGAAGGGCGCGCCGCGCAGCGGTGCGCCCTTAGTTTTTGCCCGCCAGGGATGGCGGGCATGCAACAAATCCAGGAGCATTTTGTTGCTCCCGCCAGGGATGGCGGGCATGCAGCTAATGCAGGAGAAATTTGCTGCGCGCTACCGACAATCGCTAGCCGACCGTCAGCGGCACGAGCGTGAGCTCGACGCGGCGGTTCTGCTGGCGGCCCCCGTCCGTGCCGTTGCTCGCCACGGGCCGGCCTTCGCCCATGCCGACCGTGATGATGCGGTCGGTCAAGACGCTGCGCGTGCCGAGATAAGCGGCGACAGCGCCCGCGCGACGCTCGGACAGCTGCTGGTTGTAGTCTTCCTCCCCCGTGCTATCGGTGTGGCCGGCGACCTCTATGACGGTCTGGTTGAACTCGTTGACCACGAGGCTCACCGAGTTCAGCACCTCGAAAAAGCCCGCGTTGAGACCCGCACTGTCCGTCGCGAACGTGATGTTGCCGGGCATGTTGAGCGTGATGTTGTCGCCGATGCGCGTGACGCTGACACCGGTCCGCTCGAGCTCGGCGCGGAGCTTCGCCTCTTGGCGATCCATGTAGGTGCCGACGCCGGCACCGGCCAGGGCACCGAGCCCAGCGCCTACGAGCGCGCGCTTCTTGCGCTCCATCGAGCTGTCGCCCGTAACCAAGCCCACGACAGCACCGGCGGCGGCGCCGATGATGGCCTGCCGCTGTGCGCGCGCCGGTCGCTCCTCGCGCGTGTAGGGGTCGAGCGTCGTACAGGCCGACACGGCCGTCACGAATCCGATCGCGACGGCGCCAACTTTGGAAAAGCCGTGAATGCTCATTTTCGGTACCTCCTGGTATGGGCGGTGGGTATCATGCCAAACCGAAGTTGAACGAACTGTGCCTTAGCGCACCGAAGACGATACCGCGGAAGGCTAAGGCCCGGCAGCTCATACGACGAGCCCAAGATCATTGACATGTCATCCTCCAAGCTCGTAGCCGTTGTCGAAGACGAGGTCGCGATCCGCGACAACTACGTCGCCGGCCTGCGCCGCCAGGGCTACCGCGTCGTCGGCTACGGCGGTCGCAAGGAGGCCTTGGCGGGCTTCGCCAACCGCTTCCCCGATCTCGTCATCATCGACGTGAACTTAGGGATAGAGGTCGAGGGCGGGTTCGAGCTCTGCCGCGAGCTGCGCGCCCGCTCGGCGCAGCTGCCGATCATCTTCCTGACGGCTCGTGAGAGCGAGCTGGACGCCGTGTCGGGCCTTCGGCTCGGCGCGGACGACTATCTGACCAAGCGCACCAGCATCGAGCACTTGCTGGCCCGCGTCGCGGCATTGTTCCGGCGCGTCGAGGCATTGCGCGCCGGCGACGCCCCCGGCGAGCGGCTCGAGCAAGGCTCGTTGACGCTCGATCGGGACCGCATGAGCGCCCACTGGAAGTCGGTGCCGGTGCCGCTGACGGTCACGGAGTTCTGGGTCGTGCACGCCCTGGCGCTGCACCCCGGCCACGTGAGAAACCGTGAGCAGCTCATGACCGCCGCGAACGTGGTGCTCGACGACGGCACGGTCACTTCGCAGGTCAAACGGATCCGGGCCAAGTTCGTGAGCGTGGACCCCAAATTCGACGCCATTCAGACCGTCTACGGCATGGGTTACCGCTGGCAAGCCGACTGAATTCCCGCTCGCCGCGCCAAGATTGACGCGGCGCTCGCCCCTTCCCTATAGTTTGGCGTTGGCTTGAGGCCTGCTCCGGTCCCATTGTTTGAGGGCCTCTCCGCGGCAGATCTTAAGGCCCTCGGCTTGACAGGTCCTGCAATCGCAACTGCCAGCCAGCAAAAAAATAGCCTAAGCGGAGCCCGACGGCTAACCGCTGTATAGAACCATGACTGTAAGAGCAACCAACACGAACCTGAAGCGAGCCCAAGACCCCAAACGGGCTTGGCGTCGACGCATCGTGGCCGCTCTTACGGCATGAGGACGGCAAGCATGCGCACAAGAGACACAACCGGCTACCCGCCGGCGCAAGGGTTGTATCGGCCCGAGTTCGAGCACGATAGCTGCGGCGTCGGCTTCGTCGCGCATATCAAGGGCAAACGCAGCCACAAGATCGTCGAAGACGCCGACCACCTGTTGTGCCGCATGGACCACCGCGGAGCGCGCGGCGCCGAGCCGAACACCGGCGACGGCGCGGGCATGCTCACGGCGCTGCCGCACGAGTTCCTGGCCAAGGTCGCGAAGCAAGCCTGCGGCGTGACGCTGCCGGGCCCCGGCAAGTTCGCGGCTGGCATCGTGTTCCTGCCGACGGATGCAGCCGAGCGCGAACGGTGCAAGGCAGCGGTCGCCGCGATCTGCGCCGAGGAAGGCCAGATCCTGGCAGGCTGGCGCGTGGTCCCGACCGACGCCGACGCGGCCGACATAGGTATGGGCGCGCGCGCTGCGGCCCCGCACATCGAGCAACTGTTCGTCATCGCCGGCAACGGCTTCGAGGGCGACGCGTTCGAGCGCAGGCTGTATTTGTTGCGTAAGCGCGCGAGCCACCAGCTGCGCGGCGACAACACGTTGCGTGAGGCCAAGCAGTTCTACGTCTGCAGCCTGTCGAGCAAGGTGCTCATCTACAAGGGCATGCTGACGCCGGGGCAGCTACGCAGTTTCTACCCCGACCTGTGCGACCCCGACTACACGACGCACCTCGCGATGGTGCACTCGCGGTTCTCCACGAACACGTTCCCGAGCTGGGACCGCGCGCAGCCGAACCGCTTCATGTCGCACAACGGCGAGATCAACACGCTGCGCGGCAACGAGAACTGGATGCGTGCGCGTCAAGGCGTGCTCAAGAGCGAGCTTTTCGGCGATTCGCTGAAGAATCTCTATCCGATCGCGGAGCCCGACTGCTCGGACTCGGGCGTCTTCGACAACGTGCTCGAGTTCCTGCTCATGACGGGCCGCACGCTCCAGGAATCCGTGATGATGATGATTCCCGAGGCGTGGCAGAAGAACGAGCTCATGCCCGAGAACAAGCGGGCGTTCTACGAGTATCACTCGTGCCTCATGGAGCCGTGGGACGGCCCGGCGTCGATAGCGTTCACCGACGGCAAGTACATCGGCGCCGTGCTCGATCGCAACGGTCTGCGGCCGAGCCGCTACTACCTGACGCACGACGACCGCGTCATCATGGCGAGCGAGGTCGGCGTCGTGCCGATCGATCCCAAGAACGTCAAGGCCAAGGGACGCCTCGAGCCCGGCCGCATGTTCCTCGTCGATTTCGAGCGCGGCCGGCTCGTCCCCGACGACGAGCTCAAGAACGAGTTCGCGAACCGTAAGCCGTACGCCGAGTGGCTCGATGCCAACCGCATTGCTTTGCGCCAGCTGGCGGCCGAAACGCGCGAGCCCGCGATCGACCGCGCGACGCTCCTGCCACGTTTGCAAGCCTTCGGCTACACGATCGAGACGCTGCACTTCATGCTGCAGCCGATGGTGCGCGAGCACCGCGACCCCGTGGGCTCGATGGGCAACGACAGCGCGCTCGCGGTGCTCTCCGACAAGCCGCGCATGCTCTACGACTACTTCCGGCAGCTGTTCGCGCAGGTGACGAACCCGCCGATCGACTCGATCCGCGAGGAAGTCATCATGTCGCTCGAGTGCTACGTCGGCCCCGAGGGCAACCTGCTCGAGAGCACGCCGAAGCATGCCGAGCGCCTGCGTTTCCGGCAACCGATACTCAGCAACGAAGAGCTCGCCGGCATCAAGAACCTGAACCATCGCGGCTGGCGCGCACGCACGATCGACATCACCTACGAGCGTGAAGTAGCCCCGGGCGGGCTGCGCCGCGCGATCGACCGCATTTGCGCCGAAGCCGAGCGCGCCATCGACGAAGGCTACGCGATGCTCGTGCTCTCGGATCGCGCCATGGGCCGCGAGCGCGTGGGCGTGAGCGCGCTGCTCGCGTGCGGCGCCGTGCACCATCACCTCGTGGCGCACGCCAAGCGCACTCGCATCGGCATCGTCCTCGAGACGGGCGAGGCGCGCGAGGTCCATCACCATTGCTTGCTCGTCGGCTACGGCGCGGACGGCATCAACCCGTACCTCGCGTACGAGGCCCTCGTGCAAGCGCGCGACGAGCGCCAGCTCGACTTAGGTACCGACATCGTCGGCGATTACCGCCAAGCCGTGAGCAAAGGGATGCTCAAGGTCATGGCCAAGATGGGCATCTCGACGCTGCAGTCCTACAAGGGGGGGCAGATCTTCGAGGCGCTCGGCTTGGCAGACGAGGTCATCGAGCGCTGCTTCGGCGGCACGGTGAGCCGGTTGCAGGGTGTCGACTTCGCGGTGCTCGAGCAAGAGGCGCTGCGGCGCCACGCGCTGGGATACCCGGACGATCCCGCCGACAAGCTCGCGTCGCTGCCGAACCCCGGCGAGTTCCACTGGCGCAGCGGCGGCGAGCGGCATGCCTGGGATCCCCAGGCGATCTTCTCGCTGCAAGTCGCGGCACGCCGCGGCGACCCGAACGCGTACAAGCAGTTCGCGGCGCACGTCAACGAGGAGGCTCGGAAAACAGGCGCGTTGCGCGGCCTGCTCGACTTCGCGAAGGGGTCGAAGCCGTTGCCGCTCCAGCTGGTTGAACCGGCCAGCGAGATCGTCAAGCGCTTCTGCACGGGCGCGATGAGCCTCGGGTCGTTGTCCGCCGAGGCGCACGAGACGCTCGCGATCGCGATGAACCGGATGGGCGGCAAGAGCAACACGGGCGAAGGCGGCGAGGACCCGGCGCGGTTCGTTCCGCTGCCTAACGGCGACTCGCGGCGCTCGGCGATCAAGCAGATCGCCTCGGGCCGCTTCGGCGTGACGATTTGGTATCTCGCGAACGCCGACGAGCTGCAGATCAAGATGGCGCAGGGCGCGAAGCCCGGCGAGGGCGGCGAGCTGCCCGGCAGGAAGGTCGACGACAACATCGCGCGGATCAGGTACTCGACACCGGGCGTGGGCTTGATCAGCCCGCCGCCGCATCACGACATCTATTCGATCGAGGACTTGGCGCAGCTCATCCACGACCTCAAGAACTCGAACCCGTCGGCGCGCGTGAGCGTGAAGCTCGTGTCCGAGGTCGGCGTGGGCACGATCGCGGCGGGCGTCGTCAAGGCGCACGCCGATCACGTGTTGATCTCGGGCGACAGCGGCGGCACCGGCGCCTCGCCGCTCACGAGCATCAAGCACGCGGGGTTGCCGTGGGAGCTCGGGCTCGCGGAGACGCACCAGACGCTCGTCATGAACGACCTGCGCAGTCGCGCCGTGCTCCAGACCGACGGGGGCTTGAAGACGGGCCGCGACGTCGTGATCGCCGCGCTGCTCGGCGCCGAGGAGATGGGCTTCTCGACGGCGCCGCTGATCGCCCTGGGCTGCATCATGATGCGCAAGTGCCACCTGAACACTTGCCCCGTGGGCGTGGCCACGCAGGACCCCGTGCTGCGCAAGAGGTTCGCCGGCCAGCCCGAGCACGTCGTCAACTATCTCTTCATGGTCGCCGAGGAAACGCGCGAGATCATGGCGAGCTTGGGTGTGCGCCGCTTCGTCGATCTCATCGGCCGCACCGACCTGTTACAGACGCGCGCCGCGATCAACCACTGGAAGGCCGACGGCCTCGATCTCACGCCGTTGCTCGTTCCGGCCGTCAAGCCGCGGCCGACGACCGAGGTCTACTGCACGAAGTGGCAGGACCACGGCCTCGACCTCGCGCTCGACAACAAGCTCATCGCGCTCGCGCGCAAGTCGATCCAGCAGCGCAAGAAGACGCGCGAGGAGCTGCCGATCGCGAACGTGAACCGCACGGTGGGCGCGATGCTGAGCTACGAGGTCGTCAAGAAGTGGGGTGCCGACGCCCTGCCCTACGACACCGTGCGTTTCAAGTTCACGGGCACGGCCGGGCAAAGCTTCGGCGCGTTCCTGGCCAAGGGCATCACGCTCGAGCTCGAGGGCGACAGCAACGACTACGTGGGCAAAGGGCTCTCGGGCGGCCGGCTCATCATCTATCCACCGAAGACCGCCACGTTCAAGGCCGAGGACAACGTGCTCATCGGCAACGTCGCGCTCTACGGCGCGACGAGCGGCCGCGCGTTCTTCCGCGGCCGCGCCGCCGAACGCTTCTGCGTCCGCAACAGCGGCGCCAAGGCCGTAGTCGAAGGCGTCGGCGACCACGGCTGCGAGTACATGACGGGCGGCCGCGCCGTGATCCTGGGCTCGACGGGCCGTAACTTCGCGGCCGGCATGTCGGGCGGCATCGCCTACGTCTGGAATCCGCGCGACGACTTCGCGGCCAAGTGCAACACGGGCACCGTCGACCTCGAGCCCGTCGCCGAGGACGAGGACATCGTCGAGCTGCGCGAGATGATCGAGCTGCATCGCGAATACACGGGCTCGCCCGTCGCCGCGGGGATCCTCGACGAGTGGCCGGCGTCGCTCGAGCAGTTCGTGAAGGTCATGCCGACGGACTACAAGCGCGTGCTCGCCGAGCGCAAGCGACACGACGAAGAAATGGAACAGACGCTCCGCAACGACGAGACCGGCACGTTCGTTGCCCAGGCTCGCTGACTTCGACGGACCGGTTGTTAGCGCATGGGTAAGCCTACAGGCTTCATGGAGTATCCCAAGAAGAGCGTGCCTTACAGGGACGCTCGCGAACGCCTGGGCGACTTCGGCGAGATCTTCACGCAGGCGGCCGACGACCACCTGCGCAATCAGGGCGCGCGCTGCATGGACTGCGGCGTGCCGTTCTGCCAGTCCGACAACGGCTGCCCGATCGACAACCTCATTCCCGAGTGGAACGACATGGTCTACCAGGGGCGGTGGCGCGAGGCGCTCGACCGGCTCCACAAGACCAACAACTTCCCCGAGTTCACGGGCCGCACGTGCCCGGCGCCCTGCGAAGGCGCGTGCGTGCTCGGCATCACCGACCCGCCGGTCACGATCAAGAACATCGAGAACGCGATCATCGATCGCGGGTTCGCCGAGGGCTGGGTCAAGCCCGCGGTTCCGCCCACGCGCAGCGGCAAGCGCGTAGCCGTCGTCGGGTCCGGTCCCGCGGGGCTCGCGGCAGCAGAGCAGCTCAACAGCGCCGGCCACAAGGTCACGGTTTACGAGCGCGCCGATCGTATCGGCGGCTTGCTCATGTACGGCATTCCGAACATGAAGCTCGACAAGGCCGTCGTCGACCGCCGCGTCGACCTATTGCGCGCCGGCGGCATCGAGTTCGTGGTCAACGCCGACGTCGGCAAGAACGTCGATCCGAAGAAGCTGCGCGCCGAGCACGACGCGCTATTGCTCGCGACGGGCGCCACGCAACCGCGCGAGTTGGCCGTGCCGGGCCGGAGCTTCCGCGGCGTTCATTTCGCGATGGAGTTCCTAACGGCCAACACGAAGAGCCTGCTCGACAGCAAGCTCGCGGACGGCAAGTACATCAGCGCTTTGGACAAGCGCGTGGTCGTCATTGGCGGCGGCGATACGGGCGCCGACTGCATCGGCACGGCGTTGCGCCACGGCTGCAAGAGCCTCTTGAACCTCGAGCTCCTCGATCAATCGCCGCCGAAGCGCGCCGGCGACAATCCGTGGCCGCTGTGGCCGAAGATCCATCGCACTGAATACGCGCACGAGGAAGCGATCGCGCGCTTCGGCGCCGATCCGCGCAACTACGCGGTCGTCTCGAAGGAGTTCGGCGGCCGCGACGGCCGCGTCGCAACGCTGCGCATCAACCGCGTCGAATGGCAGCAGGTCAACGGCGCGGCGAAGATGGTCGACGTCGACGGCTCCGCAGAGACGCTCGAGGCCGATCTCGTGCTGCTCGCGATGGGCTTCCTGGGGCCCGAGGCCTATCTCGCGGACGCGCTCGGGGTCGAGCGCGATCAGCGCTCGAACTACCGCGCGATCCACGGCAAGTTCGTCACGAGCGTGCCCGGCGTGTTCGCGGCCGGCGACTGCCGCCGCGGTCAGTCGCTCGTCGTCTGGGCGATCAACGAGGGCCGCGGCGCGGCGCGCGCCGTCGACGAGTTCCTCATGGGCTCGAGCTTGTTGCCGGCGCCCAAGCTGACCATCGGCGGCGCGACTGGCTAGCTGCTTTTGACGTCGCACTGATTTCTCGCTGCGCGCGAGAGGGTGCTCGCGAGACACGCCGGAAATCGCGTCCCTGCGGCTCGTCTGCGCACATCCCTGTGCGCAGACGGTCTCGCGAGCACCCTCTCGCACACAGCGAGAAATCATCTAGCGCATCGCAGGTGCGCGCGGGAACCAAACCTTGAAGACGACGCCGTCGCCGGAGGGAAGGTCGTCGGCCTCGCAGCGGCCACCGTGGAAATCGGCGACGAGCGCGACGATGTGGAGCCCGAGTCCCAAATGCGGCCGGCCGTCACGCTGCTCGCGGATCGACACCAGCGAGTCGAAGAGGCGGCCGCGCATCTTCGCGGGCAACGGCGGCCCGCGATTCGCGACGCAGAGCAAGAGCTCGGCGCCGGCTTCGGCGAGCGTCACGTCGATGCGGCTGCCCGCGGGGCTGAAGCTCGCGGCATTGTCGACGAGCTTGTCGAGCAGCTGCGCCGCGAGGTCGCCCGAACCGACGACGGTCGTGCGCCAGGCGTCGCAGCGGTAGGCGATCTCGCGGTCGCGGTAGACGTCCGCGTACGCCGTGCAGCAGGACGCGAGCACCGCGGAGAGATCGAACGCCTGCGCGTGCGTCGCGCGGATCGCCTGCTCGAGCTCCGTGGCCTCGCTCATCGCCACGAGAATGGCGTCGAGGCGCTCGGCGCCCTGCCGCAAGCGGCCGAGATACGCTTCGGCCGTCGGCGCTTTGACTTCGTGCTCGAGGTTATCGAGCGACGTCGTGACGACGGCGAGCGGCGTGCGCAGCTCGTGCGAGAGCTTGCTCGCGAGCGTGCGCAAATATTCCGTGTGCTCGCGCAAGCGCTCCAGCAGCTCCGCGAAGCTGCGCGCGAGCGCGCCGAGCTCGTCGCCGGCCGCGGCGCCGGGCATGCCGCTCCGGATCTCGCCACGCGGGCCGAGCGCAGTCTCGGCCGCGTACGCGAGGCGCCGCACGCGCAGCGACAGCCACGTGGCGTAACCGACCAACCCCGCACCGACGATGACGGTCGCGAACAGCGTGAGCATCATGAGGCGTACGAGCGCGCGATCCGTGAGCGTCAGGATCGGCTCGCTGGCTTGCTCGAGCACCACGGCGCCGGCCGCGCCCGCGATCGGCACGGCGGCCGCGACGATCGCCTCGCGGTCCGGGCCGCTGCCGTACCAGGCCGTCGCCGGCGTTCCCGCGAGCGCCCGGCGCAGCGTCTCGTCGGCCACGCGGCCCGCAGGCTGCTCGCGCGGCGGTGGCGGATCCTCGCGCTCGAGCAGCCAGCGAAACAGGGCGCCGCTCAAGCTCGAGGCTTCCGCGTCGGCCGCTTGCGGCGTCACGCGCCCCGCGGCCGCGAGGATCCAGCCGTCGCCGTCGAGCACGCGCAGCCGGCCGTTGTCACGGCCGAGCTGGCCGAGCGAGCTCAGCAGCTCGGGCCGTTGATGGATGAACCGGCCCGTGGCGCCGCTGTCCGGGTCCCAGGTGGCCGCGAGCTCCACGGCGTAGTCGGCGCCGGCGCCGTCGACGTCGATGACGCCGATCGACAGCGTGTCGCCCATGAGGCTCATCGGCACCTCCACTTCGAGCGCGTAGCCGCCCGCAGTCTCGGCCCACGCGCCGGTGATCCGGGCCTCGTAGACCTCGCTGGGCTCGAAGCGATCGGGGCTCGTCTCTTGCGACCGGAACCTTCCGGGCGCAGCAGTGTTGAGCAGCCACCAGCGCGGGCCATCCGCGGGCTCGGCCGCGAGCACGACGCGATCGCCGTAAGGCGTCGCGCGCGGCCCGCGCTGATAGACGAGCTCGCCGTCGGCGACGGTCAGAAACAAATACGCGAACCGGCCGAAAGTCCCGGCCAACAGGCGATGCTGCGTGCCGACCGGCAGCGGGGCCCCGACGGCGTTCCACGCGTCGTCGCGCACGCCGTCGAGCTCGGGCTCGGTTGCGAGCGGCGCCGCGTAGATCGTGGCGCCCAAGCGCTGCGCACAGCCTGGGGGCGCGCAGAATGCTGCGTGTTGCTGCTCGAGCGCGGCGGCCACGGTCGCGGCGCGCGCGAGCAGCGATTGCTCGAGACCCGCGCGCAGCGCGGCTTCCATTTCCTGGACGTAGCGAAAGCCGGTCCACGGCAAGACCAACGTCAGCAGGCCGACGGCCAGCAGTTGCAGCCGCAGCGACACTTAAGTTGCGCCGCTAGCGCTCGCCCGACATAGCGAGCGGCACCTGGCCACGGGTGCCGAACGCGATCGGCTCGCTGCGCTTACGATCGAGCGTGACCCTGCCTAGGAGCTCGTACGGCAGCGCGTTCTCCGGCCCTTGGACGAACGACAAAAGGCGCGACAGCGACGAGATGATGTCGCTCTCAAGCTCGAGCGTGATCGTCTGTCGATCGAGGGCCTGGACCGTCAACGGCACTGCATACGCACCGTCGAGGATGCCTTGGTCGGCGAGCCGCAGCGTGAACTCGAGGTTCTGCACCAAGATCGGTTCCGTATTCGGGTTATCGATGATCAAGCCCGCGCGGAACCGCTGTTGGCCCGCGCTCGGCGCCAGCGCCTCCAAGTTCTGGAGCGTGATGCGCGGCGCCACCACACCGCCGGCCGACGCGCAGCCGAGCAGCGCCACGACCCCGAGAGCCAGGATCAACCTCGAGACCGCGTTTCGCATGTCATTCTCCGAGCGCTCGGCTCCACCTTGCACCTATGATGCGCCAGTCGCCGCCGTCGTTCACGAGCTCGAGCTCGAAACGGTAGAGATCCGCGTCGACGCCGGCGATGAGCCCGCCACCCGAGCGCTGCCCCACCATGCCGGCATGGACGACGACACGCGCGGCATCCGCTCCTTCGAGCCGGACCTCGTCGACGCGGCTCACGATCTCGACGCGCTGATTGGCGATGAAGTAGCCGCGGATCGTGCGCAGCGCTTCGTCGCGATCGTTGCCGCGCGCGTCGCGGTAGCTCGTGCCGAGCAGATCGCCGAAGAAGCCGACGTCGCGCGCCTCGGCCGCTTCCTCGGCCGCCGCGAGCAGCGCGCGAATTTCCAGCTCGGGGTCGCTCGCGCCGCAGCCCGCGGCCGTCATGACGCCGAGCAGGCATCCTACGACTAAGGCCTTCATGCAGCCGATTGTAGGGTGGCCGATCGCGCAAGAATACGACTTGGTCCACGAGCGCGGCCGCGCCGCGCACACTTATACTGCACGACTTGAGGTTCCGCGGAGTGGCCCATGCGCAACCAACAAGCTCGTCGCGTCGCCGTCGTCGGCGGCATTCGCATCCCGTTTTGCCGCGCGCATACGGCCTACGCCCGCTGCTCGAACCAGGAGATGATGACGGCCGTGCTGCGCGCGCTCGTCGCGCGCTACTCGCTCGAGGGGCAGCGCCTGGGCGACGTGTCGCTCGGCGCAGTGATCAAGCACTCGCGCGATTTCAACCTCGCACGCGAGTCGACGCTCTCGTCGGGCCTGGCACCCGAGACGCCGGCGTTCGATCTCCAGCGCGCCTGCGGCACGAGCCTCTCGGCCGCCATCATCATCGGCAGCAAGATCGCGACGGGGCTCATCGATGCCGGCATCGCGGGCGGCACGGACACGATCAGCGACGTGCCGATCGTCTATCCCGAGGCGTACCGCACGCTGCTGCTCGAGAGCGCGCGCGGCCGCACGTTCGGCGCGCGCCTCAAGCCGTGGCTAAAGCTGCGGCCGCGGCACTTCAAGCCCGTGCTACCGGCCGTCGTCGAGCCGCGCACGGGACTGTCGATGGGCGAGAGCATGGAGATCACGGCAAAGCAGTGGCAGCTCACGCGCGACGAGCAGGATCGGCTCGCGCTCGCGAGCCACCAGAACGCGGCCAAGGCCTACGCCGACGGCTTCTACGACGGCCTCGTCGTCGAGTTCCAAGGCGTCAAGCGCGACAACAACATCCGCAGCGATTCGACCCTCGAGCAGCTCGCGAAGCTCAAACCCGTGTTCGACCGAGGCCCGAACGCCACGCTGACGGCCGGCAACAGCACGCCGCTGACCGACGGCGCCTCGGCCGTGCTGCTCTGCTCCGAGGACTGGGCCAAGGCGCGCGGGCTGCCGATCTCCGCGTACCTCACGCACGCACGCGAGGCCGCCGTCGACTTCGTGGCCAAGGAAGGCTTGCTCATGGCGCCCGCGTACGCCGTCTCGGCGATGCTCGCCGAAGCCAATCTCGCGCTCCAGGACTTCGACTTCTACGAGATCCACGAGGCCTTCGCCGCGCAGACGCTCGCGACGCTCAAGGCCTGGGAGTCGGAGAAGTTCTGCCGCGAGCGTTTGGGTCGCGACCGCGCGCTCGGCGCCATCGACCGCAGCAAGCTCAACGTCAAGGGCGGCAGCGTCGCCATCGGGCATCCGTTCGCGGCCACGGGCACGCGCATCCTCGGCACGCTCGCGAAGCTGCTGCGCGAGCGCGGCCGGGGCCGCGGCCTGATCTCCGTCTGCACCGCCGGCGGCATGGGCGTCACCGCGATCCTCGAAACTCCGTAGCCCGGATTTTTCCCCGCGTGCGCAGGCACCCTCGAGGTGCGGCCGCCGCCCCGCGCTACGCGGAAACGGTCAAAGTGAGGAACTCGCTGCTCAGCGCGCCAGCCAGAGCGCATACGACACAAGCAGCGGCAACGTCAGGGCGCCGAGCAGAGTAGAGACGAGCACGATGCCGGCGATGTCGTCGGCGTCGCGGTCGTAGCGCGCGGCGAATAGATAGCTGAACACGGCGGCCGGCATCGCGCCTTGCAGCACGAGCACGCCGCGCGCCACGCCGGTCAAGCCGAGCGCATAGCTCACGCCCACGGCCACCACGAACGAGATGACGAGGCGCGCAAGACCTAAGCCCAGCGCCCGCGGCAGGTTGTGGGCTTTGAGTCCGCCGACCGTGTTGCCGAGCGCCATGAGCATGAGCGGGATCAGGAGTCCCCCGATCGCCTCGAGCGTGTCGGCGAGCCACGTCGGAACGCGCACGTCCGCGAGGACCACGGCGAGCCCGGCCACGGCGGCGTAGAGCATCGGCGTCGCGAGCAGCGTGCGCAGCACGGAGACGCGCGTGTGCAGGAGCGGCACGAACGTGAATTGCAACAGCGAGTTCGTGACGTAGATGGCCACGGCGAGGCCGAGCCCCTCCTCGCCGAACGCGAAGAGGCACAGCGGCAAGCCGAGGTTGCCCGTGTTGCCGAGCGTCAGCGCCGGCAAGAACGAGCGCTGCGGCAATCCCATTATCCTGATGAGCACGGCCGATAGACCGGCCACGGACAGCGTGACGACGATCATCGCGCCGACCATTCCCCAGAATTGCGTCAGCGGCAGCGTGAGCTGCGACAGGCTCGAGAACACGAGGCACGGCCCCGCGACGTACATGATCATGCGCGTCACGAACGGCATGTCGAACGGCGCGCCCGTGAGCCGCCAGCCGTAGCCTAAGCCCGCCATGACGAAAACCGGTGCTAAGACGGCGGCGACTTCGGCGATCACGACTCGGCGAATCTCGGCTGTGTGTTGCGAGCGCAGGCGCCGCGCGCGACGCGGCGCGCGCAAGTCTGCCAGAATGCGCGTGTAACTCCCACCACGCAGATGCTCGGACAGTTCCTCGAGTACTCGGTGACGGCGCGCTCGTTAGCGGCGTCGTTCGACTTTTACCGCGCGCTCGGCTTCGCGAGCATCGCCGTGGGCGACGCCCTCTCGTATCCATACCTCGTGCTCTACGACGGCGCCGTGGCCATCGGCCTCCACGACGGCGCGGAGGCGGGTGCACGGCTCACGTTCGTTCGGCCCGGATTGCGCTCCTATGTCCGGCCGCTGCGACGCCTCGACGTCGAAATCGACTTCGAGCGCCTCGCCGACAACGAATTCCACACCGTGGGCTTTACCGACCCCGGCGGCCAGGCGGTCGCGCTCGTCGAGGCGCGCACCTTCCCGCCCGGCGACTGGGATGCGCACAACGTCAATGCGTGCGGCGAGCTCTTCGAGCTGACGCTGCCCGCGCAATCGCTCGAGATCTCGAGCCGGTTCTGGCAGACGCTCGGGTTCGCAGAGATCGCGACGGGCGAAGCGCCGCACCGCTGGCGGCGCCTCACGGGCCGCGGGCTCACGATCGGGCTGCACGAGGTTCACTGCCTGCCCGGCTTGAGCTTCCGCTGCGCCGATCTCGCGGCGCGCAGCGAGTATCTCCGCGCCAAAGGGCTCGCGATCAAGGCCGGCAGCCCGCTCGCCGATCGGTCGCAAGCGGCTGCGACGCTACGCGCGCCCGAAGGCACGGTGCTGTATCTCTTCGAGAGCGGGGCGCAGTGAGCCTTGCTACGCGCGGGCGCGATTGACCTCGGCGAGCGCGCTGCGGAGGCGCGCGTGTAAGGGGCTCGTGCGCGGGAAATGCGTGAGCAGGTACTCCATCTGGTCGGCGAGCACGCGCCGGCCCTTGAGATAGATGTACTCGGCGTAGGTCGGCGTGAACGGCACGGCCACGAGCTGCAGCCGCGCCTCCTCGGGCGTGCGCCCACCCTTGTGGTTGTTGCAGCGACGGCAGGCCGTGACGACGTTCGTCCACGTGTCGCGGCCGCCGCGGCTCATCGGCGTGATGTGGTCGCGCGTTAGCTCGCTGACGCGGAACTGCGAGCCGCAATACATGCAGAGATTGGCGTCGCGCTTGAACAGCGTGCGGTTGTTGAGCGGCGGCGTGTAACGCTCGCGGTTGCGCTCGAGCGTGTGCGTGTCGCCGTGCGTGGCGATGATCGAGTTGACCTCGATGATGCTGCGCGCGCCCGACTTGGCGCTGTACCCGCCGCGAATCCGGTACAGGGGCGAGCCGCACCAGTAGGCGACCTGACCGCTGTGGTAAAGCGAGGCCGCGACGCGGTAGTCGATCCACTCGAGTGGCATTCCCGCGACATCGGTACGCAACACTTCTTGTGTCAGCGTGTGCAACAGTCCTTGCATGGAGACACCAACGAACCCTCTCGGACACCCCAAGTTTCACCGAGAGATCGCCAAGATTCAATGGCCTACGCGACACCTTTTGTGTCATCATCCCCCGCAAAACTAGGCCAGCCGAATTCGAATCCGACGTTGCCCTGCCGCAACGTTTCGGCGCTACCCTAAGACTACGTCGGAGCGTCTGATGCCACTCAGTATCGGGGTGCTCAAGGAAACCTCTGCCCACGAGGCGCGGGTCGCCCTGACGCCCGACGTCGCCGTCAAGTTCCTCGAGCTCGGCGCCGCGATCAACATGGAAAAAGGCGCCGCGGAGGACAGCCATTTCGCCGCCGAGTCGTACAAGGGCGTGCAGTTCCACGCGAGCGCCTCGGCCGTGCTCGCGGCATCGACGGTGCTGCTCACGGTGCAGCCGCCCACGCTCGCCGCGGTCGACGCCATGGCGCCCGGCGCCGTCGTCGCCGGCTTCATGCAGCCGCACGTCCAGCTCGAGATGGTGCGGCGGCTCCGCGATCGCAAGATCACGAGCTTCGCCATCGAGCTCATTCCGCGCATCTCGCGCGCGCAGTCGATGGATGCGCTGTCGTCGCAAGCCGCCGCCGCCGGCTACAAAGCCGCGCTCCTCGCGGCGAACGCGCTCGACAAGTTCCTGCCGATGCTGACGACGGCCGCGGGCACGATTCGCCCGGCGCAGGTGCTCGTCATCGGCGCCGGTGTCGCCGGGCTCCAAGCCATCGCCACGTTGCGCCGCCTCGGCGCTATCGTCGAAGGCTACGACGTGCGCGCGGCGACCAAGGAGCAGATTCAGTCGCTCGGCGCCAAATTCGTCGACACGGGCGTCGCGGCCGAAGGCACGGGCGGCTACGCGCGCGAGCTCACGGCCGAGGAGAAAGCCAAGCAGCAAGAGATCCTCGACAAGCACATCGCCAAGGCCGACGTCGTGATCACGACGGCCGCGATCCCGGGCCGCACGGCGCCGCGCATCATCTCGAAGCAGGCCGTGGCCGCGATGAGCGCGGGCGCCGTCATCGTCGACCTCGCCGCCGAGAGCGGCGGCAACTGCGAGCTCACGGTCGCGGGCGAGACGGTCGTGACGCAAAACGGCGTCAAGATCTTGGGACCGCGTAACTTGCCTTCGGAGCTCGGCCGCCACTCGAGCCAGATGTATGCGCGCAATCTGCTGAACTTCCTCGCGCCGGCCATCAAGGGCGGCGCGCTCGCGATCGACTGGCAGGACGAGGTGTTCGCGCAATCCGTGCTCACCCACGACGGCCAGGTCCGCCACGCGGGCACGGCGAAACTCCTTACGGCCGCTCCATGAGGCGCCACTCATGATCGACGGATTCATCGCGCTCTACATCTTCATGCTCGCGGCGTTCACGGGCTACGAGATCATCTCGCGTGTTCCGGTGATTCTGCACACGCCGTTGATGTCGGGCTCGAATTTCGTGCACGGTATCGTGCTGGTGGGCGCGATGGTGGCGCTCGGCCGGGCCGAGACCACGCTCGAGATCACGATAGGATTCCTCGGCGTGGTGTTGGCCGCGGGCAACGCGGTCGGTGGTTACGTGGTCACCGAGCGCATGCTGGAGATGTTCAAGGCGAGCGGGGAGAAGCGCAAGTGACCCCCGCTGTTGCCGATACCCTTATTCAGGCGGCGTACTTCGTCGCCGCTGTCCTGTTCATCATGGGGCTCAAGCGCATGAGCTCCCCGGTCACCGCCCGGGGTGGCATCGTCTGGGCCGGTGTGGGCATGGTGGTCGCCACGCTCATCAGCTTCCTGTTTCCCGGCATGGAGAACTACGGGCTGATGGTCGTCGCCATCGCCATCGGCGGCGCGCTGGCCTGGATCACCGGCAAGCGCGTAGCCATGACTGACATGCCGCAGATGATTGCGCTCTACAACGGC
>CAZCZE010000044.1:0-16774 GCA_964503125.1 uncultured Gammaproteobacteria bacterium
GCTGTTGCATCGACCAGTTGAGATCGCAGGACGTGCGCTGACGAGCCCCAGGGATGGTCTTCCGGCGTGTCTCGGGAGAGGCCGTCGGCACGCGGTGAGAAATCCCACGGGACACCCGTAACGCCTTCGCGCGCGGCGAGAAATCCAGCGCCTACGGAGTCCCGACGTTGACGAGCGTCAACCCGTAGAGCCCGCCCGGCGTCGTGTGCGAGATCGCGCCCAAGTAGCGCGACGCGGGCTCGAGCCCCGCCCAGGACAAGTCGAAGTCGACGCGGTCCCCGTTCGCCACATTGAGCGGGGCCGCGACGGTCAGGTTGCCGACGTCGTCGTTGGCGCCGAACGACCACGTGAACAGCGAGTAGTTCGCGCCCGGCCCGCCTGCGACTTCGTCGGTCTCGAAGCCGTGCACGACGACCACGTAGGAGCCGGCCGCCGGCCGAAAGAAGTCGATCTGCTCGTCCGAGGTCACGCCGTCGCTCTTCGCGAGCTGCGAGCACTGGATACCCCCGCAGCGGAACAAATAGAGATCGAGGTCGTCGGCACCGTCGGTGAGCTCGTCGAACAGCGCGATGCGCAGATAGAGCTGGTTCGGCAACACCGTGATGCAGTGCGCCGCGAGGCCGCGGATCGTGCTCGGGCAGGTGATCGCCGCGACCTGTGCGGGATCGAACGCGTTGCTTAAGTCGTCGTCGACGAAGCCCGTCGGCACTTGGCCGTTCACGTCGAGCGTCGGTTGCCGGAGGCCATGGACCGTGGCGCCGTAACCGCCGCTGTAACCGAATGCGACGGGCAGCGTGCTCTGCCCCTGACGGCCGCGCAGGAAGATCTCGGCGGCGGCGCGCAGCGTGACCGGACGCACGGCGATGGGACTCGCGACGCGATGCGTCGCGCTGGTCCATGCGAGCTCGCCGAAGGCCCACTCGTCGCGCGGCGCGCCGCGGTCGACGAAGCGCACCGTGAACTGCGCCGTCTCGCCCGTGCCGAGCACGAGCGATGCCGGGTCGACGACGACGTCGAGGCCCGGCGGCGCGACCGCCGTGGCCGAGTAGCTCGCGGGCGGACCGACGTTGGTGACGCGCCGGCGAACGACGTCCTCGCCGATGAGGCCCGCGCTGCCGATCGAAGGCAGGTTGAGGTCGACGGCGGCGCTCGAGTAGCCCGCGGCCGCGTGGGCGGCGCACTCGCTCGGCGAGAACGGCGGCTCGTTCGCGCCGCACAGATACGCGGCGTGGTCGGCGAAGCCGTTGTCGTAGACGAGCCCCGGGTCGACGGCGGCATTCGGGTCGATGCGGCCGGCGCCCATGTCGAAAGCGTCGGCGGGGTCGCCGTTGCTGCGCCGCAGGCCGCGATAGGCCGAGGTCATGAGCGCCGACTTCAGCGCGCTCGGCGACCAGCCGGGGTGAGCCTCCTTGAGCAGGGCCGCGGCGCCCGCGACCTCGGGCGCCGCTTGCGACGTGCCCGACATGTATTGATAGAGCTCGCCGCGCAAACCGTGCGCAACGTCGGGCGCCTGGCCCGCGAGGATGTCGACGCCCGGCGCCGTGACGTCGGGCTTCAAGAAGTTCGCGTCCGAGAGCGACGGGCCGCGCGACGAGAAATTCGCGACGACGTCGCCGTTGCCGGGCACCGACGCGAAGATGCCGCGCGCCAAACGCACGCTGACCTGCTCGTCTTCGGTTTCCACGTCGCTGTCGTCAGCGTCGGCCGCGATGCGGTCCACGAGCACCTGGCCGTCGGCCGTGCCGATCATGACGGCCGGGATGCCGACGCTGCCGAGATCGCCGTTCATGATCGCCGGCGGGCCCGCATCATTGTAGACGACGACGGCGACGGCGCCCGCGTCCTCCGCGTGGCCGATCTTGATCTGGAACTCGCAGAGGCCGCGTTCGATGAGCGCGACGTTGTTCTCTATCTCGGCCGCGTTCGTCAGGGGTTGGCACGCGTCGCGCGTGCTGCCCGCGGCGCCGCCTCCTCCCTGGCCGTCGTCGGCGGTCACGAGCCGCGCCTCGATGGGCTCGTCGCGCGTGAGCGCGGGCGTGAAGCTCGCTTCGCGCATCACGATCTGGTCGGCGAGGTCGGACGGAGCCGTGATCTCGATCGCGGAATCGAAGAACTCGCCTTGCTGCGTCGAGGCAGCCGAAGTCAGCACCCACGGCGCGCTGCTCGGCGAGCCGATGGTGCCGCGCGTGGGCCCGTCGTTGCCGGCCGCGACGACCGTGAGCACGCCCGCGTCGAGCGCGTCGAGCAGCGCGAGGTCGTCGGGCGCATCGAGGTCGGTCTCTACGGCGCCGATCGAGTAATTGATGAGATCGACACCGTCGGCGACGGCATCGTCGATCGCGCGCACGAGATCGGACGTCGTGCAGGTCGCCTCCGAATCGCCGGGCTTCAGCCAGCACGCTTTGTAGATCGCGACCCGCGCGCGCGGCGCGATGCCGCTCACGCGCGCGACGCGCGTGCCGAGCAGCGACGCGTCGACGGAGTTGCCCGCTACGATCGTCGCCAAGTGCGTGCCGTGGCCGTCGGCGTCCTTCGGCGAGCGGAACTCGTTGGGGTCGAGCTCGTGCTGTGCGAGAAAGCCGTCGAGATAGAACCGCGCGCCGACGACTTTGTTGTTGCAGGCGCTCGGCTCGAAGCCCGGGCCGGTCTCGCAGGCGCCTGTGAAGCCGACCGGCGGATCGTAGACGAGGACGGTCGGCGGGTTGCGCCGATAGCCAGTGCAGAGCCAAAGGCCGAGCAACGACGCTCGCGACCAGTCGCTGCGGCACGCGCGCGGCGTGCGGTCCTCGGTGTCGAGCAACGACGGATGCTGCGGCGCAACGCCGCTGTCGATGATGCCGATGACGACGCCTTCGCCGCGCAGACCCAAGTCGGCACGCAGGCCGCCTTCCGGATCCTGGAGGCCGAGGAAGATCGCGCTGTTGTTGGTGCGGAGCTTCTGGTCCGTGTCCTGCCAGACGCGCTGGACCTCGGCGCTTTGCGCAAGCCGCGATACCTGCGCGGCCGTGAGCCGCGCCGCGAAGCCGTTGACCGAATAGCGGTAGCTGTAGATCTTGCTGTTGGCGGCGCCGACACCGGCGAGCAGGAGGTCGTGGGACTGCTCGAGCGCCTTGGCATAACTGTCCGCCGCCGAGTCGCGCGCGCTGCGCTCGCTTTCCGACGCGGGTTTGTCCGCGGCGAAATCGGCCGGCGCGCGCTTGTAGGCCGCGGCCGCGGGCACCTTAAGCTTCACGATGTAGACGGCCGCGCCGCCCTTGTCGGCGGCCGGCCCGACGAGGTACCGCGGCTCTGTGACCGGGACGTGGCTCACCTGCGCAACCGCCGGCAGGAGCCAGGCGGCCGCGAGCCACGCAAGCGTTCGGGAGAAAATCGTCATTTCGTAGTTATTTCGGACCGTTACGACGCTTCCCGAAACGTTAGCACAGGTCGGCCGAGCCGCGGCCGCGCTCGGCGGGGGGGCCTAAGCGGCGAAGCCCTCAGCCGCGCAGCAGTTGGCCCGTGCGGCCGTCGCGGATCGTCGTCGGCCGCGCGGCGCCGCCGAGCTCGCCCGCCAGCACGTAGTCGATCTTGCGGCCGAGGTCGCGGCGCAGGTGCAGCAAGCGGCGATGCGGCGGGCGCCGGCTCACGTTCGCGCTCGTCGAGACGAGCGCGTCGCCCACGCGCCGGCAGAGCTCGCGAGCGGAGGGATGCGCCGTGACGCGCACGGCGACGGCGGGGCGGCCGCCCGTGATCCAGCGTGGCGTGCCGGCGCGCGTTTCGAGAATCCAGGTGTGCGGCCCGGGCCAGGACGCAAGCACGGTGCCGCGCAGCGGCTCGGGCGGCAGCACGACGTACGGCGTCAGCTGCGCAAGATCAGCCGCGATCAGGATCAGGCCCTTGCGCCAAGAGCGGCGCTTCAAGGCGAGCAACCTCATGACCGCCGCGCGGCGGCGCGGCAGGCAGCCCAAGCCGAACACGGCCTCGGTCGGGTAGGCGATCACGCCGCCGCCGCGCAACATGCGCGCGGCGCGGGCGATCGCGATCGCGCGCGTCACTCGGCCGGCGGCTCTTCGACGGCGCCCGCGGCGGGTGCCGCGAGGCGCGGCTTGCGCGCCGCGGCCTTCTTTTTCTTCTTCTTTTTCTTCGCCGGCTTCTCGGCGGCCGCTGCGGCCGGCGCGCTCGCGACGGCGCTGGTGTCGGCCGCCGGCGCCGCAGCTGGCCTGCGCTTCGGGCCCCTGCCGCGGCGCTCGGGCGCGGCCGCGAGGAAGGCCTGGCACTCCTCGAGCGTGAGCTCGGCCGGCACCCGGTCCTTCGGAATCTTGGCGTTTTTCGCTTTGTTGGTGATGTACGGGCCGTAACGGCCGTTGAGCACCTGGATTCCGGCGTCGGGGAAATCGCGTATCAGTCGATTGGCGTCCGCGATCTTCTTCTCGGCGATGAGCGTAAGCGCGCGCTCGAGCGTGATCGTGTACGGATCGTCGCCTTTGATCGACACGAACTTGTTCGCGTAGCGCACGTAGGGGCCGAAGCGGCCGATGTTGGCCGAGACAGGCTCCCCCTCCGCGGTCACCCCGAGCTCGAGCGGCAGCTTGAAGAGATCGAGGGCCGCCTCGAACGCGATCGTGTCCATCTTCTGCCCGGGGCGTAGGCCCGCGAAGCGCGGCTTCTCCACGTCTTCTTTGGTGCCGATCTGCACGAACGCGCCGTAGCGGCCCATGCGCACGCTCACGGGCCTGCCGCTCGCGGGGTCGACCCCAAGCACGCGAGCCTGAGACGCCTGCTCGCGCGTCACAGTAGCGTCGATGACCTTGACGAGCTTCGCGAACGGCTTCCAGAACTCCTCGAGCAGTGGCACCCACTCGCGCTCGCCGCGTGAGACCGCGTCGAGATCGTCCTCCATGCGCGCCGTGAACTCGTAGTCGACATATTTCAAGAAATATTCCGTCAGGAAGCGATTGACGACGCGGCCGACGTCGGTCGCAATGAAGCGGCGATTGTCCATCTCGACGTACTCGCGATTGCGCAGCGTCGAGATGATCGAGGCGTAGGTCGACGGCCGGCCGATGCCGAATTCCTCGAGTGCCTTGATGAGCGTCGCCTCCGAGTAGCGCGGCGGCGGCTCGGTGAAGTGCTGGGCGCTCTCGAGGCCTTGGAGCGCGACGCGCGTGCCCTCGCTGATGGCCGGCAAGAGCCGGTCCTGCTCGTCGGCGGTGCTGTCGTCCTGGCCTTCCTGGTACACGGCAATGAAGCCCGGGCTCACGAGCACCGAGCCCGTGGCGCGGAACGAGATGTCGCTGCCCGGCGGGTCGCCGGCCGCGAGGTCGAGCGCGACCGTGTCGTAGACGGCCGGGTTCATCTGCGACGCGACCGTGCGTTTCCAGATGAGCTCGTAGAGTCTGTACTGATTCGGGTCGAGGAAAGGGCGCAGGTCCTCGGGATGCCGCGCGGCCGCCGTCGGGCGAATCGCCTCATGGGCTTCCTGCGCGTTCTTGGCCTTGGTCGTGTACCGGCGTGGCTCCTCGGGCAGGTTGTCCGCGCCGAAGCGCTCGACGATGACGCTGCGAACTTCCGTCAGGGCCTCATCGGCCAGAGTGACCGAGTCGGTGCGCATGTAGCTGATGAGGCCGACCGAGCCCTCGCCGATGTCGATGCCTTCGTAGAGGCGTTGCGCGACCGTCATCGTGCGTTGCGCGCTGAAGCCGAGCTTGCGCGACGCTTCTTGCTGGAGCGTCGACGTCGTGAAAGGCGCGGCCGGATTGCGGCGGCGCTGCTTCTTGTCGACCTTGACGACCGTGAGCACGCCGCGCGCCGCGTCGCGGATTTTCTGCTCGGCGGCGCGCACTTGGGCGGCGTCCGTGAACGTGAACTGCTCGACCTTGGCGCCGTCGTAAACGGCGAGGCGCGCAGGGAACGACTGCGCCGCCTGCTCGGCGAGGGCCTCGATCGTCCAGTACTCCTGGGCCCTGAACGCGGTGATCTCGTCCTCGCGCTCGACGATGAGCCGCAGCGCCGGGCTCTGCACGCGGCCGGCCGACAGCCCGCGCCGCACCTTCTTCCAGAGCAGCGGCGAGAGGTTGAAGCCGACGAGATAGTCGAGCGCGCGGCGTGCCTGCTGCGCATTGACGAGCTGCTCCGAAAGGTCACGCGGCTGGTCGATGGCTTCCCGGATCGCGCGTTTCGTCACCTCGTGGAAGACGACGCGCTGCACTTTCTTCGAGTCGACGGCCTTGTGCTGCTTGAGCACCTCGAACACGTGCCAAGAGATCGCTTCGCCCTCGCGGTCGGGGTCGGTCGCGAGATAAATCGCGTCGGCTTTCTTGGCGGCCTTGACGATCTTGTCGACGTGCTTCTCGTTCTTTTCGATGAGCTGGTACTTCATCGCGAAGCCGCGTTCGGGATCGACGGCGCCCTCTTTCGGCACGAGGTCGCGCACGTGGCCGTACGACGCGAGCACCTCGAAGTCGCTGCCGAGATACTTTTCGATGGTGCGCGCCTTCGCGGGAGATTCGACGATGACGAGATTCTTGGCCATGGGTCAGCGGTTCACGATCGCTCGCGGTAGTCTCCGTTACGCAGGCACTAAGGACCGACGACTGGGTATCAATCTCGTCATCGCAGGTTTTGGGGACCGGCAGGATAGCCGATCAGTGCGGGATCGTTAAAGACGGCGTCGTGCGGCTAGCGGCGCCGCGTAGACCTAATGGACCCAAGCCGAGTCGTCCGCGTAGACGAGATCCTCCATTTGCGCGTACGCCTCGTGCTGCCCCGGCTGGCTGAACAGCACCATCATGACGACCCACTTCGTCTGCTCGACGTCGATCTCGTCGTCGTCGAGTGCGAGAAGGCGATCGATGACGATCTCCCGCTGCGCGGGCTTGAGAATTCCGATCTGCTCGAGCTGCAGCAAATAGCCTCGCGACGCCGAGTCGAGACGCTCTTGCTCCACCGCGTCGAACAGTCGAAACGCCGTGTTCTGCGGCGCGTTGCTCGCGCCCGTCGTGCTCAGGCCGTCGAGCCACTCGAGCGCCCGATCGATCTCGCGATCGTGAAAACCGGCACGGCCGAGCTCGCGCTTGAGCTCATAACGGCTCGGCTCCGGTTCGTCGGGGGAATCTATGTAGGACTCGAACAGGTACATCAGTACGTCGAGGACCGATTCTTTCATCATTTCTTCTTGCCCGAGCGCACATACCGACCGCCGGGCAATGCCTCGACCAACCCTTCGAGCTCTAACAAAAGCAGCATGGAGGAAAGCTCCGCCGTCGTCAATTGCACGCGGGCGCCCAAGTCGGCGATCGAAGTCGGGGAAAAGCCGAGCTCATTCAGTAGCTTGTCATAGCTCGGATCGCTTGCGAATCGCGCATCGGCCGCCGCTTGCGCGGCCGGCGGAGGGGGCTTAAGAACGATGCCCGAGAGCTCGAGCAGCGGTGCGAGCTCGACGAGAACGTCGGCCGCTTCTTCGACGAGCTTCGCGCCTTGCCGGATCAACAGGTGGCAGCCGCGCGCCAGCGGATTGTGGATCGAGCCCGGCACGGCGAACACCTCGCGCCCGTAATCCATCGCGAGCCCGGCCGTGATCAACGAGCCGCTACGGCGCGTCGCTTCGACGACCAGCGTGCCGAGCGAGAGCCCCGCGATGATGCGATTGCGCTGCGGGAAGAAGTACTTCTGCGGTTCGACGCCGGGAGCGAATTCGGCGACGAGCAGGCCACGCGCGGCGATCTCGGCCGTGAGCTGCGCGTGCATGCGCGGAAACACGACGTCGATGCCGCAGCCGAGCACGGCGATCGTGCCGCCGAGCTCGGGCAGCGCGCCGCGATGGCTCGCGCCGTCGATGCCGGTGGCGAGCCCGCTCGTGATGCACAAACCGCGTTGACTCAAGTAGCGCGCGAACTGCTCGGCCGTCTCGCGGCCGCTGCGTGTGGGGCTGCGGCTGCCGACGATCGCCAGCTGTGGCGCTGCGAGCAGCGCGAGCTCGGGGCCTTCGACCCAGAGCGCGAGCGGTGCATCGGGGATCTCGGCCAAGCGCTGCGGATAGTGGGCGCTGCCGAACGTGACGAGCGCGCGCCGCGGGCGGGCGAGCCACGCGCGCCAGCTCTCGTGCTTGGTACGGTCGGGGGTCGCGAGCTTCGCGACAGCGTCCTCGGGGAGGCCGCGCGCAAGTAGCGCGCCCGGCGATTGCGACGCGACGGCCTCGGGCGAGCCGCAAGCCCGGAGCGTGTCGATCCAGGCCTTGGGCGTGCCGCGCTGCGCCGCGTCGAGCAGCGTCAGCCAGGCGTCGCTGGCCACGGCAGCGCCGCCGGCGCGGCGCGGAGGTTACGGGTTGCGAACGACGTCGAGCAACGTGAGCGGCGTCGTGGCGTCCATGACGAGCGCATAGCTGAGGCGTTCCGCGGTACGGAACACCATCATCGTGCCCGCCGGCTCGTCCGGCAATCGCACTTTCTGGCCGAAAGCGCCACGTTGTGTATCGCGGATGACTCTGCCGGCCTGGAACGCGCGCAGCACGTGGCCGGGCTCGAGACCGTCGTTCGTACCCCGGTTGATCACGACCACATGGTATTGGCCGATGAGCGACACGCCGGACAGGACCGAGATGATGCGGCCCTCGACCTCGCGCTCCGGCGGGCGCGGCAGGAAGTTCATCTGGTTGACGTCCTCTTCGGGCATCAACAAATTGCCGACGACGGCCTCGCGCTCGGTCTCGAGCATGCGCAGCGTAGCCGGGTCGCCGGTGCGATCGACGCGGCCCTGGCCGACGTAGATGCCTTGATAGCCGAGCACGTCGTTGTCATCGGGATCGACGAGCTCCTCGCCGCGCTCGACGACGTTGAACACGGTGCCCACGACCGCCTCGTCGACGCCACGCACGTAAACGTCGCGGCCTTCGCTGGCGATCAAACCTTCGCGGTGCGCCACGATGTAGGGCAGGTCGTCGACCTGATCCCGCTCGATCACGCGCGGCCGCGACAGGAACGCCGCGATCGTTTCATACGGGATCGTCGAGATCGCTTCCTCGAGAGGCGTCGAGCGGATGCGCGGGGACAGGCGCTCGAACCCGCCGCCGCCCGCAGACTGCGGGCCGCGCTCGAGCTGAATCACGGGGCTGCCGTCGCCGAGATAGGCGAGCGACAAGATGTCGCCGGGGAAAATGAGGTGCGGGTTCTCGACCTGCGGGTTGACCTGCCAGATCTCGGGCCAGAGCCACGGGTCGCGCAGGAATATCGACGCAATGCCCCAGAGCGTGTCGCCCACCTGGACGACGTAGGTCTCCGGGTGGCGCGGGTTCAGGACGGGCGACGGGGCTTGTTGGCCCACGGCGGCCGCGAGCTCGAGCCGTTCGGCGCGCTGTTGCGCGAGCGAGCTCGACAGCAGCAGGACGCTGGCGGCCGAAGCAGCCACGAGACACGTCGAACGGATGAATGGCTTGCGCGCGAACATCGTGAGCTCCCTATCCGGTCAAGACGGAAGGGCGGCGGCTCCGGCCCCGCACGCCCCGACTGCTATAATCCACAAAACCGCCGATTGCGCTCATCAGGTGAATCGCGACCGCGTCGGAAGCTTACTATCCCTGTAAAGTCAGTGGGTTAAGCTTACTTTGACGCGTTATACACGAAACCGAGGCTGAACCACAATGGCACGGCTCCCAATACTGGAGTATCCGGACCCCCGCCTAAGAATTCGCGCGGAGCCGGTCACAAAATTCGATATTGAGCTCAAAACCCTCGTGGCCGACCTGTTCGAAACCATGTACGCGGCGCCCGGGATCGGGCTCGCGGCCACCCAGGTCGACGTCCACAAACGCCTTCTTGTCTGCGATATCGGCGTCGAGAGCAAGCAGCCTTACTGCCTGATCAACCCGGAAATCGTGTCGGCCGAAGGCAAGGCCAACTCGGAGGAGGGCTGCCTCTCCGTGCCCGAATATTACGACTTCGTGGATCGCGCCGCCGTGATCCGCGTTCGAGCCTATGACCCCGACGGCAAACCGTTCGAGCTCACGGCCGAGGGCATGCTGGCCGTCTGCATCCAACACGAGGTGGATCACCTCGACGGCAAGCTGTTCGTCGACTATCTGTCGGAGCTCAAGCGCGAGCGTCTCAAGAGGAAGGCGTCGAAGAAAGCCAAGCGTGCCGGCGACGCCCCCGAAGCGCGCACCAAGAAGTCCGTGCCCGTGATCTGACGGCGCCGCCGCCGAACAGGTGATTCTTTGCGCGCCTCGCCGAGCATAGCCTTCGCAGGGACACCGGAGTTCGCACTGCCCTGCCTGCGTGCGCTCGTCGCGAGCGGCGCCGGCATCCCGCTCGTGCTGACGCAGCCCGATCGTCCGGCCGGCCGCGGCCGCAAGCTCACCGCATCGCCCGTCAAGGAGCTGGCGCAGGCACTTGGCCTGCGCGTCGCGCAGCCCGTGACCCTGCGCGAGCCGACTCGCTTGCCGGGCTTCGACGAGCGGCCCGACCTCATGATCGTGATTGCGTACGGTTTGTTGCTGCCGCCGGCGCTGCTGGTTTGGCCGCGCTTGGGCTGCGTCAACCTGCACGCTTCGCTCCTGCCGCGTTGGCGCGGCGCCGCGCCGATTCAGCACGCGGTGCTCGCTGGGGACGTGGCGACCGGGATCAGCGTGATGCAGATGGACGCAGGGCTAGATACCGGCGCCGTGCACCTCGTGCGCTCTACGCCGATCGGCCGCGAGGAGACGGCGGGCGCGCTCCACGATCGCCTCGCGGCGCTCGCTGCGGAGGCGCTCTCGGCCGTGCTGCCCGATCTCTTGGCCGGCCGCTCGGTCGCGACGCCGCAGCGAGACGAGCTCGCGACGCTCGCGCCGAAGATCGCCAAAGCCGAAGCCGCGCTCGACTGGCACACGCCGGCGGTGGAGCTCGAGCGCAAGGTGCGTGCCTTCGATCCGTGGCCCGTCGCCGAGGCGAAGCTCAACGACGGCCGGCGCTTGCGCGTTTGGCAAGCTGCGGCCGTCGATGCCGGCCCGCACCGCGCGCGCCCCGGCAACATCGTCGCGGCGAGCAAGGCCGGGATCGACGTCGCTACCGGCGCCGGGATTCTGCGGCTCCGAAAAGTCCAGCCGCCGTCGGGACGCGTGATGGAGGTCGAAGCCTACCTCGCTGCGCACTCGCTCGACGGGGCCGCCTTTGTCGCCTAAGCCGGCACCGGCCGGCGCGCAGGTGCGCGCGGCGGCGGCCGAGCTCGTCGCGCGCGTGCTCACCGAGCGACGGCACGCCGACGACCTTCTGCAAAGGGCACAGGGCGTCGCGCCGCACGATCGCGCGTTGCTCGCCGCGCTCGTGCTCGGGGCGCTGCGTTGGCACCACCGGCTCGAATGGCAGGCGTCGCGGTTGCTGGCGCGCCCGCTCAAAGAAGGACAAGAGCCGCTCGCCGCGTTGCTGCGCATCGGGCTGCTGCAGTTACAGGAGCTCCGCATCCCGCCGCATGCGGCCGTGTCGGCCACGGTTGACGCCGCACAGCTGCTTGGCCTGCGTGGCGCCGCGGGCCTCGTCAACGCCGTGCTGCGCCGCTATCAACGCGAGCGCGACGAGCTCGCCCGCGACGCGCAGCGCTCGGAGGAAGCGCGGTTCGCGCACCCGCGCTGGCTCATCGACGCCGTCCGCGCCGACTATCCGCAGGACTTCGAACGCATCCTCGCCGCCAACAACGCACCTCCGCCGATGTGGCTGCGGGTGAACGCCCTGCGCACGACGCGCGCCGCGTACCTCGCGAAGCTCGAGCAGGCCGGAATCGCGGCCACGCCCGCGCCCGAAGTGCCCTCGGCGGTGTGGCTCGAGCAGCCCAGGGCCGTCGATGCATTGCCCGGCTTCGCCGCGGGCGAAGTGTCGGTGCAGGACGTCGGGGCGCAACACGCAGCCACCCTGCTCGAGATCGAGCCCGGCCAGCGCATCCTCGACGCCTGCGCGGCCCCGGGCGGCAAGACGGGCCACATTCTCGAGGTCGCCGCGGGGCGCAGCGAGGTCTCTGCCGTCGACCGCGACGCAGAGCGGCTCGAGCTCGTCGGCGAGAATCTCGAACGACTCGGCTTGGCGGCGAAGCTCGTGGCGGGCGACGCCACGACGCCGGCCGCCTGGTGGGACGGCCGGCCGTTCGACCGGATTCTCCTCGATGCGCCGTGCAGCGCGATCGGCGTGATCCGCCGCCATCCCGACATCAAGGTGCTGCGCCAGCCGGCCGACGTCGAGCGAGCGGTGGCGCTCCAGCGGGACCTGTTGCGCGCGCTTTGGCCGCTGCTGGCCGAGGGGGGGCTGCTGCTCTACGCGACCTGCACGGTCCTGAAACGCGAGAACGCCGGCCAGATCGCCGCATTTCGCCGCCTGGAGCCGACGATAGAGGCCCTACCCGCCGAGGCTGTGGCGTCAAACCAACTGCTGCCCGGGGAGGCGCAGGGCGATGGCTTCTATTATGCTTGGATCCGGAAGCCGCACTTGTTGCGAACGCCCCAGTGGACCTCTATCGCCACACGAGCCTGACCGCCGCCCCCGCGAAGCCGCCCGGGGCCGCCCGCGTATGGGCTTTGATCGCGGCGATCGGGCTAGGCGGCGGCGCCGCGGCCCAGACGTTGGTGCAACCGCCGCCGGCCCCCGTGCCGTTCGACGATCCCGGCCACTTCGAGGTGCGCGAAGCGCGCACCGAGCTCCGCGACGGCGTCTACCTGCTGAGCGCGACCATCGACTACCGGCTGTCGACCGAGGCGCGCGACGCTCTGCACGCCGGTGTTCCGCTCGTCATCCGTCTCGATGTGGAGATCGTCAATCCGCGCCGCTGGTGGTTCGACAACGATGCCGCCGATCTGCGCCAGAGCTACCAGCTCGAATACCACGCCTTGAGCGAGCGCTACCTCGTGCTCAACGTCAACAGCGGCGAGCAGACCTCGTTCGGCTCGTTATCGGCCGCGCTCCAGTACCTCGGCACCGTGCGGCGGTTCCCGCTCATCGACGCGCCGGTGCTCGAGGAAGAGCGCGGTTACGACGTGCGACTGCGGGCCGTGCTCGACGAGGAGCAATTTCCCGGCCCGTTGCGCCTGCTCGCCTTCTGGCGCCGCGACTGGTCGATCGCGAGCGACTGGTATCGATGGCCGTTGGTAAGCGAATAACAAGCGCGTTCGTCGCGCTGCTCGCTGTCAGCGGCATCCTGCTGTGGCTCGTGGCGCTGCTCTCGTTCACGCGCGTCACCGACCCCTCCGACGATTTCGCGCAGCGGTATCAGTGGATCATCGCGATCAACTCCGTCGGCATCGGCGTGCTGCTGATTCTCATCGTGAACAATCTCTGGCAGCTCGTGCGCGACTACCGGCGCCACGTGCCGGGCTCGCGCCTGCGTGCGCGCATGGTGTCCGTCCTGGTCATGGTGGCGATCACGCCGCTCGTCGGTCTCTATATCTTCTCCTTCGAGTTCATCAATCGCGGCATCGACAACTGGCTCAATGTCGACATCGAGCGGGGACTCGGCGACGCGCTCGAGCTCGGCCGCAGTGCTCTCGACACCGAGAATCGCGGCCGGCTCGAAGAAGTTCGGGGTTTTGCGCGGCGTTTGAGTGGAGTCGGGCCACGCGACCTCGTCGCGACGTTGAGCGAAATCCGCAAGGGTAGCGACGCGCTCAACCTCACGGTCTACGGGGCAAACAACGAGATCCTCGCGATCACCTCGCTCGAGCCCGCTGCGCCGGAGTATCCGAGCGACGAAGTGTTGCTGGAGGTGCGGGGCCAAGGAGAGTATTTCAGCGTGGAGCCGCGCCCGGGGGGCGATTATCGAGCGCGCGCCGCCGCCGTCATCGACGCGCCGCCCGGGAGCGAGGCATTCTGGTTCGTGCAGGGGACGTTCCCCGTCGAGCCGCGTCTCGGCACGTTGGCCAATGCCGTGCAGGCGAGCTACAACGACGTCGAGCAGCTCACGGTCATGCGCAACGGGCTCAAGACCGGTTTCACGCTGACGTTGTCCCTGGTGTTGTTGATCTCGCTGCTCGCGTCCGTTTACGGCGCCTTCTTCTTCGCGCGCAGGCTCGTAGTGCCGATCCAGCTGCTCATGCAGGGCACCCGCGCCGTGGCGCGCGGCGACTTTGCGACGCGCGTGCCGACGCCCGCGCGCGACGAGATCGGCTTCCTCGTGCACTCGTTCAACGACATGACGCAGCGTCTCGCCAAGGCGAGCGAAGTGGCGCGCTCCAGCCAGCAGCAGGTCGAGCGCGAACGGCGCAAGCTCGAGGTCATCCTCGCGCGTTTATCGACGGGCGTCGTCTCGCTCGAGGCGGACCTTCGGATCCGCACGGCCAACCACGCCGCGAGCGCGATTCTCGGCGTCGACCTCGAGAACCACGTCGGCGAATCCGTCGTGCAGCTCGCGGAGAAGGAACCGCTGCTCAATCAATTCGTCGGCGTGGTCCAGGCGCATCAGCAGACCGGCGATCCCGAATGGCGCGAGCAGATCATGTTGCGCGCCGAAGGCGGCCGGCGCGTGCTCATGTGCGCGTGCACCGAGCTGCCGGGCGATACCGACAGCCCAAACGGCTACGCCATCGTCTTCGACGACATCACGGCGCTGCTGCAGGCGCAGCGCGACGCGGCCTGGGGCGAGGTCGCGCGGCGGCTCGCCCACGAGATCAAGAATCCCTTGACGCCGATCCAGCTCTCGGCCGAGCGCCTGCGGCGCAAGTACCTCAAGTCCGAAGGCGGCGAGTCCGAGCTGCTCGATCGCGCCACGCACACCATCATTCAGCAAGTCGAAGCGATGAAGCAGATGGTGAACGCGTTCAGCGAATACGCACGGACGCCGCGCATGGAAGTCACGCGCTTCGACGTCAACGCGCTGATCGCCGAGCTCTGCGAGCTCTACGCGCACCAGGAAAAGCCGCTCGCGATCAAGCTCTCGCTCACGGCCGACTTGCCGCAGATCGAAGCGGACGCCGGGCGATTACGCCAGGTATTGCACAACCTGTTGCGCAACGCGCTCGAGGCCACGGAGCATCAGGACGAGGTGCGCGTCGAGGTCTCGACGCGGCGCGTCACGGCCGCCGCCCTCGACTTCGTCGAGATCAAAGTCGCAGACAACGGACCAGGATTTCTCCGCGACATCGTGCATCAAGCATTCGATCCGTACGTCACGAGCAAGCCGAAAGGAACGGGGCTCGGACTCGCGATCGTCAAGAAGCTCGTCGAGGAGCACGGCGGCCAGATCAACGCGCGCAACCGCGAGCAGGGTGGAGCTGAGATCAGTATACTCATCCCGATGTCAGTCGACATGGGCGGTCAGACGTTCAGTCGGCGGCACGAGCACAGGAGAGAACGCGCATGAGCGCGCGCATTCTGGTTGTCGACGATGAAGCCAACATCAGAGCTCTGATCGACGAGATCCTGAGCGAAGAAGGCTACGACGTCACAACGGCTGCGGACGCGAAGGAAGCGCGCGCCGCGCGCAAGGGCCAAGACTTCGATCTCGTGCTGCTCGACATCTGGATGCCCGACACGGACGGCATCTCGTTGCTGCGCGAATGGTCCGAGGGCGGCGCGATCGGCACCGTGGTCATGATGTCCGGTCACGGCACCGTCGACACCGCTGTCGAAGCGACGCGGCTCGGCGCAGCCGATTTCATCGAGAAGCCCGTGTCGCTCACCAAGCTGCTGCGCACCGTCGAACGGGCGCTCGCGGTGCGGCGCACCAAGGAGCAGCGGCGCGGGCTCGCGACTGAAAGCGCGGTGCCCGCCGGCAAGAGCCAGCCGATGCGGGCGTTACGCGAGCAGACCGCGCGCGTCGCACAGCACAATGCGTCGACGCTGTTCACGGGCGAGCCCGGCAGCGGCCGCGAGCTGTTTGCGCGCTATCTCGCGAGCCAGAGCGCGCACGCGCGCGGGCCGTTCATCGCAGTCAGTGGCGGCGAGCTCTCCGACGAGAACGCACAACGCGAGCTCCTGGGCGACGGCACCGATCCCGGCGCGTTCGAGCGCGCCGAGGGCGGGTTCCTGTTCATCCAGGATCTGGGCGAGCTCAGCGCGAGCTCGCAGCGCATTCTGTTGAGCTGCCTGGATCAAGGCTCCTATCGCGTGCCCGGCCAGGCGACCGACCGACCGCTCAACTGCCGAATCTTGGCCAGCGCTTTCCTAAGCTTCGAGCGCAGCGAAACGCTGCGTCCGGAGCTGCTGTCGCACTTGAGCGTTGTCGTCATCCGCGTGCCGCCGCTGCGCGAGTACCAGGAGGACGTGCCCGAGCTGCTGCGCCACCACGTCGACTTGCTCGTCGACGCCGAGGGGCTGCCATTCCGTCGGTTCAGCGTCGCGGCGCAGAATCGCCTGCGCAACTATCCTTGGCCGCGCAACGTGCGCGAGCTGCGCAACATGGTCAAGCGGCTGTTGATTCTCGGCGGGCCCGAGGAAATCTCGCTCGCCGAGGTCGAAGCGCAGCTAGCGACCGACACGGCCGATCGCGAGCCGCTCGTGAAACAGGATCTGCTCGCGATGCCGCTGCGCGAAGCGCGCGAGCACTTCGAGCGCGCGTATCTCCAGCAGCAGCTGCTGCTTTGCGGCGGCAAAGTCGGCCAGCTCGCCAAGCGCGTCGGCATGGAGCGCACGCATCTCTACCGCAAGTTGCGCTCGCTCGGCGTCGACTTCCGGCAATCCCTCACGGACGACTAGTTCCGCTTGTCGCGCGCCGCCGCGGGTGCGCGTCGTCGAGCAGGGCTTCCGAGACACGCCGGAAGACCATCCCTGGGGCTCGTCGGCGCACGTCGCCGCCATGGATGGCGGCGTGCAGCAATAGCAGGAGCGTATTGCTGTCCCTGTGCGCCGAC
>CAZCZE010000045.1:0-6740 GCA_964503125.1 uncultured Gammaproteobacteria bacterium
CCTGGGGCTCGTCGGCGCACGTCGCCGCCATGGATGGCGGCGTGCAGCAATAGCAGGAGCGTATTGCTGTCCCTGTGCGCCGACGGTCTCGGAAGCCCTGCTCGACGACGCACACCCGCGGCGGCGTGTGAGCGCGGCGAAAAAGTGCCGGCGCGATTTACCGCGGGACCTGCATGAGCAACGAGTCGATACCCGCGTCGCGCAGGCGTCGCTGCGCGCGCTTGGCGGCATCGAGATCGTCGAGCGGGCCGATGCGTACGCGATGGAAAACACGGTTGTCGATGGGCGCGCGCTGCACGTGCGCCTCGAAGCCGAGCAGCCCGAGACTCGCCTGCAAACGGTCGGCGTCGCCGGCCGCGCTGAACGAGCCGGCTTGCAGCAGGTAGCTCCCCGGCGCGGCTGCCGGCCGCGGCCGCGTGGGCCGCGTCGCGCGCTCGCTCGACTCGGGAACGGCGACCTCGATCTGGGGCAGGATCTCGTAGAACTCGAAGCGGTTCTCCTCGCGCGGCGCGGCCGCTGTCTGTCGTGGCGACGCGGCGCGCGGGGGAGTGGTCGTGGCGGGTGTTGTGCGTGCGGCGGGCTCGCCCGTCGGAGGCACACGCAAATAGACGCCTAGTGCGACGATCAGGCCGAGCCCCAGCCCGAAGAACATCCATACCCAACCCGGCGCAGATTCCTTGCGGCGGCGTGTCATGTGCGGAGCGTGCGGAACACTGCGCGGATTCTACCCGAGACACGGTCGCGCCGTGACTAGATCTCGACCGGGTCGATGTCGACGCTCCAGCGAGCGCGCCGCGCCGCCGGTGTGCCGCGCACGACGAGCAGCGCCCGCTCTACGAGCTTGTGCAACGCCGCACGCTGCGCGCTCCGGAACAAGAGCTGCGCACGGTAGCGGCCGTCCTTGCGCTCCATCGACAGCGGCGCCGGGCCCAAGATCGCGACGGAGCCCGCCGTCGCCGCCACGGCACGCCGTACGTTGTCGAGCAGCGCGAACGCGGCCTCGCGTCGTGTCGCTTCCGCGTGCCAGGCGGCGACGTGGGTAAACGGCGGCCAGTGCGCTTCGCGGCGCTCGGCGAGCGCGAGCGTCGCGAACGCCCCGTAATCGCCGGCGAGCACGCACTCGAGCAGCGGATGCTCGGGATAGTGCGTCTGCACGACGACTTCGCCGGGGCGGTCGGCGCGGCCGGCGCGGCCCGCGACCTGCAGAATCGTCTGTGCGAGCCGCTCGTGGCTGCGCGGATCCGTGCCGAACAGCCCCTGATCGGCATTGAGCACGCCGACGAGCGTGACGCGCGGGAAGTCGTGGCCCTTCGTCAGCATCTGCGTCCCCACGAGGATCTGCACGCGGCCCGCTTCGACGTCACGCAACAAGGCATCGAGCGATCCCTTGCGGCTCGTGCTGTCGCGGTCGAGCCGGGCGATGCGCGCGGTGGGAAACAGCGCCGCGAGCTCCTCGTCGACGCGCTGCGTGCCGGCGCCGACGGCGATGCGCTCGCCGCCGCAAGTGCCGCAGCGCCAGTCGAGCGCGCGTTGTGCGCCGCAGTGATGGCAGCGGATCGCGCTCGATTTCGCGTGCACGGTCATGCGGGCGTCGCACCGGGCGCACTGCTCCGCCGTCTTGCAGTTGGGACAAAAGAGCACGGGCGCGAACCCGCGCCGATTGAGGAACAAGAGCACCTGGTTGCCGGCCGTGAGATGTTGATCGATCGCGGCGAGCAGCGGCGTCGAGAGCCCCTGCCGGCTCGCGTGACGGTTGAGGTCGACGACGCGCACGTGCGGAAGGCCCGCGCTACCTATGCGCCGCGGTAAGTCGAGCTTGTCGTAGCGCCCTTGCAGCGCGTTGTTGAACGTTTCGAGGGACGGCGTCGCGGAGCCGAGGACGACGGGCACGCCTAGGCGCTGTGCGCGCACGACTGCGAGATCGCGCGCCGAGTAGCGGAACCCCCGTTGCTGCTTGTACGAAGCGTCGTGCTCCTCGTCGACGATGACGAGCCCGGCGGACGGCAGCGGCGCGAAAACGGCCGAGCGCGTGCCGACGACGAGGCGCGCTTCGGCGCGGTAGGCGCGCCGCCACGCCTCGAAGCGCTCGCGCTCCGTGACGCCCGAGTGCAGCACTGCGAGCTCGGCGCCGAACCGCTCGCGGAGGCGCCGCACGAGCTGTGGAGTGAGACCGATCTCGGGCACGAGCAGCAACGTTTGCCGGCCCGCGGCGAGCTCGGCCGCGATGAGGCGCAAGTACACCTCGGTCTTGCCGCTGCCCGTGACGCCGTGGAGCAGGAACGCGCGGAACGTCTTGGCCGCCGCTTGGGTCGTCGCGATCGCATCGAGCACGGTGCGTTGATCGACCGTGAGCTCGGGCAGCGGCCCGGGCGGCTGCGCTTGCCGCGCGACCGGCTCGACGGCTGCGTGCGGAGCGCTACGCTCGATCCAGCCTTTGTCACGGAGCCGCTCGAGCGCGGCCGTCGTCACGTCGCGCTCCTTAAGCTCGCTCGCCGTCAACGGTCCCTCCCGCAGCGCCGCGAGAGCGCGGGCTTGTTGTCGCGCCGAGCGCGGCAAGCGGTCCAGCGCTTGGCTGCGACCGAGCTCCGTCAGCGTCCAAGTCGGCTCGGGCGCCGCATCGATTGGTCGCCCCTCGCGCAGCAACCCCGGCAGCGCGTGACTCAACACGGCGCCGAGCGGGTGATGGTAGTAGTCGGCGGCCCAGCGCAGCGTCGCGAGCAGCTCGGAGCCGATGGCGGGAACGGAGTCGAGCGGCGCGCCGACGGTCTTGAGCTTGGCGATCGGCAGCGTCGTCGTCGCCGCGTGCCCGACGACGATCCCGATACGCTCGCCGCGCCCGAATGGCACGCGAACGCGGCACCCCGGTGCGGGCAAGCCGTGCGCGGGGTCCGCGAGGTAATCGAACGCCTCGGCGAGCGGTACGGGCACCGCCACTTTGACGAGCTGTCGACTATTGGCCATCGGCCGGGGGCTTGCGGCTTACGGGCCGCGATTATGTGAACAGAAACACCCATCGGGTCAACGACTTAACGGAAGCTTGCCCTGTCAACCTAGAGCTAACCCGGCCCGTTATCGGCAGCACGAGCGGCAGGACTTATGTCGGCCGCGTGGGCCACGGAGTGCGATCGTGGGGTTAGCATTGAGCATTGCAGAGCGTGGGGCAGGCCTCGACCGGGAGGGGGCTCTGGATTCGGGAGCAGCTATCGAGGCCTTCTTGCGCGACGTCGAAGCGCGTGCGTACCGCATCGCCGCGATGAACATTCGCGATCGCGACGAAGCGCTCGACATCGTGCAGGACGCGATGATTCGGCTCGTGCGCAGCTACTCTCATCGCCCGAGCGAGGAGTGGCGGCCGCTGTTCTACCGGATCCTGAAAAACCGGATCCGCGACGAGCAGCGACGGCGTACGGTGCGCTCGCGGGTGCTCTCGTTCTTCGGCGGCATGGCGTCCGAGGAAGAATACGACCCGATCGCGGAGGCGCCGGGCCCGAGCAGCGACGATCCGCTCGAGCGCGCGACGTCGGACGATGCGATGCAGGCGCTCGAGCGGGCGCTCAAGGAGCTGCCCGAGCGGCAGCGACAGGCTTTCATGCTGCGCAACTTCGAAGGGCTCGACGTGGCGCAGACGGCGGTGGCGATGAGCTGCACCGAGGGCAGCGTGAAAACTCACTACTCGCGTGCCGTGCACCGGTTGCGCGAGATGCTCGCGGAGCATGGCGAGGAGCAATGGGCATGAGTGAAGAGAAAGACATGAGCGCTTTCGAGCGCCAGACGAAACGAGTGTTCGACGAGAGCGTCGCCGGCCTCGATGCGGCGACTCGATCGCGGCTCACGCGCGCACGCTATCGCGCGCTCGAGGAGCTCAGGCGCTCGCGCTCGCGCGCCTTGAGCTTCACGCTCGTTCCGGCCGGAACGCTCGCTGCGGCGGCGTTGCTCGCCTGGTTCACGCTTTGGCAGCAGCCGGCGACCGAGGTCGGGTTGCAAACGGCGTCGCTCGGCGACCTCGAGATTCTGCTCGCCGAGGAGGATCTCGAGATGCTCGCCGAGGATCTCGAGTTCTACGGTTGGCTCGAAGAGCAGCCGGAGTTTACCAATGCGGGCGATGGCATCGGTTGATGCGCAAGCTCACGTTCACGGCGCTCGCGCTCGGCGGCTCGTGGTGGCACGCGGCCGCGCAAGCGCAGCAGGAAGATCCGGAGGCTGCGCCGGATCTCGACTTTTTGGAGTATCTCGGCGCCTGGGCCGAGGATGACGACGAGTGGCTCGCGATCGAGGAATGGCACAAAGGGAACGCCGAGGAAGAGGGCGACGATCGCAAGAGCCCGGAGAAAGAGAGGACTGACGACGATGAAAGCGAATAGGCTCGTTGCACTCGGCATGGCGTTGTTCGCGTTCGCAGGCGCGGTGCAGGCGCAGGGCATCGCTTGGGAGGACTTGAGCGAGGCCCAGCAGGGGCTGCTTGCGCCCCACGAGGCGCGGTGGACCGAGCTCGACCCGCTCCGTCAACAGCAGATCGCGCGGGGCGCCGAGCGCTGGCTCGAGATGAACGGCCGCGATCGCGGCGCGGCACAGGATCGTTTCGCGATCTGGCGCGGCATGACCGACGAGCAACGCGCGAACGCACGTCAGCGCTACGAGGAGTTCCGTGGCTTGTCGCCTGGGGAGCGCGCGCGGCTCATCGACGTCTATCGTCGTTATCGCACGATGCCGCTCGAGCGGCGCCTCGAGCTGCGCGACCGGTTCCGCGAGCTCACACCCGAGCAAAGACGAGTTCTGCGCGAGCGCCGGTTGCAGCGGCCGCTCGGCCGCTGACCGGGCGCTAGAGGGCCTTGACGGCCTGTACGAGCTCGCCGGCCTTGGCCTGACCGTCGCCGTACAGCATGCGAGTGTGGTCGAGGTAGAACAGCGCGTTCTCTATCCCCGAGAACCCGGTGCCTTGGCCGCGCTTGATGACGATCACGTTCTTCGCCTTGTCGGCGTTCAAGATCGGCATGCCGTAGATCGGGCTCGATTTGTCGGTGCGCGCGACCGGGTTGACGACGTCGTTGGCGCCGATGACGAGTGCGGCGTCGGCCGTCTCGAACTCGGCGTTGATCTCCGCCTCGTCGTAGATCAAGTCATACGGCACGCCGGCCTCGGCGAGCAGCACGTTCATGTGCCCCGGCATGCGGCCCGCGACGGGGTGAATCGCGAACTTGACGTTGACGCCGCGCGCGATGAGCGCCTGGCAGAGCTCCCAGACCTTGTGCTGCGCTTGCGCAACGGCCATGCCGTACCCCGGCACGACGATGACCTTCTCCGAGAACCCGAGCATCACGGCGACGTCGGCGGTGTCGATGGTCCTGAGCGTGCCCGCGGGGCCCGCGGTACCGCCGGCCGCGGTGGATTCGCCGAAGCCGCTGAACAGCACGTTGGCGAGCGAGCGATTCATGGCCTTCGCCATGAGCTGGGTCAGCAGCGTGCCCGCGGAGCCGACGACCGTGCCCGCGATGATCATGGCTGCGTTGTTGAGCACGAAGCCTTCGAAGGCGACCGCCAGGCCCGTCAGCGCGTTGTAGAGCGAGATGACCACCGGCATGTCGGCGCCGCCGATCGGCAACGTCATCGTGATGCCCAGAACGAGGGCGAGCACGAACAAGGCCGCGATCAATTGCGGCGTGCTGATCGCTTGCGGGGCGATACCTTGGACGACGATCGCGGCTCCGGCGAGCACCGTGGCTGCCAGCAGCACGATGTTGACGAAGTTCTGGCCCGGAAAACGTAGGCTGCGCTTGATCAAGCCTTGCAGCTTCGCGAAGGCGATGAGGCTGCCCGAGAACGACACGGCGCCGATGATGCCGCCCAGCACGCCGAGCGTGAGCACCGTGACGCCGTGGACCTCGCCGGCGAAGAGCTCGACGGCGGCGATGGCGCCCGCGGCGCCGCCGCCCATGCCGTTGTAGAGCGCGATCATCTGCGGCATGTCGGCCATCGCGACGCGCCGGCCCGTGACCCAGGCCGCGATGCCGCCGACGGCGATCGCCACGGTCATGAGGCCGAAGTTACCCATGCCCGGCGTCAAGAACGTGATGAGCGTCGCGACGACCATGCCGACGCCCGCGGAGATGATGCCGCTGCGCGCCGTCACGGGCGAGCTCATGCGCTTCAGCCCGAAGATGAACAGGGCCGCGGCGACGAAGTAGCTCGCCTGGATCAACGTGACGGCGCCGATCGTGCCCATCAGTGCGTGCCCTTGGCCTTGCTCGCGCCCTTGCTGCTCTTGAACATCTCGAGCATGCGCTCCGTGACGGCGTAGCCGCCGACGGCGTTGCCGGCAGCGAGCACGACGCCGATGAACGCGATCGTGAGCTCGAGGGTCGTATCGGCCCGGCCCATCGCGACCATGGCGCCGACGAGCACGATGCCGTGCACGAAGTTCGAGCCCGACATGAGCGGCGTGTGCAGGATCACGGGCACGCGCGCGATCACTTCGTAACCCGTGAAGGCGGCCAGCATGAAGATGTAGAGCGCCAGGAAGCCGTCGATCACGTTGCTGTTCCCCTTGGCTTGTGCGTGGTCGCGCGGCGGGCCACGCCGGCGCGGGTTGCTCAGGCGGTGGCCTGCTCCAGTACGGCGCGGGCAGCCGGATGGCGCACCTCGCCGTCATGGGTGAGGCAGCTCTGCGCCACCAGTTCGTCGTTCCAGTCGATCGCCAGCGTGCCGCCTTCCCCGATCAGCAGCGACACGAAGTTGTAGAGGTT
>CAZCZE010000046.1:0-15095 GCA_964503125.1 uncultured Gammaproteobacteria bacterium
CCATCTGCTCGCCCCGACGCCAGCGCTCCCACACCTCGACCCGCTCCGCTGCCGATAACTTCGTCCAAGCCCGCTTACTCATCGCAACACCTCCGTTAGGATCAGTGTTGCATCGACGGGTTGAGATCACCCCCTGTGCGCTGACGGTCTCGGGAGGACCCTCTCACGTCGACGGCACTCCGTGACGGGCGACCGGGCTGCCGAGAAACGCAACCATTATGCAAGCTCCATTCACAATGCATCGCCTGTGTGTCGCTCCGATGATGGATCGGACGGATCGGCATTTGCGGTATCTGCTGCGGTTGCTGGCGCCGCACGCGCGGTTGTACACGGAGATGATCACGGCGCGTGCGCTGTTGCGCGGCGATGCCGAACGCTTGTTGCGCTTCGACGCCGCCGAGCATCCCGTTGCGTTGCAGCTGGGCGGGGCGGAGCCCGACGAGCTTGCGGCCGCGGCTCGGCTCGGAGCGGCGGCCGGGTACGATGAGATCAACCTCAACGTCGGGTGTCCGAGCGATCGTGTGCAGGCCGGGTGTTTCGGCGCGCGGCTCATGCTCGAGCGCGAGCGCGTCGCGGACTGCGTGCGCGCGATGCGTGCCGCCGTCGCCGTGCCCGTCACGGTGAAGACGCGGCTCGGCGTCGACGAGCACGATTCGTATGAGTTCGTGCGCGAGTTCGTCGCGACGGTCGCGGCTGCCGGGTGCGAGACATTCATCGTCCATGCGCGCAAGGCGTGGCTCAGCGGCTTGAGCCCGAGGGAGAATCGCGAGATTCCGCCGCTCGACTACGAGCGCGTGCATCGCTTGAAACGCGAGTTTCCCGAGCTTCGGATCGTGATCAACGGCGGGTTCGTCGCGCTCGAGCAAAGCGTCGCGGAGCTTAAGCACGTCGACGGCGTCATGATCGGTCGCGCGGCCTATGAGGACTCGTGGCTGCTCGCACACCTCGACGCGGCGCAGAGCGGCGCCGAAGTCGCTGCCGAGGCCGACGTGCTCGCGCGCTACGAGCGCTACATCGCGCGGGAGCTCGCGCGCGGCACTCCGCTCAAGGCGATGACGCGGCACTTGCTCGGCATGCGCAGCGGGCGCGCCGGCGGCCGGGTTTGGCGCAGAGCGCTTGGCGAGCTCGGTAACGGCGAGCACGGGCTCGCAGCGCTGCGCCGGCTCGTGCAGACGTTCGCGCTCGCGCCCGCGTTGTCGCTGAGGTAAAGCCGACGTGGCAGTCACGGCGAAGCAGAAGGCCACCTTGGCCCAGCAGGCGGACGTTCACGATCTCTATGAGCGTGCCGTGCAGGCCGTCGACGTCGAGGCCGAGTTCCTGCGTGATACGTTCAGAGCGCTGCGTGGCCGCGAGGCGTTGTCGTTGCGCGAAGACTTCTGCGGCACGGCGAGCCTCGCGTGCGAGTGGGTGCGCGGCGGCGCGCGCAGGCGCGCGATCGGCGTCGATGTCGACGCCGACGTGCTCGATTGGGGCCGGAGGAATCGTGTCGCGAATCTGCCCGCCCCGGCGCGAGCGCGCATCGAGTTGCTACACGACGACGTGCGGACCGCGAGCACTGCGCCCGTCGATCTCGTGGGCGCATTCAACTTCAGCTATTTCTGCTTCAAGACGCGCGAGGAGATGCGCAACTACTTCGCGCGCGTGCACGCGGCGCTCAAGCCCGACGGCGTCTTTTTCCTCGACGCGTTCGGCGGCCCCGACGCCTCCGACCTCGTGAAGGAAAAGACCAAGGTCGACGGCTTCACCTATGTCTGGGAGCAGGCCGAGTTCGAGCCCGTGACGGGCCGCATCCTCTGCCACATCCATTTCAGATTCCCCGACGGCTCGAAGATCAAACGGGCCTTCACCTACGATTGGCGTCTCTGGACGTTGCCCGAGCTTCGCGAGCTGCTGCTCGAAGCGGGGTTTAAAAGCGTGCGCGTCTATTGGGAGGGCGACGACGGCGAGGGCGGCGGGAACGGCGAATTCCGCGAGCACGCGACCGGTGAGGCCGACCTCGCATGGATCGCCTACCTGGTCGCCGAGAAATAGCGCGCGCGTACCATGCACCGGCCGGCGGCGAAGTACCTGCGCGCGAGGCGCGTCCGCCTGCGCCGCGCGCTTCCTGGCGTATAATCGCCCCGGCTCCCGCCTGCGCACTCGAAGGAAGCCATGGGTAAGGATGTAGAAGTTGCGATCCTGTTCGCCGACGTGGTGGGCAGCACGCAGCTATACGAGCAGCTCGGCGACGTCAAAGCGCGCCAGATGGTAGGGCGCTGCCTCGACATCATGCGCGAGGCCACGGAAGCGAGTCGCGGCACCGTCATCAAGACCATGGGCGACGAGGTCATGTCGACGTTCCCGACGGCCGACGAGGCGATGAACGCCGCCAAGCGCATGCAGGAGCGGATTTCCGGCGACGCCGAGCTCGATCATCCGAGCGGGCACGTCGCCATTCGCATCGGCTGCCACTTCGGGCCCGTCGTGCAAGAGGCGCGCGACATCTTCGGCTCGGCCGTGCATACGGCGAACCGCATGACGAGCCAAGCGAAGGCCAAGCAGATCATCACGACGCTCGGGACCGTACAGAAGCTGTCGCCCGAGTGGCAGGCTGCGACGCGCCAGATCGACATCGCGACGGTGCGCGGCAAGGCCGACGAGGTCGTGTTGTTCGAGGTGCTCTGGCAGCCGGAGGACGCGACGAGCATGCTGCCGACGGTCGGCCAAGGCCGCACGAAAGGCGCGCGGACGAAACGGTTGAGCTTGCGCTACCAGGGCCGCGAAGTGACCGTCGGTGAAGGACGCAAGAGCGCGACGCTCGGCCGCGCCGAGGACAACGACGTCGTCGTCAAGGGCAATCTGATCTCGCGCGTCCACGCGCGCGTCGAAGCGAGCCGCGACAGGTTCACGCTCGTCGACGAGAGCACCAACGGCACGTTCGTTCAGACCAACACGGGTGAAGAGATCTTCGTTCGCCGCGACAGCACGCCGCTCACCGGCGAGGGCGTCATCGGGCTCGGCCGCGTGGCGCAGCCCGGGACGGCGTTGGCCGTCCACTTCGTCGTCGAGGAATAGCTCGGCCCGCCATGGATGGCGGGCATGCCGCAAATGCAGGAGCAATTTGGGCCCGCCACGGATGGCGGGCATGCCGCAAATGCAGGAGCAATTTGGGCCCGCCACGGATGGCGGGCATGCCGCAAATGCAGGAGCAATTTGCGGCCGGCCGGCTCTCAGCCGAGCGCGCGCACGACCTTGTCGTGCTCGGCGCGCAGCTCTGCGGGGAGCCGCTCGCCGAACTCCGCGAAGTATTCGCCGATGCTCGCGAGCTCTTTGCGCCACTGCTCCGAATCGACGGCCAGCAATTGCGCGAGCGCGTCGCTCGAGACGTCGAGCCCCTTCAAGTCGATGTCCCCGGGCTCGGGCAGGAAGCCGATCGGCTTCTCGACGGCGCCGACGCGACCCTGGCAACGCTCGATGATCCAGCGCAGCACGCGCAGGTTCTCGCCGTAGCCGGGCCAGAGGAATTTCCCCGCCGAGTCGCGGCGGAACCAGTTGACGTGGAAAATCTTGGGCAGCTTGTCGGAGCGCCGCGCGAAACTCAGCCAGTGGGCCCAGTAGTCGCCGTAGTTATAGCCGCAGAACGGCTTCATCGCCATGGGATCGCGGCGCACGATGCCGACCTTGCCTGTCGCCGCGGCCGTCGTCTCGGACGCGACGCTCGCGCCGACGAGCACGCCGTGCGCCCAATCCTTCGCTTGGTAGACGAGCGGTGCGAGCTCGCGGCGGCGGCCGCCGAACACGAGCGCCGAGATCGGCACGCCTTCGGGCGCCTCGGCGAGCTTCGAGTAGCTCGGATTCTGCTTGGCGGACACCGTGAAGCGGGAATTGGGGTGCGCGGCAGGGCCTTTGGCCTTCACGTAGGCGTTGCCTTTCCAGTCGATGGCCGGCTGGCCGCTGCCTTTCTCTTCCCACCATGGGTCGTTGTCGGCCGTGACGCCGACGTTCGTGAAGATCGTGTCCTTGCGGATCATGTCGTAGGCGTTGCGATTCGTCTGCGGGCTCGTGCCCGGCACGACGCCGAAGTAGCCGGCCTCGGGGTTGATGGCGCGCAGCTGGCCGCTCGCATCGAGGTGCATCCAGGCGATGTCGTCGCCGAGCGTCCAAACCTTCCAGCCTTTTTGGCTCGCGGGCGGGATCAGCATCGCGAGGTTGGTCTTGCCGCACGCCGACGGGAACGCGCAGGCGAGGTAATGGATATCGCCGGCCGGGCTCTGCACGCCGACGATCAGCATGTGCTCGGCGAGCCAACCTTCCGTGCGGGCTTGATAGCTCGCAATCCGCAGTGCGTGACACTTCTTGCCGAGCAACGCGTTGCCGCCGTAGCCCGAGCCGTAGCTCATGATCGTGAGCTCTTCGGGGAAGTGCACGATGTAGCGGCGTTTGGGATCGAGCTCGCCCGTCGAGTGCAGGCCTTTGACGAAGGTCTTGTCCTTCTCTATGCGTTTGAGCGCGGGTTTGCCGACGCGCGTCATGAGATACATGTTGGCGACGACGTAGGGACTGTCGGTGATCTCGACGCCGCAGCGGGCGTAGGGCGAATCGATCGGCCCCATGCAATAGGGGATCACGTACAGCGTGCGGCCGCGCATGCAGCCCGCGAAGCACGACTTCATGAGCTGCTTGGCTTCCGCGGGCGCTTGCCAATTGTTGTTCGGGCCGGCGTCGATCTCGTTCTGCGTACAGACGAAGGTCACGTGCTCGACGCGGGCGACGTCTTCCGGGTCGGAGCGGTGCAGATAGCAGCCGGGGTAGGTCGCCTGATTGAGCTCGAGGAGCGTGCCGCTGTCGAGCATCTCGTCGAGTAGCTTGCGGTACTCTTGCTCGGTGCCTTCGTACCAGTGGATCCGGTCGGGGCTAGTCAATTCCGCGATTTCCGCGACCCAGTCGCGGAGGCTCTTCAAACGCGTCGTCATGGATGGATTGATGCTGCGAGGTCTGGAAAGCGGCGTAGTATAGCCTGCACCGCCCCACGAAGGGCCAACGGTGGCGGCGCTAGGCGGGAAAAAACCGCAATTGTGTCGAGGACTTACCTGCTTTATGCACAAGCTGGCACGGCACGGCTCGCGAAGCGCACGCGCTCTTTCCTGCGGCGCGTTGCTCGCGTCTGCGGTGAGCGCCGGCGTTGCGCAAACGGCTCCGCCTCCGCGCGGCGGTTTGCAGCTCTCGTCGACGCTCGAACGCATCGATCCTAAGGTCGCTGACGTCGGCGACGCCGCGCTCGACGTCGCCGCGGCGACCGTCGTGCTGAGCGTCAAATTCACGAACACGAGCGGGCAAGTCATCGACGGCGTGCGCATCACGAGCGCCGTGCCCGCCGCCGTTCGGTACGTCGCCGACAGCGCTAGCGGCCCCGGCAGCGAGGCGCTGTTCTCGGTCGATCACGGGCGCACGTTCGGCCGACCCGAAGAGCTCACGATCTTAGGAGCAGACGGCGTAGTGCGCGCGGCCGACGCCGCGGAGTACACGCACGTGCGTTTCGTGCTCGACGCGCCGCTCGACGCCGGGGCCTTAGGATTGGCGCGCTTCCGCGCGGTGCCGCGTTGATGCTCGACGAGATGTTCGGCGCCGACGGCGCGCTTGCGGAGCAGCTGCCGGGCTTCACGTATCGCGCCGCGCAGCGCGAGATGGCCGAGCTCGTCGTGGCGGCGCTCGAGTCGGGCCGTCACGCCGTCATCGAGGCCGGCACGGGCATCGGCAAGACGTTCGCCTATCTGTTGCCCGTGCTGCTGCTCGAGCGGCGCGCGATCGTGTCCACGGGCACGCACACGCTCCAGGACCAGCTCTTCGGCCGCGATCTGCCGCTGCTGGGCGCGGTCGTGGGCCGTCCCATGCGCGTCGCGTTGCTCAAAGGACGCAGTAATTATCTGTGCTGGCACCGGCTCGAGTCGGCGCTGCACGTCGGCACGCACGACGGCGCCACGCTCGCGGCGCTGCGCGCGCTGCACGCCTGGGGGCAGGCGAGCGACAGCGGCGATCTCACCGAGCTCGAAGATCTGGCCGACGATCACGCGCTGCGCGCGCAGGTCACGTCGACGGTCGAGAATTGCCTCGGCCGCGAATGCGAGCACGTCGATCGCTGCTTCGTCGTCGAGGCGCGCCGCCGCGCCCAGGCCGCCGAGGTCGTCATCGTCAACCACCATTTGCTGCTCGCGGATTTGGCGCTCAAGGATTCAGGACTAGGGGAGCTCTTGCCGGGGACCGACGCGGTCATCGTCGACGAGGCCCATCAGCTGCCCGACGTCGCGCAGCAGTTTTTCGGCTGGTCCGTGAGCACGCGCGAGCTCGAGTCGCTCGCGCGCGACGCGTTCGCCGAGGCGCGCACGGCGGGCGTGCTCGCGAAGCTCGACGAGACGCTCAGTGGGCTCAGCCGCGCGACCGTCGCGATTCGCGCGGCGGCCTTAGGAAGGGCCGAGGGCCGCACGCCCTGGATCGCGGCGCCGACGACGTTGCGCGACGCGCTGCCCGAGCTCGCGGGAGCGCTCGCGGCCCTTCGGGAGGCGCTCGACGACGTGGCCGAGGGCAGCACGGCCTTACGCAACTGCGCGGAGCGGTGCACGGCCTACGCGGCACGGCTGCGCGAGATCACGATCGCCGACTCGAGCGAAGGGCTGCGCTGGTTCGATCTCTCGACGGGCGGCGCGGCCGTGCACTGGACGCCGCTCGACATCGGCCGCGCGCTGGCCGCGCGCATCGAAGCGCAGAGCGGCGTCTGGATTTTCGCGTCGGCGACGCTCGCCGTCGGCGAGGACTTCTCGCACTTCCTCTCGCGCATCGGTCTCGACGCACCGCTCAAGGGCGTGCTGCCGAGCCCGTTCGACTACGAGCGCAACGCGCGAATTTTCGTGCCGCAGGGTTTGCCCGAGCCGAGCGACGAGCTCTACATCGACCGTCTGCTCGAGCAGGTGTGGCCGCTCGTCGAGGCCGCGCGCGGCGGAGCGTTCTTGTTGTTCACGAGCTATCGGGCGCTGCAACGCGCGGAGCAGTGGCTCGAGCGGCGCCCGGCGCCCGGCCCCGTGCTCGTGCAGGGGCGCGGCTCGCGCAGCGAGCTGCTCAAGCAGTTCCGCGCGGACGGCAACGCCATCCTGCTCGGTACGGGCAGCTTCTGGCAGGGCGTCGATGTCCGTGGTCGCGCCTTGCGGCTCGTCATGATCGACAAGCTGCCGTTCGCCGTGCCGAGCGATCCGCTCGTGCAGGCGCGCGCCGAAGCGATCCGCAGACAGGGCGGCGATCCGTTTCACGAGCTGTCGCTGCCGCAGGCCGTGCTCGCGCTCAAGCAGGGGGTCGGGCGCCTCATCCGCGACTTCGACGATCGCGGTCTCATCGTGCTCGGCGATCCGCGTCTCAAGACGCGCGCCTATGGCGCCATGTTCCTCGCGAGCCTGCCGGCTATGCCGGTCGTCGAGGATCTCGCCGCGGCGTTGACGTTTGCCGCGAGCCTCGCCGAGACCGCCGTTCCGCCCGCGGCCGTGGCGTCATGAACCTGCTCGGCTTCGAGACCTCGAGCTCGCGGGGCTCCGTCGCGCTCGCGACGCCGCAAGAGTTGCGGGTGCGCGAGATCGCTTCGCCGCGCGAGCAGACCGAGAGCCTGCTCGCGTTGACCGACGAGCTGCTCGCCGAGGCGGGCATCACGCTCGAGCAATTGCACGGCATCGCGTTCGGCCGCGGCCCGGGATCTTTCACGGGTTTGCGCGTCAGCGTCGCCGTCGCGCAGGGCTTGGCTGCGGTCACGGGAGTGCCGCTGCTGCCCGTGTCGAGCCTGGTCTGTCTCGCGCAGCGCGCCTGGCGCGAGGAGCGCTGCGAGCGCGGCATCGTGTGCGTCGATGCGCACATGGGCGAGGTCTACTCTGCCGAGTTCGCCGTCGGAGACGGCATGGCCGCGATCGTGGGCGCGGAACGCCTCGGCCCTCCGGCGGACGTGACCGCGCTGCCGGGCGAGGGCTGGTGCGCCGTCGGCAACGGCTTCGCGGCCCATGCCGAGGCGCTCGCGGCCACGGCGCGCGCTGCGGCGCGCGTGCTGCCCGAGCTCGTCCCGGCTGCGGAGGACTTGTTCCTTGAGGCGCGCCGCGATCTCGCCGCGGGGCGTGGCGCGGCGGCGACCGCCGCTATACCTAAGTATTTGCGCGAGCACACGGCTTGGAGGCGCACGTCGTAACGAGACTGTAATATTGCCGCGATTCAATGCCCGCGGGCGGTATTGCCCTGCGAGTGGACGATGACGCAACGGAGAATCCTCGTGGTCGAGGATGAGCGCGCGATCCGAGAGATGGTGTGCTTCAACCTCAGCCGCGCCGGCTATCAGGTGTTGCCCGCCGGCGATGCGCGCGAAGCGCGCGCCGCGATGGCCGACCAGCGCCCCGACCTTGTCTTGATGGACTGGATGCTGCCCGACGTCAGCGGGCTCGAGTTCACGCGGCAGCTCAAGCGCGACCCCGAGACCCGGGAGATTCCGGTCATCATGCTCACGGCGCGCGCCGAGGAGGACGATCGCGTGGCCGGGCTCGACGGCGGCGCCGATGACTACATCGTCAAGCCGTTCGCACCGCGGGAGCTCCTGGCGCGAATTCGCGCGGCGCTGCGCCGCAACGAGACCGCCGAGGGCGAGGTCGTGAGCGCCGGCACGCTCAAGCTCGACTCCGCGAGCCATCAGGTCAGCGTCAATGCAGCCGAAGTGCCGCTCGGACCGACCGAGTACCGGTTGCTCGAGTTCTTCATGCGCCATCCCGACCGTGTCTACAGCCGGGCCCAGTTGCTCGATAGAGTCTGGGGCGGCAACGTCTATGTCGAGGAGCGAACCGTCGACGTCCACATCCGCCGCCTGCGCAAGGCGCTGACACCGTCCGGCCACGACCGGCTCATCCGCACCGTGCGCGGCGCGGGTTATCGGTTCTCGCTCGGAACGTCGTGACTCTGCCGAGCCGCTGGGTATCGCAAATCGCCGCGCTGGCCGGCCTCATCGCGGCGGCGCTCCTGCTCGGATGGTGGTTCGGCGGCGCCGGCTGGTGGCTCAGCGGTGCGGCGGTCCTGTACATCGCGTTCATGCTGCGCCACTTGTATCTCCTCGATCGAGCGCTCGACGGCCAGCGGCGCATGCCGCTGTTCGAGACGCGCGGGCTCTGGGCCGAGATTTTCGCGCGCGTCGACAAGCTCAGAGTCAAGGCGCGTAACCGCAAAAGGAAGTACCACCGGCTGCTGCGCGAGGTGCGCGAGAGCACGGGGGCGCTCGCGGACGGGGGCATCATCCTCAACCCCGACAATGAGATCCTCTGGTTCAACCCCGCGGCCGCTCGCCTGCTCGGGCTCAATATGGTCACCGACGTGGGCCATCGGCTGGACAATTTGCTGCGGCATCCGAGCTTCGTCGACTACCTACGCGCACCGACCGGCGAAGGCATCGTCGTCGCGTCGCCGCGGCGGGAATCGGGTTGGCTCAACGTGCAGATCATCCCCTACGGCACCGATCAGCGCCTCGCCATCATCCGCGACGTCACGCACGAGAAAAACGTCGAGCGGACGCGCCGTGATTTCGTGGCCAACGCTTCCCACGAGCTGCGTTCGCCGTTGACGGTGATCAGCGGCTACCTCGACGCGCTCGCCGAGGAAGGCGACATACCGGCCTCGTGGCGCACGCCGATGACCGAGATGCAACGCCAGGCCGAGCGCATGACGCGGATCTTGCGCGACTTGATCGAGCTCACGCGCCTCGAATCCGCCGAAGCGAGCGCGCCGCACGACTTCGTCGACGTCTGCGCGATGCTTACGCCGATCGTCCAAGAGTTCCGGGGCCGGACCGGCGGGCCGACGGTGGAGCTCGTGCTCGAAACCGATGCGGCGCTGCTCGGCAAGGAATCCGAGCTGCATTCGATCTTCTACAACCTCGTCAACAACGCGGTGCGATTCACGCCGGCCGGCGGCAGCGTGCGCGTCGTCTGGCGAGCCGAGAAGTCGGGCGCCGTCTTCGAGGTCGTCGACACCGGCATCGGCATCCCCGAGGAGCAAATCCCGCGGGTAACCGAGCGCTTCTATCGCGTCGATCCGGGGCGCTCGCGCGCGAGCGGCGGCACGGGGCTCGGCCTCGCGATCGTGAAGCACGCCTTACAACGGCACGAAGGCGAGCTCACGATTCGGAGCCGCGAGGGCGAGGGCAGCACGTTCAGTTGCCGCTTTCCGAAGGAGCGCGTCGTCCTGCGTGGCGGCGCGGCGCAGGCGGTACTATAGTTCGAGCGGCGGCGGAGGGCTGACGAGCATGGAAGTCGAGGATCTCGGTCATCACATCTCGCGACGGTTCAACGAGGACCTGGAGCGCGTGCGCAATTCCGTGCTGTCGATGGGCGGCCTCGTCGAGGAGCAGCTCGACCGCGCCGTCAAGGCGCTGTCCGACGGCGACAGCCAGCTCGGGCTCCAGGTGGCCGAGGACGACGTCAAGGTCAACCGCATGGAGGTCAGCATCGACGAGGAATGCAGCCGCATCCTCGCGACGCGCGCGCCGACCGCCGGCGATCTGCGCCTCGTCATCGCGATCATCAAGACGATCACCGACCTCGAGCGCATCGGCGACGAGGCCGAGAAGATCGGCGTGCTCGCGGCGCGGCTCGCGAGCGTCGAGCGTCCGTCGACGAACTACCGCGAGCTCCGCAATCTTGCGCGTCACGTCAAGCAGATGGTGCACGGCGCGCTCGATGCGTTCGCGCGGCTCGATACGAAGGGTGCGCTCGGGGTCGTCAAGGCCGACGACACGGTCGACGAGGAGTACGAGTCGATCTACCGGCAGGGCATCACGTTCATGATGGAGGATCCGCGCACGATCACGCGCATCATGGACATGACGTGGATGGCGCGCGCGCTGGAGCGCATCGGCGATCACGCGAAGAACATCTGCGAGTACGTCATCTTCATGGTGCACGGCAAAGACGTGCGCCACATCGGCATCAAGAACATCGAAGCCGAAGTCGAGCAAGGCACCCGCCGTCTCGAAACCCGCTCCTGACCCCCCCGCGACCGGCCCCGTCGCACCAAGACTCCGTAGCCGGGCGTTCCGGCTGCCCGCGCTCGTTCTAGCTCATCACTCCGGCGGCGCGGGCGCATACAGGGCCGCCCGGGGACGCCGTGAATACGTCCCTGTAGGCTCGCGCGCGGACATCCCTGTCCGCGAGCGCCCCGGTCGGCCCTGTATGCGCCCACGCCGCCGGGTCCCACTCCGTCAGCACGCGTCGAGAGCAGCCGGAACGCTGTGCCAGTACGCGACCGCGCCATCGCCGACGTTAGGTCCGTCCCGGCAGTGGACGCAGAGAGCCCCTCCCGAGACCGTCGGCGCACAGGGACGTGCGCCGCCGAGCCGCAGGGATGCACTTCCGGCGTGTCTCGGGAGCGGCCGTACGCGCGCGGTGAGAAATCCGCGCACTTCGCCAACCGCTCGCCGCCCTGCGATGCGCGGCAACGGTCGTAGAGCGCGGAGCGTTAGTCGCCGAGGGCGACGCCTTCGCGGCGGGGGTCGACGCCGCCGGAGAGAGTGCGGCCGCGGCGGGTGTAGTCGATGGTGATGGCGTGGAGGCCGCTGTTCAGGTTGGTGACGGCCACGCGGTGGCCGAGAGCTTCGAGGGCGGCCTCGTGGGCCGCGACGGGCGTGCCCTGCTCGAGCTCGACGGGGCCGTCCTCGGCGAGGAAGTGCGGCGCGGCCACGGTCTGCTGCGCGTCGAGCTGCCAGTCGACGACGCCGACGATGCTCTGGGCGACGAAGCCGATGATGCGCGTGCCGCCCGGCGAGCCGACGACGAGCCGCAGGCGGCCGTCGTCGTCGAGCACCATCGTGGGCGCCATGCTGGAGAGCGGTCGCTTGCCGCCCTCGACGCGGTTCGCGACGGGTCGGCCGCCGACCTCGGGCACGTAGTCGAAGTCGGTGAGCTGATTGTTGAGGATGAAGCCGCCGACCATGAGCTGACTGCCGAACGCACCCTGCACGCTCGTCGTCATCGCCACCGCGTCGCCGAACGCGTCGACGATCGAGAAGTGGCTCGTCGACGGCCGCTCCTCGCCCAAGCCCGGAGCGAACTCCCAGGCCGCCGCGAGCAGCGGGTTGCCCGCGGTCACGGTAGGCAGCGCTTTGGCCGGATCGATGAGCGCCGCGCGCGCGCGCAAGTACCCCGGCTCGAGCAGCGCGGCGGCGGGCGCGGCGACGAAGCTCGGGTCGGCGAGATAGAGGTTGCGATCGGCGAACGCGAGCCGATTCGCCTCGGCGAACAAATGAATGGCGCGCACGGGCTCGGCCGCGAAATCGGGCAGCTCGAAGTGCGAGAGCATGCCGAGCACCTGCTGCGTCGTCACGCCGCCCGACGACGGCAATTGCGGCCCGCAGACGCGCCACGCGCGATAGGCCGTGCACAGAGGCGCCGAGACGTGGGCCTCGTAGTCGGCAAGGTCCTCGAGCGTCATGCGCCCCGGGCGCACGTTGTTGTCGCGCACCTCGGCGGCGATCGCGGCCGCGAGCGCGCCCGCGTGCATGGCGTCGGCGCCCTGTGCCGCGAGCAGCCGCAGCGCGGCAGCGTACTCCGGGTTCGCGAGCTTGAACCCGACGGGATGCGGCTCGCCGGCGCCGTCGAAGAAGTGGCGGCGGAAGTCGTCGCCGCGCGCGAAGCGTTTGAAGCCGTCGAGCAGCGAGAAGAGACGCGGCGACACTTCGAAGCCGTCCTCGGCGAGCGCGATCGCAGGCGTAAAAAGCTCTGCCCAGGGCAACCGGCCGTGCTCGCGGTGGGCGAGCTCGAGCATGCGCAGCGCGCCGGGCACGCCGACGGCGAGGCCGCCGACTCCGGTGTTGGCGAACGACTCGGCGCGGCCGTTTGAGTTCAGGAACATGTCGGGGGTCGCCGCGGCCGGCGCCGTCTCGCGGCCTTCGTAGGCCGTGATGCTGCCGGCTCGACCGACGCCGGGCGCGTCGTAGACGAGCATGAACGCGCCGCCGCCGATACCTGACGATTGCGGCTCCACGAGCGTGAGCACGAGCTGCACGGCGATGGCCGCGTCGACGGCGCTGCCGCCGGCGCGTAAGGTAGCGCGCCCGGCCTCGGCCGCATGCGGGTTCGCCGCGACGACGAGCTGCGTCGTTGCCCGCACCGGCGGCTGCGCGGTGGCCGTGCCGACCGCGAGCGTGAACAGCGCGGCGACGCCGAGAGTCGACGGGAACGCGGGCGGCTGCCGGCGCACGGCTAGCGCTTCCCGAATAGTTGCTTCAGGCGCTCGCCGACGAACGGGTGGACGAACGCGCCGACGTCGCCGCCGAACTCGGCGATCTCGCGCACGAGGCTCGAGGAAATGAACGTGTGATGCTCGGACGGCGTGAGGAAGATCGTCTCGACGCCGTCCGTGAGGTGCCGGTTCATCATCGCGAGCTGGAACTCGTACTCGAAGTCCGAGACGGCGCGCAGGCCGCGGATGATGGCCTTGAAGCCGTTGGCGCGCGCGAAATCGACGGTGAGCCCCGTGTAGCCCGTGACCGACACCTCGGGCAGGTCGCGCAGCACCTCGCGCGCGAGCCCGACGCGCTCCTCGAGGGAAAACACCGGTGCCTTCTTCGGGCTCGCGGCCACGGCGACGATGACCTGGTCGAAGAGCCGCACGCAGCGACGGATGAGATCCTCGTGCCCACGCGTGATCGGATCGAAGGTGCCGGGATAGATCGCGCCGATGTTCACGTGGCTCTGATCTCGCTCGTGGGACTCGCCGGCATTGTAGCCTTCGGCAGCCCGGCGTTCATACGGTCGCGGCGAACGTGAGGAGACCATACTCGACGGCGCCCGCGTAGCTGCGCTTGACCCATTCGCCGCCCGCGACGACCGGCAGGCCGGCCGCGCGCGGCCGCTCGACGTAGACGAGCGCGCCCGGCGCGAGCCACGGCGGCAAGAGCGCGAGCAACGGCTCGACGGCCAACGCGTACGGCGGATCGAGGAACGCAACGTCGAAGCGCGCGCTCGCCGGCTCGCGCAAGAACGCGAGCGCGTCGCGCCGGACGATACGCGGCGACACCTCGAGGCGCTTCGCGATCGCGCCCAGCGCTTCGATCAAGACGAAGTCCTGCTCGACGAACCACGCTTCGGCCGCGCCGCGCGACAGCGCCTCGAAGCCGAGTGCGCCGCTGCCGGCGTAGAGATCGAGGCAGCGCGCGCCGACGACGGCCTCGCGCAGCCAGTTGAACAACGTTTCGCGCACGCGGTCCGGCGTGGGCCGCACGGCCGTGTCCGCAGCGATGTCGATGCGGCGGCCGCGCCACTCGCCGGCGATGATTCTGACTTGGCCCTGCACACGCCGGGGCTTGCGCTTTACCATGTGCGTCACACTAGCAGATGCCGCCGGGCCCCTTCCCTCATGGCCGCAGATCCGAACGCAGTCGAAGGCGGGTTCTTCGCGAAGCTCAAAGCGCGTTTGAACCGCGGCACCGCGTGGCTCCAGACGGAGGTCTTGAGCGTGGGCTCGCGGCCGCTCGACGAGAGCACGGTCGAGGAGCTCGAGACGCGGCTCCTAACGGCCGACGTCGGCGTCGATGCGACGACGTGGCTGCTCGCCGAGATGCGCGCCGCGAGCAAGCGCAATCCGGATACGCCGGCCGTCGACCTGCTGCGGCACACTGCGCGCGAGCTGCTCGCGACCGTCGAAGCCCCGCTGGCCATCGAGCGTGCGCACCGGCCGTTCGTGATCCTCGCCGTGGGCGTCAACGGCACGGGCAAGACGACGACCGTCGGCAAGCTCGCGTACCGGCTCAAGTCCCGCGGCTACGAGGTGCTGCTCGCCGCGGCCGACACGTTCCGCGCAGCAGCCTCCGAGCAGCTCGAGGAATGGGGGCGGCGCGCCGGCGCCCCGGTCGTGGCGCAGGATCCCGGCGCCGACTCCGCCGCGGTCGTCCACGACGCGCTGGTCGCAGCGCGCGCGCGCGACATCGACGTCGTCCTCGCCGACACGGCCGGGCGGCGGCACACAGCCGCGGGGCGCATGGACGAGCGCGACAAGATCAAGCGGGTCGTGCGCCGCTTCGACGCGACGGCGCCGCACGAGGTCCAGCTCGTGCGAGACGC
>CAZCZE010000047.1:0-3328 GCA_964503125.1 uncultured Gammaproteobacteria bacterium
CCATCTGCTCGCCCCGACGCCAGCGCTCCCACACCTCGACCCGCTCCGCTGCCGATAACTTCGTCCAAGCCCGCTTACTCATCGCAACACCTCCGTTAGGATCAGTGTTGCATCGACGGGTTGAGATCACCCCCTGTGCGCAGACGGTCTCGCGAGGGGCCTTCGAGGTACGACCGCCGCCACCACCCGCATCGCACCCTCACGGATTTCTCAGCGCGTGCGTCGCACCCAAAAGGATGTCTCACCGTGTGCATACGGGCTCTCTCGAGACCGTCGGCGCACAGGGATGTGCGCCGACGAGCCCCAGGGACGGTCTTCCGGCGTGTCTCGAGAGAGCCCGTATGCGCGCGGTGAGACATCCCGCGATACGGCCCACCACGCGCTGAGAAATCCCTGCGGTGACCTCACCAGGTCGCGGCGATTGCGCGGATCTCGGCGTTGTGCTCGCCGAGCCGCGGCGGGTAGCGGCGGTAGGTCGGACCGTCGCTCGCGAACCGCACCGGCAGCGCGATCGACTTCACGACGCCGATGAGCGGGTGCTCGAGCTCGACGATCATGCGGCGCGCGAGCACCTGCGCGTCGGTCAACGTCTCGTCGGGGAAGTTGATCGGCCCGGCCGGCACGCCGGCCGCGACGAGCTCCTCGACCCATTCCGCCGCCGGCCGCTTGGCCAGCACGTCCTCGATGAGCGCAATGAGCTCTGTGCGGTGCACGTTGCGCTCGGCGTTGGTTGCGAACCGCGCATCGGCCATGAGCGTGCGCTCGACGCCGAGCACCTTGCAGAACTTCGCCCAGAGCCGTTCGTTGCCGACGGCGATGATCATCGACTTGTCGCGCGCGCGCACGGGCTGATAAGGCGTGACGCTCGGATGCGCATTGCCGAGCCGCGGCGGGCGCTTACCCGTCGCGAAATAACTCGCGCCGATGTTGGCGAGCCAGCTGAGCTGCGCATCGACGAGCGCGACGTCGACGAGCTGACCGAGGTTCGTCCCGGTCGCGCGGTTGTCGCGCGCATAGAGCGCGGCCAGCACGCCGATGCACGTGTAGATGCCGCCCGAAATGTCCGCCATCGGCGACGGGAATCGGCTCGGGCCGCCGTCGACGTGCCCCGTGAGCGCCATGAGCCCGGCCTCGCCCTGCGCGATGATGTCGTAACCGCCGCGGTTGGCTTTCGGCCCCGTGTGGCCGTAGCCGCTCACGGCTCCGTAGACGAGGCGCGCATGCCGCGCGCGCAGTGTGTCCGGGTCGAGCTGCGAGCGCGCGAGCGACTCGAGCCGCGGGTTGTTGGTAAGGAACACGTCGGCGCGGCCAATGAGCGTTTGGAGCACGCGCAGGTCGTCGGGACTTTTGATGTCGAGCTCGATGCTGCGCTTGTTGCGATTTACGCCCAAAAAATACGCGCTCTCGCCTTCGAGAAACGGCGGCCCCCAGCCGCGCGCCTGGTCGCCGTCGCCGGGCCGCTCGATCTTGACGACGTCGGCGCCGAGGTCGCCGAGCAGCATCGCGCAGTACGGTCCCGCGAGCGCTTCCGTCATGTCGACGACTTTGATTCCCGTCAGCGGGGCGACCTCCGTCACGAGCTCTCCGGTTGTGCTGTAATGGCGCCGGCTAGTATAGGAGAGCCCGGTGAGAAACAACGTTGCGGTACGCAACATCGATCGCGCCGACGCCGCGGTCGTGACGGCCCTGGGCGAGCTCGGTGTCGCGACCGTGCACGAAGCGCAGGGGCGCACGGGCCTGCTGCAGCCGTACATGCGCCCGATCTACACGGGCGCCCACATCGGCGGCAGCGCGATCACGGTGCTGCTGCACCCTGGCGACAACTGGATGCTGCACGTCGCAGTGGAGCTCGCGAAGCCGGGCGACATCATGGTGGTGGCCGTCAGTGCGCCGAATTCCGACGGCATGTTCGGCGACTTGCTCGCGACGTCGTTTCGCGCGCGTGGCGTGCTCGGGCTCGTCATCGATGCGGGCGTGCGCGACGTCAAGGATCTCACGGAGATGCGGTTCCCGGTCTGGAGCCGCGCCATTTCGGCGAAGGGCACGGTCAAAGCGACCGTCGGCTCGGTCAACGTGCCCGTGGTCTGCGCGGGCATGCTCGTGAACCCCGGCGACGCGATCGTCGCCGATGACGACGGCGTCGTCGTCGTGCCGCGGACGAGCGCGCCCGCCGTGCTCGACGCGAGCAAGAAGCGGGTCGCCAACGAAGAGCAGAAGCGCGCGAAGCTCGCGGCCGGCGAGCTCGGTCTCGACCTCTACAAGATGCGCGAGCCGCTCGCCAAGGCCGGGCTCGTCTACTACGACCGGCTCGGCGATCTCGACAAGACCTAACCGATCACTCGGCGATCGTCGGCAAGAACCGCGGCTCGGAGAAGGGTCCGCGCGCACTCTCGAACGCGGCGGCGATCGCGAACAGCCTCGCTTCGTCCTGCGGCCGGCCGATGAACGCAACGCCGAGCGGCAACTCGCCGGCTAGCGCGGCCGGCACCCCGACGCTCGGAAAGCCCGTGATCGCAGCGATTCTGGAGCTGCCGATGCGCGGCCCGCCGCCCGCGGAGTAGTCGGTGCGCCAAGCCCGCCCGTTGACGGGCGCCACGAGTGCGACGATGTCGTGCTCGCGAAATAGCTCGGCCAACGCCGCGCGCTCCGCGGCTACGAGGTCGAGCGCGCCGGCGTAGCCGGCGTCGGCCGTGCCCGCTCCTTCGTGCGCAGCCACGAGCATCTCCTGGCCGAAATGGGGCATGACCTCGGCCGCGTGGGACACGTTGAACTCGATGAGCGCTTCGAGAGTGCGAGGACCGTTCTGCACGCTCGCAAGATACGCGCCGAGGTCGTCCTTGAACTCCGCGAACAATATGAGCCGTTCCGCACTCTGGACCTCCGGGGGTGGCGCGGCCATCACAGGATCGACGAGGACGAATCCGGCGGCCTCGAGCTGACGCAGAGTCGCGGTGAAAGTCGTCTCGACGGCTTCGTCGCGTCCCGCGCCGCCGAAATCTCTGACGACGCCGACACGCAGACCGCGGACGTCGAGGCCCGTGTAGACCACGTCGTTCGCCTCGCCGAGCACGCCGAGCAGCAAGGCGGCGTCGGCGACCGTGCGGGCCAGCGGCCCCGCGGTGTCCTGACTGTGCGCGATCGGGATGATGCCCGACCGGCTGACCAGACCGATGGTCGGCTTGATGCCGACGATGCCGTTCACGCCCGCGGGGCATACGATCGAGCCGTCCGTTTCCGTGCCCACGGCGAGCGGCACGAGCCGCGCGGCGACGGCGACGGCGGAGCCGCTCGACGAGCCGCAAGGATTGCGGTCGAGGACATACGGGTT
>CAZCZE010000048.1:0-16221 GCA_964503125.1 uncultured Gammaproteobacteria bacterium
AGCTGCGCGAAGCGCTGCGCTCGTACGTGGAATTCTACAATCGGGTGCGACTACACTCGGCGCTCGGATACCGTTCGCCGGTGGAGTTCGAGAGCCAGTGCAACTAACCAACGGGTGTCCACTTTTTCGAAGGAACTCTCCAGTGAGTAGACTTACGTTAATGGCAGCATGCTTCCTGATCGCGGAGCTTACTGCGGCACAAGATCTCGTAATTCGGGACGCACGAATAGTGGTTGGGACCGGTTCGGTCTTGGAGCGGGGAACGATCGTCGTTCGCGACGGCCGGATCGCTTCCGTCTCCTCCAGCGCTTCAGAGGTCGACGATATTCGGGAGATCGATGCCGCGGACTTGACTGCCATACCGGGCCTGATCGACACGCATCGCCATGACTTAATCGTGGATTTGGCTGCGCCTCGGAACGAGGCTGATCTCGTCGAGGCGCTCGAGTCTGAGATACCTCGCAATCTTCGGGCCCTTCTCGACGAAGGGTTCACTACGATAATGGTTCCGGCGTTCTACCTGTCGACCGCGCTAGAGGTCCGGCGTCGTCTGCAAACCGGAGAGCTCGCCGGGCCGCGACTGCTGATCACCGGTCCCGCAATTACGGCGCCGGGCGACCATCCGGCGCAGGGTCCCGTCTGCCGCGGAAACACTTTTTGCGGTGGCCGCCTCGCAATTCAATTGAACGACCCAGATGAGGCGCGGGCTGCTGTCAGGGACCTCGCTGCGGCGGGCGTCGACGCCATCAAGGCAATAGTGGACAAGCAAATCGTGCCAGATGTCTTCCTCAGCGAGACCGTCGTTGCGGCCGTCATCGACGAAGCCCACTTGCTGGGACTACCGGTGATGCTACATGCCGAGCGGGCGGAGGACATGGTTACGCTCGCTCGGCTTGGCGCGGACCGTTTCGTCCATGTCCCGAACGCCGGGTTCATCGGAGATGGCGATGGCGCCAAGCTGCTTAGAGAGCGCGGCATTCCGGTTTCCACTACCATCTCGTTCAGCTCACCCCAGTGGGCCGAGGCCATCAACGGCGAGTTTGCGCAGAGTGTCCACGAGCTTGTTCTCCGCAACATCCGTCACCTGTGGGACGCAGGCGTTATCGTGGCGTTCGGCACGGACAGCCCGCCGCTCATCCGACCAATCGTAGAGATCGAGCAGCTCGGGACGCAGCTCTCACCGGAGGAAGTCGTGGCGTCGTTGACTCGCAACGCTGCCGCTTACTTGGATCTTGAAGAGGGGCTCGGAACGCTGGAGCCCGGAAAAGTTGCCGATATTGTGCTGATCGATGGCGATCCGCTTACTGATGTGATGGATCTTGCCAAGATTGCGCTCGTCATACAGGGTGGAAGGATCACCGTAGACCACCGCTACCCTTAAAGCGTCCGCTCTTCGCCGAAAGCGACGTTGGAGAGGTCAGTGATGCCGCATAACAATGCGCTGAAGACGGACGTGTCAAAGCGTCACGCCTTTCGCTTGCGCGAAAGCCGCGCCACTTTCGCCACGCCGCTTAGCGCAGCGTTATGCGTCGGGTTGTAGCGGTCATACCATGGTGATACCATCGCACCATGAAGATCGCCATTTCCGTTCCGGACGAGATCTTTGAAGCTGGTGAACACCTCGCGAAGCAGCTTGGCTTATCGCGCAGCCAGCTTTATGCCGACGCGCTGTCCGCCTACCTTTCTGAACGAGGCGCGGCAGCAGTCACGGCCAAGCTCAATGCCGTCTATTCCAACGAATCCTCGCAACTTGACGTCGCGTTTTCGCACTCTCAGCTAAGCCGCCTCGCAAATGAAGCGTGGTGAGATTTGGTGGGCGTCACTTCTGACGCCCACGGGCTCTGGTCCTGGTTTCAGGCGCCCCGTAGTCGTAGTTCAGTCCAATCCTTTCAATCAGAGCCGAATCGCCACGGTGGTGGTAGCGATAGTGACGTCCAACCTGGCTCTCGCCGACGCTCCTGGTAACGTTCGCGTCGCGAAGTCCGAGTCGGGGCTGGCCAAGCCGTCGGTTGTTAACGTTTCGCAGCTTGTTACGCTTGATTGCGCGCTGCTATCGCAGCGCGTACGGGGGCTTCCGGCTGAGACCATGCGCCGAATCGACGAGGGCCTGCGGTTGGCGCTTGGTCTCTGACACCCCTGATCCGAGGATCGAACAGACTGTGGCACACGTAGGCGAGTTGCTGTCCCGCGTCGCGGTCGTAGCATCAGGATTGCTGGTCATCCTGCTGGTGCTCATCGAATACGTCTTGCCGCCCGGAGGTGAACTGCTTCCCGCGCTATCGTTCCTCGCCGCCATACTCGCGCCCATTCTCGCCATCGTCGGATTCGTCCTCGTCAAGGTTTCCGGAAAGCGCGCCTCTAGGGTTGTGGTGGTAGCCCTCCTGTTCGGCTGTGTGGCACTCTTGTGGCCCCTGTTGTTCTTTCTGGCCTACTCGAGTTGTCCGGGTGGGATCTGCTAGTCCGCCTGGCCCTTTGGGCCGAGTGTTGCCGAGCTTGCTGCTGCTGTACGGTGTGGCCAGCCTCGTGCACTTCGCGCACAACGCCGAGTTCCTGGCCGACTATCCCAATCTCCCGGCCTGGTTGACGCGCGCTCGGGTCTACGGCGCGTGGCTCATCGTCACGGCGCTCGGCGTGGCCGGCTATCTTCTCGCGCGCGCCCGGTATCCGCGCGTTGGACTCTGCTTTCTCACGGTGTATGCCGCGCTCGGACTCGACGGACTCGCGCATTACGGTCGCGCACCGTTCACCGCTCACACCGGCGCGATGAATTTCACCATTCTGTTCGAGGTGATCGCGGCGACACTGGTCTTGGTGGCCATCGTCAGGCAGTTAGGCGCGCGTCTGCGGAGCTTCTGAGTGGCGGCGTCGAAAAACATGCCCCTGTACGTGAAAGAGCTCGTGCTGTTGCAACTTCGCCGGCGTGCCCGCTGAGCAGCTCCTCGAGCGCATGATCGAGCTGTCTCTCTACGCCGAGGAGAAGCTAAAGCCCGGAGCTTGAGTCAAAGCGACTCCACGAACTCCCGCACGCCGTTGAGCAGCATCTGCGTCGCGAGCAGCACGAGCAGCATGCCCATGAGGCGCTCGAGCGCGCGCAGGCCGCGGTCGCCGAGCACGCGTAGCAGGAACGGCGACGAGGTCAAAAGCACTGTCGCGGCAGCCCAGGCGATGACGAGCGCCGTGCACCACTCCCAGATTCGCTCCGGCTCCGTCGAGGAGAGGAGCAGCAGGATAGCGATCGTCGACGGCCCGGCCACCATCGGCATCGCGAGCGGCACGATGAACGGCTCGTCCACCGACGTTGCGCGCTCGGCGCCGCGCTGCGGGAAGATCATGCGCAGCGCGATGAGGAACAGCAGCACGCCCCCGGCGATGTTGAGCGACGGCTGCGTCAAACCGAGGAAGTTCAGAATCGGCGTGCCCGCGAACAGCAGGACCAGCATGATCGCGAGCGCGATGACGAGCTCGCGCGCCGTGATCAGGGCACGCCGCCGCGGCTCGAAGCGCGACAGCACCGAGTTGAACACCGGGATGTTGCCGAGCGGGTCCATGACGAAGAACAAAGTCGCGGCCGCGGCGGCGATGTCGGTCCAATTCATGCGCACACTTCCGCGGTAACGCCTAACGGCCCGGCCACACGCGCACGACGCCCTCTTGCACCGTCGAGGCGACGAGCCGGCCGTCGCGCGTGAAGAACTGGCCGCGCGCGAGGCCGCGCCCGCCCGACGCGTTCGGGCTCTCCATCGCGTAGAGCAGCCAGTCGTCGACGCGGAACGGCCGGTGGAACCACATCGCGTGATCGAGGCTCGCGAGCTGCACGTTGCCCTCGGCGAAGTGAATACCGTGCGGCAGCGTCGCCGTCGAGACGAGCTGGTAATCCGACACGTACGCGAGCACGTTGCGGTGCAGGTCCGCATCGTCGGGCAGCGCGTCGACGGTCTTGATCCAGATGTGGCGCTTAGGAAGGGCGCGCGGCGGCGCGACGATGTGGATCGGCTCGACGGCGCGGAATTCGAACGGCCGCTCGTGCGTGAGGAAGCGTTGCATCTTCTCGGGAATCTTGTCGAGCACTTCACCCGGCAGCTCGCGCACGTCGGCGAGGCCTTCGGGGCCCGGTACCTGCGGCATCGTAGCGGCGTGCTCGAGCCCCTGCTCTGGCACTTGGAACGACGCCGTCATGTTGAAGATCGGCTGGCCGTGCTGGATGGCGACGACGCGGCGATTGCTGAAGCTCTTGCCGTCGCGCGAGACGTCGACCTCGTAGACGATCGGCGCGTTCACGTCGCCCCCGACGAGGAAGTAGGCGTGCAGCGAGTGCACCTGACGTCCTTGCACCGTATAGCTCGCGGCCGTCAGCGCTTGGCCGAGCACCTGGCCGCCGAACACACGAGCCCCGCCGAGATCGCGGCTCTGGCCGCGAAAGATGCGCTCCTCGATGCGCTCGAGCTCGAGCAACGAAAGCAGGTCGGCGAGGACCGCGTGCACGGCGCGCTACCTCTTCTCGTGGCGATTGAGACGCGCGATCAAGCTCGACGTGTCCCAACGCTTGCCGCCCATGCCGACGACGTCGGCATAGAACTGATCGACGAGCGCGGCCACGGGCAGCTCGGCGCCGTTCGCGCGCGCCTCCTGGAGGCAGATGCGCAAGTCCTTGCGCATCCATTCGACGGCGAAGCCGAAGTCGAACTTGCCGTCGTTCATCGTCTTCCAGCGGTTCTCCATTTGCCACGACTGCGCCGCGCCTTTGGAGATCGTCTCGATGACAGCGGCCACATCGAGCCCCGCCTGGCGCGCGAAGTTGAGCGCTTCGGCGAGGCCCTGGACGACGCCCGCGATCGCGATCTGATTGACCATCTTGGTGAGCTGGCCCGCGCCCGCGGGGCCGATGAGCCGCACGGCGTGCGCGAACGAGCGGATGACGGGCTCGGCCGTCGCGAACGGCGCCGCTTCGCCGCCGACCATGACCGTGAGCTTGCCGTTCTCGGCGCCGGCCTGCCCTCCCGAGACGGGCGCGTCGAGGCATGCTACGCCGCGCTTCAAGCCCGCGGCCGCGATCTCGCGCGCGAGCTCCGCGGAGGCCGTCGTGTGGTCGACGTAGACGGCGCCGGGTTTCATCGCCGCGATGACGCCGCCCGCGCCGAGGGTTATCTCGCGCAGATCGGGATCGTCGCCGACGCAGCTGAACACGATCTCGGCGCCCTGCGCGGCCGCAGCCGGTGTGGCCGCCGTCTTGCCCGAGTACTGTGTGCACCACCGCTCGGCCTTTGCGGCCGTGCGGTTGTAGACCGTGACGGCGTGGCCCTTGCGCGCGAGCCAGCCCGCCATCGGAAAGCCCATGACCCCCAGACCCAAGAACGCTACGTTCGCCATCGTTTGTTATTCCCGTTCGAGATCTGCCGCGAGTACCGCCAGGTACGGTGCGTAGGCGGTTGGGGCCGCCGTCTGCGTCGCGCCGAGCAACGCCCAGAACCAGGCCATGAGGCGCACGAGCCGCACGAGCGTCGCGAGCTCTTCGAGCTCGGCGGCCTCGGGCGCTCGCGCCGCGTAGGCCGCGAGCAACGCGTGCCGCTCGTCGCCCGCGAGGCCGTTCATTGCGGCGAAGCTCGCAAGGTCGAGCAACGGCGTGCCGCGCACAGCATACTCGAAGTCGACGAGCGCGAGCTCCCCGTCGTCGAGGATGTTGGCCGCAACGAGATCGTGGTGGCAGAACGCCGTCGGCGCGTGACGAGCGTCGTAACGGTGCGCGAGCGCGACGAGCTCCTCACCCCAACGCGCGGCACGTGCGTCGTGCTGCACGGCAGTGACGCCCAGGCGCGCGAGATAGCCGTTCGCGACGCGCTCGGCCGCAAACGCGGGCAGCTCGACGCGCACGGCATGCAACGCGCGGAGCACGCCCGCGAGTCGCTCGATGTTGCGGGGCTTGCGCGCGTCGGCGCTATGCCACGCCCTCCCGGCGAGGTATTCGGTGAGCAACGTGCCGCGCTCGGCGTCGATGGCCACGACCGCGGGCGCAAGACCCGCGTTCGCCGCGGCGATCATGGCGCGCGCCTCCGTCACGATGTCGAGTAACGCGGATGAGCCCGGCGTGGCCGTGCGCAGCACATGGCGGCGGCCGTCGTCGTAGGTCACGAGCCAACTGCGCTCGCGCGTGCCGCCGGCCATGGGCTTTAGCTGCGCGCGCCGCGCCTCGGCACTCATGCCGCCGAGGCGCTCGAGTGCGAGGCGCGCCGCACGCTCGGCCTCGAGCGCGCTCACGCGGCCGCTCCCCGTTGCGCGCGCCAGTCACGGCGCCAACGGATGAAACCGATCACGACGAGCACGAGATAGAGGGCGAACAGGCCCGTGTAAAAGTACAGGCCGCGCTGCACGTAGAGATACAGGCTCAAGGTGTCGACGACGAGCCAGTAGAGCCAGTTCTCGAGGATCTTGCGCGCGACCATGTACGTCGTGACGACCGAGGCAACGGTAACGAAGGCATCGAGGTAGGGATACGCGGCGTCCGTGTGCCGGCTCATGAGCCAACCGATCGCGGCGCTGAGCACGAGGCTGCCGCCGATCGCGGTCGCGTGGGCCTTCACCGGCCACACGCCGATCGGCAGCTCGGTCGCGCCGTGCACGCGCCCGCCGTAACGCCATTGGTACCAGCCGTAGACGGCCATCGCCGCGTAGAAAACGTTCAGCGCAGCTTGCGAATAGAGCTGCGCTCCTAACATCACGGCGATCGTGATGACCGACGACAAGAACGCCGCGGGCCAGCACCAGAGGTTCTGGCGAATCGCTAACACGAGATAGAGCACGCTTAAGAAAGCGCCGACCGCCTCGACGAGCGACAGCGACGAGACGCTCATGGCTAACGTGGCTCGAGGATCGGCGGCTCGCCTATGGCTAAATCGGCGTTCAAGATCTTGACCACGAGCGCCTGCGAGCCGCCGCCCGTGAACGAGCGCTCGATCGCCGTCGTGATCGTCGCCATCACGATGCCGAGCTCGCCGCGCACCTGCGTGCTCAGCTGGTTGACGACGACCTCGAGCCGCGCGTCGGCCGTGATCGTCGCGATGAACGCGAGGATCTTTTCGAGCGGCTGACCCTCGAGCGGATAGAGACTCATCTCGGCCGTGACGCGCATGACAGCTCCTTACAAGCGATAGCTCAGCGTGATTCCGTAGTGGCGCGGATCGCCGAGCCGCGTGTACAGCGTCGGCGGAAAATTCGGCGGCTCGTTGCCGAAGTAGAAACCGCGCACGAAGTGGTCCTCGTCCAAGACATTGCGCGCCCAGAGCTTGACGCTCCACGCGTTCCAGTCGCGCCCCACGCTCAAGTTCGCGAGCTCGTACGGCTCCGACGCCCGATCGTGGCTGTAGTCGAAGAAGAACTCGTCCATGCCGCTCAAATCGAGCCGAGCCCACCAGCCCGAGCGCGCCATGTAGGTCGCGCCCAGCGAGTACGTGTAGCCGGGTGCATGCGCCTGCTCGCGGCCCGCGAGCTCGGGGAACAGCGCGAACTCGTCGATCTCGGCGCGCAGCCAGCCGACGGCGGCCGTGAGCTCGAGGCGCTGCGTAGCCTGCCAATCGATCGTGGCCTCGATGCCGTGGTGCGCACCGTGCTCCGAGTTCGCCGTGACGAACAGGAACGACGACGGATCGCCGAGCCGCAGCTGCAACGGCACCTTGACCTGTTGATCGTCGCGCCGTGCGACGAACGCACCGACGTCGGCGCGCACCCGGCCGTCGGCCGACGCCGCGCGAATGCCGGCCTCGATGCTCGTCAGCGATTCGGAATCGAACTCGATGTTCGACGGCGACAGATTGACGTTGTCGACGGTGCCGAAATCGACACCCGCGAGCGAGACGTTGAAACCGCCGGCCTTGTAGCCGCGCGCGAAGCGCAGATACGCGAAAGCGCGCTCGCGGAGCCGCCAATCGAACGCGAGCTCGCCGCCGAGCATCTCGCTGTCGGGCGAGAACGCGTTCGCGTTGCTGTCGCCGTAGTCGGCGCTGCGCCGCTCCCAGCGCAGACCCGCCGTCAAGCCCAGGCGCTCGTTGAACGCGAACCCGACCTGGCCGAACACCGCAAGATTGGTCGCGTCGTAGTCGCTGCGAACGGCGATGTCCGTGTCGAGCGAGCACGCGCTGCCGCAGTTGGGATCGCGGTAGGTGCCGACGGTGCGCTGGTCGTTGCCTTCGTCGACGTCGAGCACGTAGGCGCCGGCGAGCCAGTCGCCGCGGCCCGCGGCGATCGCGCCGGGCTTCGACAAGACGCGCAGCTCTTGGCTCAGCGTGCGCCGCTCGCGGTCGTTGCTCGTGACGTAGTCGTAGGTGAACGGCGCCCAATACGGCGCGTTGCCCCAATCGGCGTCGAAGCTGAACACGGCGTCGGTGTCGGCGAAGCCCGTGATGCTGACGAGATCGACGGTCGCGAGCTCCGCTTGCACGCGAGCCGAGCCCGCGATCGAGCGCTGCGCGTCGCGCCCCGGATCGTCGGAGTACGTGCTCCAGCCGTTGTCGATAGCCCAGGCGTCGTAGCCGTTGTCGACGTCGACGTAGAGCCCCGCGAAGTCGACCTCAACCGCGTCGCTCGGCGCCCAGGCGAGCTTGCCGCGCGCCGTGAGCTCGTCGCGACCGTACGTGTCGCCGGTACCCAAGAAGACGTTGTCGCGAAACCCGTCGCTTTCGTAGCTGTGGATCGACGCACGGTAGCCGATCTCGTCGCTGAGCGGCCCGCCGACGGCGGCGCCGAGCGCGCGCGTGCCGGCGCTGCCCGCCGTCGCCTCGAGGTCGGCCGACAGGTCTGCGGGCGGCGCTTGCGAGCGCATGTAGACGAGCCCGCCGAGCGCGTTCGCGCCGTAGCGCGTGCCCTGCGGGCCACGCAGCACCTCGACGCGATCGATGTCGAACAAGGTCGCGATGCTGCCTAGACCTGAGAAGTCGATGTCGTCGACGATGAAGCCGATCGACGGGTTCGGAGCACCCTCGTACTGCTCGAGCTCGCCAACGCCGCGCAGCTGAAAGTACCGCGCGCGCGAGCCCTCGCCCGAAAGATTCAGATTCGGGATGCGCCGAATCGCTTCCTCGAAGTGCTGCTGCGCCACCGCGTCGAGCTCGGCGCGATCGAGCACGCTGACACTGATCGGCAGCTCCTCGATGCGGGCCTCGCGAAAGTCGGCCGTGACGACGATCTCTTCGAGCTCGGTGGGCTGGGCCGTGGCGAGCTGGGAAAGCGCGACAACGACGGCGGCCGGCGCCGCCAAGCGCGTGAACGACAACGGCATGCTCGGATCTCCTCTGCGAGAGAGACCCGGTTTCTGTTACTAGCGGGCGGGGAAGATCGGATGCTCCCGTCCCTTCGCCGGTACTAACCGGATCAGGTTCAAAGGGTTGATCGACTCGTTGTCGATCTCTCAGGCCGTCGCCGGCCACCCCTCGGTCCAAAGTCGCAAGGAATCATAGAACAAGGCGGGGAGCTCAGACAAATGGGCGCAGTAGCGCGGCACCGAGGTCGCGCCACGCGGGCGCCGCGAGCAGCGGGACCTTGAAGAACGCCACGACGATGAGCGCGCCGCCCACGAGCGGCACGGCACGCACACGACGCCGCGCGACGAGATCGATCGCGATGAGCGCGAGCACCGGCGCCAGCCACGTCAGCAAGTACTCGGGCGAGTCGGCCTTGAGCACGCGCCCGATCGCCGCGCCACCGAGTGCCGCCGTAGCGGCGATGACCCATTGCTTGTGGACCTCGGGGCGAGAGCGATACGCGAACGCGCACGCGAGGAATGCGCCGAACAACAGTAGGTCGGCGAGGCTGTAGATGGCCACCATGCCGCCGACCTCGATCGGGAACTCGCCCGCTCGCACGCGCAGCGCGGGCGCCACGATGCTCACCAGCACACCGACGCAAAAAACGACCGCGCCGTAGACCATTCCGACGGTGCCGACCTGCCGGTGCAAACGTACACGTCCCGTCACGACGAGCGCCGCTTGCGCGACGAGCAGCAGCACCCAGCCGACGAACACCGCCGCGTGCAGATGGACGACCCACGGCCGGTCGACGGTGCCGGCGAGCAGCGGACCGAAATAGCTGCGCCAAAAGCCCCAGGTGACTAGACCTGCGAAGAACAACGCGATCGCGAGATAAGCCGGTCGCACCCAAGTGGAGGCAACGGGTTGCGCCGCGAACGCGTCCACGGTCGTGACCGCGTCGCTGCGCTCGCTCATGAGTCCCGCGCTATTCCTTGAGGCGCGGCATGAGCTCCGCGAGGTTGCAGGGCCGCGTGCGCAAATCGAGCTGCGGGGCGATGAGCTTGTCCCAACCCGTCGCGCAAGCGCCCGACGAACCCGGCAAGCAGAAGACGTAGGTCGCGTTCGCGACGCCCGCGAGGCAACGCGATTGGAAGCTCGACGCGCCGATCTCCTCGTACGAGATGGTGCGAAACAGCTCGCCGAAACCGTCGATTTCCTTGTCGAGCAGCACGGCGATCGCCTCGGGCGTGCCGTCGCGCCCCGTGAGGCCCGTGCCGCCCGTCGTGATGACGACTTCGACCTGGGGGTCCGCGATCCAACCCGAGACGATCGCGCGGATCGCGTAGATGTCGTCGCGGACGATGGCCTTGGCCGCGAGCGTGTGGCCGGCGCCGCGCAGCCTCTCGACGAGCAGGGCTCCCGACTTGTCCGTGGCTTCGGTGCGCGTGTCCGAGACCGTGAGCACGGCCACGCGCAGCGGCTTGAATTCGCGGGCGTCCGTCATCGCCGCTCGGCCTGCGTCGTCGAGGTCACCATGAGATCGTGCGTCATGCGCAGCGCGTCCTCGCGGCCGTCGTAGTAGCGGGCTTTGTTTCCCGCGACGCGGTAGCCGAGCTTCTCGTAGAAGATCCGTGCGCCGTCGTTCGCCGCACGCAGCTCGAGGTTGACCGTGAAGATCCCCGCAGTCCGCGCCGAGGCCTCGAGCCAGTCGAGCAGCTGCCGGCCTATACCCTGCCGCTGACAACCGGGGCGCACGGCGAGCAGATTCAGATGCGCGTGCACCGCGTAGAACTCCATGATCGCGAAACCCGCGAGCCGCCGCCGGTCGCGCGCCGCGAGCACGACGCAGTCGCGGTTGCGCAGCGACCGCTCGATACGCTCGTCGTCCCACGACCAGGCGAGCCCATGTTCGATGAGCTGGCGCGACATCGCGGCAATCGTCGGCGCCTCGTCGCTGCGGGCCAAACCTATCCGGATTTGGGTCACGCCTTGAGTATAGTGGACGCATGGCGGCGTCGGCACCCATTGATCCACAACGGATTGCCTGTCTCGTGCTCGCGGCCGGCGGCTCGCACCGGCTCGGATTCCCGAAGCAGCTCTTGCGGTGGCGCGTGCGACCTTTGCTCGCGCACGCACTCAGCGCGGCGCGTGGCGCCCTGCCGCATAGCTCCTTGATCGTGGTGCTCGGCGCGTATGCGCAGCGCCTGCGTCCGGTCGTTCGCCGCGCGGCCCCGGCGGCACTCGTCGTCTACAACGCGCGCTGGGCCGACGGCCAGGCGACCTCGCTCAACGCCGGGTTGAACCGAGTGCGGGCGCGAACGGCAGCGATCCTCGTCACGCTCGTCGACCAGCCCGATGTCGACGAACGCGCGCTGCGGAGGCTGCTTAAGGCCTGGCGTCGGCGCCCCGGCGCCGCCGCGGCCGCGTTGTATGGCGGCCATCCCGGCGTGCCCGCCGTCCTGCCGCGGCGCTACTGGCGCGCGATTCGCGGGCTGCGCGGCGACGCCGGCGCCCGCGCGCTACTGCGCTCCGCCGGAGTCACGACCGTGCCCATGCCTGAAGCCGAGCTCGACATCGACACGGCCGCCGACGCGGCGACCCTGAACGCCTACTCTACTTTCGTCGCGCAGTTGACCCAGCCCGTGGCGCCGCTCGCGTAGTGCTCTTTCTTCCAGATCGGCACACGCGCTTTCGTTTCGTCGATGACGTAGCGGCAGGCGTCGAACGCGGCCCCGCGGTGCGGTGCGCTCACGCCCACCCACACGGCGCAGTCGCCTATGGCGAGCTTGCCGACGCGATGCTCGCAGTGCACCGCCATCACCGCAAAGCGCGTCATGGCCTCCGCGACGATGCGCGCGCCCTCTTTCTCGGCTATTGCCTGATGCGCTTCGTACTCGAGCGCCTGCACCGCCTCGCCGTTGTTGTCATCGCGGACCCAGCCTTCGAATGTCACGCAAGCGCCCGCTGCGTTCTGCGTAAGCTCGCGTTTGCGCGCGACCGGGTCGATGACGGCCGAGGTGATCTTGAACGACATGGCGGCTAACCGCCGGCGACGGGGGGGAAGAACAGCACTTCGTCGCCGGCCGTGAGCGCCACGTTCCAGTCGGCGAGCTCGTCGTTGATCGCGACTTTGCAGCGCGTCACGGAGTCGGCGAAGCCGTGCCGTTTTGCGAGCTCGCCGTAGAGATCGGCGGCCGTGCGCGCCTGCGTGCGGACGCGCTCCGTGTCGCGCCCGGCGCGCTCGCGGAACGCCGCGAAGTAGCGCGCCGTGACCTCGATCGTCATGCCGTTCGCTCGCCCGGTCGCCGGTAGTCGCGTTTGCCGCCGGCTTTCGCGAGCAGCGTGACCTCACGAATCTCGATGCCGTGCGTCAACGCCTTGCACATGTCGTAGACCGTGAGCGCCGCGGTCGCCGCGCCCGTGAGCGCTTCCATTTCGACGCCGGTCTTGTGCGTGGCGCGCACCGAGCACTCGATGACGACCTCGTTGCCCTCGCCCCACTCGATGGCGATCTTGCAGTCCTCGAGCGCGATCGGATGGCAAAACGGGATGAGCTCGTGCGTGCGCTTCGCGGCCATGACACCGGCGACGATCGCCGTGTCGAACACGGGACCCTTTTTCGTACGCAGCGCTTCGCCCGAGCGCACGACGACATCGGCCGGGAACACGACGACGGCGCGCGCCGTGGCCGTGCGCACCGTCACGGCTTTGTCCCCGACGTCGACCATCGTAGGTCGATTGGCTTTGTCGACGTGCGACAACATCAGCCGCCCATCCGATACATCTCGACGCGCTCCGTTTTCTCGGCGCCTTCGGGCTTGTGCTCGAGCAGCCGGCCGCGGAGCTCGCTGTAGCGGTCATCGCGGTTGCGCCAGACGTTTTGCAGCAGCCCGACGAGGTCGGAATCGCTCGCGCCCGCGCGCAACGCCGTGCGCAGATCGGTGCCGTTAGATGCGAACAGGCACGTGTACACCGTGCCGTCGGCCGAGAGCCGCGCGCGGTGGCAATCGCCGCAGAACGGCTCGCTGACCGACGAGATGAAGCCGATCTCGCCCTGCCCGTCGTCGAACGTGTAGCGTTTCGCGACCTCGCCGCGGTAGTTGCTGCCCATGGGCGACAACGCCCAGCGCTCGCGCAAGCGCGCGAGCAGCTCCTTCGACGGCACGACCTGCTGCGGGCGCCAGCCGTTGACCGTGCCGACGTCCATGTACTCGATGAACCGCACGATGATGCCCGTACCGCGAAAGCGCTCGACGAGGTCGAGCAGCGTGTGATCGTTCTTGCCGCGCTCCACGACGGTGTTGATCTTGATCGGCAACCCGGCCTGGCGCGCGGCCTCGATGCCCTCGAGCACGACGGCGAGCTCGCCGCGGCCGCCGTTCATCTCGCGAAACACCTGCTCGTCGAGGCTGTCGAGGCTCACCGTGATGCGCTTGAGTCCCGCCGCCTTGAGCGCGGCGGCGTGCTCGGCCAACCGCGAGCCGTTGGTCGTGACGGCGATGTCCTCGACGCCGTTGAGCTCGGCGAGGCCCGCCACGATCTCGACGATGTCGCGCCGCAGCAGCGGCTCCCCGCCCGTGAGGCGCAGCTTCTTGACGCCGAGGTGCAGGAAGACCCCGGCGACGCGTTTGATCTCGCCGGGCGTGAGCCAATGGGCGCGCGGCAGGAACTGGTGGTTCTCGCCGTAGAGCTCGGCGGGCATGCAGTAGGGACAGCGATAGTTGCAGCGGTCGATGACCGAGATGCGAAGGTCGCGCAATGGCCGGCCCAAGCGATCCTTGACCGCTCCTTGGTTCTGCCACTGCGCTACGCCGTGAGTCATGGTCGCCGCCGGCCGGCCCGCGGGTTCCGCGGCCGGCATGCCGAATTACTGCCAGCTATAGTAACCTACGCTCCAAGAACCGACCGAGCCCAAGGCTTACGGCCTTAAGATCGGTCACGACGAGGCTGGCGGCACGCCGCTTAAGCGGCGGTTGAACTCGGCTTTAGACCGAGCGGCGAATAAGGGCCCCGGCTCGCAGTAGACGGAGTTGCAGGCGGAGATCTCACCATGGACAGAAGCCGTTTGGAGCCGTTGGGCGTTCCGGAATCGGGCTACGGATTCGACGACGCGGAGGCCGCGCGCCGCGAACCGAGCGCGCTCGACCGTTGGCTCGTGAAGCAGATCGCGAACCGGCTCGGCGACTCGCCCGTCACGGTCGCACTCTGGGACGAGCCCGACGTCACGCCGCGCGACGGCACCGCGCGCCTGCGCATTCTCGACCGCAAGGCCCTCCGGCAGGTCATCGTCAACCCCAACTTGCACTTCGGCGACCTCTACAGCGCGGGGCGTCTCGAGGTGCGCGGCGAGCTGTTGACCGTGCTGCGCGAGGCCTATCGCTATACGGCCAAGCACACGGCCATCGGCCAGCTCGTGGCGCGCGGCCGCAAGCTCGCGCCCGATCTCTCCGACTCGAAGCGCAACATCCATCACCACTACGACATCGGCAACCAGTTCTACGAGCTCTGGCTCGATCGCGAAGCGTTGCAGTACACCTGCGCCTACTTCGCCGATACGGCCATGACCATCGAGCAGGCCCAGCAGGCAAAGATGCACCACGTCTGCCGCAAGCTCGAGCTCAAAGCCGGCGAGCGCGTCGTCGAAGCCGGCGGCGGCTGGGGCGGCTTCGCGCTGTTCATGGCGAAGAACTACGGCGCGCGCGTGCGCAGCTTCAACATCTCGAAGGAGCAGATCGCCTATTCGCGCGCGTGGGCGAAGCGGCTCGGGCTCGACAATCAGGTCGAGTTCGTCGAGGACGACTATCGCAATCTCACGGGCACCTACGACGCGTTCGTGTCGATCGGCATGCTCGAGCACGTCGGCAAGGGCAACTACCAGGACCTCGGCGCGCTCATGAGTCGAGCGCTGACGCCGACGGGCCGCGGCCTCGTGCACAGCATCGGCCGCGACACGCCGGCGCTCATGAACGCCTGGATCGACAAGCGCATCTTCCCGGGCGCCTACCCTCCGACCTTGCGCGAGATGATGGACCTGTTCGAGCCGAACGGGCTCTCGGTGCTCGACGTCGAGAACATCCGCCTGCACTACGCCAAGACGCTCGAGTGCTGGCTACAGCGCTACGAGGAGAACGTCGACGCCGTGCGCGCCATGTTCGACGAGACGTTCGTGCGCGCCTGGCGGCTCTATCTCACGGGGTCGATCGCAGCGTTCTTGAACGGTACGCTGCAACTGTTCCAGGTGCTGTACTCGCGCCACGGCGCGAAGAACGTTCCGTGGACGCGCGCGCATGTCTACCGCGACCACCCCTGAGAGCTACGCGGAGAAGCTGGCCCGCCTCACGAGCACTTGGCAAAGCGGCCCGGGGCCGCTGCGGCTTCAGAAGTCGACGATCTCGAACCTGTTCCGCTATCAGCCGCGCGGCGCGCCGGTCCGCAAGCTTTCGCTCGGCCATTTCAACGAGGTCATCCGGCTCGATGCGGAGCAGCGCACGCTCGACATCGAAGGGCTCACGACCTACGAGACGGCGGTACGTTACGCGCTCGCGCGCGGCTTCCTGCCGCTGGTAGCGCCGGAGCTGAAGCACATCCCCGTCGGCGGGGCGACGGTAGGCATCGGACTAGAGTCGCCCTGCGTCCGTCACGGGTTCGTGCACGACGGGCTGATCGAGGCCGACGTGCTGCTGCCAGACGGACGCATCGTGACCTGCACCGCGAGCAACGCGCATGCGGACCTTTTCCGCGCCTTGCCGAACTCGTACGGCACGCTCGGCTACATCCTGCGCGCGAAGATCAAGCTGCACGCCGCGGGCCCCTACGTGCACCTGCACATGGAGCGCTTCAACGCGATCGAGCCCTACCTCGAAGCGATGCGGCTCGCGACGCAGTCGGACGATCTCGCGTTCGTCGAGGGCCTGTTCTTCGAGGACGGCCGCTACATTCTCATGACGGGGCGATTCGTCGAGGAAGCCGCGCAGGCCGAGGACATCGT